>CAWBAM010000058.1:0-10536 GCA_963786775.1 uncultured Pseudomonadota bacterium | reverse complement strand
GGCGCGAACATCAGAAGATCGCCGATGGCGTAGCCGATCCGGGAGAGGAGCCCAGGCTTGCGGCCTGCGAGCCGTTCTCGCTCCAGGCGGATTGCGAACGGCATGAGCCAATTGAACAACTGCCGCTTCAGCCAGGTCGACTCGGCGATGCCGACCTGCACGTGCGTGAGCATCGCGTCCCAACTTCGTGGCGACGCGAAGTACACGGTCGGTGCCACCTCGCGGAGATTGTGAAGAACGGTTTCCTGGCGCTCGGGAATGTTGATCGTGAATCGCAGCGCGATGCCCGAGGAGACGGTGAACACGAAGTCGCCGACCCAGGCCATCGGGAGATAGGCCATCAGTTCGTCGCCGGCTCGGAAGTAGTCCGCCTGCTCCGCACTGCGGCGCAGCTGCAATGACGCGGCGATGCTGCAGCACGACGCCCTTTGGCTTGCCCGTCGTGCCGGAGGAATGGAGCAGCACCGCGGCATCCGTCGGCTTGGCCCGGTTGATGAGGTCCGCTTTGAGCCCCGGCTCGCGGGCGAGACGTTCTGAGCCTTCACGGACGAGATCTTCCCAGGAGAGCAGGCCGGGCTCCGTGTAGTTCCACAGCCCGCGCGGGTCGTCGTAGATGATGAACTCGGGCAGCTTGGCCCGCTTCCGCAACTCGAGCAGCTTGTCGACCTGCTCCTGATCCTCCGCGAGGGCGAACCGTGCACGGCTGTTGCCGGCGTAGTATTCGAGGTCGTCAGGCGGCACGTCGGGGTAAACCGGTGCCGGGTAGCCGCGCAGGGCCGCGGCGCTGAGCATACCGAAATAGAGCCGCGGGCGGTTGTCACCGATCACCAGAAGGCCGTCACCAGGCCGGAAACCGCGGGCATCGAGAGCCGCCGCGAAGGCCAGGACTTCGGAGAGAACATCGCTCCAAGTGAACTCTCGCCATATTCCGCGATCCCGCTCGCGCATGGCGACGCTGGATCCATGTGTCTGCGCGTTCTTGGCAAGCAACGAGATCAGGGTGCCAAAGTCGAGCCCGACGTTCTCGCGCGGCACCGCGCCCGGATCATGCCTGGCAAGATCCAAACCCGGATCGACCGTCTCGGCCGTGCTCCCCTCAGGCCGCATGGCGCCTCTTTGTTCCGAGATAGGCCTCGATCACAGCGGGATTGGACAGCGCCTCCGCGGGCGTGCCGGATGCGATCTGCTCGCCGTAGCTCAGCACGGTCATGCGATCGCACAGCGCCGAGACTACGTCCATGTGATGCTCGATGAGCAGAACGGTGAGCCCGCGCTCCTCGCGTGCATCGAGAATGAAGCGGGCCATGTACTCCTTCTCCTCCTGGTTCATGCCCGCCATGGGCTCGTCGAGGATCAGGAGACGCGGCTCGGAGACGAGCGCGCGCGCCAGCTCGATACGCTTCTGGAGGCCGAGCGGCACGACCTCGATCGGCAAGTCTCGCACGTCCTGGAGTTGCAAAAAGTCGATGGTGTCCTCCACCAGCTCCCGCTGCCGGATCTCCTCAGGTTCGGCCCACACCCAATAGAACAAGCTCGCCAGCGCCGACGGACGCATGTGCGTGTGACGGCCCATCATGATGTTATCGAGCACGCTCATGCCGCGGAACAGGGCAAGGTTCTGAAAGGTGCGCGCGATGCCGAGCGGCGCCACCTGATGGGGCCGGATGCCCGTAATGTCCTTTCCTTCGAAAATGATTTGGCCGCGGTCAGGGGGGTAGAAGCCGGTGATGGCGTTGACGATGGTCGTCTTGCCGGAGCCGTTCGGGCCAACGAGACCGAAGATTTCGCCCTTTTCGATGCCGAACGTGACCCCCTTCAAAGCTTTGAGGCCGCCGAACGACCGCTCAAGATCGCGACACTCCAGGATCATTTGGCGCCGGCTCGCATGGAAGTTACCTCCCCGTGCCCAATATTGTTTTGCCTTATATATCCGCACGCTATTGGGCGTACTTTATGCGCGCGGCTTTAGGCGAGCAATAGCAGTCCGGTGCCGGTTTTTCATGCTGCGGAAGGTCGCGGTTCTACCCTCAGGCACGCGATGGCCAAAGCAAGAACGGCAGCGAGAGGAGCGATCCAGTATTCGGGCGACTGCAGTGTCCATAGCGTCGCCGTGCTGATGACGATCCAAAGCAGAGGTATGACCATCAGCTGCCAGCCGCCCACCCTTGGGCGATGCCGCAAGGACCGCCAGCGTCGCAAGCGCCGTTGGATCGGGCGCAATGCCAAACACTTCCGCAGAGGACCATGACCGTCCGACTGCGGGTGCAATAAGCGGATAGCCGATTAGGATCGCCATCAGCAGGACAATGGCGGCATTGCGAGAGAAGGTAGCCGCAGGGCTGAAGCTGAACTGATTCCTCAGCAGCCCGGTGGCAATGAGCATCAGGCCTTCCAGCACATAAGCCGGGGTGATGTAGGGAGCTGCCCAGTTGATCGTTGCGTAGCGCTCCCAAAAGAACGCCCAGGCGATCCAGATCCACAATGCGCCGAGCACCACGAAGGTAGCGCGGCTCAGCAAGATGCTCGGCCGCGCTAATGCGAAGACCATCCCCAAACCTGCGGCGACCGTTAGGAGTTGCGCCGGCCACAGCGAATGATTGTGCAACTCGAACAGGCGATAGTAAACCCGCGGCGAGAAAAGGAGCATGTCGGAAAGGGAGTAGGTCCACCACTCCGACATCTCAGAGCTGCCTCACGTAATCCGATATGCGCTGGCGGACGGCCTCGTCGGGAAACAGGCCCTGGCCTGCCGCCATGTTCTCCAGCACGTGGTCGACGCGCGTCGTTGCCGGGATGACGCAAGTGACGGCCGGGTGCGGAGATGATGAACTTCAGCAGAAGTTGCGGCCAGGTGGACGCCCCTGTCTCGGCCAGCCATGGCGGCAAAGGATGGCGCTCCACGTGCCGGATGAGCTCCTTCTGCCGGAACGGCCGATTGATGATGACGCCGATGCCGCGCTCCTGAGCGAGCGGCAGAATGCGGGATTCCACCTCTCGATCGAGCACATTGTACGTCACCTGGATGAAATCGATCGGCTGGGTCGCCATGACCCGCTCGAACTCACGATGACGCCGCCCTTCCGACGTGGTGATGCCGACATAGCGGATCTTTCCTTCCGCCTTCATGGCGAACAGTGTTTCGAGGTGCTCCTCCCAGGCCACGAGATTGTGCACCTGCACCAGGTCGAGCTGGGTATGCCCCAGTAGGCCCGCGTCTGCTCAATCTGCGGCGGTCCGTTCGCCGGGCGCGACGTCCACACCTTCTCCGCGGCGAAGACGGGCGGATAGCCGAGCTTTTTCAGGCCGTAGCCGATGGTCGGCTGGGAGGACGCGTACATGGGCGAGGAATCGATCATCCGACCGCCAGCCTCGAAGAAGGCGGCCATCACGGCCGCGCATTCTTCAAGAAGCTCCGGATCGTTGCCGACGTTGAACGTGATCCACGTGCCGAGGCCGACGATGGGGATCTGCTCGCCGGTCGAGGGAATGGGGCGCGTCGCAATCTCGGCAGGCTGACCTTCGAGGCGTGTTGTCCCTATCAGGCCGGACCCTAAGCCTATCGCGGCGGCGAGCGACCCTTGGAGAAATGCGCGGCGCTTTTCATCCATTTGTGGCCCTCCGCCATTCCGCTGTGGAATTCGGCGGAACTATAACGCGTGGTTGACCGGGATATCACCCCGCAGGCCGTTCGATTTCGCACTCAAGATATGGGACGACCGATAATCCGTGCCAGTATCTTGCCCGCGCGATGGCGGCATTGCGGCGCGCTATCTGAGGGTCACTTCACCTCGACTAAGCAAGCGCCGAATTCACGGCTTCGCGCATCTGGTCGAGCGAAAGCGGTTTGCTTATGAATCCGGCGGCAGGAATGCCCAGATCCTCCGCGGAATCGGCGCTGCCGCTGAACCCGGACATCACCAGGATGCGCAGTTGCGGCGCCGCGGCTGCCGCCCGGCTGGCGAGCTCAATCCCATCGATGCCGGGCATGTCCAGGTCTGTAATCAGGAGGTTAAAGGATCGTGGCGCAGCGGAGAACCGCTGGAAGGCCTCCTGTCCATCCGTGCATCGGATGACCTCGTGCCCATCCGCCTCGAGCGTTCGGCCGACCAGATCGAGGGTGGTGGGGTCGTCGTCCGCCAACAGAATGCGTGCCATGCTCACCTCTCCCTCGATCGCGCCTCGCTCTAAGGCTCGTCAGCTCGTTGCAAGCTGACCGACATACGGCAGCTCGCGATACCTGTGCGCGAGGTCCATCCCGTAGCCTACCACGAAAACGTTCGGGCACTCGAAGGCGGCGAGATCCGCCTCGACCTGCACAGCCCGCCGGACCGGCTTGTTCAGCAGAACGCAAGTAAGCACTCGCTTTGCGCCACGGGCCGCCACCAGATCCTTGGCAAATGCCAGGGTGCGGCCCGAACTCCAGAATGTCGTCCACGAGCAGCACGTTGCGGTCCTTAACATCCATCTCGATGTCTCGCAGGATCTGCACCTGGCCCGAGGACCGAGTGCTCTTGCGGTAACTCGACAGCGAGATGAAATCGACCTCGGGCTCCAGGCCCACCCGGTGCAGCGCCCGAATCAGGTCGGCCGCAAACACGAAGCTGCCCTTCAAAATGGCAACGACCAGAAGCCGCTCGAGCTTCTGCTCGGCAATTTGTGCTGCGAGCGCGTCGATCCTCGTCGCGATCTCTTCGGGCGAGAAGATGACTTCGACTTGGCCGTTTTCTTCGTTATCCGCGCTCATCCAATGTCCCCGGGGTGAAACTGAGATAGCCCTGAATATCGGCCGATTAGCATACCCCCGCAACCTGAGGGCAGGGCCGATGCTGCCGCATCCCGGCCGCTAACAGCCGAGTAACTGTAGAAAAACGAGGTTTGGCTCCGGCTGGCTGATGCAGCCGATGCGTACCAGCGCGGCCCGAAGTACACGAGCCCGCCACAATCCTACGATTGATCAGCCTCAACGCTTTTCGCATAAAGGGGCCGCGGAAATGATCCGGGGGGACATCGGCACGTGATCCGGCTGGAGAATGTGGGGCTAAGGTACGGGCGGGGACCAGAGGTCCTGCGGGAAGTCAACTTCCACCTCAGACCTGGTTCGTTCCACTTCCTGACGGGACCATCCGGCGCGGGCAAGACCTCGTTGCTCAAGCTGCTCTTCGTCTCTTTGCTGCCGACTCGAGGAAAACTCTACATCTTCGATCAGGAGGTCAGCCGTTTAACCCCGGCGCGCAGGGCGCAGCTGAGGCGCCGAATCGGGATCGTTTTCCAAGATTTCCGCCTACTCGATCATCTGACGACCTGGGAAAACGTGGCCTTGCCATTGCGGGTGGTCGGCAAGCGCATTTCCGACTACAAGGATGACGTCACCGATCTGCTGCAATGGGTGGGGCTCGGTGATCGGATGCACGCGTTCCCGTCGGTGCTGTCGGGTGGGGAGAAGCAGCGGGCAGCTATTGCGCGTGCCGTCATCGGCAAGCCTGAGCTCCTGCTCGCTGACGAGCCGACCGGCAACGTCGACCCGCAGATGGCGCGGCGGCTGTTACGGCTTTTCGTCGAGCTGAACCGGCTCGGCACGTCGGTCGTCATCGCCACCCACGATCATCAGCTGATGCGTCAATTCAAGGCGCCACGCCTGGAGCTGCACGAGGGGCATGTCAGGATCGTATGACAGACCGGTAGCCGCGCGCCGGTACGGGCATGCTCCCGAACGCGACGAGTATGGCTACGAGCTAGCTGATCCACCCACGGGAGGACATGGCTATTCGTCTTATGAGCCGGTGACGCAGCCCCCTGCATCCAGCTTGCGCCACGATACCTACGCGCCAACCAAGGGGCCTAACCGCGACCCGGCCACGATGCCGATCGTCCCTGCAGGGTCGGTGACAGGGCGTTCGCTCACCCTCGTTGTCTCGATCATGTGCTTCTTCGCCTGCCTGACCGCAGGCGCGGTTTACTTGATTAATAAGTCCGCGGCCGCATGGTTGCGGGACATCGCGAGCGAAGTGACGGTCCAGCTCGAGCCGAGCGAAATTCCCAACATGGAAGGCGCGCTGAACGACGTCGTGGCCTTCCTGAACCGGCAACCTGGGGTCCGCAATGCCCGGGCGCTCAGCATTGCAGATTCCAACGCGCTGCTTGAGCCGTGGCTTGGTCAGATCGATCTGCTGAGCACGCTGCCCGTGCCCCGGCTCGTCGCCTTGGAGCTGGACCGCAACAATCCACCTGACGTTCCTGCGCTCAGGCAGAAATTGATGGCCCAGTTCAAGGGAGTGACGCTCGACGACCATCGTCATTGGCAGCAGCAAATCCGGACGGTAACGCGATCATTCGCGCTCGGCGGGCTGGCCATACTGCTGCTTGTCGCATCTGCCACCACGGCGATCATCATCTCGGCAACCCGGAGCGCGATGGCCTCGAACCGTGAGATCGTCGAAGTGCTGCATCTTGTGGGCGCCACCGACCGGTTCATCGCCCGCGAGTTCGAGCGCCATTTTCTGTCTCTTGGCATTCGCGCTGGTCTCGTTGGGGCGATTTGCGCCATGGCGGTATTCTTCGCCATGCCAGCCTTGATGGAATTGCTCGGCGGCGGAATGGTGAGCATGGCCGACCTCCGAAGACTTGTCGGTACGGGCGTGCTCGACACACCTGGCTACGTTCTGCTGGGCTTCGTCGTGGTGGTGATTGCGGGCCTGTGCATGCTGACTTCGCGTTTTGGCGTCTATCGCATTTTGCACGCTCGGCAGTAGCGGGCATCGTCCGAAGGAGTGAGGGACTCGGGCGCAAGGATCAAGTTTGCATCTCGACGGAGGGATGCTGCATAGGACGGGAGAGTGGCCGCCCGCGGGCGACCAGAAGCATCATCCATGGCTAAGACGCGGCGAACTTGGCGGCTCTGGATCGGGTCCGGCTTGGTAGCGGCAGCACTAGTCGGCGCCGGCTTCCTGCTGTTCGCCAGCGCGGCCACGCGCCCGCCGCCCGAGCTGCCTCCGAAGGCCGATGGCATCGTGGCCCTGACGGGCACACAACAGCGCATTGCGGTCGCGGCCGAGCTGCTCTCGAGGGGACAGGCCAAACGACTGCTGGTCACGGGTATCAACCGGCAAGCAACCCGTGGAGAAATCCGCCAGCTGACGGGGCTGGGCGAGGATCTGTTCGACTGCTGTGTCGACCTT
Source organism: uncultured Pseudomonadota bacterium (assembly GCA_963786775.1). GTDB lineage: Bacteria > Pseudomonadota > Alphaproteobacteria > Rhizobiales > Hyphomicrobiaceae > ZC4RG25. Next base: position 3,361 of record CAWBAM010000058.1, on the reverse strand, counting down.
GGCTACGAGGCGCAGAACACGATCGGCAACGCCGAAGAGACGTCCGCCTGGGTCAAGCAGCACGGCTTTTCCACGCTGATCGTCGTGACGTCGAGCTATCACATGCCCCGCAGCCTGGTCGAGCTGGGGCGGGTGATGCCAAAGGTGAGGCTTATTCCCTATCCGGTCGTCTCGGAGCCCTTCCGCCGCGGCGACTGGTGGACGAGACCAGGACTTGTGCGGCTCCTAGCGTATGAGTACGTAAAGTTCCTGCCGTCCGCCGCACGGTTCGCCCTTGCGCGGCTCGTCCATACCCTCGAACCGAGCGCCGTGGCGACCGTTGAGCCGCCGAGCCGCTCGTGATTTCCGAAGTCTATGCTGCGCTCCATCATCTTCGCCGTCGTTTTCTATCTCAATACGGCTGTGTTCCTGCTGCTCGGCAGCCCATTGTTGTTTGGGCCGCGCAGCTGGGCGATGGCAGCTCTGAAGCTCCATGCTCGCGTCAGCCTTTGGTGGCTGAGAGAAGATCGTTGGCACGCGCATGGAGGTGAGGGGGCTGGAGCGACTGCCGCCCGGGCCGATCCTCGTCGCGGCAAAGCATCAGTCGGCTTGGGACACGTTTGCCCTCATCCCGCTGTTCCGTGATCCGGCGCTCGTGATGAAGGCGGAGCTCATGCACATACCGTTCTACGGCTGGTTCTCGCGCAAGTTCGGCATGATCCCGATCCGGCGCGAGGCCAAGGCATCCGCGTTGCGCGAGTTGCTGCGTGAAGCGCGCGCACGGGCCGCCGCAGGTCGGGAGATCCTGATTTTCCCGGAAGGCACTCGCAGGCCGCCCGGGGCACCACCTGACTACAAGCCCGGTGTCATGCTGCTCTACGAAGGTCTCAACGTGCCGTGCGTGCCGCTGGCCCTCAACTCCGGGCTGTTTTGGCCGCGACGGAGGCTCGAGCGTTATCCCGGGACCATCGTCGTAGAAATTCTGGAGCCGATCCCTCCCGGCTTGTCGCGGTCAGCGTTCAAGGCAGAGGTGATTGATAGAATTGAAAGTGCCTGTGCACGGCTCAATGCGGAAGCTGCAATGGCACCCGAGCCGTCGCCGATCGCCCTCCGGCTGATGAACACAAAACAAGAACTTTCGTAGAACAAAATATTGACGCGTGCCGAGGGGGCGGCTAGCTTTGTGGGGTCCAAACGGAGTCCGTCAATGCATCCCGACCCGTTCAGCATCAGCCCCATTTCGGAGCACGTCTGGCAGCAGAAATATCGGCTCAAAGCAGCTGACGGCGAGCCGCTGGACAAGACGCTCGATGACACCTGGCTCCGTGTGGCGCGGACCGCCGCATCGGTGGAAAAGGGCGGCAGGAAGGTACGGGAGCGGTGGACCGAGCGCTATTTCAAGGCGCTTTCAAGTCTCGAGTTTCTGCCGGCCGGGCGCATCATCGCAGGCGCCGGGAGCGGTCGACAGGTTACCCTGTTCAACTGCTTCGTCATGGGCCGGATCGAGGATGACCTGAGCTCCATCTTCGAGAACGTCAAGGAAGCAGCGCTGACGATGCAGCAGGGCGGCGGCATCGGGCATGACTTCTCGACGCTCCGCCCAAAGGGGGCGCTGGTCAAAAGCATCGGCGCGGACGCTTCCGGGCCCGTCAGCTTCATGGACGTCTGGGACGCCATGTGCCGGACCATCATGTCGGCTGGCGCCCGGCGCGGCGCCATGATGGCCACCTTGAGGTGCGACCATCCGGATATCGAGGAGTTCGTCTCCGTCAAGGCAGATCCGACGCGGCTGCGTAACTTCAACCTTTCGGTGCTCGTGACGGATGGCTTCATCCAGGCGGTCCGAGAGGATCGGCCGTGGGACCTCGTTTTCGGCGGGCGCGTGTATCGCACCGTCAGGGCGCGCGAGCTGTGGGAGCGCATCATGCGCGCGACCTATGAGTACGCCGAGCCGGGTGTGATTTTCATCGATCGCGTCAACGACGAGAACAACCTCGCCTACTGCGAGCAGATTTACGCAACTAATCCGTGTGGTGAACAACCGCTCCCGCCGTACGGCGCATGCCTCCTCGGCTCGATCAACTTGGCGCGGCTTGTCGACCGGCCGTTCGAGGCTGGGGCGGATGTGAACCTGGCCAAGCTCGAGGAGCAGGTGCGCCTCGCGGTTCGGCTGCTCGACGCCATCATTGACGTTTCCAATTATCCGCTCGAGGCCCAGCGCAAAGAGGCGATCTCCAAGCGGCGCATCGGGCTTGGGGTGACGGGATTGGCCGATGCGCTGATCTTTGCCGGCGCGCGCTATGGTTCGCCCCGTGCTCTGTCCCTGGCAGAGACGTGGATGGCCCATATCCAGCGTGCGGCCTATCTGGCGAGCGCGGAGCTTGCTGCCGAAAAGGGCTCATTTCCGCTCTACGATGCGGAGAAGCTTCTGGCACGTCCCAGAGTGGCGAGCCTCGCGCCGGAAGTCCGGCAGGCCATTGCCGTTCATGGCTTGCGCAACGGGTGCCTCACATCCATCGCCCCAACGGGAACCATCTCCCTCCTTGCGGGAACGTCTCGAGCGGCGTCGAGCCAGTTTTCGATTTCCGCTACAAACGCCGCGTCCTTGAGCCCGATGGCAGCCATCGCGAGATGTTGGTCGAGGACTATGCCTATGCGCTGTTCCGGTCCCGGTTCGGCGATAGCGTTTCTCTGCCGGACAGTTTCGTCACGACGGCCGAGCTGCCGCCGTCAGCACATTTGGAGATGCAGGCCGCGCTTCAGCGCCATGTCGATAGCTCTATCTCCAAGACGATCAATTGCCCCGAGGAAATCTCGTTCGAAGCCTTCCAGAACATTTATCTCGATGCGTATGACTTGGGGCTGAAGGGCTGCACGACCTTCCGTCCTAATCCGATCACCGGCGCCGTGTTGTCGAGCCGCACCATGGCAGAGCAGCCGAGCGCAGAGGACCGGGAGTTGCAGGCTGGCAAGGTCAAGCTCAAGACGACAGATGCGGCCGCAACGCAGCGCCAGATCGCCCCGCGCAGCACCGAGGACAGCGTCGTCTACATGGCCAAGCCTCTGGAGCGCGAGCCTGCTCTCGCAGGATTCACCTACAAGCTGAAATGGCCGGCGAGCGATCACGCCCTCTACATCACCATTAACGACATCGAGCAGGATGGGCGGCGCAGGCCATTCGAGATCTTCATCAACACCCGCAACCTCGAGCACTATGCCTGGACGGTGGCGCTGACGCGCATGATCAGCGCGGTGTTCCGGCGCGGGGGCGATGTCAGCTTCGTCGTCGACGAGCTGAAGGCCGTGTTTGATCCACAAGGCGGGCAGTGGATGGGCGGCCGGTACGTGCCGAGCCTACTCGCCGCGATCGGCGGCATCATTG
>CAWBAM010000057.1:0-6971 GCA_963786775.1 uncultured Pseudomonadota bacterium | reverse complement strand
GGTGGTTCATGTGCTCGGCGGTGTCGACGATGGCGATCGCGCTGTAGGCGGTTCCGCCACCGGGCCGCCGCTCGATGAGCTGCAGGCCTGGACCTGCAGGAGATCGTAGTGGCTGACGAAGGCGAGCTTGCCGTCGCTGGATGAGGATCACGTCGCCGGGGCTGCGATCGACCATGACCTCGCCGACCGCTCGCTGGTCGTGCCGCGTCGCAGCTTGACCAGCGAGCCGGGCACGGTGCCGAGGCCGTGCGAGCCGTGCGGGCCGAGCCGGTGCCCGGCACGTAGTTCGACAGGTTGTAGTAGATGAACTTCCGTCGGGCGAGCGCGAGGTGGTGCGGGCCCTCGAGCTCGACGGGCATGTCGCCGACCGGCGCCTTGCCAAGGAGCGTCGGCTGTCGCGTCGGCGCTCACGAAGGCCAGCTTCGTCGCCGAGGTTCACGGTCACCGCGAAGCGCGCCTGGCGCGCGTAGTCGGGCGTGGAGGCGGCCGGCCAGTTGCCGTTCGCGGGAATGCACGCCCAGCTGGCGCGTACCCAAGACGGAACCGTGTCACCGTTCGCCCAGGACAGGCCGCGCCGCTCGAGATAGCGCCGGGCCTCGGCACCGCCGCTGCCCCTGCGCAGCTCCGCCTCGAAGAAGCTCGCTGACGCCTCCAGGACGGCCAAGAGCCGAACCCGCTGGTCCTCCTTTGTGCCGTCCGCGTCGCTGATTTGGGGAATTGGCAGCACCAGCTTCGGCAGCCCCAGTCGCTCGACCGCCTCGGGGAACGACAAGCCCTCCGTCGGACGACGAACGTGAAGATGTCGCCGTGCTCGCCCGAAGCGAAGCAGTGATAGAAGCCCTTCTGATCATTGACGAAGAACGAGGGCGTCTTTTCCGCCTTGAAGGGAGACAGGCCGGCGTACTCGCGGCCCTGCCGCTTCAGCGACACCTTGCGCGAGACCACCTGACTAACCGGCAGCCGGGCGCGAATATGCATCGAGAAGGGCGGGCGGAAAGCGCATCGAAACCTGATCCCACGTTACGATGCACCTGACTAAGCCGATTAGGCCCGGTTTTGCGGCCCCGCCAAGGCGTTATTGTGGCTTTCACTGGCTATCCACAGGCATTCCCCAGATCGGGCCTGGTCAAATCCATAAGCCTACTTGAGGAGCTCTTTCACGATTGCGCTGGCTTTGGCGAAGTCCATGCGGCCGGCGTAGCGCTCCTTCAGAGCGGCCATGGTCCGCCCGATGTCCTTGAGGCTGGCGCTGCCGAGCTCCCAACCACTTCGGCCACTGCAGTGCGGGTCTCCTCCTTGTTCAGCTGCTTCGGGAGGAACTCCTCGATGACGGCGATCTCGGCCATCTCCTGGTCGGCGAGGTCTTGGCGGCCAGCCTGGCGATAGGTGTCAGCAGACTCGCGCCGCTGCTTGACCATCTTTTGCAGGAGCTGCAGCACCTCCGCGTCGGAGATCTTGTCGGTACCGGTAGGCTCCCCGGCGCTATCAACCTGGGCTGCAATGTCGCGATCCTTGATGGCCGCCGAGATGAGTCGCAAGGTAGCAAGCCGCGCTTGTCGCCTCCCTTCATGGCGTCTTTGATGGCCTGGCTGATCTATCGCGCATGACACCTCCTCTCAGTATTGGCGTGATGTACGCCCCAAGGGACATCGTCGCAAGGCTAGCACCCATTGATTGACGCGTGCCGCTGCCTCACATAGGTCCGGTTGCAAACAGCTTATTGCGGTGCAGCGAAGCGGTGCCCTTGCCGATGCGGCCGCGCCGCCTGGAGCCGATCATGACATCGATCACGCATTCGAGCGGCCTTTCTACAGGCCACAGCACGCCCGCGCCCTGGGCCGAGCCGCTGATGACTGCCCGCCTCGTGCTTGCCGACGGTACCGTGATCACCGGCCGTGGGCTGGGTGCAGTCGGATCGGCGGTCGGCGAGGTCTGCTTCAATACAGCAATGACCGGCTATCAGGAGATCCTTACCGATCCAAGCTACGCCGGCCAGATTGTCACCTTTACCTTCCCACACATCGGCAACGTTGGCACGAATCCCGAGGATAGCGAAACGTCCAACCTCGCCATGCGCTCTGGCGTGCGCGGTTGCGTGCTGCGGGCCGACATTACGGCTCCTCCAACTACCGGGCGGTGGAGCACCTTGAATTCTTGGCTTAAGGCGCGTGGAATCATCGCCATCAGTGGGGTCGATACGCGGGCGTTGACCGCGCGCATCCGCACTCAGGGCACACCCAACGCGATCATCGCGCACGAGCCTTCCGGGATATTCGACATCGAGAAGCTCGAAGGCGGAGGCACGGGCTTGGCCGGGGCTGGTGGGGCTTGACCTCGTCCCGGAGGTGACAACCGGCCAGAGCTACACTTGGGACGAGATGCGTTGGGTTTGGGGCAAGGGCTACACCCGCCAGCTCAATCCCGAGTTCCACGTCGTGGCTGTCGACTACGGCTTGAAACGGAACATCTTGCGTTCGCTCGCCAGCGCTGGGTGCCGCGTGACGGTGGTTCCGGCCACGACCACTGCGGAGGAGATCCTTGAGCGGCAGCCCGACGGAGTGTTCCTCTCGAATGGACCGGGCGATCCGGCGGCAACCGGCAAGTATGCGGTGCCTGAGATCAAGCGGCTGATCGATCGCGGGCTGCCCTTGTTCGGCATCTGCCTCGGTCATCAGATCCTCGGCCTGGCGCTTGGAGCCCGCACCGTGAAAATGCATCAAGGTCACCACGGGGCGAACCACCCGGTCAAAGACTTCACAACCGGCAAGGTCGAGATCACGTCCATGAACCACGGGTTCGCCGTCGACCGCGAGCTCGCTGCCGGCAGACGTCGAAGAGACCCACATCTCGTTGTTCGACGGCAGCAATTGCGGTCTGCGGCTGAAGGGCCGCCCGGTGTTCTCGGTCCAATACCATCCGGAAGCCTCGCCCGGTCCGCAGGACAGTCACTATCTGTTCGTCCGCTTCGTGAACATGATGCGCGAACGCAAGGGCCAGCCGCCGGTCAAGGAGTGCTAGAATGGCCGCGGGCCGCCGCGCCGCTGTGCTGCTGAGTTTGAGCTTGCTAATTCTTCCGACGGCGGGTGCCAGCGAGCAGGGCGGGGGTGCAACCCAGCCGGAGAGGCGAGTGTCGCAGGTGCACCAGGATCATGCGCTGGTAGGTACGATCTGGTCGGCTCGAGAAGGCCGTGTCGTCTCGCGAGACGAGCTGCTCGATGCGTTGTCGACCACATCTTCGTTCTGCTGGGCGAGGTCCATGACAATCCCGAGCACCACAGCCTGCGCGCTTGGGTACTTGGCGAGCTCGCGAGCCGCCGAAAGGCTTCGGGAGAGGATGGTCCAGCTGTCGTTTTCGAACATATCCGCGCCGATCAGCAAAGCGTAGTCGATGACTTTCTCGGTTCTGCCGATGGAGCTGACGCGGAGGTGCTGCTTCAGAAGCTCGAATGGGACAGGAGCGGCTGGCCGCCGGCTGCAATGTTTTCACCGCTGTTCGAGCAGGCGCTGAAGTTTCGGTTGCCCATTTGGGGTGGCAACACACCGGTGGACTCGATCCGGAGGGTGGCACGTGAAGGACTGGCGACGCTCCCGGAGGAGGAGCGATCCGGCCTTGGGCTTGATAAGCAACTCGAGCCGCCACTTAGGGCTGCCCTCATAAAGGAAATCGAGGAAAACCATTGCGGATTGCTGCCCGAAAGCGCATTCGCGCCGATGGCGCTCGCCCAGCAGTACCGCGATGCGCATCTTGCCAAGAAGATGTCTGATGCGATGGAAGGGATCGGCGCGACGGTTCTGCTGGCGGGCAATGGTCATGTCCGCGCGGACCGTGGAGTTCCCTGGCATCTGCGCCGCCGGGGCCCCGGCGCTCGTATCGGTGTCGTCGCCTTCGTGGAAGTGGACCCGAGCATGACAGAGGCCGAGACCTACGTGCCACGCGATCCTGTCGGGCAGCCAGCCGTGGATTACGTATGGATCACGTCGCGAGCCGAGCGACCCGATCCGTGCGAGCAAATGCGGCAGCGCTATTCGCGCCCCTGAGGCTGAGCCGTCGATCGGGCGCCGGTCTTCACAGGTCTGGCCGCAAGTAGGACCTCCCGATAATCGAGCCTACATAGCCTTCATAGTCTTCCGCGCCATAGCGATTGTTTGACCGGCAACTCTGCTCGTGCGTCTTTTCGGGCGAGGCGCAGAAAAATGCGCGCCGAGCTCTTCAACGCCCTTTACATGCCGAGCAACCGATCTTATTTCGGCGAACTCATTCGAATACTTCAGAAGCGGCGATCTCTGCTGGTTCAGCAAGGCGCCATCTGGTCCGTTTTTCCGACTGGTGGAGGTCCCATGGAATGGAAAGATTTCCGTCTGCGGCGGCGCTGATCGCCCACTCCAAGCCCGATCGTCCGGTGCTTGCCTCCCGTCCGCATGCCGCGGGCCGGGCCGCACGATGGTTCCTCGAGAACTTTCCCGGCGAGGTGGCGTACGCCTACAAAGCCAACAGTTCCGTGTTTCTGCTCGGCGCGCTTTTCGGCGCGGGGATCCGTCAGTTCGACGTCGCCTCGCTGCCGGAGCTGGAGGATGCTGCCACCATCCCCGGCGCCAAGCTGCATTTCATGCACCCGGTGAAGTCGCGGACAGCGATTCGGCGCGCCTACTTCGAGTTCGGAGTGAAGTGCTTCGCGCTCGACACGGAGGATGAGCTCGCGAAGATCGTTGAGGAGACCGGTGGCGCCAAGGATCTTGAGCTTTTCGTGCGCGTGGCTGTGCCGGCGAAGAACAGCCGGATACCGCTGGAGCGGAAGTTCGGCGTTTCTGGGCAGAAGGCTGCCCGCCTGCTGATGAAGACCCGCCAGGTGGCCGACGAGCTCGGTATCACCTTCCACGTCGGCTCGCAGACGACGACGCCGCACGCGTTCGTCACGGCGCTGGAGGAGGTGCACAAGCTCATCGTCAAGGCGGGGGTGGTCGTCGACGCCATCGATATCGGCGGCGGCTTCCCCTCGCGTTATAGCGATAGCGAGCCGGCGCCACTGTCCGCGTTCATCGAGGCGATCCGGAAGGGGTTCGAGAAACTGCCGGTGAGCGAGGCGTGCCGTCTCATCTGCGAGCCGGGCCGGGCGCTGGTGGCAGAGGCCGAGAGCCTGATCGTGCAGGTCGATGCGCGCAAGGGCAACGATCTCTACATCAACGACGGCGGCTACGGCGCGCTGTTCGATTCGGCTCACCTGGGCTTCGTGTTTCCGGTTCGGCTCGTCAGCCGCGAGCCGGCGAAGGGCGAGCGGATGGTGCCGTTCTCCATGTGGGGGCCGACCTGCAACTCGATCGATTTCATGAAGGGTCCCTTCTTCCTGCCGGAGTCGGTCCGCGAGGGGGACTACATTGAAATCGGCAACATCGGCGCCTACGGCCGCGCCATCGCCAGCAACTTCAATGGCTATGGCCGCTACGACGAGGTGATCCTTTTGGACGAGCCGATGTACACGATGTACGGCAACGCTAAGCAGCAGGTGGCTCAGAACGCCTGACTTGAGCGCGGAGTGCTCATGCCCCTCTTTCCCTCGCGGGAAGAGGGGTTTTCTTTACAGGGACGGCAGACGGAAACAATGACGGATTTTCGTTCGGGCGGGTTCGATTACCTCCCTGCCAGCGAGGCCTTTCTCGAGCCGGACCGAGCAGACGCGGACAGGCCACACGAGGCGCGCGCCGTCGTCATCCCGTTCGGGCTGGAAGCGTCCGTGAGCTACGGTACGGGGACAGCAGCGGGACCGGCTGCCATCCTTGCGGCAAGCCATCAGCTCGAGCTGTTCGACGAGGAGCTATGGCGTGAGCCGTATCTCGATTACGGGATCGCCACGTTGCGTCCGCCTGTGATCGAGAAGCCGCTCGCGGCAGCCCTGGAGCAGATTGCCGGGATCGTGGAGTCAGTCCTGGGGCAGAACCGGTTCCCCTTTGTCCTTGGCGGGGAGCATTCGCTCACGGCGGGCGCAATTCGTCCTTTCGCAGCGGCGTATCCAGATCTGGTGGTGCTCCAGTTCGATGCGCATGCGGACCTGCGCGACGGCTACCTCGGCGAGCACTATTCCCACGCCTCGGCCATGCGCCGGGTGCTCGATCATGAGCACGTGACACTGGTCTCCGTCGGCATCCGCGCGATCTCCTCGGGTGAGGTCGCTTATTTGGAAGCCAACCGGCATCGCATTCACATTCACTGGGCCAAGGATCAGGCCCAATGGGACATCGAGGAAATCGTGAAGCCCCTGCGCGGCAGGCCGGTGTACGTCACGTTCGACATTGATGGTCTGGATAGCGCGTGCATGCCCGCAACGGGAACACCAACTCCCGGCGGCATGCAGTACCTGCAGGCGTTGACCATCCTGAAACGTGCAGCCGAGGTCAGCCGCATTGTCGGAGCGGATCTCGTCGAGTTGGCGCCCATCCAAGGCCTGCACTTCGCCGACTACACGGCCGCAGCGCTGGCCTACAAGATGATGAGCTACGCCCTTTCCGGCACCCAGCCGCGGCCCTGAGCGCTCCGTTTGGGGAGGGCAGGAACAGTTGCGGCCGTCGGAAATTCCTCGACCCTCGGAATAGGACGGGAGGGCTCGCTAGACCGACTTTTCTCAGCAAAGCACGAGGCGGCGGCTTCTTGCTTGCTGCCGATAGATCCCTTCTAGAACGGGATCTCGTCGTCGAGTGGCCTGTCGAAGCTGCTGGCGCCAACCGGCTTGGACCCGCGGCGCGGCTCGCTGTAGCCGCCAAATCCGGGATCAGCATCGTAATCGGATTGGCCGCTGTCGTTCAGGCCGGCGCCGCCAGCACGGCTATCCAGCATAGTGAGCTGGCCGTTGAAGCCCTGCACGACCACCTCAGTCGTGTAGCGCTCTTGACCGGATTGGTCCTGCCATTTGCGCGTCTGGAGCTGGCCTTCGATATAGACCTTGGAGCCTTTGCGCAGATACTGCTCTGCGACCCTGCAC
>CAWBAM010000056.1:0-81225 GCA_963786775.1 uncultured Pseudomonadota bacterium | reverse complement strand
AGGTTCTCGTTGAAGATCACGACCGAGTGCCACTCCGTTCGCTCGCGACGCTCGCCCGTGGCCTTGTCCCGCCAGCTCTCGCTTGTGGCGATCCTGAGATTGGCGACCGGCCGCCCGTCCTGTGTGCGGCGAATCTCGGGATCCCTGCCGAGATTGCCGACCAGAATCACCTTGTTCACGGAACCAGCCATAATGAACTCCTCAATTTGCGCCGCCGCTGAGCTCAACTCGTCGGACACCGACATGCCCGATTCGCGTTGCATCAACCTATTGGGAAAGCTGGGGGCGCACTCACCTGTCCACGCCTTTTGACGTTCTCACTTCGTTCCACAATAGTGGAGGCAGGCCGTCGCTGCAAGGGACGGCCTAGAGCGTCGCGTCATTCGTTTTCTCAATTGCCGGACCCGCTTGCAGTGGCCTGGAAGGGCTCGCTCGGCGTCGTGCGGTCGTAGCGGATGCTGTCCACCGCCACCATCAGCTCTCGAACCGGCTTCTTGGCGACTGTTTGTGAGGCCGGGCAGTCCTTCGATGTCAGACGGTTGTGAACTGCGGTGATATCGCCCCGGAATTGTGGCGCTTGGGCGCGTTTCGCCACGCCTGTCGCGATAGAACCATTGGACCAGCGGGAGTGGCACATGAGCCGCAACAGATGATCGGTCAGCTCAGCTGAGTAATTCGGCTCGCTGCTGGCGCTGGCCAGCATAAGCTATGCCAGTTCTGGCGTTGAGCCGATGTCTCCCATTGGCGCCTCTTTGCAGCATCGAGGACCTGCTCCACGCGTCTTCGACGAGGTCCTTCGCTGGATTTGGAATGCGCTCGATCATTGCTGCCAAAGCCGTGATCTCCTCATCCGAGGGAGGCGTTAGGTCGAGCGTGTCAAGATCGGCCAAGGCGGAGATTCTCTGGGGCGGAGGACTCGCCTGCCAGACGGCTGCACGGCGCAAGTCGGCTGCAGCCAACTTTGCGCCAGTAAGATCCGCACCGAGGAGACGCGCATACTGCAGACTTGCGCCTTCGAGATCGGCATCGCGCAGGCTGGCGCCGTGCAAGCGCGCATGGGTCAGTATGGTGGCCTGCATTCCGGCACTGGAGAAATCAGCTCCTTGAGCGTGGGCTCCGGTCAAGTCTGCGCCTTGAAGCGAGGCGACGAGGAAGTTGGCGCCCTGCATCTCGACGCCGCCAGTCAGGTCCGCCTTCTCAAGGCTTGCACCGGCAAAGTTGGCGCCGGCGAGCCACGCGTGCGCCAGCTCCGCGCCTTCGAGGTCCGCCTCCTCCAGCACGGCTCCCCTTAGATCCACGCCGGCCATGCGTGCGCCCGTCAGCCTCGCTCGTGTGAAGTTTGCGCCGCGGGCGCTCGTGCAGCGGGCGCGCTCCCTGTCAGAGCTCAAAATCAGCTCGGAAACGTCCCCGCATTGGAACCGGGCGTTGCTGAGATCCGTGCCGACGAAGCTTGCGCCATCCAACGCTGCGCCGGTGAAGTCGACCCGGTTGAGGTCCGCTCGTTCCAACCGGGCGTAGCGCAGGTCGCGGCCGCGCAGGCTGATGCTCGGATCGTTGACGCGAATACGGCCGCGGCCTGTGACGAGATCCTCATCCGTTACGACGAGGTTTCGATGAAAGAGGCCCCATAGAGAGCCGTCAGCACGGCCCTGCATGTAGGGCACGGCAAAGCCCGCCATCTTGGCGTATTCGCTTCCGTCCGCAGTCTCCGGCGGCAGGAAAGCGCGCGTCAGCCGGTCGAGCTGCTCGCCCGGCACGGTCGCGACGAAAAACGAGAAAAAGGAGACGATCGCCAGCACGCCAGTCGTGACGATGAAGCTCAGCGGATGTTGCAGCGTCGTGCGCCAGAAAGCCGTGAAAAAGGAGGTTTCGGCCCGCGTCAGGAAATACCGATCAGCACGAGCATGAGGATGTCGAAGCCGAGCGCAATGCGGTGGATCCAGGTCACCGTCACGTCGTGGTACGGGAGGAACGAGATCTGGATGTAGAGCAGGAGCACGACCGGCAGAACGACGAGCGTCAGCCACGACATGCCGTGCAGGAAAAGGCTCATCACCACACTCCGGTGGGGACCGGCGATGGCCTGCACGAAGAAGAAGTTGTTCAGCTCGAGACGCAGGGGATGGGTGCGGCGCTTGCTGACCTCGAGCTCCCGGACGGCAGCATCGAATTCGAGCGCTTTACGCGCGAGCAGCACGAGTTGGGAGATTAGCCCTAAGTGGAAAAGGACGAGCAGGATCGGCGCGAACCGGAAGAACTGCGTGAGCTGAATGTCGACCTGCAGGATAGGCAGCGAGACCGGCGTCTCGAGCAACAAATCCTTGTGGGTCACTCCGGCCACGGCCACGGTCAGATAGGCCATGATGGCGATAAAGATCAGCCAGGCCGAATGCGCGGTGTCGCTCGAGTTGTTGACGGCCTCGAGTAGACTGTATGGGTTAACTGGCGTCTCCGTGTCCGCAGCAGCTCGCGCAGAATCCGGCATTGTTCCCCCCACTGATCACCACGGGTTCCGACTTGGTGCAGACCATAGCGGTAAATCTGTGGCAAGAGGGCTACTCTTTTAGGCTGTGAAATCGTGAGGTCTCGGACGGTGTGGCTCGAGCTACCCCACCACGGCTTCGCGCCGGTTATCCGCCGCTCACAGAATATCCGCCATCAACAGGAATGGCTGCGCCGGTAATGAAGTTTGAGGCGTGGCTTGCGAGGAACACGGCGATGCCGGCGAAGTCCTTCGGATCGCCCCAGCGCCCGGCCGGCGTGCGCGCCTCGATCCGCTCGTGCAAACCTTCCACCTGCTTGCGCGCCTGCCGCGTGAGGTCGGTGTCGATCCAACCCGGCAGCACGCAGTTGACTTGGATGTTGTCCTTGGCCCAGGCCGTCGCGAGGGAGCGTGTCAGCTGAACGACCCCGCCCTTCGTGGCGCTATAGGCTGGCGCGAAAGGCACGCCGAAGATCGATGTCATCGACCCGATGGTGATGATCTTGCCGCCCCCTTGCGCCTTCATGGCGGGATAGACGGCCTGCGCGCAGAAGAACGGCCCGTTGAGATTGACGTCGAGCACCGCCTGCCACTCCTCGACGCTCATATCCTGTGGCGGCTTGCGGATGTTGACGCCGGCATTGGCGACGAGAATGTCGACGCGCTGAAAGCGGTCGAGGGTCGCCTGCACCATGCGCTTGACCGAATCCTGGTCTTTGACGTCGACCTCCACCGTCGCGACGCGCGCACCGAGCTTCTGAAGCTTCTCCGCAGCCTCGGCGGACTTCTTCTGATCGCGGGCAGCGATGACGATAGCCGCACCGGCCTCAGCAAGACCTGTCGCCATGCCCAACCCTATGCCGCCGTTGCCCCCTGTCACGATGGCCACGCGTCCCGTAAGGTCGAACAAAGAACTGCTCATGGTGCTTGCTCCTCGAATGCGTTTCCTCTGCATCTGCAGGGCTGGCTGCGTACCCCTCAACCCCTCGCTGCCGTTCCGGACACTAGACCGGCTTCAACCCGGCGACAAAGTCTGGACTTGCTGTTTTGCTGGGAATTTTCGAAGGTCGAGGTTCCGAGCCAAGTGCAATCGCTATATCCAAGTGACCGATTTGTCTGTTAAGACGGCGCGCCTCGGCGAGAGCCTCCGATGACTCGCGTGTTCTACGACTGCAGCAAGTGCCCGGCCTATTGCTGTTCCTACCCGGTTATCGCGGTGACGATGCGCGACGTCGTGCGGCTCGCAAAGCATTTCGGCATCTCACCGGAAGAAGCTGAGCGTAAGTTCACGAAGTCAGCCCATGGCCGCAAACGCGTTTTGAGGCGCAGGTCCGATGCGCATTTCGGAAGAGCCTGTCGCTTCCTTGACCAGAAGACGCGCCGTTGCACCGTCTATGAAGCGCGGCCCGCCGTATGCCGCCAATTCCCGGCAGAAAAGCGCTGCGGTTATTACGATTTTCTCGAGTTCGAGCGCCGCCATCAGAACGACCCCGACTTCATCGCTACAACGGACAACGGGCTCTGGAAGTAAGCGCTAGCGTTTTCGCGCGATCGCATTTGGCGGGCGGCACCTTTCCTTCAGGTATTGCCCTGAGCGAGCGCATACACGCGCCTGTTGCAACCAGAGCGAGCGCGGCTCACATTCGCGATCGGGAGTTGGGGGGGGCCAAGCTCGAGAGGACGCCATGTCGAGTGGCCAGAAGCCCATCGGCCGCACCAAGTCCGGCTTGAGGGTGGCGACAGCTCGTCGGACTCGTACTGCTACCCGTGAACGGGAGTGAATTCGGTCTGAGACGCCGGTCGCCATGGATCGGGACCAGCCCCGCGAGGTTTGATCTGGGTCATTTGAGCCGGCTGCCGGATCGACCTTTGTATCGCCCATGAACCTTGTCTGGCCTTGGCTGGTGGTTGGCGGACTTGGTGCTTTCCACGGCATCAATCCCGCAATGGGCTGGCTGTTCGCAGTGGCGCTCGGGCTGCACAGGAAGAGCCGCGCCGTCGTATTATGGTCGCTCCTGCCCATCGCAATTGGGCACACGTTGTCCATCGCCATCGTCGCTGGGGCTTTCGTCATCGCCGGCATCCTGTTCGACGAACGCCTCGTGCAGCTCGGAGCGGGGCTGCTTCTGATTGGTTGGGCCGTCTACCATCAGCTCTACGCGCACAGGCACCACGTTCGGGTGGGAATGGGAGCTGGCCAACTTGGGCTCGTGCTCTGGTCGTTCCTGATGGCGACGGCTCATGGGGCCGGACTGATGCTGCTTCCGGCACTGATGCCCCTCTGTCTTTCGTCCTCTCCGGTGGCTGAAATAACCGCATCGGGTTCGACCCCTGTCGTGCTCGCAGCCGTCAGCCTTCACATGCTCACAATGCTTGGCCTGACCGGGCTCGTCGCGGTTCTGGTCTACGACTGGATCGGGCTGGCCATTCTGCGCCGCGCGTGGATCAACGTCGACCTGATTTGGACCTCTGCGCTAGCCGCCACGGGATTGCTGCTGATCATCCTGGCCTGATCGCTTCAAAACCGTGGTGCTTCCTCCTCCTCACGCCTTGTCTCCAGGATCGAGAGCGCCAGCAGCACGAATGCAAGGAATGTGAGAAGCGCATTGATCGCGTGCGAATATTCCCACTGCTGCCGCCAGCCCTCGAAGTTGTCCGGCATGACGGTCCAATTGTTGGTGGCTGCGTTTGCCGGGTAGGTGAATGTCCAGAAGATGAACTGGGTCGCGGCGATCAGCAGGAAAGCGCCGATCGACAGCCAGAACGGACCGCGCTGCCGCCGCACCACGATCGCATTGAGCGCCGTCGTTAGCAGGGCGCCATAGATCACGATGCCGAACAACGCCCATCCGTTATAGGCCTGCTGCATGACCATGTAGGCCTCGGGTGCGCGGGAAATCTTGTTCGGCAGGGAGGCTAGGTGCGCACCTCCCGGCACGAGCGCCAAAGCCACGAAAACTAGCGCGGCGAGCTGGACCCCAGCAACGCCCCTATAGTTGCGCGTCAGCATCTTGGCTCCATTGCGCTCCGCGCCGGGCATTCTGTTCTGCTCCGATCAACGCATCATCTGCTGGCTCGTTCGGGGCGGCGCGCGGCGCCCCGCGGCCCGCTTACATCGGGAAAAGCGGGCGGAACGGCGGTGAGGCCGGTGCTCGGCGCTGCATAGACGGTTTCGTCCCTGGGCTCCCGCGGCTGAGAGGATCTGATTGCGGCCGATCAAGCGGCATGCTAGCCGTTAACGGGGCGTAGGGAGTCCGGCTCGACAGCCGTCGCCGCGGATAACAGTACGCGGAGGACACACCCATGTCGCTGGCGAAGCAGCTTATCGTGCTTTCCCTCTCGATCGCCGCCCTCGGCTACACGCTGATGCCAACGGTTGAGGCTGCTGTGAAACCCGGGCTCAATGCAGTCGCGCCTCAAAGCATGATCGTATACGTGCAGCAAAAGCCGAAGGGTAAGGCCACCTGTGGCCAGTATATGTACTGGAGCGCGAAGGAACGTAAGTGCCTCGACGCTCGCCTGAAGAAGAAGAAGGACTAGGCGAGTCGCTCGGCCGGGGGGTGCGTGCGACTCCGGACGCACCCTCCAGCCTGTGACGTCTCGCACGCCTTGGTTTAGCTGCCTCGTCGCAACAGGCAGTGCAGAACGGCTCGAAAGCTTCAAAATCGGCCGCCGAATCCCCATTTTAAGTGTACGTTGCGGCGGCATTGCTCGCGGGCCAAGTTGCGGGTACGTGCCCCGCCAGAGTATAGTTCGCGTGACTTAATATCTCGCGGAGCGCACGCCCAGGACGGCGTGCGTTCTGCTGTGTTTGGACTGGTATCAACTTGACAGATCACGACAAGACTGCACCTGCCGGCGGCGGGCCGAGCGACATTCGCCCCGTCTCTGTCACTGAGGAAATGAAGCGCTCGTACCTCGATTACGCCATGAGCGTGATCGTGAGCCGTGCGCTGCCCGATGTTCGCGACGGCCTGAAGCCGGTGCACCGCCGCATCCTCTACGGCATGCACGAGCTGGGGCTCGAATGGAACAAGCCCTACAAGAAGTCCGCCCGCGTGGTCGGCGACGTCATCGGTAAGTACCACCCGCATGGTGACTCGGCC
Source organism: uncultured Pseudomonadota bacterium (assembly GCA_963786775.1). Lineage (GTDB taxonomy): Bacteria > Pseudomonadota > Alphaproteobacteria > Rhizobiales > Hyphomicrobiaceae > ZC4RG25. Next base: position 74,637 of record CAWBAM010000056.1, on the reverse strand, counting down.
GTCTACGACGCCCTCGTGCGCATGGCTCAGGACTTCTCCATGAGCGTGCCGCTGGTGGACGGGCAGGGGAACTTCGGCTCCGTCGACGGCGACCCTCCGGCGGCCATGCGGTACACCGAGTGCCGTCTCGCCCGTATCAGCCAGTTCCTGCTCGACGACCTCGACAAGGACACGGTCGATTTCCAGGAGAACTACGACGGCTCCGAGCGCGAGCCGAGCGTGCTGCCCGCGAAATTCCCGAACCTGCTGGTCAATGGCGCGGGCGGTATCGCCGTGGGCATGGCGACGAACATCCCGCCGCACAACCTGGGCGAGGTGATCGACGCCTGCCTTGCTGACCTGGATGATCCGGAGATCAGCCTCGATGCGCTCTGCCAGATCGTGCAGGGCCCCGACTTCCCGACTGGCGGCCTCATCCTCGGCCGTGCCGGCGCGCTCGCGGCGTACCATAAGGGCCGCGGCTCCATCATCATGCGCGCTAAGGTGGAGATCGAGGAGATCCGCAAGGACCGCAACGCGCTCATCGTCACCGCCATCCCGTACCAGGTGAACAAGCGGGTGCTGATCGAGCGCATCGCAGATCTGGTCCGCGAAAAGCGCGTCGAGGGCATCTCCGACATCTGGGACGAGTTCAACCGCGACGGCATGCGCATCGTCATCGAGTTGAGGCGCGATGCGAGTGCCCGAGGTCGTGCTCAACCAGCTTTACCGCTACTCCGATCTGCAGGCGACCTTCGGCGCGAACATGCTGGCGCTCAACGGCGGCCGGCCGGAGCAGCTCAACCTGCGGGACATGATCACGGCGTTCACCAGCTTCCGTGAGCAGGTGGTGAGCCGCCGGACCAAGTACCTGCTGGCCAAGGCCCGCGAGCGCGCACACGTGTTGGTCGGCTTGGCCATCGCGGTCGCCAACATCGACGAGGTGATCAACCTGATCCGGCGCGCGCCGTCTCCGGTCGAGGCCAAGGAGCAGCTGATGGCTCGCGATTGGCCGGCGCAGGATGTGGCCCCGTTCATCGCGCTGATCGCTGATCCGCGCCACACCATCACGGAGGCAGGCACTTACCGGCTTAGCGCCGAACAGGCTCAGGCCATCCTCGACCTGCGTTTGCAGCGCCTGACGGCACTTGGGCGCGATGAGATCGGCAACGACCTCAAGAAGCTTGCCGATCAGATCAAAGATTACCTCGACATCCTCTCGTCACGCCGGCGCATCGTCGAGATCATCAAGCAGGAGCTGACGGAGATCAAAGAGCAGTTCGCTGTTCCGCGGCGGACGGAGATCGTCGAGATCGATGGCGAGCTCGAGGACGAGGACCTCATCCAGCGCGAGGACGTGGTCGTTACGGTCAGCCACCGCGGCTACATCAAGCGCGTGCCGCTCTCGACCTATCGCGCGCAGCGCCGCGGCGGTAAAGGCCGTTCCGGCATGACGACGCGCGATGAGGATTTCGTCACGCAGCTCTTCATCGCGTCGACCCACACGCCGGTGCTGTTCTTCTCATCGCGCGGCATGGTCTACCGGATGAAGGTGTGGCGGCTGCCTGCAGCCACGCCACAGTCCGTGGGTAAAGCGCTCATCAACCTGCTGCCGCTTGAGCAGGACGAGGTCATCACGTCGATCCTGCCGCTGCCGGAGGACGAGACGACTTGGGGCGACCTGCAACTCATGTTTGCGACGCGCTCCGGCAATGTCCGCCGCAATGCGTTGTCCGACTTCGAGAACATCCATCGCAGCGGCAAGATCGCGATGAAGCTGGACGAGGGCGACCGCATCGTCGACGTCGCCATCTGCCGGCCGACGGACAACGTGCTGCTGACAACCGCCAATGGGCAGTGCATCCGGTTCCCCGTAGAGGACGTCCGCGTGTTCAAAGGACGCGATTCGACGGGCGTGCGTGGTATCCGGCTGGAGGACGACGACGTCGTCATCTCCATGGCCATCCTGAACCACGTCGAAGCTTCGCCGGCCGAGCGTGCGGCCTATCTGAAGCAGGCGTCTGCGGTTCGCCGTGGCTTGGCGGAGGAAGAGGAAGTGCCCGCACCTGAGCCGGAAGCGGAAGCCGAGGGCGAGAATGGCGAGGCCACCGAACTCACTCCTGAGCGCTATGCGGAGCTGTCGGCCAAGGAGCAGTTCATCCTCACCGTTTCGCAGCGCGGTTTCGGCAAGCGCTCCTCGTCCTACGAGTACCGTATCTCGGGCCGGGGCGGTAAGGGCATTGCCGCCATGGTGGTCAACGAGCGGAATGGCCAGCTCGTGGCATCCTTCCCGGTCGAAGATACGGACCAGATCATGCTCGTTACCGATGCCGGCAAGCTGATCCGTACCGCCGTTGATGAAGTGCGGATTGCGGGACGTAACACTCAGGGTGTCCTCATTTTCCGCACCGACGAAGATGAGAAGGTCGTGTCGGTCGAGCGCATTCCCGAGGAGAGCAACGGGAGAAACGGCAACGGTAACGGCGGGAATGGGAACGACGAGGCCGGCAACGGTGGCGCCGGTGCTGAGCCGAGCCAGGGGTAGCACGCGCAGTCATATCACCGGGAAGGTGTTCCAATGTCGTTCGAAGTGTTGCTCGCCTTCGCCGGTGCCTGCGTGCTTCTCGCGGTTACACCGGGACCGATGATGTCGCTCATCCTCGCCAACGTGGCCGCGCATGGCGTCCGCGCGGGATTGTGGACGATCGCGGGTAGTCTCGTCGGGCTGTCGCTCCTCGTCTCCGGGGCTGCGGTCGGCATGACTTCGATCATGGTGTTCATGTCCGACTGGTTCGACGTGATCCGGTGGATCGGCGCGCTCTACCTCGCCTGGCTTGGATTCGAGCAGTTGAAGCGGGCCTGGAATGGCAGAAGCCTCGAAGCCGCTGCCGTGAGGTTGCCAGGGCGTCGCGACTGGTTCTTGCAGGCCATGGTCGTCAGCCTCAGCAATCCCAAGGTGCTACTGTTCCTCGGGGCCTTTCTTCCCCAGTTCGTGGATCCGCGCGGCAACGTGGAGTTTCAGCTTTCCTTATTGGCCGTTACCTTCATTGTCGTCATAGGGATCTCGGACGTTGCCTACACGCTGGCCTTCGGACGTGTCCGAGACCTGCTCGCGAGCGGTCGGGCCCGTCTCCTCGACGGAAGTCTCCGGCACGCTTCTGCTGCTAGGCGGCCTAGTGCTCGCCACCGCACGGCGGCCGTGAGCCTAAAGCGCAAGCTCGACCACCAGGGGCGCGTGGTAGGAGCCTGGAGAAGGCGCACCCTTGCCGAAGCCGACAAGCTCGTCGCCCAAAATCTCGTTGTGCACCTCGATTTCGCGGACGTGTCCATAGAGTGACCGGCTGACCAGGATGTGATCCAGCATTTGCGGCCGGCCATGATGCAGGATGGTCCATCGCCGGTCCGCTGGGATTGCGCGGTCGAGGAGGACGAGCGAGCGCGGGCTCAGCGCGCCATTGCCGGTATCCTCCTCCGCTCCGATGGCGATGCGTAGGGCTGTATCGTAATCCTCGGCGTTGAAGTCGCCGGCGACTGCGATGAGGCGGTGCGGATCAGCTTCAAACAGCTCCTCGAGCAGTAGACGCAACTCGAGGGCCTGCCCGGCGCGCCGCATTGAGGCGAGGAAGTACCCTTCTGCCCAGCCACCGACGGTGCGCCAAACAAAGGCGCTCAATTTTTGTCCGGGGATGGCTGCGGCAAGCGGTGCCCTCAGGTGGACATTGATCACGGTCAGCAGCGCACCGCTCGGGAGCTCGATGTCGGCAACGAGCAACGGACGGTCGAAGGTAACTGGCTCGGGCTCGGATGGGCGCGGGTCGGCAGTGACCATCCTGTAAAGCGGCTGGGGCACCAGATCGTGACACACCTCGCGCCTCGACCGGATAGGAAAGCGTGACAGAATCACGAGGTTGTGCGTGTCAGCGACGCCCAGGCCATCTGGCCCGCTTGTCGAGATGCGCTCGAAAGTGGCGTACGGCGTGCCCTCCAGCAGTAGATCCAAGGCTAGGAGCACCCGCTCCGGCCGATCGGGCACGTGCTGGCCGTTCACCTCCTGCAGGCAGAGGATGTCGGCATCGAGCCTGGCGAGAACGGGGCGCAAAGCCTCCGCGCGAACTTCAATCGGCAACTTGGCCCGAGGCGGCAGGTCGAGATTCTCCACATTGAATGTCGCCAGTCGCATGCCGTGCTCCGCAGTGGCCGACCATCATCCTGACCCGTACCACACCACGCAGTCGATTATCTCCACAGCTCGGGTTATGGGGGCCGGCGACCTGCCTGTCTCCCTTCAACGCAATCGGCCATGATGAAGGGCAAATCCAGCTGCCGCAGAGGGCTTTCTGCCATCTCCAGGTGTAAGGGGTTAGCCTCCGGAAAGGCTGGAGCAGGCTTCACGGTCGCCCTGATGTGCTCGGGGCACGCGTCAATTGAGCTCGGTAAGACGCGATGGGTCAGGCTTGCGGCCCGTGACCCGCTCGAGTGCGATAGCAGCAAGCACCTTACTTGCCAGTGTCTTCTTGCGGAGCTGCGCTTCCATGTCGGGGGTGATGTCTGCCGCCTGGGGTGGCAGCGCGGCCTGGTAGCCGAAAACCGCTGTCCCGTTGTCCTGCGCGCAGCCAGCCGCGAGCAGCGCAACAGCAGCAGCAAGCGCAGCACACCTCCAGACCATGACCCCCCCTCCAAATCAACCCCAACAAATCGGATGGGCTATGGGCACCCGACAGAGGCGCCGCCTTTCGCGGCCGACACTCTAGCGGATCGAAGCCATCACGCAAGCATAGGCAAACTTCGCGTGAACCGGTGCTGAATATACTGAAGGTTCTACGCAACGTCCCGCGGCCGCGATGTCGCTGCGAATTGGGCGCGTCAACTTCCGCCGCTCAACAGTCCTGGAACAGCGAGGTGAGGCAGCTCCAACCTTGCTTGACAGCCTTACCAGTCTTTTTGAGCTGCTCCTTGGAGGAGTCTGCGGTGCGGCGTGCAAGCTCCTCCACGGTCCGAGGCGGGCCGGATTCCTTTTGCTGTGAGACCGCTGGTTGCTGCTCGACCGCCGACTCCTCGACCGGCTCGTTTTCTGCGCGGGCCGCCAGCGACTCGAGAGTATCTGCCAGGGATATCGTGCGCCGAAATCCGAAGCACGACTTGGACCCGGTCCGTTGCACGCGGCATTGTTGATGGCCGCCTGTTCTTGCAAGCTCGGTAATGCACGCAATCTGAAGGATGCGCTTGCTGTGCCGATAGCCCTCGAGCCTGCTCGCATCGTCGACTGTGCACCGGTAGATCGCCGGTGGACCGGAACACGTCACGCAGACCTCTCCGGCCGTAGCGGGTGCAATCAGCGCCGGTGTTAGCAGAAGGACAGAAAGCGCCTGCCGTTTCACGATCGCGCAAGCCTCCCTGACGACCAGTAAGGCCCAGATTCCAAGAAGAAAAACAGGGCGAGAGTGGGGCGCCTCCCGAAGGCACCCCGTCAAGTCCGATTAGGGTGTTCCGTTCCGTCCGTGCAGGCGATAGGCGGGACGCTCGGCCAGTCGATCGTAATAGGCGCTCACCGCCTTCAGCTCCGGCTTGTCGAATGGGACGCCGAACCAGCGGTTGACGATGAGACCGACCGGGACGTCTGCCAACGTAAAGCTGTCACCCATGAGATACGGGCCGTGCTCCGACAGATGGGCATCGAGCCTCTGCATCTGGTCGGTCCAATCGGCGACGCCTTCTTCGATGAGCTTCTGGTCCTGGAAGGCGGGCAACTTCGCGACCAGACCGAGGAATGGGGCGCGGACGCCCCGGTAAAGGTCAGTTTGACCCCAGTCCATCCACGCCTCGACCTGCGCGCGCGTCTTCGGATCGGTCGGGTAGAGATCGGTCCGGCCGTGCTTGGTGGCGAGGTAGCGTGAGATGGCATGGCTCTCACGCAGGATGAAGCCGTCGTCGTCTATGACGGGCACGACGGCAAACGGATTGAGCTTCAAGAACTCGGGATCGCTGGTTGGGCGATATCCACGCCCCCAGTCCTCCCGAGTATAGGGGAGCCCGATCTCCTCGACCGTCCACAGCACTTTGCGAACATTGATCGAATTGGCCCGACCGTAGATTTTCAGCATCGCGCAGGTTCCTCGGCTATGGACAGGTTCAGGGTAGCAGGACGGTGGAGCCGGTGGTCTTCCGGCCTTCCAGATCGCGATGCGCCTGTGCCGCCTCCTTCAGTGGATAGGTCTGATTGACCTCGATCTTGACGATGCCGCGGCTCACCACGTCGAAGAGATCATTGGCGGTGGCGACGAGGTCCTCGCGTTTAGCCGTGTATGTATTCAGGCTCGGGCGGGTGGCGTAGAGCGAGCCTTTGGTGGACAGCAGCAGGATGTCGAACGGCGGCACGGGACCAGATGCGTTGCCGAAGCTCACCCAAAGGCCCCGCGGCTTTAGGCAATCGAGCGAACCCGGGAAGGTATCCTTGCCGACGCCATCATAGACCACGTCGACGCCCTCCCCGTTGGTGATCTCCTTCGTCCGCGCGACGAAATCCTCGATCCTGTAGTTGATCACGTGCGTGCAACCGTGATCCTGCGCGAGCTTGCACTTCTCAGGCGAGCCTGCGGTGCCGATGATGGTCGCCCCCAGATGCTTCGCCCATTGACAGGCTATGAGACCGATGCCGCCGGCAGCCGCGTGCAGGAGCATGGTCGTTCCGGGACCGACCTTGTAAGTCTCTTTCAGGAGATAGCGGACGGTCATTCCCTGCAGCATCATGGCGGCGGCCGTCTGATCGTCGATGCTGTCAGGGATCTTGACCACGCGATCGGCGGGAATGAGCCGCTCCTCCGTGTAGGCACCGATGGGGCTGGCATAGGCGACCCTGTCGCCTACCTTGAGGTCGGTCACACCGGGACCGACGGCCGTGATCTCACCCGCGCCTTCCGTTCCGATCACCGCGGGCAGGCTGATCTTGTACAGGCCCTCGCGATGATACGTGTCGATGTAATTGAGTCCTATTGCACGGTGCTTGAGGCGAACCTGCCCTTCACCTGGCTCGCCGACGTCGATCTCCTCCCATTTCATGACCTCCGGGCCGCCATGTTGATGAATTCGAATTGCGTGCACCATGGCTCGTTTCCTCGCGAATTGTGCTGTGAAGCGCACACCAACGCTTGCGTCTGAGTGACCATACTGTATCGATGGCGGACCGATCGCGCCACACCGCCGCCATTCCCGCCTTCTAAGGGCGTGTCGGGAACTTCACATGGCGTGGCGGAACCTTCGCAAGAGGCGAATTATGCTCTGCATGCGAGCCGTATGGCGCTTGCAACCTCGTCTGATCTGCGCCTTGGCAGCATTGGCGGCTGCCGCATGCAGTGCCGGCATGAATGGTGTTTCGCGGGCAGGGCTCGACTGCGTGGATGATTCTCCCCATTGCATCGAGCAACGCCGCATTGCGCTCAACGCCATCATGTCGGACAAGAGCCGCACTTGGGTGCGCGAGACGCCGACGGCGGAAGCTTATGCATCGGGCGTGCGCCTCTTCGCCTTCAAGTCACGCAAGACGGAGCTGAGCTGCGACGAGCTTGCCGTTGGCCGCCGCGAGGCCGACAATGCACCCGCCGTGCTTCGCAGCCCTCAGGCGTCACACTTGACGCCAGCCCAGGTTTCCCGTGGTCTGATGCTCGGCGCCGAGGTCTCGCGCGAGCTGGCGGCGGAGATGAAACGCCGGTGCAGAGCGTGACGGGCAATCATTAGCTTCGCTGACGTTATTCGAAATCCGAGCTGACCATGTCTCCTCCCATCCGCAAGTCCGCCGCCCGACAAGACTGGGTCGCGCTCGCAAGGCGCGCATTCCAGTCGAACGATCTGAAGGCCGCTAAAGCTGCGTATATCGAAGCACTGAGTTCAGGATCGCCGGAACGCGCAGCTTCATTACGAGTTGGCGGTCGTTTTGGCGGCGCTGGGAGAGATCGACGAGACCGCCGTTCACCTTACGCGGGCATTGCGTTTCAAGCCGCATCACGAGGAGGCGGCACGCCGCCTATCGCGGCTCCTTGCCCGATTTGCCATCAGCGAGCCCGGTCGGCTCGACTCGTTTGGCTTGAAGGCGGCACTTGGCGCAAGTGGAATCGACACTCAGCCAGTTGCGGAGACGGCGCTCGCTCACCTTTCCACAGCTGAGCGGGAGCTGGAGCGGGCACTGCGCGACATAACAGCCGGGCAAGCGGACGAGGCCGCCCGCAAGTTGCTCCTCAACCGCACTGCGGACGTGCTCAAGTCCGATCTCCTGATCTCGGCTCTCCAGGCCGGCATCGTCATGAATCCGTGGTACGAGCGGCTGCTTACGGCGTTGCGGCGCGTGTTGCTGCTCGAGGTCGCTCCGGATCGATTCCAGGATCGCGCGCTTTACGCGTTCGCTCTGAGCCTTCTCGCTCAGGTCTGGAACAACGACCATGTCTGGGCGGAAACCGAGGCGGAGACGCAGGCGATCGATCAGATCGTGATCGACAAGAAATCGCTGCTCGCAGGCGATCTGGAGATGGCCCGCCGTCTCCTTCTGTTCGCACTTTATCGGCCGCTCGAAAGCGTGCTCGCTCCGCACGAAGCTGCGGAGTGCAACGGAATTCGGCCGAAGCCATTGCGCGATGTTGTGCAGCGCTACCTTGTAAGCCGAGACGAGGAGCAGCGTGCCGCGCGCGAAATCCCGCGGCTGGCGCCATTCACTGATGAAGTCTCCCAGCGCGTGGCGCGCCAATACGAGGCAAATCCATACCCGCGCTGGCAAAGCCTGTACGTTTCGCGACCCGGTGCGATGAAGGCGACGCTATCTCGCTACTTCACGCCGGAACGGCTCGCCTTCATGGATGGCCCGTTCGATGTCCTGATCGCCGGCGCCGGCACCGGTAAACAGGCGCTGCAGTCGGCCATTGCCTATGGCCCCGACGCGCGGGTGCTTGCGACGGATCTCTCCGCTGCGAGCCTTGGCTACGCGCAATGCGCCGCCAAGCGCTATGGCGTGAATAATGTCGAGTTCATGGTCGCGGACATCCTCGATCTCGATCGCCTCGACCGGCAGTTCGATGTCATCGAATGCCTCGGCGTTCTCCATCACATGGCCGATCCCTGGGCGGGCTGGCGCAAGCTGCTGTCGCGGCTTAAGCCAGGTGGGCTGATGTACATCGGGCTCTACAGCGCGACGTCGCGGGCCAACATCCGCACGTTGCGGGAGGAGCCCGGTTACCCCGGTCCGGACTGCGATGATCGCACGGCCCGAAATTGGCGAGCACAGCTTCTTGATCGCCCTGCCGGCACACCTGGCGCCGAACTCACCATCTCGCGGGATTTCTACACCCTGCACGAGTTCCGCGATCTGGCCCTTCACCTTGGCGAGCAGCACGTTACGCTCGACGAAATCGCCCGCTTTCTCGATGAGAACGGCCTCGCTTTCCGGGGCTTCACGCTCGATCCACTGGTATTGCAGGCGTTTGCTGCTGAATTTCCCGCAAGCGCGTGGCCCGGCGCACTTTCCGACTGGAAAGCCTTCGAGCAGGCTCGGCCCCGTATTTTTGAGGCCATGTATCGCTTCTGGTGCGAGCGCTTGCCGCCCGCCTGATCGCTTTCAACCCTAAGAGGCTTGCGTCGGGCAGCAAAGGAACCTAGCTCAGCTCAGACGATCGAGGGGTGGGATAGGACCAGACGATGGATTTGACGCAATATGTGGAGCCGACGGTCGAGTTCATTAAGGCAAACGAAGTCTGGGCCATTCCTATCGTTTTTCTGCTCGCCTTCGGTGAGAGTCTTGCGTTCCTATCGCTACTGCTGCCGTCGACGGTCTTCTTGGTAGCCATTGGCGGCCTCTTTGGTGCGAGTGGCATCGACTTCTGGCCGGTTTGGTTGGCGGCCGGAGTTGGCGGCTCGCTGGGGTATGCGCTGTCGTACTGGATTGGGCTCTACTTCAAGGATTCCGTTCACAAGATCTGGCCATTCACGCGCTACCCGGAAATGATACCCAAGGGACAGCGGTTCTTTGACCGTTATGGTGCCTTCGGAGTCTTCCTTGGCCACTTCTTCGGCCCCATCCGCGCCGTCATTCCAGTGGTCGCCGGCATGTATGCGATGCGTCAGCTACCGTTTCAGATTGCAAACGTCAGCTCCGCGTTCCTTTGGGCAACGGGGGTTTTGGCGCCCACCACCTTCGGCGCGAAATGGCTTATGGGGGTGTGATGCGTCCTAGCCGATGTTATCGGCGTTAAGAGTTGGAAAGAAAGGCATAGTCTCATACTGCGGTTCCCAACTATTTTTCAGCGAACGGTATCTCTCCTGTGCTGACGGTGTTGTTGGCCGAGGGCTGGACAGACTTTTTGTTGTCCTTTGCAGGCGACAATCTGCGGTTTGTCGAGGTGCTGGTTTTTGTCCTTGGGCTTGCGGAGAGCATCGCGCTCGTTTCTCTTTTCGTGCCTTCGACCATCCTGTTCCTCGGAATCGGCGCTGTGCACAGCGCCGCAGGTGGGGAATTCTGGCCCGTATGGATGGCTGGAGCCACGGGCGCCTGGGTCGGCGACTGCATCTCGTACGGCCTTGGCCGCTATTTCAAAGATGACGCTGCCAAGGTTTGGCCCATTCGTAAGTTTCCAGATTTCATTCCCAAAGGCCAAGTGCTCTGTGAGCGCTGGGGCGTTCTCGGCATCATCGTCGGAAAATTCATCGGCGGCCTGCGCCCGTTTATCCCGGTCGTCGCTGGAATGCTGAGCATGCCTTGGGCATTATTCCTGCCGTCCAGCGGCCTCTCCTGCCTCATCTGGGCCGGTGCCTTCCTCGCGCCGGGATACGGTGTGAACTTCCTTTTCAACTAGCCTGTTTTGACGGGCAGTGCTGCATGGTGCAGAGTGAGCCTCTCAAGGTTGGCTGAAAAGCGGCCGACCAACGGGCTCACCTAGACTGTTTGAGGAGGAGTTTGCATGTCCCAACGGTCGATGAGAAACACCCTAATCCGCAAGCGAAAGAAAAAGCAGGCCGTTAGCCGGCCGAAAGTCACACGCATTCATGGGAACACCGCACGCGTCCGTAACCGGCTCAAGAAGGAAGCGGGGAAGGCGCGCGCGGCGGCTGCTGCCCAAAGCGCTGGGTAGCTGGGGAGCAGAGGATAGTGAAAATTCGGCAAGACGGCTGTCATCGGCGGAACAACACTTGAGTGTTCCGGATGTTAGGGCTGTTGCGCCACCGGGCCGGATCGGCTTCGCCAGCATCCGGCCCTTATCATTCGTAAAACAGCTGCCTCCATGAGGCGATCGCATGGACTCTGCCGCAGAGACGAGTGCCGCTTCGCGTTCACTTGCTCTGAGAATAGTCCGCACCCTTAGCCGCCGAGCACGCCGCGTAACCTTGCAGTAAGCCTCTGTTGATTAATGCTCGCAAGCCGAGCGTCTGATTGGGAGTTGTTCCCGATCAAAGCTCTGCGCTGAACCAATGCACATTTTTTCTGTGCTCGCTTCGGTGAAGAGGTTGCCCGAATTATGCGTCCATTGCCTATCAAGGTGCTGATCGCCAGCACATGTTTGTCTCTTGCTATGTCTCATCATGCTTCGCTTGCCGACGTGGGAAGCCGCGTTGTCCAGACAGACAAAGGGCCGGTTCGCGGAAAGGTTGAAGACGGAGTTATCGAGTTCAAAGGCATTCCTTACGCGGCTCCGCCAATGGGCGATTTGCGCTGGGAGCTGCCGCAGGAGCCGGCGGCCTGGACGGAAGTCCTGGACGCGACACAGTTCCGGAGCGCCTGTCCGCAGGAAGCCCGCTACGGACTGACGGAAGCCAGCTCCGACGAGGACTGCCTCTACCTCAACGCTACCGTGCCAACCTCGAACAAAACCGAAAAAAGCGGCCGGTCATCGTATGGATTCATGGCGGCGCGTTCGTCGGCGGGGCGAGCTCGCTCTACCGGCTTGATCGCCTGGCCCGCGAGGGGGATGTCGTCGTCGTTTCGATGAACTACCGTCCTGAACTACTTTTTCCCGAACTTCTCGAACACCTCGAAGATGGATGCGCCGAACCTGTCCCCGGCTTCGCAGGCCCTGGCCGATCGATGGTCGCCTACTGGACCAGCTTCGCCCGGAACGGCAAGCCCACGGCCCCGAATTCTCCGGTGTGGAGACGTTCAACACCACCAAGTCGACGCTCCGCTTCGAGCCGGGGCAAGGTCGGTGGATTCGATGCCTGGGAAGCGCACAACTGCGGCTTCTGGGTCGATCTCTATCCGTCCATCCTGAAGGACTGATGTCTTAGCGGCTGGCAACGGCAGCGGCGGCGGAGGCCATGAGGATTCCGCTGCCGCGGTTGACCAGCCGCATCGCCCGCGGCGTGGTGAACAAGGCACGCGTGCGGGCCGCCAGCAGAATGTAACTGCCGAAAACGACGGCGAGCACAGCCAGCGTCACGATCGTCAGCTCCAGCCAACCGAGCAAGTTGATGGTGGCGGTCTCGATGATGGTCGGCAGGAGTGCGAGATAGAACAACGCCGCCTTTGGATTGCCGATGTTCACCGCCAGACCAGCGAGGTAGAGCCGCAGCGGCTTATCATCCGGCTGCTTCGCCGAGAGGTCATGGACCACAGCTGGCGCCGTCCACATCCGCCAGGCGAGATAAAGCAGGTAGGCCGCTCCCACGTACTTGATCAGCAGGAATACGCCCGTGAATGTCTGGGCGATGGCGGATAGCCCAAGCGCCGCCACCGTGAGCCAGACGACATCGGCGGTAGCGACGCCAGCCGTGAAGGCAAATGCGCCCTGCATCCCGCGGCCCAGAACGCGCGCGGTAATGGCGGCAACGCCCGGTCCTGGAGATGCGGCCGCGACAAGCAACGCACCCGCGAAGATGATGAGCGAGCTCGGATCCATCGGGCGTACCGTTCAATTCAGGAGGGTGAGAGATTTCGTCCACTCCTGGAGTATCAGGTCAGCATGCATCTGAGAATAGGCAAGTGCAGTCGTCACGTAGCTCTTGTAGCCGTGCCGGGCGCCATGCGGCGCCAGGAGGGGTTTTCAAGATGACTCCCAGGGCTTAGATGCTGAGTGCCTGACCGGGGCCACCGGGCAGGCTTCCCCGGACAGGATTGGACTTCATGGGCTTCAAATGCGGCATCGTGGGCCTGCCGAATGTCGGCAAGTCCACTCTCTTCAACGCGCTGACGCAAACCGCGGCTGCGGAAGCCGCCAACTACCCGTTCTGCACGATTGAGCCGAACGTGGGCGAGGTTGGCGTTCCAGACCCGCGCCTCGAAAAGCTGGCGGCGATCGCGAAGAGCGCTCAGACCATTCCGACGCGGCTCACCTTCGTGGACATCGCCGGTCTGGTGCGTGGCGCCTCCAAAGGAGAGGGGCTCGGCAACCAGTTTCTGGCGCATATCCGCGAGGTGGATGCAGTTGCCTACGTGCTGCGCTGCTTCGAGGATCCAGACATTGCCCATGTGGAAGGCCGCATCGATCCACTGGGCGATGCCGACGTCGTCGAGACGGAGCTGATGCTCGCCGACTTGGAAAGCCTCGAACGCCGCCGCATTCCCCTGGAAAAGAAGGCCAAATCCGGGGAGAAGGAAGCCAAGCTCCAGCTTGCAGTCATCGACAAGGCGCTGGCGCTCCTCCGCGACGGTAAGCCCGCGCGTCTGGCGGAGCTGACGGCTGAGGAAGAGCCGCTTTTCAAGCAGCTCCAGCTCCTGACAGCAAAGCCAGTGCTTTACGTCTGCAACGTCGATGAAGCCTCGGCCGCGTCGGGCAACGACTACTCACGCATGGTCGAGGAGCGTGCCAAGGCCGAAGGGGCCGGCTGCGTCGTCATCTCCGCGAAGATCGAAGCAGAGCTTGCTGGCCTTTCGCCGGAGGACCGGCAGGCCTATCTCGCCGAGCTTGGGCTCGAGGAGCCGGGTCTCAACAGGCTGATCCGTGAAGGCTACCGGCTGCTCGGCCTTATCACGTACTTCACCGTCGGACCCAAGGAGACGCGCGCCTGGACTGTTCCAGCCGGCACCAAGGCGCCGAAGGCCGCCGGCGTCATCCATACTGACTTCGAGAAAGGCTTCATTCGCGCCGAGACCATCGCCTATGACGACTTCATTGCCTACGGCGGGGAGGCCGGGGCGCGGGAAGCTGGCAAGATGAGGCTGGAAGGCAAGGATTACGTCGTCAAGGACGGCGACGTGCTGCACTTCCGCTTCGCGACCTGACGGCACAAAGCTCAAATCAAAACGCCCTCCTCGCGGTCGAGGAGGGCGGAACTGGAACACCTTTGGGGGAGAGTGGCGTTCGGCGCGTTTCAAAGAGCGCGGCTGTCGTCTTGGGCAATCTCTGCCTCGGCTTTCTCGGAGGTTGCTTCCGTAGCCTCCTCGTTTTTGACCTCGGACGCAGAAGGCTCGCTCTCGTCAGATTTTGCGATCTCGCGCGGAGTTGACCAAACACCCACGCCGACCTCACGCTCGGACCAGCGAACCAGCATGGCCACCGTCATGCGCCGCATGAACGGATTGGCGCGGATCACTGAAGAGGGGAGGAGCGACGTCAGGCGGGTGTTGGGTTTCGCGCGAAGCACCTTCACAGCCGCGGCTGGCCCGAGCAGATGGCTCAGACGAAGGTGGGCGAACGTTGGCTTCACGCCGCGTTCTTCGAGATACTTCGCGTTGTCGTCATTGAATGCGATCGCCGCGCGGCGCGCGAACTCCATATCGGTCCTGAGAGCTAAAATCTCTGACCGGCTCATCCCTTCGACCTCGTCAGCGAAATGCTTGTCGACGACTTCGATGAAGGTCGAGTTGATGAACTGATAAGGACCGAGTGCCGATGAGCGCGGGTTCTTCGCATGCGGCTTGCCGGCCGATTCGGCCATCATCAACCTGTAGAGGTACTCGTCGATGTTTGGCTCAGGCTGCGCGGACTTTTCATCCGTCTCCGGCGTATTCTGTTCCTTCGACTCTGAAGGAACAGTTGTTGGATCACTGAGTTTCGGAAAGGCGTACGCCGGAGCAAGTGTTGCGAGAGAAAAGATGACGGCGGACGTTAAAATCCTCAGTCCAGAAACAGAAGATGACTGATGTAACCCAGTTCTGATACTGAACACGTGAGGCCCCTTTTCTTTGTTTCTCCATCACGTTGCTCATCGAACACTTGAGATTGGCGAGTTTATGGCGCGAATTTGCCGACAAAGTGGTCGATTCCGCGACCTCTTTGGCATGTTCTGGGGGCACTGAAGCGGGCTGATGCGCACGATCCGGTCAAGCTGCGCGACATCTTTTCACCGCGACTGCAGGTCGCTGCGGACCGTCATCCAATGGCGGAAAGCCGGGCCGGCATGATGATTACGGCGGCAGCGATGCTCGTTTGGGACGGCCTACTCGCGGTTCGCGGGGAGGATTAGCAAAGACGAGGCGTTCGTGTTTGCGGGCGCATCCGAGCTGCGTCCTGATGTCAGCCTTTGCCAGCGCTCAATGCGAGGTCGCGAACCTTGCTAAAGAGGAACCGAAGTACTTCGCTTGCAGGCGTCGAAAGCTCGCAAGTGTCCGCTCTTTCCAGGTCCTAGGATCGGAAATTCTTGACGTCGGATTTCTTCACGCGCGACGGATCTGCGACTCGTCCACTCGCAACGAGATGCGCAGCTGTTCTGCGACGGTGTCGCACGTATCCACCAACTCGAGCCGGGATGCGTGATTCCTGTTGAAGGTCAATGTACGGACGCAGGGATCAGCTCCGTGCGACCGACTGTCCAGTCGGCGGGACCATGAATGGTTTCAGCGGCACGATGACGCAGTCAGCGACGGCTGGCCGCGGCTTCACTTCTTAGCCGGCACGTCCCCCGACCAGCAGACTGTCGCCTCGGCGTTGCAGGTATGCTCGTCGAAGACAATGAAGTCCAAGAAGAGTTCGCAGGTGACCGTCTTCTTTCCGACGGTGTAATTCTTGATACCGCGCTCGGCGGTCCACTGTGCGATGTACTTGTCGAGGAGCTCCTGGGCGTCCTTGGCGGGGCCTTCCTTGCCATAATCGTTGACCGAAAAGCCAAGCCGCTGACACGCAGCTTCTACAGGTGCAACCTGTGCGGCGAGCAGGACAACAGCCGTGGCACCGGCAAGCGCGATTCGAGAAATCATCTGAGAGCCCTCGATGGTGGCGGGAGCGTTACCCCTCCCCACCATCGTATAACCATGGCCCTCAGCCGTTGCCAGCACCGACCCTCCTCCGAGTGATCGCTCTGAGGAGGGCGTTGCAGAAGTGCTCCACCCGAGGCAAACGACTGAGGTCGGCACGCTCGGATGCGGCGAGCAGATCAGTTTAGATACGGCGCGTCACCGCCGCGAGGCTCGATGCCTGAATTGAAGAAGAAGCCATGGTCGAACGGACCGAACCGTGTTTGCCGGTCGACGTGCCAATTGCGGAAGAAGTTGGTCCCTCCGTAGCGTGTGCGACTGTCGCTGTACGTGTTGATCACGTCCTCGACCGTGTAGGAGTAGCCGCCACCCCGCCGTACAACGTAGCCATAGACCTTAGGCTTCTTGGCCGCACGGTAGTAATGGACGTGCGCACGCTTCGAATAGGCGCCATTCTTGTGTGCCGCCGCCGGCCCGGCAGTTGCGAATGGCACCGCGAGACAGAGAAGCAATCCGAGGACACACCTCATTGTAGACCTACCTTCCCATCGACTACGAGGTTTGTGCAGGTTAGCGGTGATTGGTGAACCGGCCGTGCATGTCCTCTTGGCATGCTTACCGATGGATTGCGCCTGGATCGAAATTTGATCCCTCAAGGTGGATGATCAGCGATAGATCCGGCTACTGATCACATTTCCGTGAACCGTGACGCTTCGAAGCAAGTGCACGTAATGCGTGTGGCGAAAGCTTATGAGGTTCAGTGGCGTCCCGAGTTGCCTTCCCGTAACGACCCCGGCCAAGCCGGCTGCACCACCTATGAGGCGCCAGTCGGCTTGGCCATAGTCAGTGCTTACAGGTGACCCCTACTTGCAGACCCTCTGTTTGGCTGTGCAGGTGGACAAGAGCACATTGGCATCGCAGCTCATGGCGACCTTGCCACTCGGTTTTCCGCCGTGGTTGCTGATCGACTGGTTGAGGGCCATGGTCGCGAGGCTTTTGGCGATGTCCTGGGTCAAGCCTGTGGCGCTGCCGCCTGCCATGACGCACTTGGCCGCTTGAGCCGCAGGCGCAATTGCTGCTGCGGCAACGAGCGCGGCACCCAAGGCGACGACAGACAAAGTCTTCATGTCTTGCCTCCTGAGCAAAGATGACAACGCCGCAGTATGCTCAAGGAGTGGATCGGCGGTTAAGCTACAAACCGCACTAACACAGACTGTTAAGTACGATTGCTGAAGGTGATTGGCTGCCGGGCAACACCTCATTCAAAGAGGTCACCCGGCCGCGCCTCAGACTACTTGCAAAGTGTTGCTTGACCGACACAGGTCGAGCCCAGTCCGCCCGGCTGGCATTTGAAGCGCACACTACGGACCGTGTAACCGGGGGCCTGACCGATCTTCTGGCTCGTCACCATCCAATTGGCCCACATGCCCCAGTCCGTTGCCTGGAGAATGGCTTCGTAGGCTTGGAACTTGGCACCCTCTTCCGTGGTGTTCGTGCCTTGGCCAGCCTTGTTGATGCAGGTTCTTGCATCAGCAGGGGCGGACGCAGCCACGATAAGAGCAGAAGCGCCGACAGCGGCGATCACCGCACTCGTCAGCTTGAGCATTGATGAACTCCCTAGGAAACAAAAACGGACCGGGCAACACTGCCTCAGTCCGTCTTAATTTCCTATTGCTCCGGCCCGGGTATGCTCGCTAGCCGGATCGATTTTGTCAGATGCGTTGCAGGAAGGTGGCAGTCCTTGCCCGCAATCGGACAGGAGCTCAGGCGGTCAACTGCAGGTTAACGGCCTTCGGCCCCTTGCCGCGCTTGTCGGGCTCGGTGTCGAACGACACCCGCATGCCCTCATCGAGCGGGCCAATGCCCGAGCGCTCGACGGCGGTCACGTGGACAAACACGTCCTTTCCGCCTTGGTCCGGCGTTATGAAACCGAACCCCTTGGTCTGGTTGAAGAATTTGACAGTACCAGTCTGCCGCATGCGAGGTCTCCTTGTCCCCGTAGTGGTGGCGTGAGTGAGCGCCTGCACAGGCATGCGCCCATGTAGCTAGGCAGACCAATCCGATTGTCGGGGAATCGTGAGGTGCGATCGAGAACGCGACGCAGGTGCGCAGATAACATCAGCAGGCTCAGCGTAATCCGCCGGGTCCGATAGGCCGCCCGAACTCCGCCAACTATGTGCGAACTGGTCGCATCGCGCAAGGCAAATCGGCGTGAGCGCAACCCGAGGTTGCTCAGTCGGAGGCCGGTTGCCTCTCTCGGGTCAGCCAGTCGACTCTTACAACTTGCGCCAGGATCATCGCCGAGCCGCGCAGCGAGAAAGGGAAGCAGGACCTCGAGGGTTTCATCCAGACGGAAAGGCGGGTTGAGCACAATAAGGCCCGTGCCATTGAGGCGGGTTACATCGCGCGGGGCGCGTATGAGCAACTCTGCTACGAGCAATTTGGGCAGGCCGAGGGCAGTAATGGTTCGGTGGAGCTCGGCTATGGGCTCGGGGTCTTTGATCGGATACCAGAGCAGATATGTGCCGGTGGAGAAACGGTGGGCACCATCTCGAAGGGCGCGCGACAGACGCTCCAGTTCTCCCGGTTTTTCGAATGGGGGATCGACGAGCACGACCCCGCGCCGTTCTTTTGGCGGCAGAAGAGCTTTAAGCGCCATCCAGCCGTCGAGTTGCAAGACCTTGGTCTGCGGGTCGCGGGCGAACAGCTCTTTCAGAGCAAGTCCGTCCTGGGGATGCAGCTCGTTCACGACCAGCCGGTCCTGGGATCTGATCAGGCTGCGCGCGATCCGTGGGCTGCCTGGGTACCGGCGGAGCTGGCCAGCCGCATTCTCGGCAGCCACAGCAGCGAGATAAGGACCGAGTAGCGCCGCGATGTCTTGGGGTAGCGGCTCTGCCTCCGGACCAAAGATACGTCCGATGCCCCGTCGCCACTCGCCCGTCTTCTCGGCGGGGCCGTTGTCCAGATCGTAGATGCCGATTCCGGCGTGAGTGTCGATCACCCGGAATGGCGCCGGCTTTCGTTTCAAGTGCTCGATGACGAGCGCCAGGGTTGCATGTTTCAGCACATCGCCGAAGTTGCCGGCGTGGTAGGCGTGGCGGTAATTCATGCGGGGGATCGTCTGAAGCTTTCGACACCCGAAGTCAAGAATACCGCTAGACTCTCTGTTGCGTTGCGCGCATATGCGTCAGGTCCAAAAGGTTGAATCTGACTGGTTATTCGGATACCGCACACGCTGCTTATCTCTCGCCCCGAATGCCGACCTCGGCACGGTGTCGCTTACCCGCGTTTTCGCGTTAGCTGGCATCGGCACACCGCGCCCTCAGGCTCGACGTGATTCCACACAGGGTAACAGGGTATTGGCAACGCCCCGCAGGCACTGACTGGAGGATTGTGAATGCTGCCGAATGAATGCGATGTCGTTGTGGTCGGCGGAGGCAATGCCGCCCTTTGCGCGGCACTGTCCGCCGCTGAGCAGGGTGTCTCGGTGCTGGTGCTGGAGCGCGCATCGGAAGCGGAGGCCGGCGGTAACAGCCGTTTCACGGCGGGGGCGATCCGCTGCGTGTATGACGGGGTGGAGGACCTCAAGGTCCTTATGCCTGACCTCTCGGACGAGGAGATCGCCAATACAGATTTCGGCTCCTATACGGAGGAGCAGTTCTTCGACGACATGTTTCGGGTGACCGAGTACCGGACCGATCCGGAGCTCACCGAGGTGCTCGTCAAGCGCAGCCGAGAGACGATACGCTGGATGCGCGAGAAGGGGGTGCGGTTTCAGCCGATCTATGGCCGGCAGGCCTTCAAGGTGGACGGCAAGTTCAAGTTCTGGGGTGGGCTGACTGTCGAGGCTTGGGGTGGCGGTCCCGGGTTGGTTCAGGCTCTGACAGACGCGGCGCACAAGAACGGCATCAAGATCGCCTACGAAGCCCGTGCGCTTGCGCTCGAGCACGATGACAGCGGCGTTACAGGCATTCGGGTACGGCACAAGGGCAAGACGCAGACAATCAAGACCAAGGCCGTCGTGCTGGCGGCGGGTGGCTTCCAGTCCAACGCCGAGTGGCGCACGCGTTATCTCGGGCCGGGTTGGGATCTGGCCAAGGTCCGGGGCACGAGATTCAATACGGGTGACGGCATCCGTATGGCGCTCGAAGTCGGCGCCATGCCTACGGGCAACTGGTCCGGTTGTCACGCCGTTGGCTGGGATCGTAATGCACCAGAGTTCGGCGATCTGACTGTCGGCGACAATTTCCAGAAGCACAGCTATCCGTTCGGCATCATGATCAATGCCAACGGCGAGCGCTTCGTGGACGAGGGCGCGGACTTCCGCAATTACACCTATGCCAAGTACGGCCGCGTGATCTTGGCGCAGCCGGGTCAGTTCGCGTGGCAGATCTTCGACAAGAAGGTTCTGCACCTGCTGCGGGATGAGTACCGGATCAAGCAGGTCACCAAGGTGTCGGCGAATACCCTGGAAGAGCTCGTCAGCAAGCTCGACGACGTGGATGCCGAGAAGGCGTTGGAAACGATCAAGGCTTACAACGCCGCTGTCATGACAGAGGTGCCGTTCAACCCGAACATCAAGGACGGACGCGGAACGCGTGGGCTAGCCGTCAAGAAGTCGAACTGGGCGAACACGATCGACGAGCCGCCGTTCGAGGCCTACGCGGTCACTTGCGGCATCACCTTCACGTTCGGAGGCGTGAAAATCAACACCTCCGCCCAAGTGATTGATACAGAAGGCATGCCCATTCCAGGTCTCTACGCCGCGGGCGAGATGGTTGGCGGCATCTTCTACTTCAACTATCCGGGCGGTACCGGCCTGATGAACGGGGCCGTGTTCGGCCGCATTGCCGGAGACAGCGCTGCCAGAGCTGCGCGCGGCGCGAATACCTGATCTACCGAAGTGTTGTCCCGGTGCCTTGCACCGAATGAAGGTTTGGGCACCGGGACTTCTCGGCCTCGAAACGTCCGATGGCTCGAAATTGTTGCAGAAGAGCCACAGAGCCAGTGTTCCCCTGGGTTTCTGATCGGTAAAGCGTTGCCCCACGCCCGCTTATCTACCGTTTCCAACATTTGAACTGGTGAAATATCGCCAGCCGCGAGGCGGTGCATCAACTCCGCGTCAGGCGGATTACAACCAGGCCTAGAACGACCGCCAACCTTGAGAGGCTCAACACAATGGGGGTGTTTCAAAGCATATACCAATTGCGAATGATTGCCGCGGGTTAACTCTTCTCGGCTGTAATCACGGTTCTGCCGTTTTCGTGCCTTTATTCGCAATTAGTTGACCGCGCCTTGTGTTGATTGCCGGGCTCGTGTTTAGCGACGAGCCCGAAATTCCAAGAAACCACAAAGTCGCAACAGTCGGAGAGTTCAAACGAAGCTCTGTGCTGGCATTGGACATGAACAGTAACTAAGTGTCCTAGCTCGAGCTTGAGCACGAGCTATCGTTTCAATCGATAGATCAGGCATAAACGAAATCGATTGGCATTCTGTTCGCTGGCAGATATGAGGGCTATTGTCCGGATCTTCCTGTCGGCATAATCACTGGTCGGACAACAAAGTAGCGTTAATCGTGTTGAGTACGCGTATGAAGTTTCACGTCTTCGTCGACTTCGATGGGACGATTGCCCCCCAGGATACCACCGATCTAATTCTCGAGCGGTTCGCCGATCCGGCTTGGCGCGCCATAGAGGAGGAGTGGAAAGCGGGTCGCATCGGGTCTCGCGAATGCATGGTGCGTCAAATCGATCTCATTCGGGCGAGTGAGGATGAGCTCGACGCCTTTATCAGCGAGATCGAGATCGATCCCGGTTTTCCTGACTTCGTTCGTCTATGCGCCGAGGGAGGCCATGACCTGACAGTGGTATCGGATGGCCTCGATCGGACCATTGGCACCGTTCTCAGGCGCGCTGGGCTGGCAGTACCCTTCCGAGCCAATCGCCTGGAGTGGGCCGGCGATAATCGATGGCGCTTGAGGTTTCCCTACGCGAAAAGCGATTGCTCTGTCCTCGCCGGGCATTGCAAATGCGGCTCGCTGGAGGCGCTCTCTACCGTACCGCGGATCGTCGTGGGCGATGGCCGGTCTGACTTTTGCATGTCGATGCAGGCCGACCTGGTGCTTGCAAAGGGAGCATTGGCAGATCACTGCCGCCGGAATGGGCTGCCCCACCAGCCTTTCACAGACTTTACCATGGCCACGAGGCTCTTCGCTGATTGGCTTGATTCATTAGCGGGCGTCCCGGCAGCCCGCAGTGCTTAGATGGGGTTTCAAACATGCTTGATAGAGTAGCACGTGGCCCGAATGGCCCGATGCCGGAGAGTGTGCGGGCGCGCGACGATTTCAGCGAGCTGAGTGAAGCAGAGCTGCTCGAGTACGAGGCCCGGTACTGCTCATGGGGCGACACCGTTCACTACGTGGAGACGCCCAAGATCTTCGATCGCTGCGAAGGCTCTTTCCTCTACGATAGCGAGGGGCGCGAGTATCTGGATCTCCAGATGTGGTACTCGGCGGTCAACTTCGGCTATCGCAATCCCCGCCTCGTCAATGCCGCGAAGCGGCAGCTCGACAGGCTCCCCCAGGTCGCAAGCCAGTACCTCCATCGCGAGAAGATCGAGCTGGCGGCGATGATCGCGCGCGACGCAGAGAAGAAGTTTGGCGAGAAAGGCCGCGTGCATTTCAATGTCGGCGGCAGCCAGGCTATCGAGGACAGCCTCAAGCTTGTGCGCAATGCCAAGAAGGGCAAGAGCCTGATGTTCGCCTTCGAGGGTGGGTATCACGGCCGCACTCTCGGGGCTTCAGCGATCACGTCGTCCTATCGTTATCGCCGCCGCTATGGCCATTTCGGCGAGCGGGCCTACTTCCTGCCATTCCCGTACCACTTCCGCGGTCCAAAGGGCATGAGCAAGGAGGAGTACGGCAGCTACTGCGTGGCTCAGTTCGCCCGGCTGTTCGAAAGCGAATATAATGGCGTTTGGGATCCGAAGGCGGGTGAGGCCGAGTTCGCGGCCTTCTATGTCGAGCCGATTCAAGGCACAGGCGGCTACGTCATCCCGCCGCCGAACTTCTTCAAGGAGTTGAAGAAGGTTCTCGACGAGCACGGCATCCTGCTGGTCGTCGACGAGGTCCAGATGGGCTTCTATCGAACCGGTAAACTCTGGTCGATCGAGCATTTCGGTGTGAAGCCTGACATTCTCGTGTTCGGAAAGGCCATTACGAACGGCCTTAATCCGCTGGCTGGCATCTGGGCCCGCGAGGAATTGATCAACCCGACGGTATTCCCACCGGGCTCCACCCATTCGACATTCAATGCCAATCCGATGGGGACCGGCGTCGCCCTTGAGGTCATGCGCATGGTCGCAGAGACCGATTACGAGACCATGGTCATGGAGAAGGGCGCCTACTTCCTCGAAGGTCTCAAGGATCTGCAGCGGCGGCACAAGGCGATCGGCGATGTCGATGGACTCGGTCTGGCGCTGCGTATGGAGATCTGCGAGCCGCATGACAGCTATACGCCGTCCAAGGCCATCGTCGATCGGATGGTCGAAGAGGGTTTGAAGGGCGACATCGAAATTGGTGGGCGCCGCTACGGCTGCGTGTTGGATATCGGCGGCTACTACAAGAACGTGGTGACGCTGGCTCCGAGCCTCCACATAACCCGAGAGGAAATGGACCTGGCGCTCAAGCTGCTGGATGCGCTGCTCATTCGCGCGACGCGAAGCTGAGCTGCGTGCGCCCTGAGGAACCAATACGTCCCGAGTTGGATTGATCAGTCCGACGCAAAAAGTCCCTATGGCAGAACAATCGATATGCAAGAGAAACTGGAAGTAAAAGACGGGTCGCTGCTGCTATCTGGGGGGCGTGTCGGCGTACTCCTGGTCCACGGGCTCGGCGGCACGCCGGCGGAGCTGCGGTTCGTTGCGCAGGCATTGAACCGAGCTGGATACACCGTCTATTGCCCGCTCCTCGTTGGCCACGGGGGCTCCGAGGAGTTGCTCAATACGACGACGTGGACGGATTGGTACAAGTCCGTCGAGGAAGCTCACGACCTTCTGACACAGCGCTGCGATGTGGTGCTGGCCGGTGGATTGTCCGCGGGTGTCAACCTGGCGCTGCTGCTTGCTGCCCGCAGGCCGAGCGCGGTCCATGGGTGCATCCTCTATTCACCGACCTTCTGGCCAAACGGATGGGCCATCCCTTGGTACTTCGTGTTCTTCAATCTGGTTCGGCACAAGTGGTTCGCGAACCTGCTGCATCTGCGGGAATGTGCGCCCTACGGCATCAAGGATGAGCGTATCCGCCGGTTCGTGCTCGAACTCGCTGCAGAGCGAGGGGCGGGGGTTGGAGGATATCTTCGGCCGAAGGGGCGGCACCGTCCTGGAATTCAGATGGCTGGCGAACGCGGCCAAGCAGGTTCTGGGGCAGATCAAGCAGCCTACGCTGATTTTCCATGCCCGCGAGGACGACCAGAGCGATATCAGCAATGCGTTTCTGCTGCAAAAGCGGCTTGGTGGCCTGACGGAGGTCATGGTGCTCGACGACAGCTACCACATGGTCACGCTCGACCGGCAGCGGATGCAGGTCGTCGAGAAGACCATCGCTTTCGCGGACTGGATCGCGCAACGGCACCAGCACGGCAGGGAGATGGAGCAGCTCAAGCAGAGCGTGGCGGCCGGTTCTGAATAGGATCGCGGCCGCGAGCCGAGGCCGCTGATCCGCGGCCTCGAGAAACGAAATGGATTAAGCGCTGCAGCGCGGCAGCTCCGCCGGGGCGCGCTGCCAAATGAAGGTTTCGCTCAGAAACTTCACGCCCAGATAGCCTTTGACTTGAAGGCGATCTGGATCGCGCAGCCTGATTTCGACGTCGTAGGATTTGCCCTCTTTCGGATCGTAGATCCAGCCCTTGTCCCACGATCCGTTCGGCTGACGCTTGAGGTCGCCAATGATTTGCAGGCCACAAATGGGACGCTCTCGCCGGCTTGGGTCTGGATTGAGAGCATCCGTCAGCGGCTCCCCTTCTTTCGTAAGGGGCTCCTTTAACCAGACGATGCGGCCGCAGAGCATTTCGCCGCAGGGCGCAATTTCGATCGCTCCCTGTCCAGTATCGTCAAACCAAACGCCTATAGGGCTGGGACGTGCAGAATCTGGGCGTTCGATGGAGCCCGTCTGTGCGACCGTTGTCGACACCGCGACCGGCAGCGAAAGTAGCGCTGCGACCGAACCGACAACAAAACTCTTAAAGCCGGAACACCGCCAGTCCGGCATCCGTCGGGCGCGATGCTTCAGGCGATGGAACTTCATCAGCGATCTCCAGACGCTATTGCTACGTGAGATTGATCATTCGGAGAGTCAGTTTGGTGCCTTGGCACCGCCAAACTCGTCACCTAACTGCGCGGCAAGATCAGAAACCATGAATTGCGAAGGTTGATGCTCCCTGTGGCTTCAAGGAGTGGCACTAAAATGGCAGACCTTCTATACGAGACGGGCGTACAGGTGCCCGCGCGCAAAATGGATGCGCAGAAAATTGCACGAAATGCGGCTGTCTGTAACCTTGGTTACTCGATAGCCGTTTGAAGCCGGCTACGATCAGATATGGAAGTTCGATGATATTAACGCTGGCTATCCGAAATCTGTTTCACGATCGGATTCGTTTGATCGTCACTCTCGTCGGAATTCTGTTCTCCATCGTGCTCGTTGCCGTCCAGCTCGGGCTGTACCTGGGCGCGCGGAAAATGATCATCGACATGATCGAAAACGCGAATGGAGAGCTTTGGATCACCGCCTATGGGGCGAAGAGCTTTGAGGAGGGTGGCATTCTCCTGACCCCGCGGGAGCGGCATACCGCATTGGCTACTCCTGGCGTGACCGCCGTTGTCCCGCTCATCGTTTCTTTTGCCGAGTGGCGGAAGCCGGGGGGAGGCAGCACCAATACGGTGGTCGTTGGTTCGGATGCCCAAGACAACGGGCTCAAGGCGTGGAACATCGTCGAAGGCTCTATCGCAGCGATCGAAGCTCCCGACGGTGTTGCGGTGGATCGCAGCTACCTCGGCGACCTTGGTATCTCGGGTGTCGGCGATATCGCACAAATCGAGCGGGGCAGGGTGCGGGTGCGTGCCCTCACGGAGGGCATCCGCTCGTTCACTATGGCACCGTACATCTTTACCACGCTCAACCGTGCGCGATCGCTGCTCGGCGTGCCGGGCGAGAATGCCACGTATTATCTGGTGCAGGTGAAGCCTGGAACGGACGTCGAGGAGCTTCGCAAGGACCTTGTCGGGCGCCTGGGTCCGAATACCGAGGTGTTAACCAAGGCGGAGTTCCGCGACCGCAGCCTCGATCAATGGCTGTTCTCGACCGGCGCCGGCGTCGCTCTGATTGGCGGTGCGATACTTGGTCTGATCGTGGGCACGGTCATCGTCGCCCAGACGCTCTATTCGAGCACGAAAGACCATCTCAACGAGTTTGCGACGCTGCGTGCGCTGGGATCCTCCTCCGGCTATATTCATAAGGTGATCTTGGCCCAGGCCGGGCTCAGCGCCGTAATCGGCTACGTGCTCGGTATGATCATTGCGCTCACTGTGGTGGTGCTCAGCACCCACACCGCGCTGCCGATCATCATGACGCCGGGGCTCGCGATTTCGCTTTTCCTGCTGACGCTCTTCATGTGCGCCATTTCGGCCATATCGGCGATCATGAAGGTCACGAAGATCGATCCAGCCATGGTGTTCAGTCGATGAGTCATCCCGTCGTCCTCGAGGCGCTCAACATCGTAAAGGAGCTGGGGGAGGGTGCTGGCCGCGTGCAGGCGCTCAAGGGCGTCAGCTTGGCGCTGAGGGCCGGAGAGCTCACTCTGCTGATGGGGCCATCCGGCAGCGGCAAGACCACGCTGCTCTCGATCCTCGGCTGTATTCTGACGCCAACCTCTGGCAGCGTGCGGATCAAAGGCGAGGTCGTTGATGACCTCAACCCCGAGAAACTGGCCGATATCCGTCGCCGTCACATCGGCTTCATCTTCCAATCCTACAACTTGTTCCCGACGCTGACAGCGCTCGAGAACGTGCGCCTCGCGCTCGACGTTCGCGGCATGAGTTATGCGGAGACGGTGGCCAACGCGGAGTTGGCATTGAAGGCGGTCGGCCTCGCGCACAAGCTGCGCAGCTATCCAAGGAACATGAGCGGCGGCGAGCAGCAGCGTGTCGCAGTCGCCCGCGCGATTGCCGGTGCGCCGTCGGTGATCCTTGCTGACGAACCGACGGCTGCCCTCGACAGCGAGAATGGCCACGCGGTGATGGCGCTGCTTGCGCAGATCGCCAGGGAGCGAAACCACGCAGTGCTCGTGGTGACACACGATCCGCGTACTCACGCTTACGCCGACCGGATCATCCGGATTGAAGACGGACTGATTGTCGGTGAGGACCGCACGCCAGAGGCCGTTAAGAACATCAGGAAATACGACATTACGAGAAAGCGAAGGGCCAATGCCTAGGATTGACTCGACTTTCACCACGCTGGTGATTGCGGTGGTGCTGGCCGCGGCAGTCGGCTACGGCGTCAACGAATGGACCGAGGCACGAAGACTCGAGCAGCGGACAAGCTCTTTGGCGGCTGTCGCTCAGACCGAGCCAGCTAAACCGGACTGGGTTGCCTCGGCGCCCGGGCGGGTCGAGCCCAGGGGTGGCGAGCTCCGCCTGACCGCACAAATGCCGGGGCGCGTCGCGGAAGTGCTCGTCGGTGCTAACGACCGGATTGCGGCAGGGGATGTGCTCATCCTGCTCGATGAAGACGAAGCACGTGCCCGCCTAGCCGCTGCCGAGGCTGCGGAAGCCGCACGCCGCCGCGATCGTGACGAGGAGAAGGTTAGCGGGTTGGCCGCGGATCGTCGCGCCGCGGAGGACGAGCTGGCGAATGCCGAGCGGTCGCGGCATGCAGCGCGGATCGAGCTCGACCGTCTCATGATTGCGCGCCGGAAGAACGGGGTGAATCAGGAGGAGGTAGATCGTGCTCGATCCGAGCTTGCTGCCGCAGCTGAGCGCGTTGAACAGGCGCGGGCGGAGCTCGGCCAAGTATCGGCGCGGGACGGCATGCCTCGTCCTACCAGACTTGAGGCCGCGCTGGCGCAGGCGCGTGCGGAGCTGCGGCTTGCAGAAATTGCGTTCGATCGAACGCGGATCCGCTCTCCCATCGACGGCACCGTGCTCGACGTCAACGTCAAGGTAGGTGAGATGCTCACTCCCTCGCCGGATGCTTCCGCCGTTTCGATTGGGGATCTGACGGCACTGCGCGTGCGGGCAGAGGTGGAGGAGCGGGACATCAGCAAAATCCGTGTCGGCCAGCGCGTCATGATTAATGTCGATGCTTATCCCGGACGCGATTTTGAGGGCCGGGTTTCAAGCATCGCTTCTCACGTCGCTCCCCCGCGCCTTGGTAGCCGCGGCCCTCGCAAGCCGACCGATGTCGATATTCTCGAGGTGCTGATCGACGTTGAAGGCCGGCCTCCACTGCTCCCAGGCATGCGAGCGGATGTATTCTTCATGCCGGATGTGACCTCAGGGGTCACACCTCCGGAGAGGGCGAACTGACGCGAAGCGGAAAGGTCAAAAAAGTTAAGGCTGGCATTTTGGCCAGCCTTTTTCTTCGAAAAGAGTTTCTGTTGTTTCTCACGCAGCGGCCTTATTGACTTTCTGCTTAGCCATTTTGGTCAACATTTCGTCCGTGCGCTTCTCTTCCTCAAGCGTCTGATGCAGCAGCTCAGCGGCGTCATCATGGCCGAGCTGCTTGGCCCAAGCGGTCAGGGTGCCGTAGCGCGTAATCTCATAATGCTCGACCGCTTGCGCATCGGCGAGAATGGCCGCGTCGCGGACGTCCTCGTCCTCGATCTCCTGCATCATGTCCTGCGCCTCGCCGATGATGCCGTCGATCGCTTTGCACTCGACCCCTTTCGGCTTTTGGCCGATCATCTTGAACACTTCTTCCAGACGCTGCACCTGTTGCTGCGTCTCGTTCTGATGCCGCTCGAGCGCTTGCTTGAGCTCACTCGTCTGGACCTTCTTGGCCATTTTCGGCAGGTTTTGCAGAATGCGCTTTTCGGCCATGTAGATGTCCTGCAGCCCATGCACGAACAGGTCTTCCATAGATTTCATAGGCACGGTTGAGTTCTCCTTACGGTGGCGTTGCACCTAATATCGGCGTGGTCAGGTAAAAGGTTCCGTGATGGGAAAGCTGGCGGCCTGCACGCAATACAAAGCGGGCCACCAGCCATTGGTCAGCGCTGCGTACCCATGCCACCACCGCCGCCGGTCGTTCCGGAGCCGCCAGTGGTGCCGGTGCCTTCACGCTGAAGTGTCACGAACTCTGGCGCCTGCTCGAGATCTTCGCGCGAATATGGGGCGGTCAGCTGGTTCGATTCAGGGGAGCGCTTTAGGGCGTCGAAAGGAATTGCAACGATTTTCTCGCCGATGCCCAGGAACCCGCCAACTCCGACGAGAACAGCCTGCACTTCGCCGTCCTTTGACAGCAATAGATCGCTGACGTCACCGATACGCTCGTTATTGGCACCCAAAATGCCCTGCCGCATCAAATTTGACGCGAGCATCTGGTCCTGTTGCTGCTGACTTAAGAAAGCCTGCTGGCCGGGTGACGGTGCCTTAGGTGTTGTCGTTGTTCCCGGTGATGGCGTCTGCGCCTGCGGGCTTGGCGGCACGCCTACTGGTGGTGCCGTATCCTGCGGGCCGGTCGTTGCTGGAGGCGCAGCCTGCGGCTGCGTTTGCATCTGATCCGTCGTCTGAGACATTGCTGCGGTGGCGCCGAGTAAGCCGGCGACCGCGCTTATAGCGATGACTTTCCTCACGAGTACTCTCCTTCGCAATACTACTTTTGCCTTGTGAACGATCGACGACTGAGAAGGGTTCCGACCGAAGGGTCGCCTGGTTGTCATCGTGAAAACGCGGGTTTGGCTGCTGGCGGCCTATTCAGGGAACGGTCTACTGGCATACGGCGTTCAGGGAGCGGAGCAGGGCAGGCACTCAGACGCTTGTATGCCGAAACGGGTTTGGCTCGATCGGACAATCGTTCCCGGGCATCCGCTTACGGAAGGAAAACTTGTGGCGAGATCGTTCCTGGAAAGTTGGGTCAACCGGCTGAAGGCGAGCGCCCGCGAGGAGATTCAAGAAACGGCACGAAGCGCCGCTCTTTATCTCGTGCTCTATGGCGTCGCAGTTGTTGCGACACTGATGGCCCTGGTTTTCCTGACGCTCGCCGTTTTCTGGTGGTTGGGTGAGCAGCTTTCTGCGACGTCGGCTGCACTCATTATCACGGCCTTTTATGCGATCGTGGCTGCCGTCGTCTTGATCTGGGCGTCATGGAGCGGTGAAACGGCTGAGGCCAGCCCGCCACCGCCGGCAGAGTTTGCCAGCTCGCCGGACGAGGATATGCGCGACATGCCTAGCAAAATGGGTGTCGATCTCGACACTGTCGCCAGGATGCTCTCCGGCGCCGGCTTTCGCACCGAAGGCTTGATCGTATCGACATCGAGCGAGGTGTTGCGGCAGCTCACGCCACTGCAATTCGTCGGCCTTGTTTTCGTAGCAAGTTTCCTGGTCGGCCGTAAGCTCCGTCGCCGCTGAGGCGACGGTTCAGCCGCGCGCGGCGCGCTTTTGCGGTGTGGCGAGTGCCGCCGCGTCCACGGCGTCAGGACCGAAATCATCCGGCGAGCGCACTTCCAGTATGGCTGCCAGCTTCTGGCGTGCTCGGTTGGTTCGGCTCTTCATGGTTCCGACTGCGCACCCGCAAATGGCGGCGGCTTCCTCGTAGGAGAAGCCTGACGCACCAATGAGGAACAGCGCCTCACGCTGGTCCTCTGGCAGCTGAGCGAACGCGCGCTTGAACTCCTCCAGATCGAGGTGGGCGAGCTGCGAGGCTTGCTGCGCCAACGTCGCAGCGAAGCGGCCCTCCGTGTCCGAAACCTCACGCGTCAGCTTCCGGAATTCGGAGTAGAACGTATTCCGCAATATGGTGAACAACCAGGCCCGCAGATTCGTGCCTTGGGTGTAGCGACTCCGATTTGCCCACGCCTTGACGAGCGTCTCTTGGACGAGGTCGTCAGCGCGGTCTGGGTTGCCGGTAATAGAGCGCGCGAAGGCTCTCAAGCTCGGTATCTCGGCGAGGAGCCCGTCACGGAAGCTCGCCTCCGTTTGTTTCGGAGCCATCGTCTTCCTTCTCTGCGAGCGCTTGCAGCAGCTCAACGAACCTGTCGGGAACGGCCTGGTTCACAAACTTGTCGAACAGGGCTTTGAGCTTTGCGCCGATCTGTTCTTGGATGTTCTCGTTCAATGCGGGGTTGACCAAGCCGTCGTCCTCCTCGCGGGGGCCCGCTGCCTTACCGGTGGGCAAGGCCTTCTTATTAGCTACGTGATTCATGCAAACGACCCCGTACGGAGAGGCACATTCCGGCGCCCTGCAACCAAACGCATATCACGCCTCACAGTTCCACCCTTGATGATAAAAAAACGGCTGAGACTTGCAACTAACTGGTGCCCCGCGCGTTCCCGGTGTAGGATCGCCTGAGCGAAGGCGGCCGCTAGCGTCTGGGCATCATAGGGGCGTCTGATATGTCGGTAGCAAGTCTTATCGGCTCTCACATCCCGCATCTGCGACGTTTTGCACGAGCCTTGACGGGCTCGCAGGCGGGCGGGGATGCGTACGTGCAGCAGCTGCTTGAAGCTCTGATCGAGGACCCCTCTTTGCTCGCCAAGGCGAAAGACCCACGCGTGGGCCTTTACAAGACCTTCCTGCAGATCCTGTCCTCGGTGGCGGCCAGCGGCTGGCAGACCACTCCGAAGCCATGGGCGACCGGTTTCGACCGCAACGTGGCGGCGATGACCCCCAGGACCCGACAAGCGTTTCTCTTGCGGCATGTGGAGGGCTTTACGCTCCCCGAGACGGCCGAGATTCTCGGTGCCTCCGTCGAGGAGACGCAGGGCTTACTGGAAAGGGCCGGCGAGGAGATTGCACGCCAAGTGGCGACTGACGCTCTCATCATCGAGGATGAGCCCCTGATCGTGATGGATCTGACGCAGATCCTCGAGGAACTCGGCCATCGGGTCGTGGCTGTTGCGCGAACCAGGGACGAAGCGCGCCGGGCGATGGCCAAGCAGCGACCCGGCCTCGTGCTGGCAGATATCCAGCTCGCGGATGGCAGCTCTGGGCTCGATGCCGTTAACGATCTGCTTCAGAGCTTCGAGGTTCCGGTCATTTTTATTACTGCCTATCCAGAGAAGCTGCTGACCGGTGAGAAGCCGGAGCCTACCTTCCTTATAACGAAACCGTATCAGCCCGAAACGCTGCGTGTGACGATCAGCCAGGCTCTGTTTTTCGACCAGAGGTCCCGGCGGGCGGCCTGAGTGCGATCGTACCAGCGTTTTGAGACGCGGAGTGGCAGCCCAGCCTGTGGTGCTGCCCAGAGGCCCCGATTTGCCTTGGGGCGGAAAATCGCTCACGGAGGATAGAGCGTGATACGCTTCAAGCGGCGGCGTGATGCGGAGGATGAGCCGATCCGGCGGACGCCTGTCCAGGCGCGCCAAGGTGGTCGTAGCCATCTCAATCTGCGCGTGCTCGTCCTGTCCCTTGGGTTCGCATTTCTTATCCTTGCAGGGATTTACCTGCTGTTCTTCCCCGTCTGATAGGCGAAAGGCCTATTTCTGAATTGGAAGCTCAACGCTATTGTTGCGCGTTTCCATCGGCCTTTGCGACCTCGGCGCAAATCTGGGCTTGCCCTGTCGACGGGTCCTGCCGGCTGATCATTCGTCTGCTCCAGCGATCTTGATCCGCCGTGGCTGTCCTTGATCTGCCTTCATGCGGGCGGTGATGGTTAGCACGCCGCGGTCGAAACGAGCCTCCAGACTGTCCTCATCGATGTCTTCGGGCAATGTGATACGGCGTTCGAACGGTCCAAAGCGACGCTCTTGTACTTGCCCGGGTTTGGTTTCCGGCTGCGGTTTCTGCCGCTCGCCTTTGATCGTCAGCACATTCTCGGACAGAGTGCACTCGACATCATCGGGTTCCACGCCGGGGAGATCCACTTCTACCCGCAAGGTGTCGGCGTCCTTCGAGATATCGATCCTTGGGGAGGTCGCCGAGCGTCCTATCCACTGGGCTGCCTCAGGAAAAAGGCCTTCACCCAAGAAGCGATCGAAAACCTCGTCGAGCTCCCGCCTGATTTGCTGAAACGGGTCGCTAATATAGCGGGGTGTGGGCATTGTGGCTGGCTCCTCGCGGCCGGAAGTCGTGCAAAGAACTCATGCTCTCTGCTTCCCGT
Organism: uncultured Pseudomonadota bacterium; assembly: GCA_963786775.1. Classification (GTDB taxonomy): domain Bacteria; phylum Pseudomonadota; class Alphaproteobacteria; order Rhizobiales; family Hyphomicrobiaceae; genus ZC4RG25. The sequence continues at coordinate 41,247 of CAWBAM010000056.1, read as the reverse complement.
TCCGGGCTACCTCCAAGCTTCAGAACCGCTGGCAGATTTCACAAAGCGACTTTTCGCAGCCACTCGTGCTCAAGATCCCCGTCCACCGCCTCACTATGCCGCGGCAATAGCATCCTAGGTCGTGCGCCAACGGAGCAGCGCTGGGAACTCAGGGGTCAAGGCGTACGTTCCACGCGAAGAAGGATCTGCGCGAGGAGAAAAGCGATGAAGACCTTGAACCTTGTCACGCTAATTCTGGTCATCATAGGTGGGTTGAACTGGGGCCTTGTAGGGCTGTTCGACTACAACCTTGTCGACGCGATCTTCGGTAGCTTTGCACGTCTGATCTACGTCATTGTCGGCCTGTCGGCACTCTATCAGCTCGTACCGTTCTCGCAGGCGTTCTCGACCGATGAGGTGGCAGCGGAGCGTGGACACGGAACAGTGCGAAGGGACCGCCTCGGCGAGTGACGTTCAGCATGCTTGTTCGCGCAGCCAAGTGGCCGGCCCTCGGCGCCTCGGCGGGCTTCGAGCGGCCGGCAGACTGGCGCTCCGAATTCGGAGGTCCCGAAGCTTCTGATGCTTAATTCTGATGGTGCTTAATTCTGATAGTGTCGAGCGGCACGGAGGGCGGGTGCGTGCTTAGGCAATCGAATACCGTCGACGCCCAGCGGTCGATTGGTTAGCGGCAATGTCCGGCACTCTAGCGCTCACGCGGCTCATGCGGCCAGGCAGTTTGCGCGTCGAGAGCCTATTCCTCGCCGGTCATCCGCTTTTCGCAGTTTTCCGTCAGGGCGATCAGTGCGTTCACGAAGGCGTCACGTTGCCGCGCCGGAATCATACTCAAAATTTGCTCGTCAACGCGATCCACGGCAGGTCTCACCTGAGCGAGTTTCGATCGGCCGGAGCGTGTGAGCTTGACCGAGTAGGCACGACGGTCTGTCGTGCTCCTACGACGGACAACAAAGCCCTTGGCCAGAATACGCTGCACGACCTCTGACAGCGTGGACCGGTCAATGCCTGTGTGCTTGGTCAGCTCGGCCTGAGAGGCTCCCTCAAGGCCGTCCAATGCCGCCAGGACCGCGAACTGCCGAGGCGTCATTATCTGGATTTCGCTCTCGAACATGTTCGAAGCGCACTGCATTGCCCGATACAGCAAGTGCAGAACGGAGCGGTTTAAGCTTTTCTCTTGTGCCATATCTACTGAACACCACTATGATTTGCTGTCGGAAAACCCACGGACGCTTGGTCAGGTTCCCGTTCTACTTACCTTGTGCTCGGAAGAAGTACGCGCTCGCCGGCGAGGCGCACGGGCGGTTGTTCCCTCCGAGATCGGCGCAGGCAGTTGCTGTTTGAGGTCCGCAATCCCAGCCCACGGATCGGTATCCAAATGACGGAGCCTGGCCGGAAGGTTCGAGAGCGAATAATGCGCCGGTCCGATTTCTGGACTGAGCTCCTCCCAATCGATTGGCGTCGACACAGGAGCTGACGGGCGTGCCCTGGTCGAATAAGGCGCGACGGCTGTCGCGCCGCGGCTGTTGCGCAAGTAGTCGACGAAGACCCGCCTATTTCGGCTGCGCATGGCCATCGACGCGGTAAGACGATCAGGGTTCTGCCGGGCCATATACTCCGCCACACCTTGCGAAAAACCTTTCACCGAGTCCCAGTCCGCTGGCGGATCCAGCGGAACAACGACATGCAGCCCCTTGCCGCCTGTCGTTTTCACAAAGCTCATGAGACCGCGATCCTGCAGCAACTCTCGGAGATGAACTGCAGTGTCGATCACATCGTTCCATGCGACGCCGGGCCCGGGATCAAGATCGAAAATCATCCGGTCAGCGCGTTCCAAATCGTCGATCGTGCTGCCCCACGGATGGATTTCCAGAACGCTCGATTGGACGAGCGCGATCAAGCCGTCGAGATCCTCTATAAAGAGAACCTCTTCCTCATCATCATTCGAGCGCGTGCTACGAATGCTTGGGTCTATTCCGGCCCAGGCGTGCTTTTGAAAGAAGCAGGATTCTCCAATGCCCTCCGGACACCGCAGAAGGCTGAGTGGTCGGCGCACGATGTGGGGGCCGATCCACGGCCAAATGTCGGCATAGTACTCGGCAAGGCCAAGCTTTGTGATGCCCACATCTGGCCACAGCAGACGCTCAGGGTGTGTTAGCTTGCTTTCGTCGAAATCACGGGCCGCAGCAATAGAATTAGTCATTGCCGGGCGCTCTGCCGTGACCTCCTCAGCTGGTTTGTCTTCGCGCAAACCGCTGTAGGAAGCTTGCCTCACGAGGCCAGCCTGCGTCCATGTTCGGAAATCGACCTCGACCACAACCTTTGGCTCGACCCAGCGAATTCCGCGGCGGCGCTCTTCTTCCGGCATTTTGTCGAGGGGTGGATCCTTGCGACGCAGCGGCTCCAGGCGCTCGTAGAGGTCTCGAGCGGTTTCCTGCGTGAAACCTGTTCCGACGCGACCGCGATAGCGCAGCTTACCGTTGTCGTAATCTCCAATTGCGATCGAGCCCACAGCTTTTCGCGCAGTCGTCGACGGAGCGTAGCCGATGACCACGAACTCCTGCCGCTCGATGCATTTCGACTTGATCCAATGGGGTCCACGGCCGGAGCGGTAAGGTGCATCGATCCGCTTGGAGATGATGCCCTCTAAGCCCATGCGGCAGGCATGCTTGAGCAGCGTGGCGCCATCGGTCTCAAAGTGCTCACTGAGGCGAATCGGGCTTCCTTCGGGCAAGCTTGCGAGCACCTCCGCCAGTTGTCGTTTGCGAGCGCCAAGGGGCTCGTCACGCAAATCTTTGCCATCGCGATAAAGCAGGTCGAAGGCGTAGTACCGGAGCTGGTCGAGCTGCCCGGCCTTGAGAGCAGCTTGCAGGGCGGCGAAGCTCGGGGCGCCATGCGCCTCCTCCACCACAAGCTCGCCGTCGATAATAGCAGAGCGCGCGGCAATGCGGCGGAAGGCATTCGGCAGTGTGCCGAACCGGCTGGTCCAGTCGAGGCCCTTACGGGTCAGCAGCTCGACGTGCTCTCCACTCTTGCGTGCCTGAAGGCGATAACCGTCGAACTTGATTTCGTGGACCCACCTTCCGCCGCGGGGCGGTTTGTCCGCAAGCTTAGCGAGGCATGGCTCGATGAAGGGCGGCAGGTCGCGGCCATCATTTGCATTCTCGGCAGCGACTTGTTCGATCGTCTTGCCACTGAGAACTGAAGCCGGCTGCTCTTCCAGCACATCCGGATCATCAGGCCCCCGCGCCGCATCGTCCGCTGATTTGATCAGCAGCCAGCCTTCCTGCCGCTGTCCAGCTTTCCGGCGCATGCGGACGAGATGCCATCGGCCTTTGAGTTTTTTCCCGTTCAGCGTGAAATCGATATGGCCTTTTTCAAGTGCTTTATGGGGGTCCCCTTCCGGTTCCCAAGTTCCTCGATCCCAGACGATCACCGCTCCAGCACCATATTCCCCTTCAGGAATGTTGCCTTCGAACGAGCCGTACTCCAACGGATGATCCTCGACGTGAACTGCCAGACGCTTTTCACCCGGCACAAGACTGGGACCCTTCGTGACAGCCCAGCTCTTCAGCACGCCATCGAGCTCGAGCCTCAGGTCATAATGCAGTCGCCGTGCCGCATGCTTTTGGACGACGAACTGCAACCCTCTTTTCGATTTCTTGCGCTTTCCGCCAACGGGCTCCGGCGTTTTCTTAAAATTCCGTTTTGCGGCGTAGTTTCGCAGGCGGGTGCTCACGAGGCCCTCCTTGCAGCCGCCTTGCCAGTGCCGCGCCGGCGCGCAGCTCCATTGGCCTCCGCGGCGGCACGTCGGCCGCGACGAGGCGGCGGCGCCGCGGGCTCACGCTCAAGGCTGCGACGCAAGGCGTCCATCAGGTTGGCGGTTGGCCGTGGCCGCGGGGCCTCCGGTATGTGGACCGGTTGTCCGGCGCGTTTCGCCTCGATAAGCTCCTTGAGAGCCTGCTCGTAGCGATCCTCGAATTTGCTCGGGTCGAAATGCGCTGACTTGCGCTCAATAATGTCTTTGGCGATCGCCAGCATTTCGTCCGGCAGCTCCATATCGGGAATGCTGTCGAAATAAGCGGCCTCGTTGCGCACCTCGTTGGCATTCCGGAGGGTCGTGGCAAGCAAACCCTTGCCGCGTGGCTCGATCAGCAGCATGCGCTCGCGACGCGACATGACGATGCGCGCGATCCCGGCCATCTGCTTCTCGCGCATCGCCTCGCGGATTACGAGAAATGCGTCCTCGCCAACCTTGCCGTCAGGAGCCAGATAGTACGGCGCGTCCAGATAAATCCCGTCGATCTCCTTTCGGGGGACAAAATTGTCGATATCGATCGTGTGGGTGCTTTCGATCTTAACTGCGTCGATCTCTTCGTCCTCGACGAACACATAGTTGTTCTTACTAATCTCGTAACCACGAACCCGATCTTCCGGATCAACAGGATCGCCTGTTTCGCTATCCACGACGAGGTATCGAGTCCGATCTCCCGTTTTGCGATTCAGGATGTTGAAAGAGATGCGCTGACGGGTGCTCGTGGCAGGATAGAGGGCAACAGGGCACGACACGAGCGAAAGCTTGAGAAATCCTTTCCAAGTCGGTCTCGGCATTTGGCGATCTCCTGGCGTAAGTGGTTTGGTGCGCCGGAGTGACCGCCCATTTTCGGGCTACAGGACGCAACTCCCAACGTCGTTAGTCTTTCTTGTCCGGCGGTGACTTATGCGGCTCGCCGGTGGGATCCCGTTCGGGACCGCCCGGCTGGCGCGTTGGGTCGATCGGTGGCGGAACCGGCATTGGCTCAGGCACCTCGCCCGGCAGGTCGCCTGGCTTCGGCGGATTGGGCTTTGGATGTGGCAACGCCTGTCTCCTTAAAATTTATTCGGTCCAGTTCGTGCGCCGCCACCCAAGCGCTTTCAGCGTGATCGACGTTCGCCCCCTTTGCGCCCCGCCTCCGCTGCAAGAACGCGGTTCTGTGAGAAGCTGCGTTTCTCGGCGGGTACGCTTTCGCCACCCTTGCGTCCTGCATGCGCAGCCAGCTGGGGATTTTGCGAAAAGCTGCGCTTTTCCGGGGGAACACTTTCGCCGCCCTTACGTCCGGCCTGCGAAGCCAGGCTGTGATTTTGTGAAAAGCTTCGTTTCTCCGCCGGAACGCTGGCGCCACCTTTGCGACCCGCTTGGGCAGCCAGCTCCGGATTCTGAGCGAAACTGCGCTTGGCAGCCGGAACGCTCTCGCCGCCCTTACGCGCGATGTCACGCTGTCGCGCTGGGTCCATCGACGCGAAGCCGCGCTCCGAGGCTTGCGATTGTTCCTTTGTTTCGGGCATGGAAGATGTCTCCAGGCGAATATTCGCTTAGGTGAAGAACCGCCGCGGTGATACGGGGTTCCGCTCTCATTCCAGCTTAAGCGTCGCCGGGGCAGCGGCCAGCCAACCTACAGACGTTTGCTGGCGCAACATCCTTCCGAGCTAGTGTTCAATTCGGCTGACCTTCTTGAACGAGAACTACGGCTTAAGCACAAGGTTCCAGGGAACATCGGCGTGGGGCAGGCGTTGCCTCTAGAGGTTCTGGCAGGAAAAGAGATGCTGATGAAGGTCAGGGTAACAAAATCAGCCGACCGGCCCAAACGCTCCAGCAAAGAGCTGAAAGAGGAGCAGCGGCGAAAAAAGGAGAAACAAAAGGACGAGGAAACCACCACTCCAGATCGCACGGGGCCTTACGACGATCCTCACCGTCGCCCTGCGTGAAGATATTCGGCGGAGCTAATAGAGGCAGTCCTACGCGCCTCTATTTGCGCGACATCAGATAGCCGAGGAGCAAGCCGAGGCCGGCGGCAAAGGTGACCGAAGCCGTCGGGTGCCGGGCGACAACTGTTTCCAGCTCACGTGCCATCGGCTTCATAGTGTCGCGTACAGAGTTGCTCACGGTTTGAGCGAGCTTAGCAACGTCAGCCTTCAAATGCTCGATTTCGGCCTGATAGTGGGCCGTGCGATCCTCGATGGACTCGCTCACCCGAACACTTTCGCCTGGTGTGCCCGAGACAGGGGACACCGGCTCTCGCATATAAGGCTCTGCCATTGCTTCTCACCAATCGCGTCTGTGGATGTCAGACTATCCATGCTAACGAGCGTTCGGCTGGTTAGGTTCCAAGACGGCCGAGGCGGATTAAATGAAGCTCTAATTGTATCGATAGCGACTAGCAGCGCAACGATCGAGGGGATCATGCTACCTGCGCTCGCGATCCTTTATTCGTCGCGTCGCTCTGACCGCTAGCTCACGGTTCTGCCACCGAGCATATGTGAGAGCCACTGCAAGCACCAACAGGAGGGTCCAAAACAGAAGCCCTGTCGCATTACCCGTTGCACCGCCGAAACCCAGCAGAGTCAACAAAATGACGGCTACAAGAAATGCCACCAGCCCGGCAAAAAGTGTCCTAGGTCCCACAGCATCACCCAATCAGTGTCTGCGGCGGTCATCGAAATCTGGCTCGGCCAGCCTGCTTGAGACCATTCAAAAATAGCTGCATACAGAGTCCACCGGGCTACAGAGAAACTAGCCCGGGTGTTTTTTCCGATTATCGTCCCCGCCTGCCTCTCAGCAGGACGCCAATCTCTCCTCTGTAACGAGTTTCTCAGGTCCGCCGCACTTGCTAATCTTCTGATAATCATCGTCATCTCCGTTAGAACCGGGGCCCATTCGATCCGTTCCTCGGCGTAGATGTGGATTGAAACTTTCCCGCACTTGCCCTGTTTGCGGGAAAGGCAAGCACCTGACGACGCATTGACGCGTCGAACCTGGAAATCTGGCTGATGCGGACCTGGCCCGCTCTGGCTGCCTTGGTTGGCTTTACGTTTTTCTCGGCGAGCGCCCAGGATCGTGAGGCTGAATTGGGCACGCTGACATGCACGGCCGTAGAAGGTGAGGCCAACCGCTTTGCAACGGAGGCGGTGGTCCTGTCATGCCTGTTCCGGGCCACCAACGGGGGCTATTCCGAAACTTACACAGGCACGCTGCGGCGGTTCGGCGGGTCAGAGCCGATGGAAGGTTCGCTCGTGCTGATGTGGCGGGTTTCTGGGGAGGACATTCAGCTCGCACCCGGGATGCTCGAGCAGAGCTACCTCAGCGCCATTCCGGCAGACGAGCCCGAGAGCCGCGAACTCCGAGGCCAGAAGAACTCAGCCATTACTTTGCGTCCGTTGGCAAAAGCTGCTGAAACCGCCGAGCTATCCGTTGCGGTGCTCGACCTCGACCTCAAGCAGACTGGTGCTTGAGGCGAGATCGAAAACTGGAAGGGGGTAAATTAGCCCGGCAGCTCACGTGCGCAGGCGCAGCCGGGTGTATTCCGTCTCGGTCATGCCGTAGGTCCAAGCCACCGCCTCACGCGGTGAGCGGACATTGGGTGGCACCTGAAGGAAAAAGTGCTTGTACGTTCCGTCGGGCTCGGGCGTGCCGTTCACGACCTCGACGGCGGCCCACGCATCATTGTTCCACCACTGCTTGCGCCACAGTATGCCGGTTTCATCGCGGGCAATCGGGATTGCCCCGCCGCTTGCCACGTATTGAGCCGGCGTCATGATCTCGATCATGCAGCGGCGCAGCAGGAAATCTGGGTGTCGGTCGATAAAGGATGGCGTAATCAGGTTCGGCTGCTCGATCATCCAGTCCGGCACCTGCACGCCCTTCCACATGTAGATCGAAAGCCCATCCCGATACTTCAGAGCAGGGCCTTCCCGGCTGTGGAGCCGCGCTTTGTCGTCGACCTTCAGGATGCTCGGCCGCTCACCCAACCAGCAGACGTGCTCATGCGGCACGATCCAGCCGGAGTTCTTGGCAATTGTCAAAATCCCGTCCAACGCGTCTGCGTCGGCACAGCCGCACAGCGATGCGAGATAGTCGCATGCCGCCAGCCAAGCGAAATCAGGATGCCCCCAGCCGCTGTCCCGGAAACGGGGAGTCCTACGGATTCGCCACCCTTCTTTCAGACGCGCCCAGAAACGGGGCCGGGCATCCTCCACCGCGGCATGGACAACCTCGTTGACGGCAAGGCTGGTCGCCGCCGGCAAGCGGGTACCGTTGATGACGGTGTGTCGCACCCCGAGGCTGACGCGTGATTCCGCGTAGGTGATGACTCGCGCAAGGGGATGGTCGTAGACCTCACGTTTCACGCTGGAGCCAATGACGGCGCGGTTCGTATTGCGCCATTCGTTGGCAAATTCCAGCGGCCCCTCACACCAGATGATCTTGGGAGCCGCCAAGCCGGCGCTGTGGTAAGCCCTACGCACCCCTTCCTCGGCAGCATCACGATCTACCGGGTGCGTTTGCACTCCAATTGCAGCCCAGCGGCTCCGATATTCCGCGACTTCTTGGATTTGGAGCGGCGAAAGCCGCTCCAGCCGCGTACGCTGATTAGTCGGCGACAACACGGGCGTCCTTCGGCTCCAGCTCACGTTGACGACGGACACGGTAAGTCCCCTTCGGCAACGTCAGGGGCGCATGCTCCTGGTGTTGAATGCGTGCGGCTGGGCCTTCGATCTTGACGTGGCCAACGTAGAGTCCACCGGGGATGTCCCTCGCCAGACTGTCGTCACGGAACATTGTGACCCGGCCGTAGATCGAGTGATGGTGTCCGGTCAGCTCGCCTTCAGCCAACACGATCGATCCGTCCGAATTAGCCGCAGCCAAGCTGCCGGAAGGCTGCAGATCATCGACGCGTTCGATCAATAAATCGCCTTGTGCGTATAGATCTCTCATCGTAGGGCTCCCAGTTTCCTGTTGGCTGCAGGATCAACCGAAAAGGCTATCTTAGGTTCCCGGCCCGAGCAGAGATGATTAACCGTGCTCGGCCGACTTGCACTGAACGAAAAACAGGGGGCGCCGAGGGAGGGCGCCCCCTGCACCGACCACATCTCTCGCCACGGGGGGGGGGCGTAGGGAGTTCGTTGATGCGGTCGCAAACGCATAACGCCAAGTTTGCCAACCGGTTCCAGGCTTCTGCTGATTTTTTCTCTACACTTACGATTTTATCGTTTACGGCCCCAACTGAGCATGCTGGCGCCTGCTGCTCCGGGCCGGACGAGTGACCTTTGGCCTGGGCGGAAGCTGGGCCTCACGTGAATTTGATTTAAATCACCAATGTCAATCCTCGTTCCCCGCAAGCAATTCTGCTGCAGCGAGCGCCACAAAACGGTTCTGCGCTGCGGATCAACGCGGCTGGCGGAGAAGTTCGGAATTCAGGCCACGCGTTGCAAGGACGATCTGTCAGCCACACAGATGCGCCGGAATTGCTCCGACCAAGCGAAAGCTTGAGAGCTATCGATCTAACTCAGTGCCTGCTTGGGCCTGAAATTTCATCGGTCCCCGGGCGATGAGCTTCAGCACCTTTTTCGCTGGCTTCACCAGCCACGCCGGACGGCTCCAGAGACGTCTTCCCCGGATTGGCTGGATGGCGTGGCCTTCGGGCGCGCTTCGTGGGTAGGCCGCTCTTGTTGCTTGCGCGCCATCGACGCTTCGAGCCGGCTTACGCCTGAAGTCGCGGCCTCGAGACCCAGCCTCGCCAAGCGCACAAGGGCGTACATGGATTGGGCAACGAGATCCCGAGCGGTCTCGCCCCGATGTGACCGGCCGCCGGTCTGATTGGAGTTGTCGCTCATGTCTAGCCTTCCTTGTGGCCGTCGATCGGGTTGGTGAACTAACGCCCTGTTCGATAACGGGTTCCAGAGCAGGAAGGCGCTTGCTAGTGGCTAGCTGGGTGTGGGTCAGTTGGACGATAAATCAAAAAAAAACCGGCAGGGCATCCAAGGCCCCGCCGGCGGTGACTTCACTAGCTCCGTAGATGCTGGAATGATTGCGGACTACGCTGACAGGCCGACATGAACTCCTGACGAGTCACCCGCTGCTCCATCTGCTGCTTCTGTCCCTGCGCACCCGGTGCACCACCAGCGCCGGTGCCGGGTTGCGTCCCAGCCTGCGCTGTCTGGATTGCCTGGTGCAACCGCTGAGCCTGCTGACCCGTAACGAACCCCTGATTCTGGGTGTCCGCCTGATCCCAGATCTGCTCGCACATTTGTTGCGCTTGCTGGGGCTGCTGTTGTTGGGTCTGGGCTTGCGCAGTCAGCGCAAGACCAAAAGACGCAGCGGTGATAGCCGCAATTTTGAGCATTCGCATCGGATGTGAACTCCTCGGTGGGTTTCGATGCCCAACTGCCCTCGGCACATTGGGATGGAGCTGCAACGCGGCATGAAGAATTTCTGTTCCCGGCGTTCTCGTTCTGTTTTCTCGGATTTCGGATGAACTGGACGTGATATGCGCTGTCGGGCATTCTGCCTTTGGGTTCAGCAAAATTTTCAAGGAAATCCAATGCTCTGAGACCGAGTCGTACAGCTGGCGGAAGCATCAGCAGCCAGCCTGTTGCTTCAGCACAAAGAGGCGAAATCGGAATGTGATGGTCGGGGGGTTAGTCAGGCTTGGATGCTGTACTGAGGGTGGACGGTCCGTGCAGGTGGAAGGTGATTTGACCCGAAACGCGCACGCGTCACCTTCGTTATCGGCTTCACTATTGAACGCGGCGACAACGACAGAGCATCCAGCCAGTTCCTATTCGCCACATACCGTCTGATCCTCGATAGCCGCAGGTGTGCGCTGCTGAAAAAAGCTAAATGATCGGGTTGCCCACAGTCGGAGCAAACAATCAACTGACTAATGAACATTGACTGAAAGCACACAAATACAGGGGGAATAATGCCTTACTCTGACTACCGCCCGGACCTGATGGGATCAGCGCGGCTGGAGCCGTCCGGCAGTTTCGAAGCGGGCTCGATGCAGTCGTTCACGCTGGTGTACACAGCCGGGGCGTTCGGCATCGACGACACCGGATCAATCAAGATCGGTTTCCGATTCGCCACCGATTTCGGTCCCGTGCAATTCGATGATCCCAAGGGCCCGGGTTACACCACAGTCGAAGCCTCGAACGGTGCCACGCTCGAGGCGAAATGGGAGTTCAAGCGCAATATCCGCCCCTGGAGCCGCTCGCTCTATATCGGCGTGGTCAAAGATTTCCTGCGGCCGGGCGACACCATCACGGTGCGCTTTGGGGACCGGCGGTTCGGCTCGCCTGGTATCCGGCTGCAGACCTATTGCGAAAGCGAGTTCGAGTTTCGGGTTTTCGCCGATCCCATCGCGACCTACGACTATGTGCCGCTGCCCGACAGCCCGAAGATCGCCATTGTTCCCGGGCCGGCGGTCACTTGGCACGCGCTGCTGCCGACCATGGTTCGCGCTGGGGAGCGCTTCCGCCTCGCGGTGAAGGCCAATGATGCCTGGGGCAATGCCTCCAACCAGCTCAGCGGGCGGCTGACCCTCGTTCCGAGCCGCCCTGTTGTGGGTTTGCCTGAGACGATCACCTGCGAGCCGGGTGCCTTCGCTGCTGTCGTTGAGCAGCTTCGCATCGATGAGCCAGGTGATCTGGTCATCTCCGTGCGGGATGAGGGTGGCCGCGAGCTGTGCCGATCCAACCCCCTGCGGATTGTCGACAGCCAGGCCCCGTGGGTTCATTTCTGGGGCGACACGCACGGCCAATCCAACGAGACGCTCGGCACAAACTCGGCCCGCGAGTACTTTATCTTCGGGCGCGACAAGGCCTTCCTCGACGTGATGAGCCACCAGGGGAACGACTTCCAGATCACGCAGGGGTTCTGGCGCGAGCTCAACGAGCTCACTGCGGAATTCGATGAGCCGGGCCGGTTCGTTTGCATTCCCGGCTACGAGTGGTCGGCGAATACTGCCGTCGGTGGCGATCGTAATGTCCACTACCGCCGCGAGGGCGAGACCATCCATCGATCATCACATGCACAGCTCGCGGATGCGGCCGAAATGGCCGATGAAGCCAACGACGCGCACAATGCTCATCAGCTTTTCGAAAAGCTGGCAGGAAAGGACTGCGTCGTCCTGGCGCATGTCGGCGGCCGCTATGCCGATATCAAGCAAGCCCACGACGGGCGGCTCGAGACTTCGGTGGAGGTGCATTCCGCCTGGGGCACGTTCGAGTGGATCCTGCGGGATGCATTCGAGAAGAATTACCGTGTCGGAGTGGTCTGCAATTCTGACGGCCACAAGGGCCGCCCAGGTGCAGATTTTCCCGGCGCCTCGTTTTTCGGAGCCACCGGGGGCCTGACCTGCTACCTTGCGCCGCGGCTTGACCGCGACGCGATCTTCGAGGCTCTGCGCCGCCGGCACCATTACGGGACGACGGGCAATCGCATGCTGCTCAGCGTGGAGGCCCACCTGCCAAGCTCCGGAACGCTGTACTTGCGTGATCCGGCTGTGTTCGAGGCCCCGGAAACGCGCGAGGTTGATCGTGTCATCATGGGGGACATCGCTGCCGTACGCGGCGACGAGGTGGTGCTCGAAGTAGAGGCGGTGGGCTCCGCTCCGATCGAGCGTATCGATGTTTTCGATGGGTTCGACCTGATCGAGACGGTCCGTCCCTATGGATCGGACGGCCTTGGGCCACGCGTTCGTGTCATCTGGGAAGGCGCCGAATACCGGGGGCGGGCGCGCACGACTGTGTGGGATGGCGCCCTCACCATCACCGATAACCAAATTCTGCGGGCAGCGGTGATCAACAACTGGAACCTTGACCGCGGGATCCAGAGCCAGGACGAGCGCCAAATCACCTGGAAAGCCGTGACGACAGGCAATTTCGGCGGCTTGGATCTTTGGCTCGCCGATCCGGCGGCGGGGCGGATCAAGGTCGACACACGCCACGTGCGCCGGGAGATACCAATTGGGGAGATCGGCCTCGAGGATATCGTTGCCGATGCTGGTGGCCTGGAACGTCGTATGCGCCTTTACCGGCTGCCCGCAACGATGAAGGAAACGCGTGTCACCCTGCGGAAGAGGGTCAAAGTGCGCCAGACAGGTGATACGCGACTTTACGTCCGGGTCACTCAGGAGGACGGACACCGGGCTTGGTCGAGCCCGATATATCTCTTCCGGCGGTAAGGCGCTCTGATAGGCTTTTCGGCTGCGGCCGGCACAGGCTCTGTGCTGGCCGTCTTAATCTCCTGCGACAAAAATTGCCGCCTGATATCTTGCAAATTGCATTCCGTGGCGACGATCCTGTCATAGTGCTGTAATATGAAGTGGCTGTATGGGCTTCCATTACAGCTTTGATTAAGGTGAATTTTGCGGTGCTGTTTGCAAGAGCGCCGTTGATTTACAGTGACCCAAGCGGGGACGAAGCGTGCCGGAGAGCCAGGCGGCGTGCCAATGATGGCTGCCGCATATAGTGCCGGAGCCAATGTCCCAGGCACAAATCGACAATCCTGGTATCCGGATTGATCACCGCGTCAGATGAGTGATTTGCTGCGTATCGAAGACCTGGGGATCTCTTTTTCACTCCACGGCATCTGGCACGAGGTCGTCAAAGGCGTGAGCTTCCGGGTGCGCCGGGGCAGTGTCGTTGCGCTGGTGGGAGAATCCGGCTCTGGCAAATCGGTGATTGCGCAGGCGGTCATGGGCATCCTGCCGCCGCCGGGAGCCGTGACCAAGGGACGGATACTGTTCGATCCGGACGGCAAGGCAGCGCCGATCGACATCGCAAAGCTCGATCCAGATGGAAAGAAGTTTCGGGCGTTGCGCGGCTCGGCCATGTCGATGATCTTTCAGGAGCCCATGACCTCGCTGTCGCCGCTCCACACCATTGGCGACCAGATTTCGGAAGCCCTCACCACGCACGAGCCGGTCGGTAAGAAAGAGGCCCGCGCCCGCAGCGAGGAAATGCTCGCCCTGGTCGGCTTTCCCGACCCAAAGCGTGCCTTCGACATGTATCCTTTCGAGCTTTCCGGCGGCCTACGGCAGCGGGCAATGATCGCGATGGCGCTTATTTGCCGGCCCGCGCTCCTTATTGCTGACGAGCCGACGACAGCGCTCGACGTCACCATTCAGGCCCAGGTGTTGCAGCTGCTCAAGGATCTGCAGCAGAAGTTCAACATGGGCATGCTGCTCATCACCCATGATCTTGGCGTGGTGGCCAATATGGCTGATGAGGTCGTCGTCATTTACCACGGCGAGATCATGGAGGCGGGCACCGCAGAGGCCATTTTCCGCACGCCGCGTCACCCCTATCTCAAGGCGCTTCTGAAAGCCGTCCCTCATTTCGATATGGAGCCGGGCGAACGGCTCGTCTCATTGCGGGATATGGGCAAGGGGGTCAAAATTCGGATCCCGACCCGAAAAGCAGGTTCAGGCGCCCGCACCGGGTTCAGAAATTCTCATAAAGGCTCGTGATCTCAGCAAATCATTCTCGACGCGCAAACACGGCTGGTTCGGCCAATCCGAGCAGGAAAGTATTGCAGCTGTTGACGGCGTCAGCTTCGACGTGAAGCGGGGTGAATGCCTCGGGCTTGTGGGCGAGTTGGGCTGCGGAAAGTCGACGTTAAGCAAGATACTCATGCGCGCCATCACGCCGGATTCGGGCAGCATCACTTATTTCGGCGCGGATGGGAAGCAGATTGATCTCTTGAAGCTTGAAGGCGCAGCCCTGAAGGCGTTCCGGCCGCGAATCCAAATGGTCTTCCAGGACCCGGTGAGCTCGCTTTCGCCGCGCATGACGGTTCTCAACATCATTCGCGAGCCGCTGCAGATCCATGGCCGCGGCACGGCGCGGGAGCAGGTCGAGCGCGTGATGGAGCTGATGCAGGCTGTAGGTCTCGACCCGCGCTTTCTCAACCGCTATCCCCACAGCTTCTCGGGCGGGCAGAGACAACGCATCGGCATCGCGCGGGCATTGGCGCTCGATCCGGACATGCTGATCCTCGACGAGCCCGTTTCGGCCCTCGACGTCTCGGTGCAGGCGCAGATCCTCAATCTTCTGAAGGATCTGAAAAGCAGCTTGGGGCTGACGTACATTTTCATTTCCCATAACCTGGCTGTAGTCGACTATATGGCTGATCGGATTGCGGTGATGGCGCGCGGGCGCATAGTCGAGATTGCGCCACGTCAAATCCTTTTTCGCCGGCCAGTACATCCTTATACGCGGGCCCTGTTGAGTGCCGTGCCTTATCCCGATCTCGACAGGCCGCTTGATCTCAGGTTGATCTCGCTGGGCGGCGCGTCGAACGAGGAGAAGTGGCCGCCTCAGTTCCGGCGGAGTGGCGCCGGATCTATGAGCTATATCGATCTTGGTGGGGGCCATCGCGTGCTGGTGAATCCGAATGTCGATGCACGCGAGCTCGAGGCTCCCGGGGTGAGATAGATGACGGTGCCCAGTCGTTCGGAGTTGCGGGGCATTAGGGGGAGCGTAGCGGCATTTCTGCTGCTTGTGGCAGTTCCGGCTACCGCCTGGGGTGTTGTCCTGCCGGCCGGAAAGATGATCGAACCGCCGTATTTGAAAGAGGCGGTGGAGAAGGGCGAGCTTCCTCCCGTAGAGGAGAGAATTCCGCATAAGCCGCGTGTCATCGATCTGCGCAGCCTTGGGCGCGAGCCCGGGCACTACGGCGGCCGGATCCGGATGCTGATGGGAGATCCCAAGGACATCCGGATGATCGTCGTGTATAGCTATGCGCGGCTCGTCGGCTACGACGAGAAGCTAAATCTCGTTCCGGACATTCTGGAAGACTTGGAAATCCACGAGGGCCGCATTTTCACCCTGCGGCTCAGACCGGGGCACCGTTGGTCCGATGGGCATCCCTTCACAGCGGAAGATTTCCGGTATTTCTGGGAGGACATGGCCAATAACGAGAAGCTCTCCCTTACTGGGCCGCCAATGGAAATGCTCGTCGATGGCAAACCGCCGCGTTTCGAAGTCTTGGACCCATTGACGGTGCGCTATACATGGCACGCGCCAAATCCCTGCATTCCTCCCGGCGCTTGCGGGTGCCAGACCGCTCTATATCTATGCGCCGAGTCACTACCTCAAGCAGTTCCACGCCAAATACGCGGACCCGGAAAAACTTGAGGAGAAGGTAAAGGCCGCGCGGGTGCGGAGCTGGAGTGCGCTCCACGAGCGGATGGGGCGGATGTATCGGCCGGAGAATCCTGACCTGCCGTGCCTCGATGCCTGGTGCAACAGCTCCGCGCCGCCGACAACTCGCTTCGTTTTCAAACGCAATCCCTATTTTCACAGAGTGGACGCAGACGGACGACAACTGCCGTATGCCGATGAGGTGATCGTCAGCATCGGCTCCGGATCACTTATTGCTGCACAGACAGGGAGCGGTGATGCAGATCTTCAGGCCCGCTACATCCGCTTCGACGACTATACGTTCTTGAAACGTGCCGAGGCGCGTGGCGGCCCCAAAGTCGCGTTGTGGGAGCGCGGCGAGGGCTCGCGAATAGCGCTTGTGCCGAACCTCAACACGGAGGATCCCGTCTGGCGCAAGCTGTTGCGAGACGTGCGGGTGCGTCGGGCGCTTTCGTTGGCGATCGATCGGCGCGAGATCAACCAGGCCATTTACTATGGGCTCGCTCGAGAGAGCGCTAACACGGTTCTCCCGCAGAGTCCGCTTTATAAGCCCGAATACCAGGAGGCCTGGGCGCGATTCGATTTGAAGCGTGCGAACGAGCTTCTCGACGAGGCGGGCCTCGCGAAGCGGGATCGGGATGGCATACGGCTTTTGCCCGATGGACGCCGCGCGGAAATCGTAATCGAGACGGCTGGCGAGAGCACCGAGCAATCGGACGTTCTCGCGCTCATTCGCGACACCTGGCTGAAGGTGGGGATCAAAATTTATGTGCGACCGACGCAGAGGGATCTGTTTCGCAAGCGCATCTATTCCGGCAGTACTGTGATGTCCGTCTGGAGCGGCTTGGATAACGCTGTTGCGACGCCGGACATGAGCCCCCACGAGCTCGCTCCGACGTCACAGGCACAGCTCCAATGGCCGAAATGGGGGCAGCATTACGAGGAAAAAGGGATGGTCGGCGAGCCTCCTGATCTACCCGAGGTGCGCCGGCTCCTTGAGCTGTACGAAGCGTGGCGCGTATCGAAGTCCAGCGAAGAGCGGACTGAGATCTGGCACGAAATGCTGCGGATCAATGCCGATCAGGTCTTCACGATCGGCACCGTGAATGGAGCGCGTCAGCCGATCGTTTTTGCGAAGAACCTCGTTAACGTGCCCGAGGAGGGCATCTGGGCGTTCGACCCCGGTGGATATTTCGGGCGCTATTTGCCGGACACCTTCTGGTTCCGAGAGAGCAAGCCATCGTGGCAGCAGTGACGCCATGCTTTCCTACATCATCCGCCGCATTTTGATGATGATCCCGACGCTGCTCCTCACCAGCGTTCTGGTGTTCACCATAATGGAGCTACCGCCCGGCGACTATTTCGAAAGCTATATGGCCGAGCTTCAAGCGCAGGGGGAAGGGGTCGACAAAAGCAAGATTGAGTTCCTGAAGCGGGAGTACGGGTTCGACAAGCATCCGGTCGAACGATACTTCATCTGGCTTACCGGCATGTTGCAGGGGGATTTCGGCTATTCGTTCGAGTACCAGATGCCGGTTTCAGATCTCATCGGCAGCCGCATCTTTCTGACCATTCTGGTTTCCTTTGCAACCATTTTGCTCACCTGGCTAATTGCCTTTCCAATCGGAATTTACTCTGCAACTCATCAGTACAGTTGGGGCGACTATGGCCTCACCTTTCTGGGAATGCTGGGCATTGCTATTCCAAATTTCCTGCTGGCGCTCGTCCTCATGTACCTGGCGAACGTCTGGTTCGGCACATCCATCGGGCATTTGATGGCGCCCGAGTTCATCGATCAGCCGATGAGCTGGGCAAAGTTCAAGTCAATTCTCGCTCACATGTGGATTCCCGTCCTGGTCATCGGGACGGCCGGAACGGCCAGCATGATCCGCAAGATCAGGGCCAATCTCCTCGATGAGCTGCGGAAGCAGTATACCATCACAGCAAAAGCGAAGGGTCTTCACCCCTTTAAGGCTTTGGTCAAATACCCGTTGCGGTCCTCCCTCAATTTCTTCGTGGGTGGGATTGGGGGCATTCTGCCAGAAGTCGTGTCCGGTGCAGAGATCGTCGCCATCGTTCTGTCGCTCGAGACGACGGGACCGCTCCTCATCAGGGCCCTTCAGAGCCAGGATATGTATCTTGCTGGGTCCTTTCTGATGATGCTGGCTCTGCTGACCGTCATTGGCGTCCTGATCTCGGACATCGCCCTGGCTTTTCTCGATCCACGCATTCGGCTGCAGGGTAAGAGCACGCGATGACGACGTCGCCTCTACCGCCGCCAGGTGCCCCGCTAGAGCATTACGTCTCGACGAAGCCGTTCGATCCGCGGTCCATCGAACGGCTGTCAGTGGCGCAGGAGCGGGTCTACCTCGCTTCGCAATGGCGGCTCATGTGGTGGAAGTTCAAGCGCCACCGCGTTGCCGTCGCGTCCGGCATCTTCCTTGTCGTGCTTTACGTCACCATTCTCTTCAGCGAGTTTCTCGCACCGTATCATTACCAAACCCGGCACATCGATCATATCTATGCGCCGCCGCAGGCTATTCACCTGTTTCATGAAGGCCAGTTCATTGGACCGTTCGTCTATGGAACGACGTACTCCTTGAATATGACCACCCTGAAAAGGGAGTACACGTCAGATCGTACGGCAGTGCAGCCAATCCGCTTTTTCTGCCGAGGAGATCCTTACAAATTTTGGGGTCTTTTCGAGTCTGATCTCCATCTGTTCTGCCCCGCTCGGGATGGCACTTTGTTCCTTCTCGGAACCGATCGGCTTGGCCGGGATGTGCTGTCTCGGATCATCTATGGAGCGCGGGTATCCTTAACCATCGGATTGCTCGGCGTGGCGATCAGCTTTCTGCTCGGCCTCGTTTTCGGCGGTCTGGCCGGTTACTATGGTGGGGTCGTCGATCTCGTCATTCAGCGCATCATCGAAGTTCTGCAGTCTCTGCCGACAATTCCGCTTTGGCTGGCTCTGGCGGCCATTATGCCGGTGACGTGGAGCCCCATGGTCGTTTACTTTGCGATTACAGTTATTCTCGGGCTCATCGATTGGACGGGGCTTGCCCGCGCGGTTCGGTCGAAGCTGTTGTCGCTGCGGGAGGAGGACTATGTGCTCGCAGCGCAGCTGATGGGAGCCAGTTCTGCGCGGATCATCGGAAGGCATCTTGTCCCTGGCTTTATGAGCCATCTCATTGCAAGCGCAACTCTAGCCATTCCGGGCATGATTCTGGGCGAGACGGCGCTGAGCTTTCTCGGCCTGGGCCTGCGGCCGCCGATCACGAGCTGGGGCGTGCTGCTGACCGAAGCTCAAAATATTAACGTCGTTGCGCTTTACCCGTGGCTGCTGACGCCCGCAATTCCGGTCATTCTCGTCGTGCTCGCATTCAACTTTCTGGGTGACGGGCTGCGGGACGCTGCCGACCCCTACAAGTGAGGACACGCTCTGGTTACCTCTTTGTCAAAAATTTTCAATTGACGATCGCGCGAGTTTCGCAGCGAATGGTGGCGGGCGCATGCGGTGGGAACGGGGCTGTGCCCGGTCGAGTTACCAGGGATAGTGGTCGGTCCGAAAGGAGCCAACGGCCAATCTCATGCTACGACGTGACCACGCGCGCGTGCTCATGTATAGCCATGACACGTTCGGACTCGGCCATCTGCGCCGCTGCCGGGAGATTGCGCACGCCCTTGTGGAGCGATTTAAAGGGCTTCAGGTTTTGATCGTCTCCGGCTCCTCCATCGCGGGGGCCTACGATTTTCGTGCGCGGGTGGATTTCATTAAGATCCCGAGCGTTATCAAGCTGTATAGCGGTGAGTATACGTCGCTCGCTCAACATATCGATCTGAGTGAAACTCTCGCGATGCGGCGCGCCATAATCCAGCAGACTGCAGAGCTTTACCGCCCAAATCTGTTCATCGTCGACAAAGAGCCGTTGGGTCTGAAGGGCGAGCTGGAGCAAACCCTCGTGTTGCTCAAGTCCCGTGGGACCGCGCTCGTGCTTGGGTTACGCGAGGTTTTGGACTCGCCTGAACAGGTGCGAGCCGATTGGCAGCGCAGCGATACCATGCGGAAGATCGAGGCGCTTTACGATGCAGTCTGGATTTATGGCTGCCCGGGCTTTTGGGATCCGATGACCGGGCTCGATGTTCCGAAACCCGTGAAGAGCCGTATCACCTTCACCGGACATCTCCGGCGGAATTTCCCGCGATTTCCCAGTGCAGGATCACTCGATTTACCGGAGGAATTCATCCTCGTAACTGCTGGAGGCGGAGGCGATGGCGGGCCGCTCATGCAGCAGGTGCTTGCGGCGCGCGAATGTGATCGCTCGCTCGATTTTCCGCTGGTCATGATTTTGGGGCCATTTATGGCGGCCGATCAGCGTGAGGAAATCCGGGAGCGTGCGCGCCGGCTTCCCAACATCACGGTGCGCGATTTCGAGAGCCAGATCGAAACCATAATGATGCGCGCGAGTGCCATTGTGAGCATGGGTGGCTACAACACGTTCTGCGAAATCCTTTCATTCGACAAGCGGGCGCTGCTGGTGCCTCGTTGCCGGCCCCGTCGCGAGCAGCTCATTCGCGCAACTCGGGCAGCAGAGCTCGGACTTGTCGATGTCCTTGATCCATCAGCTGCGGCCGACCCTAAGGTTATGGCGGAGGCTTTGCGGCGATTGCCAGAGCGTCCGCTTCCGTCATCGCTGCAGGGGCGCATCAATCTTGATGGTCTGGAGACAGTCTGCGATGCAGTGGGCGATTACATCAATAATGTGACCTGCCCCCTTCCAGCTTATGCGGCGATGTAACAGAAGATGCCCGTGCACCACGGAAAGATCGTCGTGGTCGTAAAGGGCTATCCCAGACTGTCGGAAACATTCATTGCACAAGAGTTGCTGGGGCTGGAGCGCGCCGGCTTTCAGCTGCACATCGTTTCGATGCGCCGACCGACGGATCGGGAGGTGCATCCAGTGCACCGTCAAATCTCCGCTCCCGTGCTCTATCTGCCCGAATATCTTTATCATGCGCCATTGCGGGTCATTCGCAGCCTGGTTCGAGCGAGGCGATTGCCGGGATTTCGCCGGGCCTTTTCTGCGTGGTTAGCTGATCTTCGGCGCGATTTCAGCGCCAACCGTTTCCGGCGTTTTGGCCAGGCTGCGGTTCTCGCGATGGAAATGCCGGCGGGCGCGAGGTGGCTCTATGCCCATTTCATTCATACTCCTGCGGCTGTGACCCGATATGCGAGCCTCATGACGGGGCTGCCGTGGAGCTGCTCGGCACATGCGAAGGATATTTGGACATCCCCGGATTGGGAGCTGCGCGATAATCTCGCTTCAGCAAGATGGGTAGTGACATGCACTAAAGCCGGGCACGAGCGGCTCGCGAAGCTTGCACCCGAAGAGACCACGTGAAGCTTGTTTATCACGGCCTAGACTTTCAGCGTTTTGATGCCCCAGAGCTCCCACCTTCGCGCCGGGATGGAACGAATGCATCGGAGCCGGTGCGATTGTTGGCGATCGGCCGTCTGGTCGAAAAGAAGGGTTTCGACGTCCTGCTGAATGCGCTGGCGCAACTTCCACCAGATGTGCACTGGCACCTTACGCACATTGGAGGAGGCAATCTTTCCAAACAGCTCCAGAAGCAGGCACGGAAGCTTGGAATCGCGTCACGGATAACTTGGTGTCGCCCGCAAACGCAATCTGTTGTCCTCGAGGCTTACCGCCGCGCCGACATATTTGTGTTGCCCTGCCGTCCGGCCGCCAATGGCGACCGCGATGGATTGCCAAATGTCCTGATGGAAGCGCAGAGCCAGCGGCTGGCCTGCATTTCCACTCTGGTGGGCGGTGTGCCGGAGATCATCCGAGACGGAGAGACGGGACTGCTTGTGCCACCGAATGACAGCGTCCGGCTTGCCGAAGCGTTGATGAAGCTCATTCGCGATCCTGATCTTCGAAATCTATTGGGTTCAGCAGCCGAAGCAGCACGTTAGGGCTCATTTCGATATGCACCGGGGACTTCAGACGCTCGTCAGACTTTTCGAGGAGGCGCTGGAGGGGACGAGCGAACGACGCATGACGGAAGCGGCGCAGTGACTGGATGGCGCGTCTTCTTTTACGTGCAGCACCTGCTTGGAGTAGGGCATCTGTTCCGCGCCGCCCGGATCGCGCAAGGGCTGCGTAAATTGGGCTTTTCCGTTGATCTTGTCCTGGGCGGTCCGCCTGTTTGCTCAATTGGACTTCTCTGGTCTGAATGTGATCCAGCTTCCCCCTTTGAAGGCTGGTCCGAATGGATTTACGGATTTGATTACCACTAGCGGCGAACCCGCCTCCCCCGCGATCAAGGCTCGCCGCACAGAGGCGCTGCTTGCGGCTTTCGAACAGAGCCGTCCCGACGTGCTGTTGATCGAAACATTTCCCTTCGGCCGGCGGCAGATGCGCTTCGAATTGCTGCCATTGCTCGAAGCTGCTCATCGCAAGAAACCGCGCCCCTGCATCGCTTCTTCGATCCGTGACATTCTGCAAGAGAGCGGAGACATGGCGCGTGCTTAGGAGACAGTGGAGATCTTACGCAACTACTTTGACCTTGTTCTCGTGCATGGCGATCCGCGGCTCGTAAAGCTCGACGCGACCTTTCCCCTCGCCGATCATATTAAGTCGATGATCGTTTATAGCGGGATCGTCGCTCCCGATCCTCCATCCTCGGATCGATCAAGCCGGATCGAAGGCTGACGTTGTTGTTTCGGCAGGCGGCGGCGCCGTGGGATACAAGCTGCTGGAAACGACACTTTTGGCCAAAGCCAAGTACCTCGCTGGCATCTGCGCGCTGGCTCGCGCTCGCCGGCGGCAATGCCAAGCCAGATGAGTTCGAGCGGCTTCAGCAGCTCGGCGGTATGAACGGCGTTGCTGTTGAGCGCTCTGTTCCCGATCTGGCGGCAACAGTGGCGGGTGCCCAGCTCTCCATTTCCCAAGCCGGCTATAATACGGTTGCAGATATTCTCGTGGCTGGTTGCAGAGCAGTTTTCGTCCCATTTGCCCAGGACGGCGAAACTGAGCAAAGCCGCCGTGCTGCTTTGCTTGCTGAGCACGGATGGGGAGTCGTCGTTCCTGAGCAGGAGCTTACGACCGATGCGCTTTCCAAAGCGATCGACCGTGCGCTTTCGCTTCCGAAGCCAATGCAAGAATTCGATCTTAATGGCGCCGCGAATACCGCTCAGCTTGTACTCGACTGGCTCACTGACAATCGCAAGCACTTGTGCTGAAAACGAAGGTCAAAACGTCAGGCTTTCCTGCGACATTCAGAAACGGCTGGCAAATTCGTCAGCTTCCGCTTCTTCGAGAACTTCTGAAGCTTCCCGCTCAATCATCGAGGCTTGGCTGGTATCGAGTCCAAACCGATTTGCAATGTCCGGCGCATAATTGAGCAAGTCGGCTCGTAGACGAATAAGGGCAAGGTCCTTGGCTTTCGCTTCCAACATCACATCGAATTCGAGCCCGTCGGGCAAGACGCATGAACGTGATGAACTCGAATGGATGGCAAAAGTCGGCATGACCAGTCCATGTGGGCGCGAGTTTTACCGTTGTGACTTTGCGCGTCCTCGGATCGCGACGCTTCAGTTCTCTGAGCTCCGTGCGGGGAGAGGAGAAATGGACTTTCGGTCGAACGCCGTTCGGCCATGTGCCGAGCATGCGCACCAGCGTTTGCCGCAGATCCAGGCGATCCGGATTGAGACACCAGAAATGCTGATGATCGAACACGAGCGGCACTCCGGTGTGCTCATGAATCCAGAGCGTATCGGACGCACTGAAGCGCAAATCGTCATGCTCTAGAAC
The DNA here is from genome assembly GCA_963786775.1 of uncultured Pseudomonadota bacterium. Taxonomy (GTDB): domain Bacteria; phylum Pseudomonadota; class Alphaproteobacteria; order Rhizobiales; family Hyphomicrobiaceae; genus ZC4RG25. Next base: position 17,476 of record CAWBAM010000056.1, on the reverse strand, counting down.
GAGCCGGCGACGCACAGGCTCGGGTAGCGTGCGCCACGTCTTGACCCAACGTGCATTGCTCGAAGCTCGGTCTCCGTACGCTCCACCGACGTGAATGACGACGACGGCCTCCGGTCCAAGCTCCATGAGATCGAGCATTTCGGCCTGGGATGTCAGGTCCCACACACTCTTTGCCGTCAAGTCGGGATCGGGGCTGTTGAGGATGACGAATTGGGACGGGTGAAACGACAGGCGAATGTCGAGCTGCTTGGCCTTCGCGCCTATGGCCTGCAACTCAGCGGCGCTCTCCTTCACCATGTTGTGGAATTGCGGCAGATCGGGGTGGGTCGCATAGGGCGCCAGATCCGACGACATTCGGTACATGCGGATCTTGTGCTCGGCGAGGTAGTCGAAAATCGCGTCGAGATAAGTCAGCGATGTCTTGAGATGTGGCCGGTTTGCCCAGCGCCGGGTGTCGTTCGACTTGAGGTCCGGCCGAGCCATGACTTTGACGGGAAACCCAAGTCGTAAAGGTGCCGCGGACATCTTGGCACCTCCCGTTCTCTGTCTGCTCGTGAGCCGTAGGCGCGCCAGCCTGATATCAGGAAACGGCTCCGGCCTGACTGTGTTCCCAGCGGCTCCCGTGAGTCGAACCGATCACTGAAACAGCGCCGGGCCGCGTCACCGAAGAGCGATCCGCTCAATGCGCGCCTCATCGAGCCCGACGCTGCGGGCCGCGGCGACGAGACGCGCCCAGGTATCTTCCGGTAAAGGAATGCCTTCGGCGAGTCGCTGGCGGCGATTGCGAAGCTCCGGTTCACCTGGCACGAGCACCTCGCCGCCGGGCTCGCTCGGTCGTGAGCTCTTGAAGAAGGCGACGTAGCGCTTGACGTCGGCAGGGAAGAACTCTTCCGGATCGAGCTGCTTGGGATCGATGTAGATGGACAGCATGCCGTTGGCCCAGCGGCGGCCCTCCTGCGCTGCGCCGGTGCCCGTCAACGAGCCGCCGAGCAGCTCCACCATGAAGGCGAGCCCGGAGCCCTTGTGCTCGCCAAAGGCGCGGATCGCGCCTTCACCCTTCTTGTAGTCCGCGGGGTCCATTTGGCTCGAGCGGGCCATAGAGCAGCGCGGGATCGCCGCTCATCGTGCCGTCCGGCGCAATGAGCGCATTAGGTGGCAATGCCTTGCCTCCCTGGCTCGCCACCAGGACCTTGCCTTCGGCGACGAGGGATGTCGCGAAATCGAGGATGAGCGGCTCCTCGCCCGGCCGAGGCACGCCGACGGCGTAGGGGGCCGTCGACATTCGCCGGTCGACACCACCGAAAGGTGCGACGAGGAGGCTGCCGGCGGCATTGACGAAATGAATCGAAACGAGCCCGGCCTCGGCTGCCATCTCTGCCCATTCGCCCACGCGCCCCACATGGCCCGAGTTGCGCATTGCGACGGCAGAGAGGCCCATGGTGCGGCATTTGGCGATGCCGATCTCGACCGCCTGGGGTGCGGTGGTCTGACCCAGTCCGTACTTCGCATCGACGACAGCCAGGACTGGCGTCTCGCGTATGATCTCGACCTTCTGATCCCGAACGAATGAGCCTTCAGCGATCCATTCCAGATAGCGGGGGACGCGCACGACGCCGTGACTGTCATGGCCCGCAAGGTTGGCGCTGACGAGAGATTTCCCGAGCCGTTCTCCCTCCTCTCGCGAGCAGCCCGCGGCCACGAAAATGTCGCGCACCAGCTCTCTAAGGTCGTCCGCAGCCACCTTGATCATGCGCTGTCCCATCCGATTGCACCAGCGACACCGGCATCTGTTCGAAGCTAGAGCAGATCGATCCGGCTTGTCACGATGGATCGGCGGATGCCGGCTCTGCCAATCCGGCAGGCCTTTGATTGCGATCACTTGCGCGCCTGTTTGAAGCGGCTAGCCTGCTTTTGAAACTGGCAAAGGGACAAGCGTCATGGATTTTTCGCTCCCCGCAGATCTCGAAGCCCTCGGCGAGAAAGTTCTCGCGTTCGTGAAGAACGAGATCATCCCGTACGAAAAAGACCCGAGATGGACCGCGCACGGGCCCGACGGAGGAGTTGCGCCGAGAGCTGACGGAGCGGGCCCGCAAGGCCGGACTGTTGTCGGTGCATGTTCCCAAGGAGTACGGCGGCCTTGGCCTCAATCACGTTGGCAAGGCTGTGGTGTTTGAAGCGGCCGGCTATTCGATGCTGGGCCCGGTTGCGCTGCACTGTCAGGCGCCAGACGAAGGCAACATTCACCTTCTCGAAAAGGTGGCCAATCCCGAGCAGAAGGAACGCTACCTCCGCCCGCTGGCCTCAGGTGAGGTCCGCTCGTGCTTCGCCATGACGGAGCCGCACCCGGGGGCTGGCTCGGATCCGAGCATGCTTTCGACACGCGCCGAGAAGGATGGCAACGGGTTCGTCCTCCGCGGCAGGAAATGGCTGATCACCGGCGCCGATGGCGCGGCCTTCGCAATCATCATGGCTCGGACGGGCGACGATCCCAACGACGCCACGATGTTCCTCGCGGATCTGCCGAACCCGGCTTTCCGGATCTCGCGCGTGCTCGACACGATGGACTCCTCGTTCATGGGCGGCCACGCGGTCGTTGAGATCGAGGACCTGCGTCTGCCGGGTGACGCGGTGTTGGGCGAAATCGGTCAGGGCTTCCGATATGCGCAAGTGCGGCTCGCGCCGGCACGGCTCACACACTGCATGCGCTGGCTGGGCTCAGCGCAGCGTGCACACGACATCGCCTCCGAGTATGCCCGGACCCGGAGCGTATTCGGCCAGAAACTCGGCAGCCACGAAGGCGTCAGCTTCATGCTCGCCGACAACGTGATGGATATGCATGTCAGCAGGCTCGCGATCCGCCATTGCGCGTGGCTATTGGATCAGGGGCATCGGGCCTCGTCGGAAAGCTCAATGGCCAAGGTGATCTGCTCGGAGGCCATTATGCGGGTGGTGGATCGCTCGATGCAGATCCTCGGCGGAATGGGCCTGACGCGCGATACCGTCGTAGAGCGGATCTTCCGCGATGTACGGGCTTTCCGGATTTACGATGGTCCGTCAGAGGTTCACCGGTGGGCGCTGGGCCGCCGGATCGTTGAGCGCAAGTGGTCCAATAAATCAGACTGACCTCAGCCCGGTGGAGCTTTCCTCGGCGAGGCGTTTGCGGATGCTGTCGAGAAGGATATCTGCGGCGCGGGTCGAGCACGCCAGCGGGATGTCATAAAGGATGGAGAGGCGAAGCAGCGCCTTGACATCGACGTCATGTGGCATGGGCGTCAACGGGTCGATGAAGAAGAACACCACGTCGATCTGACCGGCGACGATGCGCGCCCCGACTTGCTGGTCTCCGCCGCGAGGGCCGCTTGCCAACTTCTCCAGGCGCAGCTCGGGATAATGTTCCAGAAGGACGGTGCCGGTCGTGCCGGTCGCCACAAGATCGAGCTTTCGGAACACGTCGAGATTGCGCCCGACCCACTCCACCATTACGGGTTTTCGCGCATCATGGGCGACGAGGGCGATCTTCTTCATGGCGAGATGAACCAGTGAAGCCTCGTTGCAAGTGGTGGTCGGTAGAGGCCACCTTGTCAACGTAGGCGAGAGGCACCTGTGCGGCTACCCGACCTCGCAGGGCGACGCGAATTTGTGGGCAAAAAGAAACGGGAACGACGCGGGCGCCGTTCCCGATACCGCTTCTCCCCAGACTTGGACCGTCAGATCAGTTGGTCGCTCTCTCATGACGACCCTGTGATCGACTGCGGCAGGATGTCGTAGCCAGTCGCGGGAGTCAATACATCGTACGTTCAGGATCAAAAGAAGTCGCGTTGGGCGCGGGGGGTTGCGAAGCTGGCCGATGAGCGGTATCGGCTCACGGGGGAGATTCTCTGCTCGCATCCATCAAGCAACAGGACGCGGTTGCGATCGCGCCGCTCGAAGGGACCCGAAGCCGTGCCGAAGCTCGCGTCGTGCCCTCAGTTGCCAGGACCTGGGCAAATCTTTCTGGACCATGTCGGTTGGATGGTGCCGGAGATGGAGCAAGCCTCCATCGTCTTCGAGCGGCTCGGATTTCCACTGACGCCTTATGCCGTCCACGGCGATCGCGATCCGGAAACAGGCGAGTTGAAGCCGGCCGGGACGGCGAACCGAATAGCAATTCTGGAGCGCGGCTATCTCGAAATCCTCACTCCTGTCGAGGGGATCGATACGCCCGTAACCCGCCATATGCACTCCGCGCTGGCCCACCACACCGGAGTTCATCTCATAGCGTTCTCAGTGAGCGACGCAGACGAGGCCGCGGAACAAATTCAAGCTCTCGGATTCGAGCTGCAACCGACGGTGAACCTCAAGCGACCCGTCGAGGCTGAGGACGGGTCACAGGCCGAAGCCGCATTCACGGTTATTCGTCCCGCCTTCGGCGACTTTCCCGAGGCGCGTGCTCAAGTGTTGCGCCATCATACGCCCGAGCACATCTGGCAAAAGCGCTACCTCCCGCAGGACAACGGCCTGACCGGTCTGCTCGAAGTTGCCCTGGTCATCGCTGATCCTTCCGAAGCCGCCGAGCGCTACAGCCGGTTCTTGGGGCGGACGGTCGAACGAGAGGGAGCCTCCCTTCTCATCAATCTTGACCGTGGTGGACTGCGTTTTCTCGATGGCCGCGGGGCCGCGGAGCATTTCGGCAGAGTTTCGAGACCGCCCCTGCCTGCCGTGGGCGCGATCACGCTCACCTCTAGCGACCTCGACAAGACGCGGTACTTTTTCTTGAGCAATGGGCTGCGGCCCGGGGCGATCAATCCCGGACATCTGCTGATCGACGAGTCCGAAGCGCTCGGCGTGCATCTGATCATCGTGCCGGAGTAGGCGGACTGGAGCAGCGGTGCTTCCAGTCTAAGGCGGCGAACAGTTCGGGTGCCACTGGATCACACGCCAAGGTGGCGGTGCATCAAGGCTGGATCGGCCTTCAGCAAAGCCGGCGATCCTTCGAAGACGACCTCGCCCTTCACGAGGATCACGATACGGTCCGCAAGGCTGGTGATCGCATCGACCGTCTTGTCGACGATAAGTGTCGCGACGCCGGCGTTGCGGATCTTGCGCAATGGTACTCCAGATCTCCTCCCGGATGATCGGCGCCAAGCCCTTCTGTTGCCTCATCGAGGATCAACAGTCGCGGATTGGCGAGCAACGCCCGTGCGATGGCGAGCATCTGTTGCTCGCCTCCGGAGAGCTGGTCGCCGCGATGGCTGAGCCGTTGCGATAGTCGTGGAAACAGGTCGAGCACCCGCTCGCGAGTCCATTTCGAGCTACCGTCGATGCCGGCACGTTCCGCAATGGCGAGATTCTCGGCGACACTGAGAGATGCAAAGATACCGCGCTCCTCAGGGACGTACGCGAGCCCCGCCTGAGCGCGGCGGAAGGTCGGCATCCCGGTCGCGTCCTGGCCGTCGATCAGCACTTGCCCGACCCGAGGCGCGACGAGGCCCATCAGTGTTCGAATGAGTGTCGTTTTCCCCATCCCATTGCGGCCCATCAGGCCCACGGCCTCTCCGGCGCTGATCGCAAGTGACACGCCGCGAAGGATGTGGCTCGAGCCGTAGTAGGTGTGGAGATCGCAGCCGGCCAGCAAAGGAGTGGCACCTGAAGGGATCGCCATCACGCGTGCCCTCCCAGATAGGCGCGCTGGACTTGGGGATCGGCGCGCACATCTTTCGGCAGACCCTCGGCAAGCACCGCGCCGTCGACCATGACCGTCATCCAGTCGGCGACGGCGAATACGAAATCCATGTCGTGCTCGACGAGGAGCACCGCATGCTCGCGTGCCAGGTCCTTGAGCAGAATGGTAAACCGCTCGCTCTCCTCGGGCCCCATTCCGGCCAGGGGCTCATCGAGCAGAAGCACACGCGGCCGCGCTGCGAGCGTCATGGCGATTTCGAGCTGACGCTGTTCTCCGTGAGACAGTTGCCCGGCAGGACGATCGTGGGAGTCTGCGAGACCAACGCGCTCGAGAGCCTCGCGAGCAGTCTTTATGATCGCGGTTTCGCTGGCGGCGGAGCGCAGCATTCTGATGGCCGGTAGGCCCGCGGCAGCTTGGGCAGCAAGGCGCACGTTCTCAAGCACGGTTAGGGAGCGGAGCAAATTCGTACGCTGGAACGAGCGGCCGACGCCGAGGCGCGTCATGCGCCATGCAGGCTGGCCGCTCACGTCGACTCCATCGAGATGGATGGTCCCGGAGCTGGGCGGCAGATGTCCCGACAGCAGGTTGACCAGTGTCGACTTTCCCGCGCCGTTAGGGCCGATGACGGCGTGCAGCTCGCCCCGGTGCAGGCGCAAGGTCACGTCCCGCACGGCAGCGAGACCGCCGAAGTTGCGGCCGAGACCCTTGGTGGCCAGCAGCGGCTCCGACGTGGTGCGCGGCTCAGCCATGAGGCGCGCTCTCCGCAGCTGGTTCGGCAGGTGCTTTTTTCGGGGATGCCGGTTGCAGGGTTGGCCATTTTCGCGGCAGTCGCAGACCGCTCAGTCCCTTCGGCAGTGCGAGAACGACAAACAGGATCACCAAACCCTGGACGAGCAGCTTACGCTCCGTGACGATTTGAGCCAGTTCCTCCAGCCCCGTATAGGCGAGCGCGCCCAGAATGGGGCCGTGCAAGGTATTCAGCCCGCCGAGCAGAATCATCAGCAGCGCCTCTGCGGAGCGGTGCCAGCCGACGAGCTCGGGGTTCACGAAGCCGCGGTGCATGGCCCACATATGACCGGCCACGCCCGCCAGCATTCCTGCGATGACGAAGGCCGCAAGCTTGTAGCGGTAGGTGTCGTAACCCATTGCCTGCACGCGATGCTCGTTGACACGAATACCTTCGAGGACGCGGCCGAAAAGCGAGCGGAGCAGGAACACCAGGCCAAGGTACATCAGCACCATCTGCGCGAGGGCGACGTAGTAGATCGCAATCGGTCGTTGGCGGCGCGTCAGCGGAAGCTCGAAGCCGAACAGCGACAGCACTGGCCGAGTGAGGAACGCGCCGTCGGCGCCGCCGCCGATCTTCGTATCGTGGAACAGAAAGAACACCATCTGCCCGAACGCCAGCGTCACCATGAGGAAGAAGAAACCTCGTGTCCTCAGTGACAGCGCTCCAACGACGAATGCTGCGAGACCTGCAGCCAGCACAGCAGCTGGCAACGTCACGAAGATCGACAAGCCCTCATTCTCGGGGGTTACGAGGTAAACCGTGTAGGCGGCGAGCCCGTAAAAGGCGCCGTGTCCAAGGCTGACGAGTCCTGTGCAGCCGACAAGAAGCTGCAGGCTGAGCGCCAGCATGGCGGCAATGAGAGCGTAGGTGCCGAGCTCGACGTAGTAGGAGGGTACCGCAAGGGGTAGAGCCGCGAGCGCGAGCGCCCCCGCGACAAGGCCCATCCAACCGTATTTCGACTGAGGTAGCATCGGCTGGTCCTGATACCCGGATTAAGGTGACCTTGGGCCGAAAAGCCCGGAAGGTCGCCACAGCAGCACGGCCGCCATCAGCACATAGACAGAAAGACCCGCGACCACCGGCAGGTAGGCCTTGCCAAGCGTGTCGACGAGCCCGATCAGCAGCGCCGACCAGAATGCTCCGGAAACCGAGCCCAACCCTCCAATCACGACAACAACGAACGAGATGATGAGGAAGCCGTCACCCATGTTGGGATAGACGGAGTAGAGGGGTGCCGCGAGCACGCCTGCCGTCAATGCCAACGCGGTCCCGACAGCGAACACAGCGAGATGAATGCGCCGCGCGTCGATGCCGAGCACATCGACCATTTCAGGCTTTTCCGCCGCCGCCCGAATCAAGGCACCCATTCGCGTCCGTTCGATCCAGAAAAACATCAGGAGTGCGAGCAGAAGGCAGATGCCGATCACGGCGAACCGGTAGGCCGAGTAGCTGAAGCCCTCGGTGATGGGGACGGAAAAATCGAGCGCAGCAGGGATTGGCACGGAATGGAAGTCGTTGCCGACGAGCAGCGATCGGCCTTCCTCGAATAGCAATATGAGAGCGAATGTCAGCAGCACCTGATCGAGATGCTCGCGATGATAGAAGTACCGAAAGAGGAAGCGTTCGAGCAGCAACCCGAGCACGATCCCGCCAACGATCCCGGCCGGCAATGCGATCCACAGCGAGCCCGTAGCGCTCGTCACCACGAACGCCGTATAGGCTCCCACCATGAACAATGAGCCGTGGGCCAGATTGATGATGCCCATGACGCCGAAGATCAGCGTCAGGCCGCTGGCGATCAGGAACAGCAGCAGCCCGTACTGCACACCGTTGAGGAGCTGGGCGAGAAAGCCGGCGATATCCATCACTGAAAAGACTGCGAATAGGAAATAGGGGAGGCGGATAGCGAAGGCAGCGAGCGAGGTTTGCTCCGCTGCCGGACCAAATCGATCTTCTAGATGTGCTATCCGCCAGTCACCATTCGCCCCCCGCTTCAAGCCATCTTGCAGCCGGTGCCAGGGTCGGCCAGCTGCTCGGCCGCAATGCCGATCACCTTGTTCTGGCCGTTTGTCACCTTCCGCAGATACATGTTGTGAATTACCTCGTGTGAGGGCGACATCGACATCGGACCACGCGGGCTGTCGATTTTTGCGCTCTCCAGAGCCTTGTGCAGATTCTCCTCGTCCTCGATATCGCCGTTCACCGCCTCAAGGCCGACCGCGAGCAGCTGCGCCGAGTCATAGCCCTGTACGGCGTAGACATCCGCCTCACGGCCCGCCTTCTCTAGGAAGGCCTTGCGGAATGCGATGTTCTTCGGATTGTCGAGACCGTCGCCGTAGTGCAGCGCAGTCTCGATGCCCTCGGCGGCCTCGCCCTGCGCCTGCAGCGTACCCTCAGTCAGGAAGCCATTGCCGCAAAGCGGCACCTTGAGGCCCGCGGCTGCGTACTCCTTCACAAACTGCACCGCCCCGCCGCCGGCGAAGAAGGCGCCCACGATGTCCACTTCTAGCCCAGGGATCTGCGCCAGCAGCGGCTGGAAATTCGTTTGCGGGAACGGCAGCTTGAGAAACTCGACGAACGTTCCCCCTTGCTCCTCAAGGCCCTGCTTGAAGCCCTCGCAGGAACTTGGCACCGGCGGCATAATCCCAGCTGACCCAGATGCCTCTCTTGTAGCCCTTCTTGCCGGCCGCGAGACCGATGCCGTAGGCGGGCTGCCAGTTGGAGAACGAGGCGCGGTAGACGTTGCGCGCGCATAGCTCGCGCGTGATGGCCACATTGCCGGCGTTGGGAATGATCGTCAGCGTGCCGCTTTCGCGGACGACGCGATGGATGCCCATCTGCACGCCTGAATGCACCGTGCCGATCAGCACATCCACCTCGTCACGCTTCACAAGGCGATCTGCGTTCTGAGGTGCGAGCTCCGGCTTCGACTCGTCATCGAGCTTGATGAGCTCCACCTCCCGGCCGCCGAGCTTTCCGCCCTTTTCGGCGATCACCATCTCGACGCCGTAGGTGATGTTTTCGCCGAGCTTCGCGTACGTGCCGGAATAGGGCAGCATGAGGCCGATCTTCAGCGGCCGCTTCTGCGCGATTGCCCAACCTGTCGGCACCGCAGATAGCGCCGTAACCGCTGCCGCACCCTTCAACACGCCCCGGCGCGAAACGCCTTTCGCCTTCCTGATGGCCATGGCTTCCTCCCTTTGCTCCCCCCGGACCCTACCATCGCCCCGGGAAAGACGAACACCAAATTCAAACCGGAGACTTAGCCCACGCGCGCAACTCGCGGCGAGCCGCCCTCGGCCCCCTCGCTCGCATACGGCGCGGCTGAGCGCAAGATGGTTGCGGAGGGGAAGCCGGCGCTCACTTGCTGGGAGGGGTTGCTCTAGTGCCGATCTGGCCCAAAATACGAAAGTGAGTTGAGCTGCCGACGGCGCCCTTGGGGTTTAGGCTTTTGCGAGCGCCAGCGCATTGTCATGCGGAGAGATTATGACCGAAACTGAGCGTATCGTGCTGGACCCAGCCATCCTCTCGGGCAAGCCGGTGATTCGAGGAACCCGGCTCTCCGTCGAGTTTGTCATCGGCCTTTTGGCCGACGGCTGGAGCGAAGAGGATATTGTCCGCAACTACCCAGGCATCACGCACGAAGATATCAGGGCCTGTCTCGCCTACGCGCGTGATGTTCTAAGATCAGAAAGGGTTTATCCAAGCGCCGCATGAGATGCGCTTTCTCGCTGACGAGAATTTTCCCGGGGCGGCTGTGGAGGCGTTGTGTGCGGCTGGACACGATGTCATCTGGATTCGCACCGCGGCGCCGGGTGCAAAAGACGAGGCTGTCCTCTCTTGGGCGGTGCGTGAAGCGCGAGTTTTGCTAACCTTCGACAAGGACTTCGGGGAATTGGCCTGGCGGTGGGGGCTGCCAGCTTCGTGTGGAGTTATTCTGTTCCGAGTTAATATTGGCGACCCGAAGACTATTGGGGCCGTGCTCGCGGGCCGGCTTGCCGAACGCGGAGATTGGGCTGGCCATTTTTCGGTAATCGAAGACGGGCGTGTTCGTATGAGGGCCCTCCGACAGGACGAGACCGAGGACTGAGCCCCGAACTCAACTCTCCTGTAGTCGCTGACGCAACTCCGTCTTCAGCACTTTCCCATAGTTGTTCTTCGGAAGCGCATCGACGAAGCGGTACTCCTTCGGCCGCTTGAAGCGCGCGATGTTGTCGAGGCACAGCGCCTCCAGCGCCTCGGGCGTGGCCTTGCCGCCCTCCGCGCGCGACGATGAAGGCGACAACCTCCTCGCCCCATTCGGGATGCGGGCGGCCGACCACGGCGCATTCCACCACGTCGGGATGGGTGAGCAGCACCTCCTCGATCTCGCGCGGATAGATGTTGGTGCCGCCGGAAATGATGAGGTCCTTGGAACGGTCCTTGAGTGTGAGGAAACCCGCCGCATCGACGCTGCCAAGATCGCCCGTCCAGAGCCAGCCGTCGCGGAGCGCATTCGCCGTGGCCTCGGGGTTGTTCCAGTACTCGCGCATGACGCAGTCGCTCCGGGTGATGACCTCGCCGATTTCGCCAGGCGGCAGGTCGCGACCATCCGGGTCGACGACGCGAAAGGCAACGCCTGTGCGCGCCACCCCGGTGCTGGACAGGCGCGCCTCGTAGTCCGGATGCTCGACATCCGCGTGCATGGCCTTGCTCAGGCCGGTGATGGTCATTGGGCTTTCGCCCTGGCCGTAGAGCTGGAAGAGCTTCGGACCGAACAGCTCGATGGCACGCTTCAGGTCGGCGAGATACATCGGCGCGCCGCCGTAGATGATGGTCTTGAGACCGCGCGTGTCAGCGCTGCCGGCCTTCGGATGATTGATGAGCCGCACGATCATGGTCGGCGCGGCCCACAGACTCACGTTTTGGTATTGGCTGAACGTCGCCAGCACCCGCTCGGGATCAAACGAGCCGACGAGGACGACATTATGGGAGCCGCGCGCCACGTGAGCCAGCCCATACAACCCAGCACCATGGGATAGCGGCGCCGCGTGCACCATAGTGTCCTCCGGCCCGATGAAATCGATATCGGCCAGGTAGGTGTGGATCATGAAGAGCAGGTTGCGGTGGGTCAGCACCGCGCCTTTGGGGCGCCCGGTGGTGCCGCTTGTGTAGAAGAGCCATGCTTCGTCCTCCGGTCCACCGGTCGGGCGTGTAACCGGCTCTCCTTCGAGTAGCGCCGCATAGTCACGTGAGCCGGTGGCGATGATGGGCGGCCAGGTCTCGCTTGTTTGCGCCGTCATGCGATCAGCGAGCTCGGGCGTCGCAATGACGAGGCGAGCCTCACTGTTCGCCAGGATCCAGGCGAGCTCCTTCGGGTGCAGCTTGGCGTTGATCGGCACGGCAACAAGGCCCGCCCGCCAGATGCCGTAGATCACCGGGAAGAACTCCCCGCAATTTTCCATGACGAGGCCGACGCGTTCGCCCGGCTTCAGTCCATGCCGATGGAGAAGCGCACCCGCGATTGCTGCGGCTTGGTTCTCGAACTCAGCATAGGTGAGTGTTCCGCGCTCGGACGTGACGGCGGGGCGGTCGGGCACGTACCGTGCCATGCTCTGCAGCGAAAATGACAAGTTCATCGCGAGTTCAATCAGCTTTTCGCATGACTGCGTATCGGCACGAGGCTAGTCAGGTGTATTCGGGCGCGCAATCCGATGGCTTCGCAATACGTTCGTCAGACCGAAGTGCCGCAGTGACTTGAAGAGCGGGCGACGGGGATCGCTGCGGGGGAAGGGGAGTTATGCAGTGGATTTTGATGGCCGTCGGCGCCTTCTATGCCTTTGCTGGAGTTGTGGTGCTGCGGCGGATGGCGATGAATCGTGTTCTGGACCTGGCGCTCGAAGCCATCACGCTCCAGAAGACCGACTATAATGAGAGGCTACAGTCGAGCCTGCTCGCGTTCGGCGGATGCTTGACCTTGGCAAGCGGGCTCGCGCTGATGACGCTTAGTCCTTGGGCAACAGTCTTTTTTGCCGCGAACGCAATCTTCCAGGGCGGTTATCTGCTCTGGGCGTGGAAGGCCCTGCCACCGGAATCGGAGGCCGAGCGGAAAGGCCGCCAACAGACCATCAACGCTTTCATTATCTATCTGGCGGCGTTCGCTTTCGTCGCACACGCCCATTCCCAGGGCGTGTTCTCGCACTGGCCCATTAATGCCGGCAATTTCACATGGCTGGTGGAGCTCATGGTGATCGTCGCGGTTTCAGCCGGCCTCTGGGCATACTGGTTTTTTCACATACCCCGTAAGAGTCCATCCTCGACTTGGACTCCCACGGAGGATGCAGAAACCGACATTTGGGACCACCTCCCCGATCCTCCGCGGCCCGAGCGCTTGCGCCTCGCGCCCGAGTATGGCTGCTGGCCCACGTGGGACGACGAGACAGGGCTCAACGTTAACCCGGCAGATCTTGGGCTGTCGGATAATCTACTGACGCGCCTGAAGCAGTGGGACGACGCCTTGCAGGCAACGTACAATATGGATGATCCGGAGGCCTCAAGATTTGCCGACGATGATGCCGAGCAGCGCTGGCGCGACGAGGGCTTGGCAATCGCCACCGAACTCGAGCGGGAGTGGCCGGGGCCAGTCGTCGTGAGGCTCTGAGCTTGTCCTGTGCATCACCCCTTGATGACGATCAGCGGCGCCACCCGCGCCACCTTGCGGGACAATCCCGCTTCTTCGGCGGCATCGACGACGGCGCTGACATCCTTGTAAGCACCGGGCGCTTCTTCGGCCACACCGCGCAGCGAAGGGCTGCGGACCTCGATGCCCCTGGCCTTCAACTCGTCCACGACCTGCCGACCGCTCCAGGTGCGCACCGCCTGGTGCCGGCTCATCTGGCGGCCTGCGCCGTGGCAGGATGAGGAGAAGGCAAGCTCCTCGCTCTCGCGCGTGCCGACAAGAATGTACGACCCCGTGCCCATGCTGCCGCCGATCAGCACCGGCTGCCCCCACGGGCGCAGCGCTTCGGGCAGGCTTGGGTGACCGGGGCCGAACGCGCGCGTGGCGCCCTTGCGGTGCACGTAGAGATGGCGCGCGACAGATCCCACCGCATGCGGCTCCACCTTGCAGGTGTTGTGGGAGACGTCGAACATCAGGGGCAGGTCGATGCCGAACATGCGTTTGAACACCTGGCGCGCCAGGTGGCCGATGATCTGCCGGTTGGCGAGAGCACAGTTGATCGCTGACCGCATGGCGCCGAGGTAGCGCTGGCCCACTTCCGACTTGATTGGCGCGCAGGCGAGCTCCCGGTCGGGCAGAGCGATGCCGTAAGTCTCGGCGGCGATCGCCATCTCTCGCAAGAACTCCGTCCCGATTTGGTGGCCAAGCCCGCGAGATCCGCAGTGGATGGTGACGACGCATTCGCCCTGCTTCAGCCCGAAGGCTGCGGCGGTGTCGGCGTCGAAAATTTCGACGACTTCTTGCACCTCGAGGTAATGGTTGCCCGACCCCAACGTGCCCATCTCGCGGCGCTGGCGCTTCCGGGCCTGAGCGGAAACGGCTGACGGCTTAGCATCGTCTTGCCTGCCGTTCTCCTCAATTCGCTCCAGATCCTCCGGCCGGCCGTAGCCGCGCTCGACCGCCCAACGGGCGCCGCCGGCCAGCATAGCGGTCATCTCGTCGTCATCGAGGGTGATCTTGCCCGTCGAGCCAACGCCGACGGGAACAGTCGCATAAAGCGCATCGGCCAGCTCGCCTTGGACCTTCATGATGTCGGCGCGCGTGAGCCCTGTGAGGTGAGTGCGCACGCCACAGGAGATGTCGAAGCCGACGCCGCCGGCGGACACCACGCCGCCCTCGTCAGGATCGAACGCCGCCACGCCGCCGATCGGGAATCCGTAGCCCCAATGCGCGTCCGGCATGGCGTAGGACGCGCGAACAATGCCGGGCAGCGTCGCGACGTTGGTGACTTGCGTGTAGACCTTATCGTCCATGTCACGGATCAGGTCCTCCGTCGCGTAGATGATCGCCGGCACGCGCATTTTTCCCGTAGGAGGAACCTGCCAGGCCGTATCCGACAGACGCTCGAACCGAGAGAGTTCCATCAGTGGGCTCCTTTCGCTGGAGCTAGACGTCCACGACGCATTGAGCCCGCCACTCGCCGGGGCGGATTTCGCCTGTCGCCAGCTCAGTCATGGTCGCGCCCTTGATCTCGACGGCGGGCTGGTGGCGTTCACGGTCGACACTCTCGCCATGGGCGCGGCCGACAAGCTTGTTTCCTGAGATGGAAACGTCGTACGCGCCAAAAATCATGTCGCGGGTTCCCATTTCATAGATGATGGCGTTGAGCCAATCGTAGAGGAGGAGATCCGAGTTCGGCGCTTCAACCTCGATTTCGACCGTCTCGTTGCGGTTGATCGCATCGGGGTCGACGAGCACGGCCGAAAGTGCCAGCCCTGCCTGCTCGAAGGCCGAGGCAAGAGAGGGCCCGAAATCCGCGTACCCCAATATCCGCACCGTGCTGGAAGTGCTCCCACCGTGCTGAGTTCGTGGCGGGATTTTCGCCAGTGTTCGTCATGGGCAACCCCGGTTACCGTTCGGAACGGAGTCTATCCTCCCTCAGTTATCAACGCGAAACCGCCGCAAGGGGCTAGGCAGCTCGTCAATTCTGTGCCGTAAAGCCGCAGCCTCAGTTTCCGGACATCCAGAACGCACTCATGCAGCAGTCCACATCGCAACCGCACTTCGACGCGCCCGGCCGCGGGCGAATCTACGACAGCATCATCGAGACGATCGGCAACACGCCGCTTGTGCGTGCACCGCGGCTCAGCGCGGAGGAGGGCGTCGTCGCCGACCTCGTGCTGAAGCTCGAGTTCTTCAATCCGCTCGGCAGCGTGAAGGACCGCATCGGCGTCTCCATGATCCTGGATCTGGAGAAGCAGGGGAAAATCGGTCCGAACAGCACGCTCATCGAGCCGACGTCAGGGAATACGGGTATTGCGCTGGCCTTCGTGGCCGCCGCGCGTGGCTACCGGCTGATCCTCACGATGCCCGAGTCGATGTCCATCGAGCGGCGCAAGATGCTGGCTTATCTCGGCGCCGAGCTGGAGCTGACGCCGCGCGAGAAGGGGATGAAAGGCGCCATCGCCCGGGCCGAGGAGCTGCTGAAGAGAAATCCCCAACTCGGTCATGCCGAGCCAGTTCGCCAACCCGGCGAACCCCGAGATCCACCGCAGGACCACCGCCGAGGAGATCTGGCGCGATACGAACGGCGAGGTCGACGTGATCGTGTCGGGCATCGGCACGGGAGGGACGTTCACGGGCTGCGCCCAAGTCCTGAAACCGCGGCGTCCTCAATTGCGGATGGTCGCCGTCGAGCCGGCGCTGAGCCCGGTGCTCTCCGGCGGCACGCACAACCCGCACCCGATCCAGGGCATCGGGGCCGGGTTCATTCCGGAGGTTATGGATACCTCGCTGATCGACGAGATCATCACGTCGAGAACCAGCCAGCCATCGACATGGCGCGCAAAGTCGCCCGGCTCGACGGCATTGCTGTTGGCATCTCGTCCGGCGCCGCGATCTGGGCAGCAGTTCAGATCGGCAAACGGCCTGAGATGGCCGGCAAGCGCATCGTGACGATCGTGCCGTCCTTCGCGGAGCGGTATCTGTCGACGGTGTTGTTCGAGGGGCTGTGAGGCGGATCAGACCGCCTCGCGCCGTCCCTCGCGCGCGGCTGCCCCGAAACGCTTCTCGATGTAGTCCTCGACGATCGCCTTGAATTCCTCCGCGATTCCGTCGGACCACGGAGCGTCACGGCCTTCTTACCGTCGATGAACACCGGCGCCGCGGGCTGCTCGCCCGTGCCAGGAAGACGAGATGCCAATGTCAGCGTGCTTGGACTCGCCGGGGCCGTTCACGATGCAACCCATGACTGCAAGGTTCAGGGTTTCGACGCCGGGGTACTTCTCGCGCCATTCCGGCATCCGCTCGCGCGATCATTTCCTGAACGTCCCGCGCCAGCTCCTGGAACACTTCGAGGTGGTGCGGCCGCAACCGGGGCAGGCGGCAACGGTCGGCATGAACGTGCGCAGACCCATCGTCTGCAGCAGCTCCTGCGCAGCGCGGACCTCCAGCGTACGATCGCCGCCGGGCTCAGGCGTGAGCGAGTAGCGGATCGTGTCGCCGATGCCTTGCTGCAGCAGAATGCCCATGGCCGCCGACGAGGCGACAATGCCCTTGGAGCCCATGCCCGCTTCGGTCAGGCCGAGGTGCAGCGCATAGGAGCACCGCTCGCGCCAGCATCGTGTAGACGGCGATGAGATCCTGAACGGCCGAGACCTTGGCACGAGATGATGATGCGGTCGGCCGCCGAGCCCCAGCTCCTCGGCGCGGGCGGCGGAGCGCAGCGCCGACTGGACGATCGCCTCATGCAGCACGGCGCGCGCATCCTAGGGCTGGGGCGACTTGGCGTTCTCGTCCATCAGGTGGGTGGCAGCTCCTGATCGAGGCTAGCCCCAGTTGACGCCGATGCGAACCGGCTTCCCCGTCTTCAGGGCCTGCTCGATGATCTGCGCGAACTGCGGGTCGCGCTTGTCCTTGAAGCCGACGTTGCCCGGGTTGATGCGGTACTTGTCGAGCGCCTCGGCACAGGCCGGATTTTCGGCGAGCAGCTTGTGGCCGATGTAGTGGAAGTCGCCGACGAGGGGCACCCCGACGCCCATCGTTCCAGCCGCTCGCGGATGCGCGGGACCGCCTCGCCAGCTCCTCGCGGTCCACCGTGATGCGCACCAGCTCGGAACCGGCGCGCGCCAGCGCCGCCACCTGCTGCGCCGTCGCTTCGACGTCAGCGGTGTCGGTGTTCGTCATCGACTGAACGACGATCGGATGCTGCCCGCCGACATACACACCGTCGACATTGACCGGCACGGACTTGCGCCGCGGGCTCATCAGATCAGCCATGGCTGCTCCTGGTCCAAGCTCCCTCGTGAGCCTTACCTAATGCAGGTAAGCCGCGGTGAACAGGGGCCGGTCACCACAGGGCTTATCG
>CAWBAM010000055.1:0-16152 GCA_963786775.1 uncultured Pseudomonadota bacterium | reverse complement strand
GGAAATAGCGAGAAACTGCGGCTGCCGCGGGAGGGCTCGAACACGTAAACCGGCCGACCAGTGGCGCAGGCTTCGCCGGTCATGTTCACGGAATTGGCAGTTACGACCAGCCAATCGGCAGCTGCTAAGAAGTGCGGGTAGGGGTTCTCGCCCGTGCCATCCCACAAAATGCGCGGCCTGTTCTGGGTCGCCTTATCAGCCACACGCAGCAAGCGGGAATGCGTGCGCCGCGAAGGTGTAATCATGAAGCTGGCGCCTAGGCGGCCGATGGACTCGAGCGCCGTAGCAAGCCGGTCGTCATCAGCGTCCGTAAACTTGTAGCTGCCATTCTTCCCGCCAAGCACGACCGCCACCCGCGGATGGGGCAAAGCTTCGATCTCGGGCGGCAATTCACGACGCAGGTATGCCAAGCGTTCGGGCGAGTAGCTATGCGGCGAGGTAACGGTGACGACGACGTTGGGTCCGCGGAGCCGGTCGTGCTCCGGAACCCAGATAAGATCCGCAACCCCTGCCCCACTCCGCGGATCCTGAAGGATTAAGTGAACGTCGCTCCTTCTGAGTAGCGCCGAATTGCCCGGATATATGGAATGCTGGCACGTCCGCTGCCGATGGCGACCGCTGGCCACGGGGGCGAGAGCAAGCCCCCGGACGGCCCGGCCTATCGGCAGGTTGCACTGGCCCCCAAGGCGGAAGCGCCCGCCAAATGCCCCGCGTTTTCACGCACTTCATCTCATAGTCCAGGCCGAGGGCATCCGCGACGCCTTTGCACTGGACGACCATCCCGGCTTTCCCGTCGGTGATGATCCAGGCACGCGCTCCTGCGAGCACACCTTGTGGGCGATCGGTCTCGATTTGATCTTGACGCTGCATATCGCCTTCTCGCCGATAGGGCTGCACCCTGTCGATGCTGCCCGCCGCCGCACGCGCTAGAGCCTTTCCGAGGCAGGCCGAAGCGCCGGCAGTAGTTGCCATTCGCCGGCAAGGGTCCTATCCAGCATGAAGCGGCTCTGCCAAGCCCTGTTGTCAAACGAGCCTCAATCCCATGCGTGCCCGCCTGGACGTCATCGACTGGCGCATCCTCAAGGAGCTGCAGGCCGACGGCCGTGTCACGAACGTGGCACTTGCTCAGCGCGTCGGCATTAGCGCTCCACCCTGCCTGCGCCGCGTTCGCGCCCTCGAGGAAGCTGGGTTCATAACCGGCTATCACGCTCAAGTCGACGAGCAGATGCTCGGTTTCGAGCTTACGGCCTTCGCCATGGTCGGGTTGCATAGCCAGGCAGAGCCCGACTTGCGCGACTTCGAGAACCGTATTCTCGGTTGGCCACTGGTCCGGGAGGCCTACATGATGTCCGGCGAAACGGACTATGTGCTGAAATGTGTGGCTCCCGACCTCACGACGTTCCAGAACTTCATTATCCGAGAGCTGACTGCCGCCCCCAACGTCGCAAGCGTGAAGACAGCGCTCGCGATCCGGCGGGCCAAACGTGAGCCGGGCGTCCCGATAGGCTACCCCCGATCCTGATGGGAGCTCCGAATGCGTTCCTCCCGCGTCATCACTGTCGTCGGCTGCCACGCCGAGGGCGAGGTGGGCGATGTCATTATCGGTGGCGTGCTGCCGCCTGCAGGCGCCACGATGCTCGAGAAGAAGCTCACGATGGAGCGCGAGCACGACCACATCCGCCGCATGCTCATTCAGGAGCCGCGCGGCTCGGTCGCCCGCCATGTCAACCTAATCGTCCCGCCGACCCGACCTGATGCGCACGCCGGCGCCATCATCATGGAGCCGACCGAGTATCCGCCGATGTCGGGCTCCAACACCATGTGCATCACCACCGTGCTGCTCGAGACCGGCATGGTGCCGATGCAGGAGCCGGAGACGCGCTTGCGCCTCGACATGCCGGGCGGCCCGGTCGACGTGGTCGCCGAGTGCCGAGACGGCAAATGCGTCTCAGTGACCATCTCCAATGTCCCCTCCTTCGCCGCGAAGCTCGACGCGCCGCTGGAGGTTCCTGGGCACGGCACCATTCACGTAGACATCGCCTACGGCGGCATGTTCTACGCGATCGTGGACGCTCACGCGCTTGGCTTCGCCGTCGAGCCGCACGAAGCGCGCGATCTTGCCATTCTCGGCGAAAAGATCCGCATTGCCGCACGCGAGCAGCATGAGGTGGTGCATCCCGAGTTTCCCGAGATCCGCGGCGTTTCGATCGTGCAGTTCGCCTGCCCATTCACGGAGCCGAACGCTATCATCCGCAATACCTGCATCGTCTCTCCCGGCCGTTCCGATCGTAGCCCGACGGGCACCGGCACGTCGGCCCGAATGGCCGCTCTCTACGCGCGGGGGCTGCTGAAGGTCGGGGAAGGCATCACCCACGAATCCATCATCGGATCGCGCTTCGAAGGCCGGATTGTCGGCACGACGACCATCAACGGCGTCGAGGCCGTGCAGACCACCATCAAAGGTCGCGCCTGGATTACCGGCATTCACCAGTACTTCGTCGACCCGAGAGACCCGTGGCAGCAAGGCTATCTGGTCTCCGATACCTGGGGCGTGACCAACACCACTCTCCAGAGCTGAAAAGACCCGAAGGGTAGCGACGCCATAGAGCGGCGACAGCCGTACCGGCGGTAGTTATAAGCAAGGCCGACCGCAATTAGCCCTGAGATAAGCCCGAGATATGGACGCCAGCTCCCCCACCGCCTCACAAGTTCGCATCACCCCGGAACTCGTTGCCGAGCACGGTCTCAAGCCAGACGAGTACGAGCGCCTGCTCGAAATCCTGGGCCGCGAGCCGACGCTGACCGAGCTTGGCATCTTCTCGGTGATGTGGTCGGAGCACTGCTCCTATAAATCCTCGCGTGTGTGGCTGAGGCAGCTGCCGACCTCCGGGCCACAGGTCATCCAGGGGCCGGGCGAAAACGCGGGTGTGGTGGACCTCGGCGACGGCTGGTGCGCCGTCTTCAAGATGGAAAGCCACAACCACCCGAGCTACATCGAGCCCTACCAGGGCGCAGCGACCGGCGTCGGCGGCATCATGCGCGACGTGTTCACCATGGGCGCGCGGCCGATCGCGAACCTCAATGCCCTGCGCTTCGGCGATCCTTCACATCCCAAGACCCGCCATCTTGTGTCCGGCGTTGTGGCGGGCATCGGCGGATACGGCAACTGCGTTGGCGTGCCCACCGTC
Organism: uncultured Pseudomonadota bacterium; assembly: GCA_963786775.1. Lineage (GTDB taxonomy): Bacteria > Pseudomonadota > Alphaproteobacteria > Rhizobiales > Hyphomicrobiaceae > ZC4RG25. The sequence continues at coordinate 12,964 of CAWBAM010000055.1, read as the reverse complement.
GGCGGCGAAACCAATTTCGACCCGGGCTACAACAACAACATCCTCGTCAACGCCATGTGCGTTGGCCTCGCCCGGAAGGACCGTATCTTCTACTCGGCGGCGAAGGGCGTCGGCCTGCCCGTCGTCTACGTCGGCTCGAAGACGGGGCGCGACGGCATCCATGGCGCGACCATGGCGTCGGCCGAGTTCGACGAGAACTCGGAGGAAAGCGGCCGACCGTTCAGGTCGGCGACCCGTTCACCGAAAAGTTGCTGATCGAAGCCTGTCTCGAGCTGATGGCCGAGGACGCCATCGTCGCTATCCAGGACATGGGCGCCGCGGGCCTTACCTCCTCCACCTCGAGATGGCCGACAAGGGCGGCGTCGGCATCGAGCTCAATCTCGACAACGTCCCCCAGCGCGAAGAAGGCATGACGGCCTACGAGATGATGCTTTCTGAAAGCCAGGAGCGCATGCTCATGGTGCTGAAGCCGGGGGCCGAGGCCAAAGCGGAGGCCATTTTCCGCAAGTGGGGGCTCGATTTCGCAGTCATCGGCCAGACCACCGATACGGGCCGAATGATCGTCAAGCACAAGGGTCGCGTCGAGGCGGATATTCCCGTTTCCAAGCTCGCCAATTCGGCACCGGTTTACGAACGGCCGTGGGTGCCGACGGAGCCGCCGCAGGTCATCCGGCCCGAGGATGTCACAGCGCCCAACACCAATCTCGGTGCGCTCAAGACTATGATGGGCCACCCGCAGCTCTGCTCCCGCCGCTGGATCTGGGAGCAGTATGACTACATGGTCATGGGCCACACGGTGCAGCGGCCAGGCGGTGATGCGGCCATCGTGCGCATCCCCGGTACGACCAAGGGCATCGCCATGGCCTGCGATGTCACCCCACGCTACGTGGCCGCTGATCCCGACATGGGCACGCGGCAGGCCGTGGTCGAAAACTGGCGGAACCTGACGGCTGTCGGTGCCGATCCGCTCGCCATCACAGACAACATGAACTTCGGCAACCCTGAGCGGCCGGAGATCATGGGCCAGTTCGTCCAGTCGGTGAAAGGCATGGCCGAGGCCTGCCGAGCGCTGGACTATCCTGTCGTGTCGGGCAACGTCTCGCTTTATAACGAGACCAACGGTGTAGGCATTCCGCCGACGCCAGCCATTGGCGGCGTTGGACTTGTTCCTGATCTCACCAAGATCGCCGACCTCGCGCTCAAGGCTGAAGGCAATGTTCTCGTCCTCATCGGCCGCGAAGCGGGGCACCTCGGACAATCGCTCTACCAGCAGATCATCGCCGGTCGCCTTGAAGGCGCCCCGCCGCCGGTCGATTTCGCCGATGAGATCAAGGCGGGCAAGCTGATCCGCTCGCTCATCCGCGAGGCTGGCGTGCGTACCGTCCATGATGTCAGCGACGGTGGGCTCCTCGTTGCGGTCGCTGAGATGGCGTTGGCCGGTGATCTGGGTGTCGAGCTGGTCGCCTACGAGGGCGCATTGCCTACCCACGCGATCTGGTTCGGTGAGGATCAGGGCCGGTACATCGTCGAAGTGTCGCCCGACCAGGCCGAGGACGTCATCGAGCGTGCCCGTCTGCTCGCCCTCCCGGCCCGCATCATAGGAAGGGTCGGCGGGGACGAGCTTCGTCTACCTGGCGAAGCACCTCTGAAATTGGCCGAGCTGCGCGACATTCACGAAAGCTGGCTTCCCCGATACATGAGCGGTGCGTAACCGCTTGTATCAGCGGGCGTTCTTGCAATGTTCGCCGCCGTGCTCTAATTGTCGAATAGGCAAGCGGCAGGCATTGTGGCCGCCTCTTCCCGCGCTTATGTTGCGGATGCGAGATTTGAGGAAGCGCACGGGTGGACGCGCTCGAACTTAATTGGCCACCTGGGGAGACGTTTTCTCATGCCGATGGACGCGAAAGAAATTGAGCGGCTGATAAAGGAGAGCATCCCGGATGCCGAGGTCACCATTCGGGACCTGGCCGGTGATGGCGATCACTATGCAGCCCACGTCGTTTCATCCGCTTTCGTCGGAAAGTCGCGAGTTCAGCAGCATCAGATGGTCTACCAGGCGCTCGGCGGCCGCATGGGGGATGCTCTCCACGCGCTGGCGCTGACCACTTCGCCGCGCAAGGAGTGACTTAGGGAGCATTGACTCCCACCAGCACGCGCCCCCATGTTCAGTTCACTAGGGCCAGGGCGCCTTTGAACCGCCTCATCGAGCCAAGGGGATTTCCATGACAGAGCAGCAGGCCGTTCACGACTGGATCGCGAAGACGATTGCGGCCAATGACGTCGTGCTTTTCATGAAGGGCACGTCGCAATTTCCGCAGTGCGGTTTCTCCGCCCAAGTGGCGCAGATCCTCAACCACCTCGGCGTCGACTACAAAGACGTGAACGTGCTCGAGGACATGGGAATTCGTGAGGGCATCAAGACCTTCAGCAACTGGCCCACGATCCCGCAGCTGTACGTCAAGGGCGAGTTCATCGGTGGCTGCGACATCGTCCGCGAGATGTTCCAGCAGGGCGAGTTGCAGCAGCTCTTTGACGACAAGGGCATCAGCTACGACAAGCACTCCGCGGTCGTCTGAGCCCGCTCCGGCCTCTCGCATTGGTCGTCGTGGGATCAGCAATGAACTCTAAGATAGCCGCGTGGTCCCTCGCCGTACGCGGGCATTGCATGTTTCGCCGTGCACGATGTTACTCGCGGCCTACTGCTTCACCGCACGAATTTCCCAGAGCGACACACAGCTGTGCTCAACTGGACGGGACTGGTGCCGAATCGGATCACCGTCCTAGTCTGCTCTGGGCGCAGCGATGGCCCGCGTTTCGCGGCGATCGCTGCGCACTCTATAGCAACGGGAGGAAACCAGCATGACCGACAAGCCGTGGTTTGCCGCGGTGATCTTGCTGCTCTGGTGGCTGGACAAGGCGCGCTCCCGCAAACCACGCCCCGGCCGCCTTGCCGCATTGGCCCCACACTTCATCGAAGACGACACGATCGAGGGGCTCGCGCGAGTAGCGCCTGTCGCGCATCGTGCCGCGTGATGCGTGAGCAGATTGAGAAAGACATGTTCCCGGGTGCGGTCACGCTGCGTGGCCCGCAACGGAGAGATCGTCCACTTCGAGGCCACGGGCTTTCTCGATCGATGCCAAGATCCAAGCCCATCCAGCAGGACTTGACTTTCGCCTCGCGTCTATGACCAAGCCGATCGTCACCGTTGCGGCGATGATGCTCGTCGAGCAGGGCCGGATGAAGCTCAACGACCCGATCACGAACTGGCTTCCACGAGCTGAAGGATCTGAAGGTCGAAACAGCCGGAGGGGACGTTCCGCTTCAGAGGCCTCATCCAGGTTCATGACCTGATGCGCGACACTGCCGGGTTCGTCTATGCCGGGCAGCACGAAGTCGGAACGCATCAAGAAGATGTACCTCGAGGGCAAGATCCAGTTCGCGCGAGGTTGACATCACCCGCGACGAGATGCTGGAAGGTAGACCTCGCCAAGCCGGCTCATCTGCGGGAATCTATTGCCGTCTGATCGCGGTCGATAGCGCTTGGGTGCTCTCGACGTTCACGAGCAGACTGTCTCACGTGCATGAAGGACTATCTTCGATTTCTGTCGTGCCGCGACACGCCGTCCGGGTTCACAGACGTGATGGCTCCGACGGCCCGGATACTGTCGAGCTGAAGAATTACGTATCCTCGTAGCGGCGGCGAAGAGCTACCATGCCCGGCGGCATCGCGGAAGAAGCTGTCTGCCGGCAAGGCTTCGGCCTTGTCGAGATCGAGTGTGTCACCGGCGGCGATGCCCACGGCAAGCGTACCTCCAAGATCACCGTACGAGTCTCATGCTTTCCGCGACAATGGGGCGGTATGGTCGGAAGCACTTTCGGCACGACGTGAGCCGGAGGGTTAACGGCCCGGTCCTTTGCCGGAGTCGCCGTGACGAGTGTCGCCGCCTGTGCTCCAGGCTCGATAGGCGACGCAGGTGCAGTGCCCCACTCGATCTCCTGGGAGTTACGATCTTCTGGCATCTTGAGCCACGAACGAGAGCCTGGTCCGCCGATGGCGCAGGTCATGGCGCGTGGCACGTGACCGAGATGAGGCGCTTTCATGCTGTCCATCGAAGCAGGCGTCCGGCGCCTTGTCGTAGACCCCCAATAGGCCTTGCCTGCACCGCACGGGAAGGCCTCGCCCACAGACCCACAAACGAAAAGCCGCGGGAATGGTTCTCCCTCGCGGCTCTCTCTTTGTAATCCTGGATCGTCAGTCGCGCATTAGCGCGAGTAGAACTCGACCACCAGGTTCGGCTCCATGATGCACCGGGTACGGCACGTCGGCCAGCGCCGGCACGCGGACGAGCTTCGCCGTCATCCTTTGTGGTCGACCTCGATGTAGTCAGGCACGTCGCGCTCCGGGCGTCTTGATGGCTTCGAGCACCATCGGGATCTGCCGGGCCCGCTCGCGAACCTCGACCACATCGCCCGCCTTGCAACGGTAGCTCGCGATGTTCACGCGCCGGCCATTCACCAGTATGTGACCGTGGCTGATGAACTGGCGCGCGGCGAACGGCGTCGGCACGAACTTCGCGCGATAGACCACCGCGTCGAGACGACGCTCCAAGAGGCCGATCATCGCCTCCGAGGTGAGCCCTTGGAGCGGGCTGCCTCCTGGTAAATCCGGCGGAACTGCCGCTCGGTGATGTTGCCGTAGTAGCCCTTCAGCTTCTGCTTGGCGCGGAGCTGCTGACCGTAGTCCGAGAGCTTGCCCACGCGGCGGTCACCGTGCTGGCCGGGACGGCTTTCGCGCTTGTTGATGGGGCTCTTCGGGCGGCCCCAGATATTCTCTCCGAGGCGGCGATCGATCTTATACTTGGCGCTGATGCGCTTCGTCATTTCGTGGCACTCCAGTGTTGAGCTGTGTCGCTATTGGAGCGCCCCCTCCTCTGCCCAACTCGCTGGGCCGACAGGCAACGACCGCTTCGGACCGATGCCACGGGTGCGCAAATCGAACGCGGGCCCTGAGGCCCGCGCGATGTGTCCGGATAGCTCGATTGGTGCGAGCCGTCAATGGCTGGGTGAAGAGCGCCTTTACTTCTTTAGCGCTGCCGGAGCCTGAGCGGCCTTCGGGTTGTCGTTGAGATCCGGCCCCGTTGCCACATATGCGGCAATCAGCTCCTTCACCTTCTTACGCTGCTCGTCGGTGCAGGTATAAGCCTCGTCCTCATCCGGCTCTTTGATGACGACTTCCTTCCCACCCTCGGTCTTCTCGACCAGCTTGATCTTGCCAGTCAGCAGCATCACCGTGGTCAGGTGCAATTGGTTGATGTAGATGATCTGCTGCTCGGTCCACTTGCCCTTGGCTTCCTCGCGCCGCATCAGCGAGCGGTAGTTGGCTATCTGGTCCTCCGGAAGCTCGCAAATCTGCGCGTGCGCCGTGAGGCGCCCAACCTTGATGACCTCGCGTGCCGTTTCCATCGGCACCTCGACCTTGCTGCGGTCCTTCTTGTCGATCTCGACCGAGGTGCCGTCCGGCTTCGTGAACTTGGCCGGCGTGAGGGACCAAGCGTAGTTCATGAACGCCCTGACGGCACGATCACTGAGCTCCTGCGCGCTTGCAGGTGCGAGATTGAGCATCAGCGAGACGAGCACGAACCCTACAGCTCGCATCCCGGCGGTCCAGATCTTGCACATTTATCGATCCTTGAAATCTGCTCACGTCGTTGCGGCCCGCAACAATTCCGTCCTCCCACAGCATTGTGCGGTGGTTCGGCTCGAAAGTAGGCATAATCAAGGCACTTTAGGATGGTGTCTTGCGGCCCGCGCCTTTGCCATGAGCAAGCGTGGCCACTATGCCACGCAGGGTCCGGACCTCCTGCTCGGTGGCGTTCATGCGAGAGAACATGGACTTCACGTTACGCATCACGACCTGCCGCCGATGCGGCGGGTTGAAAAATCCGAGCCGGGCGAGCTCGGACTTGAGATGGTCGAAGAAGCCGTAGAGCTCCTCCTTGGTCGCCGGACGGGAGCTGCGTGTGTTGAGACCGGGCTTTAAGGCCGATTTGTAAGGGGTTACGCGGCCAAGGGTACCCCGCCTCGTCTCTTTCAGCCATTCGTAGCTCACCAGCAGCACGGCTTGGGCAAGATTGAGCGAGGCGAAACGGGGATTGACGGGCACCATGACGATAGCGTCCGCGAGGGCAACCTCGTCCGTCTCAAGGCCCGCCCGTTCCGGACCGAAGATGATCCCACAGCGCTGACCAAGCTCCGTGCGCCTGTGAATTTCTTGAACTGCCTGCTCCGGCGTCAGCACTGGCTTCGCGAGATCGCGTTGCCGCGCTGTTGTGGCGCAGACGAAATTCAGGTCGGCGACAGCCTCGGCCAAGCTTCCAGTTGCCTTTGCCGCATCGATGATGAAGTTCGCGCCCGAGGCCGCGGCACGGGCTTTTTCGTTTGGCCAGCCGTCGCGTGGATCGACCAGGCGCAAATCATCGAGCCCGAAGTTTGCCATTGCGCGAGCGGCCATGCCGATGTTGTCCGCAAGCTGCGGCCGCACCAGGATGAGTGTCGGGCTCGGCAGTGCATCCTCGTCGATACCGGCGAGCCGCTTAGGCCGTGGGTCCTCGAGTTTTTTCAAGCGACGAATGACCCGACGCGCCAGAAACCAAAACTCCTCGCCAGCCCAGGACTTCGCCAGCTCATCAAGCGATCGGAAAACGACCGGCGGCAGCGGTCCCCCAGGCTCCAGCTTCAGTCCGCTTTCTGCGAACCTGATGGACGAAAAACGACTGCAGTACTGGTCGAAGGTCGTCAGGCCCTCACGTTCCGTCCATTTCCGGCAGCCCTTGGCAAAACGAGTTCGCGGCTATGCAGGCTTCGTCCGCACAGAAGGTGATGGCGGCCCGCACCTCGTCTCGCGTGAGCGGCGGCTCGGCAAGCTGGCTCGCAGCTTCCACCGTCTCGTGATAGGCCGCGCTCACGACCTCGGCGACGGTGAGATCAGTCGACTCTACTGGTAGGAGCCTGCGTCCTGGGATGTTTCGGGTTGACGGCGCGCATCGTGCGGGCCTGCTGTCCTCGTCATGACCGATCGTCGGCAGCACTCGCGTAACGAATGCCGCTGGAGAGAGCAACCATGCTTGCCGCCACGCGCCGAAGGGCAAGCGTCAGTAGATCAGCAAGATCGGACTGGGAGTTACGCAACCGAAAAGCCGAAATCGACTGCGATGGTCGGCTTACAGGTGACTCGTCCGAGAGATCCAGCACGTGTTCATAGAAGGGGCACAACAAGGACTTGAACCTCTCCAGCCGCTCGTTATCGCCACGCTCCGCCGTGAGCTCGACGAGAATTGGCACCCGGACTTGCAGGAGCGACCGCATGCCCTCAAGAACGGACAGCTCGTGGCCCTCGACGTCGATTTTCACCAGCGCCACCTCCTCGGGCGCAACGTCCTGCTGCCTCAGCACATCGTCGAGCGTAATGGCGTCCACAGTGATGGTCTGCGCAGCGTTGGAGCGCGCGCTGCCCTCGACGGAGTGGGCGCCGTGGTTCTTGCGATGGCGCGCGAGCATGAGGTGACCAGTCGTATCGCTCGCTGCAGCCTTTATGGCACGCACACGCTGCTCGAAACCGTTGAGAGCGATATTGCTCGTCAGAATCGCGAAGTTATGCGGATCCGGCTCTACAGCGGTGACCTTCGTGAAAACGCCTGATCTAAGAGCATAGATGGCAACCGCACCTATGTTGGCTCCGACGTCGATGAACATGCCACCGGCACGCAATGCTCCGGCAGATTGCAGTACATCGATAGCGGTCTCGAGCTCCCGGCGCTGCCAACATCTCCCGCGCATGAGCTTCAATGCGATCTTGTCGTCGCGCGGATCAACGTAGAGAGCATGGTCGCCAAACGGGACAAGGCAGAGAGTTCCCGGTGCCAAGTGGCGATCGAGCAGAGCGCGGAGCGCAAGGCCACGTAACCGAGGTGTTGCTGCGATCAGCCCCGTCGCGCCCGTGATGGCACGCGCGACCAACCGGCGACGTCTCTTGCGCCAGAACTCACGATCCAGCACTCGACGACTGTAATGCACGAAGCTTCCGTGGCGGCTATGATCGTGCATTCAACTATCGTGAGCCGCTTTGGTTCAAGCACGCGACCGTACTGAACGCGTATTACTGGACACGAGTACCAGCTGACCACTGAGCAACTACCCCAACAGTCTTCCGCCGGTGGGATGCGTGAGGTGATTTCTCTCAGTCCCCTGGGAAGCGCCTTCGCAGAAGATCTGGTTCAGCTTAGGACGTCCCGCCCCAGGCCACTTGGATTCCCGCGCCGATCCGTCTATCACCCCGGCGACGGGCACCGGCGGTCAGCCGGGGCCTCCAAGTCTTTAGAAGCCCGCGCGATCTGGTGAGAGCGATATGCAGAAAATCAAGGTGACAGGAACCGTCGTCGAGCTCGACGGCGACGAGATGACCCGCATCATCTGGAAGCTCATCAAGGAGAAGCTCATCCACCCCTACCTTGATGTGAACCTCGAGTACTACGACCTCGGCATCGAGAATCGGGACCGCACCAACGATCAAGTCACGATCGACGCGGCCAATGCCATCAAGAAGCACGGCGTCGGCGTGAAATGCGCCACCATTACGCCGGATGAAGCGCGGGTGAAGGAATTTGGCCTCAAGCAGATGTGGAAGTCGCCGAACGGCACCATCCGCAACATCCTCGGCGGGGTCATCTTCCGCGAGCCTATCATCTGCAAGAACATACCGCGGCTGGTGCCGGGCTGGACGCAGCCGATCATCATCGGCCGCCACGCTTTCGGCGACCAGTACCGGGCCACGGACTTCAAATTCCCGGGTAAGGGGAAGCTGACGATCAAATTCGCCGGTGAGGATGGCACCGTCATCGAGAGAGAGGTGTTCGACGCGCCAGGCTCGGGCGTTGCCCTGGCAATGTATAACCTGGACGACTCCATCCGGGATTTCGCGCGCGCCTCGTTCAACTACGCCCTCGCGCGGAATTATCCTCTCTACCTCTCAACCAAGAACACCATCCTTAAAGAGTACGACGGCCGCTTCAAGGACATCTTCCAGGAGATCTACGACGCCGAGTTCAAGGCGGAGTTCGAGAAGCGCGGTCTCACCTACGAGCACCGTCTGATCGACGACATGGTGGCCGCGGCGCTGAAGTGGTCGGGCGGCTACGTCTGGGCGTGCAAGAACTACGATGGCGACGTGCAGTCCGACACGGTTGCCCAAGGGTTCGGCTCGCTCGGCCTCATGACGAGCGTTCTGATGACGCCCGACGGCAAAACCGTCGAGGCCGAGGCTGCCCACGGCACCGTTACGCGCCACTACCGTGAGCACCAGAAGGGCAAGGAGACCTCGACCAACTCGATCGCCTCCATCTTCGCCTGGACCCGCGGCTTGGCCCACCGCGCCAAGCTCGACAACAACCCCGAGCTGGCGAAGTTCGCCGAGACGCTAGAGCGGGTCTGCATCGAGACTGTCGAGTCCGGCTACATGACGAAGGACCTCGCTCTTCTCGTCGGCGCGGACCAGAAGTGGCTCTCGACCACCGGCTTCCTCGACAAGGTCGAAGAGAACCTGAGGAAGGCGATGGGCGCCTGAGGCGCTCGCGCTCCTTGAGAAGTAAATTCCTTGGGCGCACTTCGCGCCCAAGGTCACCGCTGAAGCCGTTGTTTCTATCAGACAGCGGACCTCGCCGATGCCGCGTTGACCTCGCTGCCGCCCAATGTTGTGATGCGTTGCACAACTCCATCGAGCGAGGCTCCATCAATGACAACGACCGCTTCCGATCCCGTCGTCATCGTCTCAGCCGCGCGGACACCTATCGGCAGCTTTCAGGGCGCACTCGCAAGCATTCCTGCGCCGGAGCTTGGCGCCATTGCTGTCAAAGCTGCCGTCGAGCGGGCCGGCGTCGAGCCCGATGAAATCAGTGAGGTATTGATGGGCTGTGTGCTGCCGGCGGGCCAGGGCCAAGCCCCCGCGCGGCAGGCCTCCCGCGGCGCCGGACTGCCGGACCATGTGCCCTGCACGACCGTCAACAAGATGTGCGGATCCGGCATGAAAACAGTCATGATGGCTTACGAGAGCCTGCATGCCCGGCCAAACGACATCATCTTGGCTGGCGGCATGGAGAGCATGACAAACGCCCCTTACCTCCTTCCCAAGATGCGCTCCGGCCAGCGCCTCGGCCATGGGCAGGTCTACGACCATATGTTCCTTGACGGCCTCGAGGACGCCTACGACAAGGGCCGCCTCATGGGTACGTTCGCAGAGGACACGGCACAGGCCTATCAGTTCACGCGTGAAGCGCAGGATGCCTTCGCGGTCGAGAGCTTAAAGCGGGCGCGAAAGGCCAATGAAGATGGATCCTTCGCGAAGGAGATCGTGCCGGTAACAGTCAAGGGGCGGAAAGGCTCGACCGAGGTGACTCGAGACGAGCAGCCGTTCACTGCCGATCCCGAGAAGATACCGCATCTCAAGCCTGCGTTCCGTGAAGGCGGCACGGTTACACCCGCCAACTCCAGCTCGATTTCCGACGGCGCGGCGGCTCTCGTTTTGATGCGCGAGAGCGAGGCGCGGCGGCGCAAGCTACAGCCCCTTGCTCGCATCGTGGGCACGGCAACGCATGCCCAGGCTCCGGCCTGGTTCACGACGGCCCCGATCGGTGCCATCGCGAAGCTGCTCGAAGCGGTTGGTTGGCGCGCGCATGACGTCGGCCTGTACGAGATCAACGAAGCCTTCGCCGTGGTGACCATGGCAGCCATGCGCGACCTTGATCTTCCGCACGACAAGGTGAACGTGCACGGCGGTGCATGCGCGCTCGGACACCCGGTCGGGGCGTCCGGTGCGCGGATCATCGTCACGCTTCTGTCTGCGATGGAGAAGTATGGCGAAACGAAAGGCGTCGCAGCTCTTTGCATCGGCGGCGGTGAGGCGACCGCGATTGCGGTGGAACGGATGAATTGACAGGGGCCGTTTAGCCGGTCGCTTCAGAAGCGGGGGGACGACGTAATGAGGACGCCACTGATTGGAGTGTTCGCGGTTGCTGTTGCGCTCGGCTGCATGTTTCCGCTGAATGCCGATGCTCAAACAGCGTCGTCGACCCGTTTCGGCTGCTACCGGGTGGTTGGCGCGGATGCGCTCAACATTCGGGCAAGACCGTTCAGCTCGTCGGATGTCATCGGCGTGGCGGAACGCGGCGAAATCCTCGTTAAATGGCGGCGTTGGTGCTCGCTGCGCGGCTTCTGGTGTCCTGTTCAACAGGGTGATCTGAAAGGGCATTCCGACAAGAGATATCTCGAGCCAATAGACTGCCCGCAATGATTCTGGACTCTGCAAACACCTGACGCGGCGCAATCCCGATCCTCATGCACGTCCTTTCGCGGGTCCTCTTTTTCCTCCTACAGCCGTCGCACCTCGCGATGCTGCTCGTCGGGGCCGGACTACTCCTGATCCTGCTTCGGCCGAGGGCCGCGCGTGTTGGTAAAGGGATGGCGATCGCGGGCTTCGCCGTGTTGCTCGCGCTTGGTTTCTCCCCGATCGGTCATGCGTTGCTACTGCCGCTTGAGGAGCGCTTTTCGCGGGGTTCGCTCCCCGACCGGCCTGTGGCTGGGATCATCATGCTTGGCGGCTTCGAGGACCCAAGCGTCAGCCGTGCTCGTGGTGCACTCATGCTCAACGAATCCGCCGAGCGGCTGACCGAAACCGTCTTTCTGGCCCGGCAATTCCCGGACGCCAAAGTCGTGTTCACGGGCGGCGATGCCAGTCTGATCCTAGCTGGTGAAAGCGCGGCTCCCGCCGTCGCAGAGTTTCTCCAGGCAGCCGGTGTAGCGCCAGAGCGCATCGTGTTGGAAGGTAAGTCGCGGAATACGCACGAGAATGCAGTATTCCTGCGCGATCTCCTCGAACCTCAGCCTGCCGACAGGTGGCTGCTGGTGACATCGGCCTGGCACATGCCACGAGCCGTCGGCGCATTCCGGCAGGCAGGGTTTCACGTGCTCCCCTGGCCAGTCGACTACCGGACGCGAGGCGCCGGCGACCTGATGATGCCCTTCGATAAGCTGACCGAAGGCTTGCGGCGGACGGACATGGCTGTTCGTGAGTGGATGGGCCTCGTCGCTTATCGCCTCATGGGGAGAACGGATGCGTTGTTCCCCGCGCCATCGAACCCGCGCTGATCGGCGATGGGCTACTTTGCTTTGACCAGCGCCGGCGACTTCTGCGGCGGGCTTCGGCTGGAGCTCCTTCACCAGATCGAAAGACTTGCAGCCCTTCTCTTCCAGACGCCGGTTATAGGCTTCCACGATCGCGCGATCGCGGCGGTAATCGGCATCGGGATCGGCGCCGCGCTCCGTTCCGCCGAAAACGGGAACTGACGACCTTCTGGATGTTCTGCGCCACTGCCGAGCCGCTGCGCGAGATTTCGTAATCACGGATCTGCAGGATGCGCACGAGCGTACGGCCCGCAAGCTTACGGCAACTCAGGGCCAGCTCCTCCGGGCTCAGGACATACGTGCCGTCCGGCTGCAGGCCGGGTTTTGCTCGCCGGAGCTGGCTTTGCAGCTGCGCTCGCGCCGGCTGGGGGCAGGCCGCCAGAGTCCGCCCCGGCGCACGCACCAAGCAGCGCGCCAGCTACGACGAGGAACAGAGGTGCCACCGCGATCTTCAAGCTAACCTCGACTTGGCTCGTCAACAAAAGCATCCTCAAGGGAAGGATATGAGGCTAAGCTCAGCTGCAGCAGGGCTTCGGCCCCTATCAACAGCCAATCGGATTTACCAGGAGATCGCGATGGCGCAGCAGATCACGCTGAGTGCCAAGGCCTTGGTGGCCGCAGCAAAAGCTCAAATCAAGGAATACATGGCCGAGGAAGCCATACAGCTGGCATCCGGCCCGACGTTGTGCTGGTGGATTTGCGTGATCCACGCGAGCTGAGCACGCGAAGGCA
>CAWBAM010000054.1:0-14418 GCA_963786775.1 uncultured Pseudomonadota bacterium | reverse complement strand
GGCCACCGACTCTACGGCGAGGAACAAGGAGTTACCGCGATCTTCAAGGAATCTTCTACCTCGGCCTGTTCGCAAAAGCATCCTCAAGGGAAGGATATGAGGCTAAGCTTAGCTGCAGCAGGGCTTCGGCCCCTTATCAACAGCCAATCGGAATTACCAGGAGATCGCGATGGCGCAGCAATCACGCTGAGTGCCAGGCCTTGTTGCCGCAGCAAAAGCTCAAATCAAGGAGTACACAGCAGAGGAAGCCATACAGCTGGCATCCCGGCCCGACGTTGTGCTGGTGACCTCGCGATTCACGCGACTGGCACGCGAAGGCAGAATCCGGGCATTCCACTGCCCACGCGGAATGTTGGAGTTCGGATTGATCCCGACAGCCCCTATTTCAAGCCGATTTTTGGAGAGGATCGGACGTTCATCTTTTTCTGTGCAGGGGGAATGCGTCCGCTTTGGCGACTAAAACAGCTCAGGATATGGGGCTGAACGAGTCGCTCACATCATCGGCGGATTTGGCGCGTGGCGTTCTGCCGGCGGACCGATCGAAAAATCGGAATCGGACCGCAGGTCTCCCCGGTCGGCTATTTCAGTGGAGGGAGTGGGAGCCCCCTTCATCATGTCTTGCAAGAGGTCGTCTAGAAGTTGCGTTGCGAGAGCATGCGCGGTCGGCGGATCCAGGTGCTCGGCGAGCAGCCTCATGCCTGCCATGATGGAGGCGCCGGCCTCCTCGATTTCGTCGGCTCTTGAACACGGTGAGACCACATCGCATCATTCCTCGCTGCGATGGCTTGTTGATGTCGAAACGCGTCGTCTCAAGCTTTGGATCCAGGCCAGGTATGCGAAAATGCCAGGAGGCAGAAATTCGAACTCCAAAATTTTGGCCGGGCTCAACCCCAACCACCGCTCGCACGCTTTGCCCTCAGATGAATGCACTGAACGCCGATAAAGGTTCTCGCAAATCTTAACCGCTTAACGCATCAGCACTGTCTTGCATTTCCCAGAGCGCAGAACGATCGTCAGCCGGCAACAATAGTTCCACCATTGGGATGCAAGACTTGTCCCGTCATGTAGCTGGCATCGTCGCTGGCGAGAAATACGTAACAGGGAGCAACTTCACGAGGCTGCCCGGGCCGTCCCATCGGTGTATTCTTTCCGAAATTCTCCACACCCTCAGCATCGAAAGACGCCGCCACCAGTGGGGTCCAAATTGGCCCTGGCGCTACAGCATTGACGCGAATGCCGCGGTCAACAACCGCTTGAGACAGCGAGCGGGTGAATGAAACGATCGCTCCTCGGGTGGCGCTGTAATCCATCAGGTGCGCACTGCCCTTATAGGCAGTAACCGAGGTCGTGTTAATGATACAGGAGCCTTCGCGCATGTGCGGCAACGCTGCCTTTGTCATGTAGAAGTAGCCGAAAACATTGCTGCGGAATGTCCGCTCCAGCTGCTCTGCCGAGATGTCCTCCAGCCGATCCTCAAGGTGCTGCTCTGCTGCGTTGTTAACGAGTATGTCGAGCTTGCCGAAAGCTTGGAGGGTTTGCCGTACAGCCTCTTGGCAAAACTTTTCCTCGCCAATATCGCCTTTGATGGATAAGGCTCGCCTGTTCTCGGCCTCGATGAGCTGCACCGTGTCGTCTGCGTCTTTGGTTTCCTCCAAATAGACGAAGGCGATGTATGCTCCCTCTCGCGCCATGGCGACGGCTGCGGCCCGACCGATGCCGCTATCCCCTCCAGTGATCAGCACCACCTTGTCCTCCAAGCGACCACTTCCCTTGAAGCGCGGAAGGTATTCCGGCGCGGGACGCATCAAGTGCTCTCGTCCCGGCTGATGTTCTTGTGTGTGCGGCGTAAGGGTTGATGCCATTGCTGTCGCGCCCGGAAATAAGACTCTAACTGCTCAGCGCAACACCTGCGGTCCTGCACCAGTTCCCAATCAATACTGCGCGATTCAATTTCGACATTTCATTCGGGACAGAATTGAGAGATGCAGCCCGACAAATAAGAGAAGAATACGGGACGAGTATCGGAGAGGATGTCGAGAATGCCAGGGCGAAAGCGAGTAGCCCCATCTGATTTGAGGCTTATCGCGTTTTGACTAAGTTGCCGGTGCTGCCGGAATCCGGCCTCTCGCGAAGTGATCGCCAGGCATATCAAGCGTCCAAAGCAGCCCGTCCGGGATCGCCTTGAGCACGACGTTGGCCCCGAGAGCCGTCGGAACAACGTGCTCGAGGACATCGCGCCCGAAGCCTCGGTGAAGCAGAGCCCCAGCGAGTTGTCGGCCGCGCTCACGCCAGACGATCATAAGCCTGGGTTTATCCCCTTTCCCGTGTTCCAGGGACCAAGTGAGATCGACCCGCCCTGAGGACACGGACAGCGCACCATGCCGCTCCGCATTACTGGCGAGTTCGTGCAGCGCAAGGCCAATGTTGAGAATAGCCTCGGGCCGAAGGAAAACATCCGGGCCGGAAGCGCGAATCTGCGAATGCCGCGACCCAAAGGCGCTCCTTTGCACCGCGACCAGGTCGCTCAACAAGGCGCCTTCCCAATCATTGCTGATCAAGAGCTCGTGAGAGCGGGAAAGGCTCTGCAGCCGGCCCGAAAATCGCGTCTCGAAATCAGCCAAGCTATCGCTTCGAAGCGCCGTCTGGCGGGCCATCGCCTGGATGATCGCAAGCAAGTTCTTCGATCGGTGCGTCAGCTCGCGCATGACATTCGCGAGATGCCGGTCGTGCTCCTTGCGGGCGGAGATGTCGCGAATGGTGATGGAATAGCTCGACACCGACTCGGCGCGAGCTGCACACCGGATTAGCGACGATCGCGACCTCCAGGACCTGTCCGATCTTGGTACGGCAGAAGCTTTCCAGCCGCAGCGTATGCCCGTCCGCCATTGCCGACCGAATGCGCTCATAGTCCGCGAGCCCCTCTTCCGCGAAAAGCTCTCGGAGGGGTAATCCGACGGCCTCCGCGGCGGAGTAGTTGAAGGTCTGCTCGGCGCCTGCGTTCCAGGTTGCGATTATTCCGTCGGGCGATACGCTCAGAATGGCCTCGCTCGAGGAAGCTACGATCGCCGCAAGCTGCGCGTTGGCGTTCTCTGCTTCCTTGCGCTCGGTGATATCGATAGCAACGCCCAAGACCGAGGCCGCTTTTCCATCGGGCCCGCGCCGCACAAACGCGCGCCGGTAAAGCCACCGCACCGCGCCGGAGGGCCAAACGACTCTAAACTCCTGCTCGAATGTATCGCTGGGGCCGCGGATCGCATCGAGGTATGCCTGCCGGAAACGCGGCTGGTCCTCAGGATGGACAAAACTCAAAACTTGGTCAGGGTCGCCGGTGAATTCCTCGGGAGTACGGCCGAACAGCCGATACATGGCCTCCGACCATGTTACGCGATTCGTCGTCAGATCCCTCTCCCACATGCCCATTTCGGTCGCAGAGAGGGCGAGTGTCATTCGCTCATGGGCAACTCGAAGCTGGTCCTCGGCCAATCGGCGCTGAGCGGATGCCGCTTTCAGGGCGCTCAGGACCTCATCCACTTCGCGCAGGTGCAGTGCGAGCGATGGCATGGCTTCGCCTTTGCCGAGTGCCGTGGCGGCGAGCGCGGTCAAACGGATCGGCGTGGCTAACCGTCTGCCGAAATAGAATGCCAATAGCAGCGAAAGCGCGAGTAATGTTGTCCCGGCAGCAGCGAAAAGCTTCCAGGACAAGGCTTGAGGCAATGCCAGCGAAGGAACAGCACTTGCAGTGACAAACCAGTTCGCGAGGTCGGATCGCGTGATTGCCTGCACTCGGTCAGGTCCAGGCTCACTTATAAATTCCACGCGCCCTTGGCCGGCATCGCCGGACCTCAGTGCGGTAAGGCCAGCAGCATTAAGCTTGAAATCTCGCGATTGCACGATAATGCGACCGCTACTATCCACAACGCCACCGCTCCAACCCTCCGGCAGTCGCGCTGTCTCGAGGATTTTGGCGAGATAAGCTGGATCAAGCACGACGGTGAGGACGCCGCTCGCATCCTCATCCTCCGGGACAGGGACCGCAACGGCGAACAGGTTTTGTCCCGGCAACATATCGGACACATACGGCCGCTTTGTGCGGATCACCTCCTGGACAGCCCCGGCGTCGTCTGGTGCAGCCGGCAGTGTTTCGCCCCATTGAACGCGCGTGTCGACCAAGGGCTCGCCCGATGCATTGGTGAGCACGATGAATTGACCGGAGTTCGCGCGGACAAGTCGTGCTGCGTGATTGTGAAATCGCTCGTAATCACCCGCTGCGAGGCTCGGAGAGGCCGCCAGTGTTTCCAGCGAGAGAATTACGCCGCTGAGCTCGCGATCGACATCCAATGTGAGCAGACGGGCGGTTTGAAGAACCTGCCGCTCCAATTGCCGATTTTCGATCGTGATGTATCCGTGGAGAAGGGCACCTGAAAACAGTAATATTGGCGTGACAATCGCCAAGCCATATGCTGCGAGATATCCGCCGACTGTCCGCGGCCCGAATTGCCAACGGCAGGCCGCGAGTGCCCCGTTTTCCGACACGGGAATGTAGGCCATTTCCCCCTCTAATCGAGCTTTACCCGGTATTGAGGTAAGTCCCGCGGCGGTCCCCCCCATTTCGGAGCATACGCATAACGGATCCACGCATCCTCGATCCGCGGCGAGGCGATGACTTGTAGTCAGTCGCGCACATTGCCGCAGCCTCGCCGGAAATGACGGGATTCGGCTCCCAACCGAACGGGGCCACCCACAACCCGGCTTCACCCACAACTTGCGCGCCCTCGTCTCGATGGCGAGGCTCGCCGGTCACGGCGTGTCGCGGGAGTGTTACGCGCAATGTCACAATATTAACCCTCACTGCCAGCCCGTAACGCGCGACCGGTTTATTGGTTCCATCGCTAATCATTTAAGTTCTTGTGAGCATAATCAGGTTTCACTTCTGCAACACTTGTGAGAACTCCCTGTTTGGAACCGTTTTCAGTTTGCACGCGTTTGATTTGTGCCCCTAGACGTGGACGCAAGCGAAGCGTCCAATGCCTCGACCGCGGTCGCATGCCGGCCGCGGTCTCCTTTTCTCAAATCGTCTTCTTTCTCGATCTTGTCGATCCCCGGGATGAAGCTAGACGGCCCCGTTCTTCAAAGTATCGGGCCCGAGAACGCAAAGGCCTGCCATCGCGTTCCTTCAGCACGTAAGCCCTAGCCCGGCCGGTCGCTCGGCCGCCATATCGAGCACGGAACTGCAATGGACCTGATCCGGTACAAACAGCCTCACTCCGGCAATGCACCACCACTTCTGCTCGCTCTGGTCATTGGTCTGATCATTGCGGTGCTTTACTTCGGCGGTGAGCTATTTGTGCCACTCGCGGTAGCCGTGCTGCTGAGCTTCGTATTGACGCCTCTCGTGGCCTTCCTACGAAAGCTCCGGGTTCCGCGCGTTCCAGCGGTCATCCTAGTGGTTGCAATCGCCTTTTCGATCATCTTCTCGATTGGCGCGATCATGGGTGCTCAGCTGGCGGATCTCGCCGGACAGCTGCCCAAGTATGAATTGACGCTACGTCAGAAGATCCGAGATTTGAGGCCACAGCCAGGGGCACCGGCTGGTGTCTTCGAGCGGGCGACGGACGCGCTCGAGAAACTCGGCGAAGAGCTGGATCGGGAGCCGCAACGAAAGAGCCCCCCTGGGTCTTCAACCTCTGAGCCAATACCGGTTGAAATCCACCACCCGCCGCCGCGCGCGTTGGAGTACTACCAAAAGGTTGTCACTCCTCTCTTAGGGCCGACGGCCCAAACCGGACTTATCCTCATCCTGGTCATCTTCATCCTTCTCCAGAGGGAGGACCTGCGAGACCGGCTGATCCGCGTTTTCGGAGGCGAGGATTTCGAGCGGACAACCGCTGCGATCAGCGATGCCGCAGGCCGTCTCAGCCGCTTTTTCCTGACGCTTACCGGGATGAATATCGTCTATGGCGCTGTAATCGCGGCAGTGCTTTGGCTCCTCGGAATTCCTGGCCCGATCCTTTGGGGCATTTTGGCGGGATTGATGCGCTTCGTTCCCTACATCGGATCGATTATCGCAGCGGTCTTCCCGGTCCTCCTCGCCGCAGCGGTCGATCCCGGATGGTCGCTGGTCTTCGTGACTCTGCTGGTCTACGTCATTGGCGAGTTCACGATGGGGCAGGTGATGGAGCCCTGGCTGCTAGGCAGCTCCACCGGCCTTACGCCCGTGGCCGTTGTCGCAGCGGCCTCGTTCTGGACATGGCTCTGGGGACCGGTCGGTCTGCTGCTGGCAATTCCGTTGACGGTCTGTCTCATCGTCCTCGGTCGGCATGTGCCGCAGCTCAATTTCATCTACGTACTTTTGGGCGATCAGCCGGCGCTGACGCCGGCACAGCGCTTCTACCAGCGCATGCTGGCCGGCGACATCGACGAGATCACATTCGAGGCGGAGCAGCTTCTCAAGAAGCAATCCCTCGTCAGCTATTTCGATGAGGTCGCACTCCCCGCATTGGTAATGGCACAGGAGGACACCCGCCGCGGGCGCTTCGACCACAACCGTCTCGCAGCGATGCGCGCATTCGTCGAGGAGCTGATAGACGATCTGAGCGACTTCGAGGTCGAGACGCCGGAGAGGAATGAAGACCCGGAAGCACCCAAACCGCCTCCCGATTTGCCGGTGCTGACAGCCGACGAACTGAAGCGAGGCTGGCAGGTGGCCACGCCGGTGCTGTCAATCGGGATCCGCAATCCGCTCGACCGAGCCGCAGCAACTATTTTGGCTCATCTTGCAACCAAGCATGGAATCGAAACACGCGTGCTTGGTGCGGAGGACGTCACCCCATCGAAGGTCGATTCGCTCGACTTAGGCGGCGCTCAACTGGCCGTGCTCTCCAATGTTGACGCCGCACGAGCGCCCGCGCATGCGCGTCTGCTGATGCGCCGTCTGAGGCGCCGCGCTCCCCATCTCGAATTCATTATAGGCGCATGGGGTGAAAGGGAGCTGCAATCCGTGGGCGATGTGACAGGCGACGACCAGCTGGTTCCGCGCGCTACGACCTTGCGGCAAGCGTTAGAGATGATTTTAGCAACTGCCCGAGAAAGGCAGAGACAAGCGTTCGATCGCGCCGAAGTCGCGGAAACGGTGCAAAGTCCCACCAATCCGCTCCCCATCGAGAGCTAAGGACTTCAGCGGCGGCTCGCGTATGGGTTCTCGCCCTTACGCAAGTAGAAGCGGATGGGAACTCCGGGGAGGTTAAACGTCTCCCGGATGCCGTTCGTGAGATACCGCAGGTAGGCTTTGGGCAACTCCTTCGGTTGCGAAGCGAAAGCTACAAAGGTCGGCGGTCGTGTCGAGACCTGCGTGATATAGCGGATCTTGATCCGCCGCCCTTTGATCGCGGGAGGCGCATGCCTCTCGGTGGCCTCCCGCAGCCAGCGGTTGAGGTCAGGTGTTGGCACGCGCCGGTTCCACGTATCGTACATCTGCAGCACGGCGCCGAGCAGCCTATCCAGACCGCGCTCCGCGAGGGCGGAGATAGGCACCAGAGGCACGCCGGGAACCTGGGCGAGATTTTCAGCGGCCGCCTGCCGCAACTGGCTCAGCAGTGCCTGCTTCTCCGCAATGAGATCCCACTTGTTTACGGCAATGACAAGCGCGCGGCCTTCCTCGGCAACCAGATTGCCGATTGTCAGATCCTGATGCTCGAACGGGTGCTCGGCGTCGATCATCAGAATGACGACCTCGGCAAAGCGGATTGCGCGTAGCGTATCTGCGGTTGCGAGCTTCTCTGCGGTTTCCGTCACCCTCGCCTTGCGCCTCAGCCCAGCGGTATCGATCAGGCTCAGCTTGCGCCCGCGCCACTCGAAGTCGATGGCGATGGCATCTCTCGTCAGACCAGGCTCAGGCCCGGTCAGCATGCGCTCTTCACCGAGCAGCGCATTGACGAGGGTCGACTTGCCCGTATTTGGGCGGCCGACAATGGCTACCCGGATTGGTCTGGCGGCGGTCGCGTCGCCCTCCTCCCCTTCTTCCGCCACCCGCCGGGCCTCGTCATCCTCAAGACCGAGAGCCCGTATGATGTCTGCCACCAGCTCGCCCGTGCCTTCTCCATGCTCGGCGGAAATCGCGATGGGCTCGCCGAGGCCGAGCTCAAATGCCTCGTAGAAGCCGTTGAAGCCCTTACGGCCCTCGCACTTGTTGGCGACCAGAATGGCGGGACGCCCAGCGGTGCGGACCAGCCGCGCGAATGCGGCATCGGCGGGCGTCACCCCCTCCCGGGCATCAATCACGAACAGCACCAGATCGGCATCCTTCAGCGCCTGCTCAGTCTGCCGGGTCATGCGGGCGGCGATGCTGCCAGGTGGAGCCTCCTCGAGCCCAGCCGTGTCGACGAGACGGATCTCATGGCGCCCCAAAGTCGCGATGCCTTCACGGCGGTCGCGCGTCAGGCCCGGCATTTCCGAGACGAGCGCGGCTCGTCGGCCAGTAAGCCGGTTGAACAATGTCGATTTACCGACGTTGGGTCGGCCGATGATGGCAACTGTAGGAATGGACGGCATCGGGAGCGCACGAGAACTCGGCTTCGCAAGCGGCCTGACCCGTCAGCGCCTGCGAAGATTGCGTCAGTTGAAGGCGACCAGACGTGCCTTGTCGGTCAGCACGTACATACGCCCACCGGCGACGACCGGCGCGATATAGATGGGCGAATCGAGATTCTGCTGCGCTGTCACACGCCCGGTCGCAGGGTCAACGCCAACCAGCTGGCCTTTGTTCGATGTGAGCCAAAGGTGATTGCCGGCAAGGGTCGGCCCTGACCAGGTGCTCGTACCCGGCAGCTTGGCTGTCCAGATCACCTTACCGTCGCGGCGCGTAATCGCGTGCAGTTGCCCCGAGGTGTCGACCACGAAAACATTATCGCCCGCGACTACTGGCGCCTGCGTGCCCGCCACATTGAGCGACCAAAGCCGCTCGCCCGACTTGATCTCCGTGGCAATCAGCCGGCCTCCATGCCCGACGGCATAGACCACTCCACCGGCTATCGCTGGCCGCGCCGCGTCACTCAGCGAGGCGAGAGATGAAACTGTGCGAGTGCGTGCCAGGCTTTCGGTCCATACAGGCGTGCCGTCGTCGGCGCGCAAGGCGACCAGCTCTCCGGAGGGATAAGGCACGACCACGACACCACCTTCCACCGCGGGGCTCGGATTGGAGATGATGCTGGTACGTTCCGGAATACCGCGGAAGGTCCACAGCTCGCCGCCATCGTATCCAGCCAGCGCGTATACATGCCCCTCAGTGGTGACGACGAACACCTTGTCATCGACTGCAGTGGGCGAGGCCCGCACGGGCACGCCGATGTTCTTCGTCCAAAGCACCTTGCCGGTCGCCGAGTCGAGAGCCACAACCGTGCCGAATCCTGTGGCGGCGTAGAGCCGGCCATTTTCGATGGCGAGGCCGCCACCGAAGCCACCCTCCTCGCGCTCATTTTCCGGTACGAGTGAGACGCGCCAGATAGCTGAGCCGCTCGACGCGGACAACGCAGTCACCCGAGCCGTGGCATCGAGGGTGAAAACCCGTCCTCCGTAGACTACGGGGCTGGCCGTCAACTTGCCTTTCGAACTGGAGCCAGTGCCCACGTCCGCGCTCCAGGCCCGCCGCAAGGAGCCATTGAGCTCAAGATGGCCGGGAGAGTTGTTGGGCTCGCCGCCCGGCTGAGTCCAGTTCTCGTTTGCCCGCGGCGGTGGCAGCACCACCGGCTTATCAGCCGCTGCCAGCTCCGCTCCGAGGCTGTCTCGTGCCTGCATGACCGGAATTCGCTTGCCGGGTAGCGGCTGCTCTTTCTCAGCGAATGGGTTTAGCTCACTGATCTTGGGCAGACTCGGCAAGCTGCCCCCACAACCGCCCAGGCCGATCGCCACCAGTATGGCAGGCGCTAATACCTGACCCAGCCGTTGCGACCGCTTCCCAACCTCGCCCATCAAATCTCCCCGTCATTGCACCTTGGGCGCTTCCGGGGGCGGCGTGCCGCTTGCCGGCTGCGCGGCTGCTGCCGTCTTCTGGGCCTCCGCAGACGTGATCAAGCCCATAATGAGGCCGGCGCGCTCACGAACCGACGGTGGGGTCTTCTGGTCTGCGGCTAGCTCCAGAAAAATTTGCCTCGCCTCCTCCAAACGCCCGGCGCGAAAAGCCGATAAGCCCAGCAGCTCGCGCGCATTGTGCCTCCAGGCGTTGCCCTCCGACATCAAAGGGGTGAGCCGATTCTGCATTTCGGTAAAGTCGGCTGTATCGACTTTCAACATTGCAATTTGCAACTGGGCATACTGGCGGAGGAGCTCGTCGACGCTGCCGTCCGCCGCGATCCCCTCGTAAGCGGCGATCGCATCGTCAGTTCTGCCGGCCGAGGCCGCCTCGCCCGCGAGCTGTAGGCGGGCCAACGTGGCATAGCCGGAGGGTGCATCCCGCACCATCGCCTCGAAAGCCTGTCTCGCTTCGGCTTCCTTGCCCTGTTCTGCGAGTTGCATCGCCGCCTGATAGCGTGCGCCGGCCTCAGCTGCAGCGGCCAAGGTGTGGGCCTCCCACCACTTGTATCCGCCGACGCCGACAATGATCAGAACTGCGACCGCGAGGGCGTAGATGCCATACCGGTCCCAGAGCTTCGCCAATTGCTCACGGCGCACCTCGCTCTCGAGCTCGCGCAAAATTGGGTCGCGGTCGTCAGCCATTCTCGGTTCGGCCCTCCTGATGCCAAATCTCTGGATACGAACGCGTACCCAGGCGCCGTACACATAGCGCAGCGCACATTCCGCGCCAACGCGACGGCTTGCCGGCAGCGGCCGCTCAAGCGAAACTTTGCCGTTTCAGCCCCTTGCTGCGATGTCTTTCCGGCGGATTTACGGCCTCGCCAGAGCGGCCATGGTGAACCGTCAATACCAGCCGGGGAGCAGGGGCACTCCGATCAGCCAGGCATGGCCAATAAACAGCATGAAGATGTACAGCGCCAACCCGAGCGCGACGACGATGATATCGTTACGAATCCCGCCGCTGCGCGGCCCCGGGCGCGGCGCAACCATCCTTTGCTTCACGGAAATCCGGTCATAGATCGCGTAGCCGAGGAAGCTGCCGAAGAGCAAAATCGAGGCAAGATCGCCGTTCGCCAACAGGTGGGCTGTGGCCCAGATCTTTATTCCGGCCAACATGGGGTGCTTGACCGCTGTGCGGATGTGGCACGGCACCTCGGCCGCGACGAACATGATCATGGCCGGCAGCATGAGAAGGAACGCGAGGTGGCGGGTCCAAACCGGCGGTATCCAGAGCTCCGGATTCTTGGCCGGCATAACCTGCAGCTTGCCGAAGCCCACGACAATCAGGACCAGACCGGCAAGGGAGATCACCGAAACGATGGCCTTATAGCCGCCTTGCCCAAATCGTTCGACGAGGCCGCTCCTCAAATCGGGCCTCGTCGGCACAAGATGGACGAGGAAAAACAGGAGAAGTCCGAGTACGAGCGGAAGCAAAGTAGCCCCCCAAGTTCTGCTAACCTCGGCCGGCGTTAACTAGCTATTCAGAAATGTGCACCAGTTTGCCTGGCCTGCCACAACTCCGACGAACCTTTATTCGATTGTGTGCATCGGCGCGAGCGTGTTAGTTGGCGCTAGGGACCGGGGAGGTGTTGGGGGTCCCACTGAGTTTTGCGTAGGCTAGACCGGCGTGGCGGCGGCCTTGGGAGTTCGGTGCGGATGCGCTCCGAGCAGCGCAACTCTGCGAGGATCCCCCAAGCATCGAAACCTGAGTGGGGGTGACGATGGAAAGCAGTCACGAAGGCTTGGTCAAGAGGCTCAATGGTCAAGTCAACGGACTGAATGGCCAGAGGAGCGACGAGCCCGATAGCGCCACGCAGAAGACACAACCTTCAGCCCTGGTGGATGAGATTGCGCAGGCCATGAAGATGGGGCGCGACCACTTTGAGCGCCCCAATCCACTGTCGCGGCTGCGCCTTCGAACCCCTTGCCCGCTATGGCACCGCCCCGCGGCCTCTTCGACGACGAGGAGGACGATGCGGCGATGCCTATTCCATCAACTTGGCGCACGCCGCCGGAGCCTCCTAAGACGAGCTCGCTTCGCGATCAGATCCGTGCGGCTGGACTGGGCTTCATCACGGGCCTCGCGGTCATCGTGCCCGTAGTGCTCGTCATGACCGGCCGACTAGGCGACCTTGGGATCGAAGCCTTGTTCGGTGGCGGAGATTCGCCTGCCGGGCAGGTGGCTCAGTCAACGACAAGTCCTGCCAAGGCATCGGTGCAGGTCCAGCAGCGCACAGTCTCAACAACGGTCATCACGCCGGCCGTTGCGCCATCCGGGCCGCGCGCGTCGGATCAGCCCCGGAAAGCCCCCGCCACCGTGGTTCAGGCCGCTGCACCAGCCGCCTCTAATCCCAAGACCGCGACGACTACGACGACCGCAGCGCAACCGAAAGCATCCTGGAGCAGTGCGATCGCTGAAGGAAAACGTCTGATCCTAGCCGGCGACATTCTCGGCGGCCGCGAGAAATTGATGCCTGCTGTTTCGGCCGACGAGCCGGAGGCGATCATGGCCCTGGCGGAGACCTACGATCCCAACATGCTGGCCGCGTGGGGAATTCGAGACGTGGAAGCCGACGTAGAACGCGCCCGGCAGCTCTACGAGCGCGCCTTGCGTGCGGGCGTCACCACCGCGCGGTCCAGGCTCGAAGGGCTCAACTGACAAGCAACCGGAGCCTGTCGACCTCCCTCGATGGCTCAGCGGTCGCTCCCTTCGCCCACGACGACGAACGGCGCCCAGTTCGAAGGATGGGCCTCAGCGGGGTTGCCGCTCTCGATCATGGACAGCATCGCCTGGCGCATCGCTTCGGCACGGCCGAATGCCCGGTTATCGGCGAGTGCAGCGAAGGCGGCCGTCGACAACTTGACGGCGGCGTAGGAGTTCACCTCCCAATGAGAGACCAGCAGCGCGCGGGCGCCAGCATGGAAGAAGGCACGTGCCAAACCCGAGAGCGCCTCGGCGTCTCCGCCCTGCCCCGCTGCCGTGTTGCAAGCCGACAGGACCACCCAATCTGCGGCAAGCTCGAGCTCTGCGACCTCGGATGCCGTGAGCAATCCGTCGTCCTCTTCGCTCGCCTCGTTGGGCGGCGTTAAGACAAGTGCGGGCTCGGCCAAGCCAGCCAAATCGCCAGCGACTAGACCGTGGGTCGCGAAGTGTAAGACGCCGTAACGCGCTAGCTCTCCGGTTGCGCTGATGTGTTTCAGATTGCGCTCGGTCGCCCGATCGCCCAGCCAGACGTCCTCCTCCGAGGCGCCGAGTCGGCGAGCAATGGTGCAAAGCTCGTCGGCGGTCTCCGGCAGAGGCATCTGCCGCCGTAGCTCACGAACATCAGCCAAGCTGCCCCGGAACAGCGACGCGAGCGCCGGAACGTATTGCATCGCACTGGCTAGTCGCTGCCCGAAGCTAATCGACGCCTCGCGACGGCAACTTTGGTACTGCCAGGCTCTGCGGTCCTGTCCATCCGGTCCCGAGAGCAACGGATTACCGAAGCCAATGAAGAGACGTGTCGGTGGCTTCGTCGAAGCGCCAGACCTGAGCGCCTTCAGAGCCGCCACGGACGGCACGATGGTTATCGGCTGGCGACGCGCAATCCATTGGGCAGCGCTGTAGTCAACCGCGCCGCCTTGATTGCCTGTTGGCGGCTGGGCCGTCACGAGCACATGCAGCGGCAGCTTGGTCAGCGGCCCCGAGGGGATCACCAGAAGATGCTTATCATGGATCAAATCCTCGATGCCGCCGAACAAGTCGCGATAGAGCTCATGCGCTTTGGCGAGGTCGAAGGGCAGCGGCGCACCGCGCTCGTAATCGCTGGAGGTATAGCCGGTTTCGAGCAGTCTCTGGCACCGCGATCCTCCGTAGTCGTACCAGCTCCTGCCATCCGACCGCAACGTAGAGCGTCGACCTTGTTCACGATTTCGCGCCGGCCCGCGGCGAGCTTGACCCAGCGTACGTCGTTTTTCGTGATGACCCAGACATAGCTGCCATAGCTGCCGATCAGGAATTGGATCAGAGCCTCGTTCTCGTGCAGCAGCCGCTGAGCATCCTCGATCGGAACGGGATCGGGATTCGCGAGGCTTGCGTATTCGGGAAACGCACTGTCGATGAGTTCTGTGACGGATCCAATTCGCTTTTCGAGACTGGTAAGCTCCTCACGAAGTGAACGGATGAGAGCTTCGTCTCGATCTGAAGCAGTGGCGCCGAGCGCCGACAAGAGCCGCCGATCCGCATCCTTCCAGCGCAGCACCAGGTCTTGCCGTTCGCGCACGAGCTTCGCCAGTTGCCCGGGGCCGCGCCCGACGCGCGCCGCCATCTGAGTTAGAGCACGTGCCGCGGCGCTGTCTCCAAGGCGCTGCGCC
>CAWBAM010000053.1:0-88192 GCA_963786775.1 uncultured Pseudomonadota bacterium | reverse complement strand
CGTGCCTGGCGAGCGACTCGTCATCTGCTGAATTCCGGCCTTCGTCGCAAACGCCGCCTCCCCGACATAAGGCGCCTGCCGGTTCGGTGCGCGGTTCAGGATCTCGTCGAAAATTCGGCTGGCCTGCGTGATCCGCATCAGCCGTTCTGGCGTCACCGCTGTTTCGAAGCGATCGGCGAATTCCGATTTCAACAGCAGCGTCGGAATTATGGAGGTGAGGTTCGCATTGCCACACCGCTCGCCGATGCCATTCAGCGTGCCTTGGATCTGACGAACCCCGGCCCGCACCGCTGCGAGCGCATTTGCGACGGCATTTTCGGTATCATTATGCGTGTGGATTCCAAGGTGCGTGCCCGGGATGACCTCCGTCACTTCGCGGACAATTCGTCCAATTTCGTGCGGCAACGTTCCGCCGTTGGTATCGCATAAGACCACCCAACGGGCGCCGGCTTCGTACGCCGTACGCGCGACTGCGAGTGCATATTCACGGTTGCCTTTGTAGCCGTCGAAAAAGTGCTCGCAGTCGATCATCACTTCGGTGCCGGTCTCACGAACGGCGCGGACCGATTGGGCAACCGACTCCAAATTCTCTTCGTTGCTGATGCCGAGCGCGACGCGCACGTGATAGTCCCACGATTTCGCGACGAGGCAGATGGCGTCGGCACCAGATTGCAATGTTGCCTGAAAGCCGGGATCGTTCGATACCGACCTCCCTGCGCGTTTGGTCATGCCAAAGGCCGTGAAACGTGCATTCTCCAGCTTCGGCCGTTCAGCAAAGAATGCCGTGTCCGTGGCGTTTGCGCCCGGATAGCCGCCCTCGATGTAATCAATGCCGAGCCCGTCCAGCAGCTCCGCAATCCGGCGCTTGTCTTCGAGAGAGAAATTCACCCCCGTTGTTTGCGCGCCGTCACGCAGAGTCGTGTCGAAAAGATAAAGGCGTTCGCGTGACACTGTTCGGTCCTCAGATGACATCGAAAAGACGGAGCGCAAGGACGACCGCCGCGATGATCACGGCGATCTTCAGGATGAGGTAATAGATGCGGTGGCGCTGAAACGGTGGAGTGGCATCGGGCTCAGTCATTGTTTCTCACTCAGGATAATGGCAGACCGCCTCGATATTGTGCCCATCGGGATCGATGACGAAGGCGCCGTAGTAATTGGGGTGGTACTGCGGGCGCAGCCCTGGCGCTCCGTTATCTTTCGCACCGGCCGCAATGGCAGCTTTGTAGAACGCATCGACCTCAGCCCTGTTGACCGCGTGGAACGCGATATGGAATGGGCTCGTCGGCTGTTTCCGGCGGCAATCCAGAATTCGGGTTTGCAGCGGCCAAATCCGGCCACGCCACCAGCCGGACTTGGAAATTCCATTTGCAGTTTTATGCCGAGCGGCTGCAACGCTGCCGAATAGAAATCCTTGGCGCGGGCGAAATCGCTGACCTGCAGACCGATGTGATCGAGCGTGGCCGCGTTGTTCGCATTATTCATAGCGTTTCCTCCTTCAGCGCTTGATCTCCCAGGTGGTCACGATTTCACCCGTGGCAGGATCCTTGGAATCCTTGAGCTGAACACCCATGGCCGCGAGCTCGTCGCGAATGCGGTCTGCTTCGGCGAAGTTCTTGGCCTTGCGCGCCGCCAATCGGGCGCTGATGCGAGGTTCAACGATAGTCGCGAGTTCTTGACGCTTCTGTCTCGGCCCGCTCGCCGCTCGCGCTTTATCAGTCTCGCCAGTAAAGCCAAGCAGCGCCAAGGCGTAGCCAAGGGCACCACGTTCTTCAGCATCATGCAGCCGGTGCAGCTCTGCAATGGCTTTGGGCGTGTTCAGATCATCGCACAAAGCCTCAATGACCGGCTCTGCTTGCTGTCGATCAGCGTCGGAGTATTCGCTCGCGAAAGGGAACCAGGAGTCGAGAATGGTAAGGCTTTGCTCCAAGCCTTCCACCGTCCAGTCGATCGGCTGCCGGTAATGCGTCCTGAGCATATTGAACCGCAGCACTTCGCCCGGCCAGGAGCGCCCGCCAAATTTTTCCGTCGCCAGCAGCTCGTGAATCGTCACGAAATTCCCCAGGCTCTTGGACATCTTCTCGCCCTCGACCTGGAGGAACCCGTTGTGCATCCACACCTGCGCCATGATCGGCGTGCCGTGCGCGCAGCGGGATTGTGCGATCTCGTTCTCGTGATGCGGAAAGACGAGGTCGATGCCGCCGCCGTGGATGTCGAAAACCTCGCCCAAGTGCCGCGCGGCCATGGCTGAGCACTCGATGTGCCAACCAGGCCGGCCCGGGGTGGCAATGCCGCAGGGGCTCGGCCAGGCAGGCTCGCCGGGCTTCGAGGGTTTCCACAGGACGAAGTCCATTGGCCCCTTCTTGTAGGGTGCCACCTCGACCCGCGCGCCCGCCTCCATCTCCTCGAGGCTGCGGTTGGAGAGGCGGCCATAGTCGGGCATGGCGCCGACATCGAACAGCACGTGGTCCTGGGCGACGTAGGCGCAGCCCTTTTCGACCAGGCGCTCGATCAGCCGCTTCATGTCCTCGATGTGATCGGTGGCACGCGGCTCTACTGTCGGCGGCAGCACGCCCAGGGCAGCAATGTCCTCGTGGAACTGCCGGGTCGTGCGCTCTGTAAGCTCCCGGATCGAGACGCCTTCCTCGGCTGCCCGCGCGTTGATCTTGTCGTCGACGTCCGTGATGTTGCGGGCGTACGTGACGTGCTCGGGTCCGTAGATGTGCCGGAGCAGCCGGAACAGCACGTCGAAAACGATGACAGGCCGCGCGTTGCCGATGTGCGCATAGTCGTAGACCGTCGGGCCGCACACGTACATGCGCACGTTCTTGGGATCGAGAGGCCGGAACGGCTCCTTGCGGCGGGTCAGCGTATTATAGAGCGTGAGCGTCACTGTGTTCCCCTGACCTGCTGGCGGGGCGTGGCTCTGAAGTTGGAGGATAAGGTGAGCGGCCGCGCGCCAGCGATGAGCTAGCTCGAAATAATGATGCAAATAATGCCGCTGCAGGTGCGCGCAGCGGGTATGATCGCGGCTCTGTCCATGCGGTGCTTATGCGTGAGGCCGGTGGGGGACGTCAAGCGGGGTGCTCGAGATGCCGCGTGGCCTCGCGCCCGCTCACGTTGCGCATCGCCGATTCGGTGCCGGGCGTCGGATGACCAATGACGCTGAGGGTTCCATCGGCTTCCAGCACCACTGCGGCCACCTGGTCCAAGCTCTCGTATCCGCTAGCCCGCACGGCAGCCATCACCTCCTCCCGCGCGACGCGCTCCTCCAGCAGGGCCTCCTCGATGAACTTGCCGTCGGACAACAGCAGGCTCGGCCGCGCCTTGATCATCCAGCGGAAGCCGGGCGAGCGGGATGAGAGCCAGGAAACCACGAACTGAAGCAGAATGAGGAGCGCGATCGCCGTGAGCCCCTCCGCGAGCGGGATAGTCCTCGATAGGACAACCATCGCAAGGGTCGAACCGAGAGCCACGATCACCGCGAGGTCGAAAGCATTCATCCTCGCCACCGTGCGCTTGCCACTGATGCGCAGCAGCACGATGAGGCCCCCGTAGGCAAGAGTGCCGACCACCAACACGCGCAGCAACCCGGACCAGGTGTCGAACAGCACGGAACCTCTCCCGAACCATTTACTTCGGTTCAATCCCCTTCAACGGCCGGGCAGACCATTCGTTCGGGAGTGCGCGTTGCCAGACGTCCACACCGAGAGGGCGCCCCATTTACGCTGCATTGACCCCATAGCAAATTTGATTCAAGGGAAACGGGAGACCGGGACGGGCCAAGCCCAAGCGGCATTGGCTCGCCCATACGGGTGTGATTTGACTATGCGCCTCATCAAGCGTTGGACATCGAATCGCCGCTATGGCGGCTTGGCGACCGCCGTGGCGTTGCTCCTGTTGGCATCAGGTCCCGTGTTGGCCCAAGGCTGGCCATGGGAGTGGGGTTGGGGACAGGAGCCTCCCAGACCGCGCGAACCGGTCTACCGTGAACCCCCTCCGCAGCAACCGCAGGGATATCAGGGGTATGATTCTGAGCCGGTCGGCCATCTGCCTGCAGCTCGAGCAACGGCTTGCTCAGGAGGCCAACCGAGGGTCGCAGGCGCGTCAGCTTCTGCCTCGTATCGAGCAGGAGATCCGCCAGGCAGATCACCAATTCCAATCCGGGCAGGCTCAGCTGGAGCGGAACGGCTGCTTCGAATACTTCCTGTTCGCCAAGTCGTTGCGCCGCACGCGGCAGTGCGTCGATCTGAACCGGCAGGTGGAAGCCGCCAGGACCCGGCTTTCAGAGCTCGAGGCCCAGCGCCAGCAGTTGCTCTCCTCCGGCAATCGCTCCTACCGCGAGGACATCATCCGCGAGCTGGCTCGCAACAATTGCGGCGCCACCTATCAACAGCAGGCGCGCCAGTTCAATCCATTTTCGTCGATCTGGCAGGACGAGGACAGCAGCGGCTTCCACGGCGGACATTTCGGGAACCTGCCGTTCGCCACGTTCCGGACCGTCTGCGTCCGCCTCTGTGACGGCTATTACTTCCCCGTGAGCTTCTCCACGCTGCCCAACCATTTCGACCGCGATGCCCAGATTTGCGAGTTGAAGTGCGCGGCGCCCGCGGAGCTTTTCTACCATCAGAACCCCGGTGGCAGCATGGAGGACGCCGTCTCGTACAGCACGCGGCAGCCGTACACGTCGCTGAAGACCGCGTTCCGGTATCGGAAGGAATATGTGCAGGGCTGCTCCTGCAAGCAGGCAGAATACAATCCCGAGGTCGATCAGCCGCAGAAACGGGCCGAAGCACCGGGGCGGGCTGCAGACACCAGATGATGAGTTTGGCGCGCCTTGACGGATGAGCTTTCATCGTGAGCCATTCGGCCAGGCGAGTGCATTAGGACGGCAAAGCCGGGACGCACGCTGTGACGAACGAGATCGCCACCGCCGCCGAGATTCGCCCGATCGGCCCAGACGATCTTGCCGAGGTCCGCTCCCTTCAATCCACATCATTCCGTGTGCTGGCTGCCCAGACATTCTCCGAGGAGGAGATCGCAGCATTCACGGAGCACGTGTACAGCTTCGCCTACACGGAGATGCTTTCCGAGGCGATCCGCCGCCAGCAGCTCCTCGGGGCGTGGTTCAGCGGCCAGCTCGTTGGAACGGCCGGGTGGACCGCGGGCGACGGCAATGCCTCCACCGCCCGGATCCGCTGGGTCTACGTCCGACCCCTGTTCACCGGCATAGGGCTGGGCACTAAGCTCGTCGCGGCGGCGGAAGCGGCAGCCCGGCGGGGTGGGTTCAAGATCCTCGCGGTCGAGGCCCCGTTCAACTCTGTCGAGTTCTTCGCCGGCCTCGGATACGAGACCTCCTCGCACGGCGTCCGCGCTTTACCCCGCGGCCAGAGCCTGGCCGTCGCCTACATGCGCAAGCCCCTGGGCGACGAGGCCCAGGGACCGCTTGAAAAGGGCGAAGCGGCCAACGAGATGTAGGCTAGCGGCGGTCGCGCCGGTCCCGATCGACATCGCGACCGTAGACGACGGACGTGATTTCCGAACGGTCGATGCCGATGTCCTTCAGCAGGCGGTCGTCAAGGCCCCGGAGGGCTGAAACCGAGGCCCTGCGCTCCATCGACCTCCTGTAGCTCTCGGCGATGGTCTTCAGCCATGCCTTGAGCCCTTGGCGGGCAGGCGCGTTGGACGCTGCTAATGTCGCGGAGGGGGTCAGTTGTGCTGCTGTCGTGCTCATGATCATCTCTCCGTTGCTCTTGCCGCTACGTTGTTCTGTTCTGTGTAGCGGCTCCTGGGCAGAGTGCACTGTTGAGCCTCTGATCTAGGGGATCTCTGCGCCTGCCGCTGTTCCCTGCGGGACTCCTCGTCTGATGGCCGGCCGCTGACCGTGAGGGCGAGAAGGAGCCGCGATGCCGTGGATCGAGACGTTCGGGTCGCCGCACCGGCTTGACGCACCCCGGCGTCTCACGTAAAGGATCGCCTATTGGCGGCGGGCCGATATGGCTCGCCATTCGATTTGCGGGCGTAGCTCAGTTGGTTAGAGCGCCGGCCTGTCACGCCGGAGGCCGCGGGTTCAAGTCCCGTCGCTCGCGCCAGTTTCCTCCTCCTAGTCCCAGCTGCTGTGACGCAGGTGGTGCTACCTGCGGGCAGGCCGCGTCGCCCCTGCACGATCCAAAGCCACCAAAGGTTGTAGCTATTCGCGTCACGGACCTACTCCGATAGGCGCGTCCGATTATCTCAGGACCACTACTGGAATTCGAACTCCCATCTGTCCACAAGCGTATGCGCCCTTCAACCCAGACCGCTGGTACATTGGTACTGATTCGAACACCCATACTGGCTGGGTGCTAGGTGGCGGCCTCGAATTCGCTCTTGCCCCGAATTGGGTCGCAAGAGCAGAATATCTGTACTTCGATTTTGGAAAAGAAACGTATGCTGACCTATTCGTCGGATCTGATGTTGGCGACCCATATTCCATCGATGCGGATCTCAGCTTCCAAACGGTGCGCATCGCTGTGAACTATAAGTTCGGCGGCTGACGTCTGTTACACGCTCTTATCAACTGGCCGGGCACAGCCCGGCCGGTTCTGTTTTGGGCCGTTCGGTTGAAGCTGCGCCTTCACGTACTGGATCGCCTTGTAACGGCGGGCCGATACGGCTCGCCATCGATTTGCGGGCGCAGCACAGTTGGTTAGAGCGTCGGACCTGCGTTCCAGAGTCAGATTGCGACGCCGGCCATCTGCAGCACCTGCACGCCAAAGCTGTGCTTCCTCAGTCACACCGCCAAGAATTGAGTGCTGGAAGCGCTGCCCTGCACTACAACCATAAGTATAGCATCATATACTCTGACAACCGAATCTCGTTTGGGGTCAGGAGGGAAATGATGCGACCATTGATTGCAACTCTTGGTTTATTGCTTTCAACGAGCCTCGCCAGCGCGGCGGACTTGGGCGGGCCGTATGACACGTATGGTGGGTCTTTGAAGGATGAGCCGATCGTGGTGGCACCGTTCAGCTGGACGGGACTCTATATCGGCGCCAATGTTGGGTATGGGTGGGCCGATGCGGACGCAGACCCATTTCCTCCTGGCACACCAGGACGTTCCGTTCGGAGCTCCAATCCTGATCTCCGAGCCCGAAGGCTGGTTTGGCGGTGGCCAAATTGGCTACAATCTCCAGTCGGGATCTGTAGTGCTCGGAATCGAGGTCGACTACCAGGGTGCTCATATGGACGACACCCTGACCTTCGATGTCGGCGTGAGTAACGGGGTAGGCAGAATAAAAACTGAGATCGACTCCTTCGGTAGTGTACGTGGACGGATCGGTTTTGCCATTTGATCGGGTGATGCCCTACGTGACAGCCGGTTTTGCTTGGGCCGATGTCAATTTAAAGACCTTGGTGGTATACCCGACACCCGCCGGCCCCGTAACGTTTTCTGGTGGGGACTCCGCGGACCACACTGGATGGGTTGTAGGTGGGGGTCTCGAAGTGGCGTTCTCCCCGAACTGGAGTGCCAAGGCCGAATATCTCTACTTCGACCTTGGAGAGGAGACCTATACCACCACGCTTGTTGGACCTTTCGTTGCAGACACGTATACGACCGATGCAGATCTCACGATGCACACCTTCCGCGTCGGCGTGAACTACAGGTTTGGCCACTAACGTTCGAGACACATGTCCTTAGATCCGGCCGGGCTCAGCTCGGCCGGTTCTGTTTCTGGTGATTGGATTGGGTTGGTTCGTCGTGCCTCAGCGCAGGCGCATGGTGGGCGGTGAGAGGATCGAACTCCCGACATCTTCGGTGTAAACGAAGCGCTCTACCACTGAGCTAACCGCCCACGCAGGCGCTTCTACCGCGTCAGGGCCCAATTGAAAAGCACCCGGCCGCGCCCTGCAGTCCTAGTGCCGCAGGCAGCTCTCGAAAAAGGGCATGTTGGGGCAGAACCGCGACGGATGCTCGGCTCCGGGCGCGCCCTCGATCCAGCGCCGGCAATCGCTGCTCGACCGGCACATCAGGCACGTCGTCCTGGCCTGAAAGAACGCAGTGCCGTGCTGGCGGCGGGCCGCGGCCAACGGATCGACGCCGAGCCTCTCCATCATCTCGCCCATGAGTTGAGCTTGACGCTCTACTTGGCGGCATATCGACCAGGGCATGGCTCAATCCTCCTGGCATCCCGACTGGATGCACGTATGCTCCCAGCCAGGGTGGCGCGATGCTTCGCCGGGCGCTTGATCTGCATCAAGGGTCGCCCGCGACAAAAGAGTCACGCGCAAGATGGATTTTTCGGTCGATCACCGCAGGTCGAACTCTAGCCCTCGACGCAGGATCGACTAGGATCGCCGCCGAATGAGTTAGCCTAGCCCACCGAAGTAATGGAGGTACCCGCCCATGTCCGACCAGCCTGGCAACGGCACTCACGGGTTCGCGACTCTCGCGATCCACGCGGGCGCCGCACCGGATCCGTCAACCGGCGCACGCGTGACGCCGATCTATCAAACCACCTCCTACGTCTTCAACGACGCGGACCACGCTGCCGCCCTGTTCGGGCTGGAAACGTTCGGGAATATCTACACCCGCATCATGAACCCGACTCAGGCGGTGCTCGAGTCGCGGGTGGCTGCGCTGGAAGGCGGCACGGCGGCACTGGCCGTCGCCTCGGGCCACGCGGCGCAGTTCCTTGTTTTCCACACGCTGCTCGAGCCCGGTGACGAGTTCGTGGCCGGCCGGCAGCTCTACGGCGGCTCCGTCAACCAGTTCAATCACTCGTTCAAGAAGTTCGATTGGAACGTTGTGTGGGCCGACTCCACCGATCCGGAGAGCTTTGCCCGCGCGGTCACGCCGAAGACCAAAGCTATTTTCGTCGAGTCGATTGCCAACCCGGGTGGCATCGTCGTCGATCTGCCTGCCATCGCCGCCGTGGCGAAACAGGCCGGCGTGCCGTTTATCGTCGATAACACGCTGGCAACGCCTTACCTGTGCCGCCCCAAGGACCACGGCGCAGACATCGTCGTGCATTCGCTGACGAAGTTCATGGGCGGACACGGCAACTCCATCGGCGGCATCATCGTCGATTGCGGCACGTACGACTGGCTCGGCGCGAAGCATCGCTACAAGACGCTTGTCGACCCGAACCCGTCCTACAACGGCATGAAGCTCGCCGAGACATTCGGGAACTTCGCCTTCGCCATTGCAGCGCGGGTGATGGGCCTGCGCGACCTCGGCCCGGCCATCTCGCCGATGAACGCCTTCCTGATCCTCACGGGAATCGAGACGCTGCCTCTGCGCATGCAGCGGCACTGCGAGAATGCGCTGGCTGTCGCCGAGTATCTGTCCAAGCACCCCAAGGTGGCGTGGGTGAACTACGCCGGTTTGCCGGACAACCCGTACTACAACTGCATAAGAGGATCTGCCCGAAGGGGGCCGGTGCTGTCTTCACGTTCGGCCTCAAAGGCGGCTACGACGCCGGCGTGAAGCTGGTGGCGAACCTGAAGCTCTTCTCGCACCTCGCCAACATCGGCGACACGCGCAGCCTGGTGATCCACCCGGCGTCGACGACGCACAGGCAGCTCACGGATGAGCAGCGAATTGCGGCAGGCGCAGGTCCGGACGTCGTGCGGCTCTCGATCGGCCTCGAGGACAAGGCCGACATCATCGCCGACCTCGAGCAAGCTTTGGCTGCGGTCTGAGCTGATCAAATAGCGAACAGCCGGTGCGCGGGTCCTCGCCGCGCGCCGGGTTTAGAATTCGCCCTCGACGAAGGCGGTAATCAGAGACCGCGCGATGGCCTGCTGACCAGGCACCCAGAGGCCATCGGGGTGCTTACCCTCCAGCATCAGCCTGACGTCGTCGCGCGAAAACCAGCGCGCGTCGACGATCTCGTTGGGATCGATCGTAATGTCGGTCGTCTTGGCGATCCCAATGCAGCCGATCATCAGCGAGTGCGGGAACGGCCAGGGCTGGGTCGAGTGGAAGCGAACCTCGCCGACCTCGATGTTGGTCTCCTCCTTCGTCTCCCGCCGGACCGCACTCTCGATGTCCTCGCCGGGCTCGATGAAGCCCGCGAGCGTGGACCACATCTTCTCCGCGAATCGTGCCTCATGGCCCAGCAGACAGCGGTCGTTCGGCGGATCGACGATCAGCATAATCACGACCGGATCGGTGCGCGGGAAGTGCTCCTTTCCGCAGGCCCAACACTTGCGCCTCCAGCCACCGTCCTTGACCAGCGTGGTGCCGCCGCAGTGACCGCAACAGCGCGTGTCCTCGTGCCAGCCGGCCAGCGCCTTGGCGAGCCCGAGCAGCGACAGCTCCTCCGGCGGCAGCACACCCTGCATGGCGAGTGACCGCAGGTCGACGATCGGGCGCATCAGCTCGAGCCCGCCCGGCGCATTGCGGGCGCGATGCTCCGTCACGGCGATGGCGAACCGGCCGCCACCAGTGGCGGGATCGACGCCCAGGAAGAGCGACTCGGAGACCGGCAGCCCGACGCTCTGCATTTCCTCGCGAGTGAACCAGCGGATGCTACCCTTAGTGCGTTCCGGGTTCGAGTGAATGACTGGCTTCAGGTCCGCGAGCACCAGAAAGCGCGCCTCCGGGGCCGCAAGCAGGGCTTCGAGATAGGCTGCATCTGCCCGCTTGTGGCTCTGGCGATCGAGCAGCGTTGAGGCTCCGAGCGTCGGTTTGAACATGCTGATCTATCCTCCCAGCGCTCCTGCACAAGAGCACAGCCTCGCAAGCGAATGCAATCCGCTCGCGGGAATAGCAGGCCTTCAAGGTGCAAAAAATTGGGAGCGCGGAAGCGCTATGCCAGAGGCGTCTTCGAAGTGGAGTCGACTACTCGACGCTACCCACGACCTCCTGTGTAGCCCCTTGAGGTGTCAGAGCCTCACGCAGAAGATCTGCAAGGACTTCGGCCCCTACGGCATTGAGGTGATCGTCATCGTGATAAAGTGGTTTCCCATCCTTCACTGTCCTGCAGCGATTCCCGTCGCACAACTGCAAATGAGGGTACAGGACCCGCACGCCCGGTAGCCGGTCCAGCTCTGCGAGCACGCTCAGGACGGTCGCCTGCCTCTTCAGGAAGTCGGAGTAGGGCACGGAAAAGTCAGCCTGTCGGCCCCGCATCAAGGCTTGTGTCATCACCCTAGGCAAATGGAATGGCAGCTCTGGAACCGGCCCCAGCAGAGTTACGGTCCGACCGGCGGCCAGCAATTTCTCAACCGTCGTCCGAAGCAGTCGAGCGAACTCAGCACGATTTTTGTGCTCGTCTCCGGGAGCCAGGCGATGAGAGAAGTTTCCTACCGCTGGATCCCTCCCTTCGGCGTAACCCGCCCACCGAGCAATCATGATAACGCTTGTTGTCTCTGGAGCTTGAATCTGTTCATGCGCCTGTTCGATTATCGGCAAGCACTTCCTGAATTTCGAGCGTTGCTGCTCGTTCAATCCGAAAAGCGGTGGACAGCCTCCTCGGTAGATCCCCCGGCCACTCAATGCCAGCTCGTTCGCCAACCGAGACACCTGCTGCATCAGCATTCGGGCGTGAGAATCTCCCCAAAGAACAAAAGAAGGTGGAGCTCTGTCATAACCAAGCTGTATCTCACCCGGTCCAATTGCGTTCAGGTTCAAGCGACGACCCGAGTTATCGTTATAGGCGCGCACAAAAGCCGCTCCTTCGGGGCCCAACCGATCGGGAAAGCCACGGAAGTAGTGGACGGCGCCAGTGAACCCAAGAAAACAAAGTAGAGCGACTGCACTAGCACCATAAGCAATCGACTGCGTCGGTAGCAGGTATCCTCGACGCACAGGTTGCTCGACATAGAAGTAAGACAAAACCGATAAGGCAAAAGCCAACGCCAGCAATCCCAAGCGGTGATACGGCTCCAAAGCTGCTCCAAACTCATAGGCAGCGAAAGCGAGCAGGGGCCAGTGCCAGAGGTAGAGGGAGTAGGATAGTTTGCCGACGAATACGACTGGCCTGACTGCAAGCAGTTTGTACGCTGCGGTGTCCTCTGCGGAACCACTGTGAATCACTAACGCGGCGCCGACGCACGGAACCAATGCAGCGAAACCGGGAAAGGGCGTCTCGCCGGAATAGAACAACGCCGCCCCAGCAATCATGACAAGACCGCCGGCACCTAGGATCTGCCGCGTCATAGTACTTTTGATCGGCGGCACGAAGCCAAGCGCGAGGGCCATGCCGATCATAAGTTCGAATGCTCGCGAAGGCAGCAAATAAAATGCCGACGATTGCTCCATCGGCAACGCCGTACACCGAGATCGCTAATGACAATATCAGCAATCCAAAGAAAATAGGCATTCGCCATTTTCGGATGCGTGCATGAGCCAGCAAAAGAAGAAAGCCGGGAGCAAGAAGATAGAATTGCTCCTCCACTCCGAGCGACCATGTATGCAGTAGGGGCTGCGTTTCCGCTGTCGGGGCGAAATAACCAGTCCGCGAATTGAAATAGAAATTGGAATAGAAGGCGGCTGCCGCGATCACCGAACGACCGAAATGCCGGTAATCATAAGGTGTCAGCACAAACCACCCAATGGCAATTGAGGCCGCGATGACGACTGCCAATGCGGGAGCGATGCGTCTGATCCGCCGCTCGTAGAAATTGAGGATCGAGAATTGTCCTCGATCCAGCTCGGTCAGGATGATCGACGTGATCAGGTAACCGGAGATGACGAAAAAGACGTCGACCCCGACGAAGCCTCCCGGCAGGATGCCGAGGTCAGCGTGAAACAGAAGTACGCTACAGACGGCGACAGCCCGTAGACCGTCGATGTCAGCACGGTATCGAATTCGTGGCCATTGCCCCCCCGAAATCCTGGCCAAGCCCGCTAGTTGCCATATCGCGAGCTAGGGTCGGCCACAAGCCACCGTACAGGCGTCCACCTCCGCTAGACTTGTAACTTCCCGGCCGAAGCGTCATATTCCGGCGGGAGGCTGGCGGCGGACGGTTCCCTCGCAAACCGGGTCAGGTCCGGAAGGAAGCAGCCCTAGCGATCAGGAATCGGGTCGTTCGTCAGTCTCTCATCTCGCCGCTCCGGTCTCGACCTGAGCGGCAGTCCGCGTCGGCATTCGACTGGTACCCTGCTGCTGGCCGCTGCCACCACATCGAGCCGTCCGCGTTTCTCAAGACTGAGGCGATCCAGGGGCCGATGGCGAACAACTCCCAACCCACAGATCTGCTGGGCGATCAGGGCCAAACATCCGCGAAAACGCCCTACGTCGTGCTCGCCCGCAAGTATCGGCCAGAGACCTTCGATCAGCTCATCGGCCAGGACGCGATGGTGACGACGCTCCGGAATGCGTTCGCCACCGATCGGATCGCGCAAGGATACATGCTGACCGGCGTCCGCGGCGTCGGCAAGACCACAACTGCACGTATTCTCGCGCGTGCGCTCAACTACTCCAAGCCAGGCCTGCCCGACCGGCCGACCATGGACATGGACGGCTACGGGGAGCATTGCCTGCAGATCATCCAGGGCCGCCATCCCGACGTGATCGAGATGGA
The DNA here is from genome assembly GCA_963786775.1 of uncultured Pseudomonadota bacterium. Taxonomy (GTDB): domain Bacteria; phylum Pseudomonadota; class Alphaproteobacteria; order Rhizobiales; family Hyphomicrobiaceae; genus ZC4RG25. The sequence goes on along the minus strand of CAWBAM010000053.1, from coordinate 74,677 downwards.
CGCCGCGTCCAACACCGGCGTCGACAACGTGCGGGAGATCATCGAGAACGCTCGCTACCGGCCGATCCTGGCGCGCTACAAGGTCTTCATCATCGACGAAGTCCACATGCTCTCGAAGAGCGCCTTCAACGCGCTGCTGAAGACGCTCGAGGAGCCGCCGGAGCACGTGAAGTTCATCTTCGCGACGACCGAGGTGCGCAAGGTTCCGGTGACGGTCCTGTCGCGCTGCCAGCGGTTCGATCTGCGGCGCGTGGATGTGCCGCTGCTCGTCAAGCACTTCAAGTCGGTCCTCGCCCAAGAAGGCGCTAAGGCCGAGGACGAGGCGCTGACGCTGATCGCACGAGCGGCTGGCGGCTCAGTGCGCGATGGCCTCTCCATCCTTGATCAGGCCATTGCCATGGGCGCTGGCGAGGTGAGCGTGCCCGCGGTGCGGGCGATGCTGGGGCTTGCCGACCGCGGGCGCATTTTCGATTTGCTCGAGTCGCTGCTTCGCGGTGCAGCGGGCGATGCGCTGCGGCAGCTGGATGCGCTGCATCGTGATGGCGCCGATCCGACACAGATCCTGGCCGATCTCGCCGAGGCAGTGCACGCCACAACCCGAATTAAGGTCGTGGGCGAGGACGGTGCGAGTGAGGGCTCTCGGCCGAGGAACGGAGACGCGCTGCATCGCTGGCCAATCAGTTGTCCATCCCGGTGCTGACCCGGGCGTGGCAGATGCTGCAAAAGGGCTTCGACGAGGCCTCCCGCGCACCTGAGCCGCTTCAGGCGGCCGAGATGGTGCTGATCCGGATCGCCCACGCGGCCGAGTTGCCGTCACCAGACGACCTGATCCGGCTGCTTGGCGCCGGGACCGGCCGAGCACGCGGAAGCGGGCTTACTGCGGGACCGCCGCAGGATGGGATCCGGATGCAGGCATCGCCGCCCCCGCAGCCGAGCAGTGGCGGTCTTGGCCGACCACCGGCGGCGCCCAACACGTCTGCTGATCTGGCCGAAGGTGGCCCTCGCAGTTTCGCCGAGGTCGTTGAATTGGCTGGCGCACGGCGCGATGCCAGGCTCAAGGTGCACCTCGAGGAGCACGTCCGCCTGGTTCGCTTCGAACCCGGGCGATTGGAGATCAATCTCGTGGAGGGAAGTCCGCCAGGACTGGCCAACGAGATCGCGGAGAAGCTACGTGAGTGGACCGGGCGCCGGTGGGTGGTCGTCCTCAGCCGCGAGCCAGGCGAGCCGCCGATCGGGGAGGTGCGGCGCCAGCGTGAAGCCGCTGAGCTTGAGGAAATCAAAGCCCACCCAGCCGTGAAGGCAATCCTGGACGTTTTCCCGGAGGCCGAGATCAAAGCCGTGCGGCCGCGACCGGGCAACCCGCAGGACGAGAGTAAGGCCGGATAGAAACAGCACAGTCAGCCCTGAGACGGCGACGAGCGGAGAGACCATGAAAGATCTGATGGGAATGATGAAGCAGGCGCAGCAGCTCCAAGAGCGCATGCAGAAGATGCAGGCGGAGCTCGAAGCGCTCGAAGTCGAGGGGCAAGCTGGCGCCGGCCTTGTGAGAGTTACGCTCAACGGCAAAGGCGAGATGCGTCGCCTCAAGATCGATCCAAGTCTGATGAAGCCGGAAGAGACAGAGATCCTCGAGGACCTCGTCATCGCAGGTTTCCAGGATGCGAAGACAAAGGTGGAAGCAGCGATACAGGCCAAAATGCAGGAGGTCGCTGGCGGCCTGCCGTTGCCTCCCGGGCTGAAGCTCTTCTGATCCGTTGAGCTGCGGATGAGCGCAAGCAGGACCATGGCTGGCCCTGAAATCGAAAGATTGGTGCAATTGCTAGGCCGGCTACCTGGGCTCGGTTATCGGTCGGCCCGCAAGGCAACCCTTGCCCTGCTGAAGCGACGCGATGACCTGCTCCTGCCGCTGACGGCCGCCCTCAACGATGCCGCAGCAAAGCTGGTTGAGTGTCCGATTTGCGGCACCATCGACACGGTGGCCCCATGCACCATCTGCCAGGATCCCCGGCGCGACCGCACGCTCATCGTGGTGGTCGAGGATATTTCGGACCTCTGGGCCCTTGAGCGCGCCGGCGTGGTCAATGCGCTCTATCACGTGCTCGGCGGCCACCTTTCGCCACTCGACGGAATCGGCCCCGAGCGGCTGAACATCGGCCGTCTCATCGAGCGTGCCCGGGACCCCGAGGTCAAAGAGATCCTGCTCGCGCTCAACGCAACCGTGGAGGGCCAGTCGACAGCTCACTACCTGACCGAGCAGCTCGAAGGGACGGGCGTCACAATCTCACGGCTGGCGCAGGGTGTGCCGGTCGGCGGCGAGCTTGACTACCTCGATGAAGGCACTCTCGCCGCCGCGATCAGGTCACGGCAGCGCATCTAGGGACCGGCGCTCAACGGGAGATCGGCATGCGGTACGTGACACTTCGGAATGGCGCGCGCGTGCCGGCTCTAGGGCTCGGCACCTGGGGTATGGGCGAGCGGCGCGGTAGCCGGGCGGACGAGGTGAAGGCCTTGCAGCTCGGGATCGACCTCGGAATGACGCTCATCGATACCGCAGAGATGTACGGTGATGGCGGCGCTGAAGAGGTTGTCGGAGAAGCCATTGCAGGGCGGCGCGACTCCGTTTTCGTCGTCAGCAAGGTGTACCCGCACAATGCCTCACGCAGAGGTGCCATTGCCGCCTGCGAGCGCAGTCTCAAACGGCTCCGGACTGACGTTCTCGACCTCTATCTTCTGCACTGGCGCGGTGCGATTCCGCTGCAAGAGACCGTAGAAGCTTTCGAAAAGCTAAAGGCCGACGGGAAGATCCGGGCGTGGGGCGTCAGCAACTTCGACCCGAAGGACATGGCCGAGCTGACCGAAGTGGCGCCGGAGGGATTCGTGTGTCGTCAATCAGGTGCTCTACCATCTCGGCTCACGCGGAATCGAATGGGACCTGCTGCCCGAAGCCCGTGACCAAGGCATCGCGATCATGGCCTATTCGCCGCTCGGCCAGGCCACCATTCTGGGTAATCGAACATTGAGATCGATCGCTGACAAACATCGAGTGAGCTCAGCAGCTGTGGCACTGGCCTGGGTGCTGCGCCACGATCATGTATTCACGATCCCGAAAGCCGCGCGTGCGGAGCACGTGCGGGCCAATGCGGCTGCCGCCGATCTCGCGCTCGATGCCGAAGATCTCAAGGCATTGGACGAGGCGTTCCCTCCGCCTCGCGGACCAACACCGCTGGCCATGTTGTGATCGCAAGTGGCAGTAGTCACAAATCCAAGGTTGGAAACCGCGGCGAGCGCAAACCGGCTGGAGAAAGCTTGCGACTCTGCCGCGGTTTCCCATGCGACCCGCCTGAAGGCCCTCTTCGGCGGATCGTGATCTCGGCTGCTGGGCAAGTTGACGCCTGTTGCGAGGGCGCCCGGCTGCCTGCATCGGGAGCGCGGTCAAGCCGGTCACCCTCGCAACGATGGGCCCCCTCCCTGGAGTTGCGGAGTACAGCCCTGGTTGCCCGACGGATAGTTGAAGCGACCAGACTTAAATTTAACCGGTCAGCCAAATACGCAGCGCTGCCGGTGGGGGCATTGGTCCTATCAATCGGGCGACTCGCAACAGCTGGATGAACGTTGCCCGTCGGAGAAATTCATATGACCTGCTGATCCGGCCATTCCCCCGACGGCAAATGGACCTTATGCAAAACGAGAGCACCCCGCTTCCCCCAAATGGGAGATGACGTAAGCCTCGATGGCGATGTGGGCCGGAGTCCCTAAGGGAACCGCAGTTCTGTCGAGCTAATCGACCACCTGGAAGCCCTTCCAGTAAGGATCGCGGTCGTCGACGAAAATCGTGTTGAAGCCGGTCACTCGCGCCCAGCCCTCGATGGAAGGGATGATCGCGTCGTAGTCGCCGACCTTCGCCCGTCCGACAATTCGGCCAATGAATTGCGAGCCGATGATGCTCTCGTGCACGAACTCTTGACCCTCGCTGAGCTGGCCGCGGGCAGCCCACTGCGCCATGCGGGCGGATGTGCCGGTGCCGCAGGGCGAGCGGTCGATGGCCTTGTCGCCGTAGAAGACGGCGTTGCGGGCGGTGCTGTCGGGCTTCGTCGGCTTACCTGTCCACATGACGTGGGTGAGGCCTTTGATCTCGGGTTTCTCCGGGTGCACGAACGAGAATGCCTCGCCGAAAGTGCGTCGCACGACGGGGCTGAGGCTCAGCACCTGGCTTGGCTTCATGTGCTCGAGGCCACGGAACGTCTCCTGCGGCTCGACGATCGCGTAGAAATTTCCGCCGTATGCGACGTCGACTTTGAGCGGACCGATGCCCGGCACATCGGCTTCGAGGCCAGTGGCGTGCAGGTATGACGGCACGTTGGTGATGCGCACCCATTCCACGTAAGGGCCGTTCTGGCCGTACTCCGCCACGACCACCCCTGCGGGCGTATCGAGGCGGAGCTGACCCGGCGTTCGCGGTTGCACCAGTCCGCGCTCGATGACGGTGGTTACCGTGCCGATGGTGCCGTGCCCGCACATGGGAAGGCAGCCGGATGTCTCGATGAAAAGAATGCCGACATCGCAGTCGTCACGGGTCGGCGGCATAAGGATGGAGCCCGACATCATGTCGTGGCCGCGCGGCTCGAACATCAGCGCCGTCCGGATCCAATCGAACTCGGCGAGGAAGTGCGCTCGGCGCTCGATCATGGTCTTGCCCGACAGCGCCGGCGCGCCACCGGCGACCACCCGCACCGGATTGCCGCACGTATGCCCGTCGATGCAGAAGAACGTGTGCGTCGCCATGTTGCCTGCTCCTGATCAGAAGCGCTGAGCGCTGTAGGGCGCGAGATCGATCGGCGGTGTCTCGCCAGCGATGAGGGCGCCGACCAGCTCCGCTGTCACAGCTGCCTGGGTCAGTCCGTGATGTGCGTGGCCGAAGGCGTAAACGACCTTGCTGCTCCAGCGCGCAGTCGAAATGACGGGGAGCGAGTCGGGCAGCGATGGCCGGCAGCCCATCCAGTCCTCGCGCCCCTCGTCCCTGAGGTCGGGTACAAAGGCGCGCGCCTTGGCCAGCATCGCCTCAACCCGTTGCCAGTTGGGTGACGCGGACGTGCTCGCGAGCTCGACAGCCCCACCGACACGGAGGCCCGTCTTGAGCGGCGACAGGACGAAAGCGTGCTCCTCGAACATGACCGGGCGACTGAGCATCACGCCGGGTGCAGCTATGGTTGTATTGTAACCCCGCTCAGTGTCGAGAGGAATCTTATCGCCAAGGCAGGCTGCCAGCCGCTTCGACCACGCCCCTGCGGCGACTACAATCCGATCCGCGGAAACCGTCCGGCCTCCCTCCAGAACGACGATCGGCTCGTCGCCACTTGCGATGGCAATGCCGCTCACCGATCCCTCGACGAGCTGCGCGCCGCGGTCGCTGGCCGCGGAGGTCAGCTTCACGGCCAAGTCGAAAGGATCGTTCACGTGAGCGACGCCCGGGAAGAAGGCCGCGCGCTGGAAGCGGTCAGACAGAGCGGGCTCGAGTGTCCGAAGCACCGTGCCATCGATTAGCTCGAGCTGAATGCCAAGCTCGACCTGGTCCCGGTACACGGGCTTCATCGCCTCGAACGCCTCGATGCTTTCGAAGACGTAGAGCATGCCGTTGCGATTGAGCTCGCGCCGCAACCCGAGCCGAGAGAGCAGCCGCTCCCACGCCGGCAAGGCCATCAGCTGCAACGGGATGATGCCGTGCTTCGAGCGCTCTATGCGCGAAGGTGTGCTGGCGAAAAGGAAACGCGCGAGCCAAGGCGCTAACCGGGGCAGATAGGCAGGGCGCACCGACAGCGGTCCGACAGGATCAATCAGCCAGCGCGCTGCTCGCAGGATCATCCGGGGCGAGGCGAGCGGCTGGATATCTACGTGCGCGATGATGCCTGCGTTGCCGCGTGAGGCCGCGCTCAGCTCGCCGCGGTCGATCAGGGTTACGGCGTGCCCCTGGTCAAGCAGCTTGTGAGCGACTGCCAAGCCGATGATGCCCGCCCCGATGATGACGATGTGCATACGAGCGGTCCGTCTCGGTTCCCCCCAACTCTCGGCTTTCATGCCCGACCGTGCCGCCGATGTCGAGGTCTGCACAGGGCTCCGCGAAAAACGGTCGTGTTTGGTTGACGTGCGCGCGTAGCGGCATGATATCGGTGCGATTGGGCCTGAGCGCGGGTTCTCGGGTGAGCGCTGGAATGGCCCCAAACCGACGTAAGGGATGGAACATGTCCAAGACGACAGATGCAGGTGGCCGCAGAAAGTTGCGCTCCCAGGCCTGGTTCGACAATCCTGACAACATCGACATGACGGCGCTCTACCTGGAGCGCATGACGAACTACGGTCTGACCATCGATGAGCTGCAATCGGGGAAGCCGATCATCGGCATCGCCCAGAGTGGTTCCGACATCACGCCCTGCAACCGGCACCATCTGGAATTGGCCAAGAGGGTTCGCGAAGGCATCCGGGAGGCAGGCGGCATTGCGTTCGAATTTCCGGTCCATCCCATTCAGGAGACGCTGAAGCGCCCGACCGCAGCTCTTGACCGAAACCTTCAGTATCTCGGTCTGGTCGAGGTGCTTTACGGCTATCCGATCGATGGCGTGGTGCTGACGACGGGATGCGACAAGACCACCCCGGCGCAGATCATGGCCGCCGCGACCGTCGACATTCCGGCCATCGTCCTTTCCGGCGGGCCGATGCTCAACGGCTGGTACAACGGCGAGCGGACCGGCTCCGGCACCATCGTCTGGCTGGCGCGCGAGATGCTGGCCAGGGGCGAGATCGATCACAAGCAGTTCGTGGAGATGGTGGCCTCCTCGGCGCCGTCTGTCGGTCACTGCAACACGATGGGCACGGCTTCGACGATGAATTCTCTCGCCGAGGCGTTGGGTATGAGTTTGCCGGGCTGTGCGGCCATCCCGGCCCCCCATCGCGATCGCGGGCAGATGGCGTATCTCACCGGCAAGCGGGCGGTCGAGATCGTGCTCGAAGACTTGAGGCCGTCGAAGATCCTGACGCGCGCTGCGTTCGAGAACGCCATTGTCGTCAACTCCGCCATTGGCGGTTCGACCAACGCCCCGATCCACATCAACGCGATCGCGCGCCATGTCGGGGTCGAGCTCGACAACGATGACTGGGAACGGATCGGTTACGACATCCCTCTGCTGGTCAACCTGCAGCCGGCGGGTGAGTATCTGGGCGAGGACTATTATCGCGCGGGCGGTGTCCCCGCCGTCGTGGCGGAGCTGATCGAGCAGGGCAAGATCCGCGAAGACGCGATCACGGTGAACGGCAAGACGCTGGTCGAAAACTGCAAGGGGCAGTTCTCCAAAGACCGGCGGGTGATCAAACCCTATAGACGAGCCGCTGAAGAAGCAGGCCGGGTTCCTCAATCTCAAGGGCAACCTGTTCGACAGCGCCATCATGAAGACCTCGGTCATCAGCGAGGAATTCCGGCAGCGCTACCTTTCGAACCCGAATGATCCCAACGCTTTCGAGGGCAAGGCGGTCGTGTTCGATGGGCCGGAGGACTATCACGCCCGCATCGATGATCCGTCGCTCGAGATCGACGAGAACTCGCTGCTGTTCATTCGCGGCACGGGTCCGATCGGCTATCCGGGTGGCGCCGAGGTGGTGAACATGCGCGCGCCCGATTACCTGCTGAAGAAGGGCGTGCGGGCACTGCCGTGTATTGGCGACGGACGTCAGTCCGGAACATCGGGTAGCCCCTCGATCCTCAATGCCTCGCCTGAGGCGGCCAACAACGGCGGGCTGGCACTGCTGCGGACAGGCGACCGGGTGCGCATCGATCTCAATAAGCGGACTGCCGACATCCTGATTTCAGACGAGGAGCTGGAGCAGCGCCGCAAGGAGCTGATGGCCGCGGGTGGCTACAAGTATCCCGAGAGCCAGACACCTTGGCAGGAGATCCAGCGGGGTCTCGTCGATGAGCAAAGCCGTGGCGCCGTGCTCAAGAATGCGGTCAAGTATCAGCGCATTGCTGAGACGAAGGGCATTCCGCGCGACAACCACTGATCCGAGGCGTCATGGGACCGAAGGCGACAACTGCGACGATGATCTCGGCCATGCGGTACGAAGATCCGACGGCCGCGGTAGATTGGCTCTGTCGCGCCTTCGGTTTCCAGCCGCACGCCGTCTACAAGGACGACGCCGGCAACGTGGTTCATGCCGAGCTGTCGTTTGGGAACGGCATGATCATGCTGGGTCCGAACATCGATAGTCCTTTCGGACGGTACATGACCATGCCGAAGGACGCGGGTGGCGCTGTACGCAGACGATCTACGTCATTGTCGATGACGTGGACGCCCATCACGCCCAGGCCAATGCAGCTGGGGCAGACATCGTCATGCCTTGAGGGACGATCCTGATCGGCGGCCGGGAGTATTCCTGCCGCGATCCCGAAGGGCACATCTGGACCTTCGGAAACTATGATCCGTGGGCGCAGCCATCGAGTACGGCGGGCGTTTGAGCCGGCTCGAAGTCGCGCCTGCTTCAGGCCTTGATGAACGCAAGCAGATCGTTGGTCAGTTGCTCGCGTGCGGTGACGGCCAGTCCATGCGCGCCGCCAGGGTAGACCTTGAGCTCGGCATTCTGCACGATCTTTGCCGAAGTCCGCCCAGCCGCATCGATAGGCACGATTTGATCATCGTCTCCGTGGATGATCAGAGTCGGCACATCGAACTTCTTCAGGTCTTCCGTGAAATCGGTTTCTGAGAAGGCCTTGATGCAATCGTAGGCGCCCTTGAAGCCCACCATCATGCCCTGCAGCCAGAAGCTGTCGATCGCCCCTTGCGAGACCTTGGCCCCTGGTCGGTTGAACCCGAAGAATGGCCCCGACGCCAAATCCTTGTAGAGCTGCGATCGGTCAGCGAGCGTCGCCTTGCGCAGGTCATCGAAGACGCTGATCGGAAGACCGCCCGGGTTTTCTGGCGTCTGCAGCATGAGGGGTGGGACGGCGCTGACGAGCACAACTTTCGCCACGCGATCCGTGCCATGGCGCCCGATGTAACGGGCAACTTCGCCGCCTCCGGTCGAGTGTCCAACCAGGATGACATCGCGGAGGTCAAGGGCCTCGATCAGCTGGGCAAGATCGTCGGCATAGGTGTCCATGTCGTTGCCGTCCCATGGCTGGCTCGATCGGCCGTGGCCGCGGCGGTCATGCCCGATAGCGCGGTAGCCAGCGGAGGCGACGGCATACATCTGCGATTCCCAGGCATCGGAATTGAGCGGCCAGCCATGACTAAAGATCACCGGCTGCCCTGTTCCCCAATCCTTGTAGTAGATCTGCGTGCCGTCTCGCGTTGAGATCGTAGGCATCCGACCGCTCCCACTTGTTTTGCTCTGGGGTCGCGGCGGAAACTTCAACTGTCGGGCTGAGTTGCGGTGCGCCTCAGCTCGACAGTCGAATTTGGTCGAAAATCCTTAATCAGGCTCTGCCCTGATTGGGATTTAGGGCAGAGGCTCGATGCGATCGGCCGATATATTGGCCAAAACCGCTACGCTTCAGGTTATTCTTTCCGCGCCCGCTGGCCGAACAGGATCTTCTGGGCCTCCTTATCGGTGGCGAGGTTCCACTTCTCCCGCTCCTCGGCGCCAACGGCCACCGCTTTGGCCACGGCAGGCCGGTCATGGATCCGCTTGAACCATGCTTCCAGATTGGGAAACTCGGCCAGATCCTGTCCCTGGTTCTTGTATGGCCGGATCCACGGATAGCAGGCCATGTCGGCAATTGAGTACTCGCCGGCGAGGTACTCCCGGTCCTTCAGTCTCTTGTCCATGACGCCATAGAGCCGGTTCACCTCGTTCACGTACCGGTCGATGGCGTAAGGGATCTTCTCCTGCGCGTAATTGCGGAAATGGTGGCATTGCCCCGCCATGGGACCGAGACCAGCCATCTGCCAGAAAAGCCACTGCTCGACCTCGACGCGGGCGCGTTCGTCGGACGGATAGAACTTGCCCGTCTTGCGCCCGAGGTACTGCAGGATGGCGCCGGACTCGAACACCGAGATGGGCTCGCCGCCCGGGCCGTCGGGATCGACGATCGCCGGCATGCGATTGTTGGGCGAAATCTTCAGGAACTCGGGCGCGAACTGGTCGCCCCGCATGATGTTGATGTACTTCACCTCATACGGAAGACCACACTCCTCGAGCATGATCGTGATCTTGTGCCCGTTGGGTGTCGGCCAGTAGTAAAGCTCGATCGGGCGCTGAGCCATGTCATCTCTCCTCTGCAGGTGGACACGGGTTCACGCGGACATGAGGCGAGCCGCCCCGCGTACGGGAACAATGCACGACACGGCTGGCTTGCTCCAGCCGGATGGGTGCGACCATTGCGGAAGCCGCAGGATCGCTTGGCGCCTGCTGCATAGCAGCGCCCGGAGCACGGATAAACCCGTGTAGCGCGCCCCTGCGGAATCCGGCCCTTTACTCCGCCGCCTCCTTCTGCGCCGCGTCAGGGCGCCAGCGGAGCTTCGGCTCACGCGCCGCCTTGGTCTCGTCGAGGCGCCGCCGCGGAGCGAGGCGCGGGGCCTGCTTGAACCGCTCGACCTCGCCGCGCTTCGCAGCCTCAGCAAGATGGCGCAACGTGGCGATGAAGAGATCCAGGTTCTCCTTCGACTCCGACTCCGTCGGCTCCACCAGCATGGCGCCGTGGACGACGAGCGGGAAGTACACCGTCATCGGATGATAGCCCTCGTCGATCATCGCCTTGGCGAAATCGAGGGTGGTGACGCCGGTGTCCTTCAGGAACTTGTCGTCGAACAGCACCTCGTGCATGCAGGGCTGATCGCCAAAGGGCTGGCTGAAGAGGTCGCGCAGTCCAACGCGGACATAGTTGGCCGCGAGCACTGCGTCCTCGGACGCCTGCCTCATCCCGTCCGCGCCGTGGGACATCATGTACGTCAGCGCACGGACGAACATGCCCATCTGGCCGTGGAAGGCCGTCAGCCGGCCGAACGGGCTTTGGCCCTGCGCTTCTGCATCAGCCGCATCCTCGACGAGGCGCAGGCTGTCGCCATCCCGGACGATAAACGGCACCGGCGCGTACTTCGCCAGCGCCTCGGACAGCACAACCGGCCCTGAGCCCGGCCCGCCGCCACCATGGGGCGTCGAGAAGGTCTTGTGCAGGTTGATGTGCATGGCGTCGACGCCAAGCTCGCCCGGACGAACCTTGCCGACGATGGCGTTGAAGTTGGCACCATCGCAATAAAAGTAGGCGCCGGCCTCGTGCACAGCCTTCGCAATCTCGACCACCTCCGGCTCGAACAGGCCACAGGTGTTGGGATTGGTCAGCATGATGGCCGCGACGTCGGGGCCGAGCGCTTCGCGCACCGCCTCAACCGAAACAGTCCCGTCCTCGCGCGCCGGAATTGAGCGCACCGAGTAGCCCATGAAGGCGGCCGTCGCCGGGTTGGTGCCGTGCGCCGAATCCGGGACCAGCACGACGTCGCGCTTCGAGCCCGCAGCTTCATGCGCCGCCTTGATGGCCAGCATGCCGCAAAGCTCGCCGTGGGCACCGGCCTTCGGCGATAGCGCGACAGCCTTCATGCCCGTCAGCTCGAGCAGGTAGGCGGACAGCATCTCCATGAGTTGCAGCGCCCCCTGCACCGTCTGCTGCGGCTGCAGCGGATGGATGTCGCCGAAGCCCGGCAGCCGCGCCATCTTCTCGTTGAGGCGCGGGTTGTGCTTCATCGTGCAGGAGCCAAGCGGATAGAGCCCTGTGTCGATCGCGTAGTTCCGCTGGGACAGGCGCACGTAATGGCGCATGGCCTCCGGCTCGGTCAGCCCCGGCAGGCCGATCTGCCCCTGGCGCTCCAAGCCGTTGAGGCGCGATGCGACCGGCTTCGGCTCCGGAAGGTCGACGCCGCTCTTCGACAGGCTGCCCGCCTCGAAGATCAGTGGCTTCCTCATGATCGAGGCCCCTGTGGCCGGTGAACGTCCGAACCTCGGTGCCCGGAGAAACTGCGCCCGGAGTTGTAGGGCGCCCTTGGGAGTTCATAGCCATCAGAGCACCTCCTGCAGCGCCTTGACGTAGGCCGCGCGGTCCTCGTCGGTGTTGATCTCGGTGGATGCGACGATGATGAGGTCGCGAAGCTCACTGCGCTTCGGTTCCAGCCGCGAAACGGGCACGCCGCCCAGCACGCCCTTCTCGGCGAGCGCGTCAATGACCTTCCGAGCATCGCCCGGTACACGAATGGCGAACTCGTTGAAGAAGCTCGGCGAAATCACCTCGACGCCGCCAACCTTGCTGAGCTCATCGGCCAGCGTCACGGCATTCGCATGATTGATCCGCGCCAGCTTCTTGAGCCCCGCCTCGCCGAGCAACGTCAGGTGGATGGTGAATGCCAGCGCACACAGACCCGAGTTCGTGCAGATGTTTGAAGTCGCCTTTTCTCGGCGGATGTGCTGCTCGCGTGTGGAGAGAGTGAGCACGAAGCCGCGCCGCCCCTCGGCATCGACCGTTTCACCCGCGATACGGCCCGGCATCTGGCGGATGAACTTTTCGCGCGTTGCGAACAGCCCGACGTACGGCCCGCCGAAGTTGAGACCGTTTCCGATGGATTGGCCCTCGGCCGCGACGATATCGGCGCCCATCTCACCCGGCGGCTTGAGAAGGCCGAGCGAGACGATCTCGGTTACGGCGACGATCAGAAGCGCACCCTTGGCGTGGGCTGCTTCCGCAATTGGCGTCAGATCGCGGATCGTGCCGTAGAAGCTCGGGTACTGGACGACGACGCAGGATGTCTCGTCATCGATCTTCGAGATGATGTCCTCAGCGCCGGTGGGATCAGGATCGAGCGCGACGACGTTCGAGCCGCCCCAGTGCGCGAGAGTTTCGACCACGGCGCGGTAGTGGGGATGCAGGCCGCCCGACAGAAGCGCCTTCTTCCGCCGCGTCAGGCGATGCGCCATCAGCACCGCCTCGCCGCACGCGGTCGAGCCGTCGTACATGGAGGCGTTGGCAACCTCCATGCCGGTCAGCAGCGCCACCTGCGTCTGGAACTCGAATAGCGTCTGCAGCGTGCCCTGGCTGATCTCCGGCTGGTAGGGCGTATAAGATGTAAGGAACTCGGAACGCTGGATCAGGTGATCGACCGTCGCCGGAACGTGATGGCGGTAGGCGCCTGCACCGACGAAGAACGGCACCGAGCCCGCAGGCACGTTGCGCGCCGCCATCTTCGACAGCTCGCGCTCGACCTCCAGCTCACCCTTTGCTTTGGGTAGGTTCGGCAACTCCTTCAGGAGCTTATCGGCCGGTACGCTGGCGAAAAGCTCGTCGATGGCGGAAACGCCAATCTTGGCGAGCATAGCCTCGCGGTCGGCCTGCTCGAGGGGTAGATAACGCATTAGCACCGCTCCATCGGTACGTCGCTCGTAGGTGCCCTCCCCTCATCCCGACGGCAGAGAGTTCAGGAGGAGAGACTGCGCTTGGCTCGCGCGCTGCCCCCACCTGCCCCTTCCCCGCACAGGAGGAGGGAAGAAGACATCAGCTCTGCTTCACGAATTCCTCGTAAGCCGCCCGGTCCATCAGCCCATCGAGTTGGGACTTATCCGTGATCCGCAGCTTGAAGAACCAGGCCTTCCCTTCGGGATCCTCGTTCACCAGCGCCGGGTTCGACGCGAGCTCCGTATTCGCTTCGACGACCTCGCCGGATACCGGAGCGAAGATGTCGCTCGCCGCTTTTACGGATTCGACGACAGCAATCGCCTCCTTCTGGTTCACAGTGCGCCCCACCTCGGGCACCTCGACGAATACGACGTCGCCAAGCTGCTCCTGCGCATGGTTCGTGATGCCGACGGTCCCGATGTCGCCATCGACGCGGATGTACTCGTGGTCCTCGGTAAAGCGTTCGAGCGCCATAGAACGGTTCTCCGGTTAGGGTTTGCGAAGATAACGATGCGGTACGAAAGGCAGGTCGACGATCTGCGCCGGCAGGGCCTTGCCGCGCACCATCAGCTGGATAGCCGCGCCGGGCTTGGCGAATGCAGTTTCGACGTAACCCATCGCGATCGGGCCATTCACCGTAGGCCCGAAGCCTCCAGACGTGATGACGCCGATGCGGGCGCCGGACGTATCCAGAATTTCAGTGCCGTCGCGCGCCGGGGCGCGCCCCTCAGGCTTGATGCCCACGCGAAGCCGCTTTGGGCCCTTCCCGCAGCTCCCGCTGAATGCGCTCCGCACCAGGAAAACCGCCTTCCTCGCGCCTGCGCTTCTGAATTGACCAGGACAGGCCCGCCTCCACGGGCGTCGTCATTTCATCTAGCTCATGGCCGTAAAGGCAGAGCCCAGCCTCCAGGCGAAGGGAGTCACGCGCGCCAAGGCCGATCGGCTGCACCGCTTCCTCCGCCAACAGGAGGCGCACCAGGTCAAGGGCCTGATCGGCTGCGACCGAAATCTCGAATCCGTCCTCGCCAGTGTAGCCTGAACGGCTCACAGTGCAGTCGAAGCCTGCAACTTTGACACGGCGCACGCCCATGAACCCGAGCGTTACCGCCTCCGGAGAGTGTTTGCCCAGAACTGCCGCTGCTTCTGGCCCCTGCAGGGCAATCAACACGCGGTCCGTCACTGGCTCGAGCCGAACGGCATCGGGCAGCCTGGCCGCGATGTACTCGTAGTCCACATCCTTGCGAGATGCGTTGACCACGAGGAACAGCTTCCCGTCTTCGGCCGGATCGGCAGATCGTGCCACCATGAAATCATCGACAATGCCGCCCTCGGGGTTCAGCAGCTGCGTGTAGCGCTGCATGCCCGGCTTCAAATTGAGGATGTCGGCGGGAACGAGGGCCTCAAGTGCCGCTGCCGTGGTCTGGTGGTCAGGGCCGATCAGGTAGGCTTGGCCCATGTGTGACACGTCGAAAAGTCCGGCGCGTGCCCGCGTATGCTGGTGCTCTTTCAGAATGCCGAGCTCATACTGCACCGGCATCTCGTATCCGGCGAACGGCACCATCTTGGCGCCGAGCTCACGGTGCAGATCGTAGAGGGGTGTTCGCTTCAGCGGACCAGCGGTATCGGCGCTCATTTGGCATTCCCAGAGACTTGAGACGGCGTTGAGACGAGTGCCGAGACACCCGTCATCGAGCCCCCTCTGTCTCGGAACCTGAGAGAGTCAACCCTGCTGCCCGCGGTTGTGTTGCGGGAGCTGGGTCTTAACCCCTTCGGTGGGCCGGGCGACGGATCACCTCGACCGCTTTCCAGAGCGCCATCAACTTGCGGTCCTTTTGCCTGAGAGGTTCCGGGGCGGTTGCTCCTTCGGCGCCGGCTCAGCCAATGCGGCCGGACTCTCCCGCAAGTGTCTACTGGCAGTGCCTCACCTTAGGGCTGCGCGCTGCGAAGTCAATCGGCATCGCAGCATCTCAACACTGCACAGGTCTCAAGACAATCCTCGACGAGCGCTCAGTCAAAGATTTATTTCGGGTAAGGTCACCCGGCATTCGGGAGGTTGCGGTCGAAGCCGACGAAGACCTCGTATTCCGCTGGCCGCGTACCTTCTGGGATTTCAAACGACACGGTTCGCACGACCGAGAAATATCCGATCGGCCGCTCGACAGCGACGGCGACGGACACGGCCATCGAGTTCTTGCGTGATCTTCTCGCGCTGAGCATCTGTCACGAAGACGTTGACGGGCAAGGTCACGGTGCCGGGCTGACCACGTGGGCCGAGGAGAACGCGCCCGGAGAACCCGTACTTCACCGTCACGCGGCCGTTCGCGATCTGGCACTCCCGCGCCGTTTTGGTGATCTCGCCCCGATGCATGACCGCCAGCGCGTCCCCCACGCGACCCTGCTCGTAGATCGTGACGTGGTTGTCACGCGGCCAGACCGCGAAGCGCGGGCAGTGGTGCGCGAGGTCCACCCCTGACGAACCGGTCGTGCCGTAGTCGGCCTTAGCCGCGGAGAGCAGCTGGTCCTCGCTGACGGAAGCAATCTCTGTCCCCGAGCTGGAGCCGCCGAAAACGCCGCCCCCGATACCCGAGGTCAAGCTGGACATGCCACAGCCAGCGAGCAGCGTCACCGCGAGCCCCAAGGTCGAAATCCGAAGCGATGCGTACCGCGCAGCAGTTGTAAGTATCTTCACAGCAGTTTCGCTCGTTTCCTGATCCGGTGGCACCGCGCCGGGAGCATGCCTACTTGCATGGCAACGGATGAGTCGATCGACGTGGGAACACTTGTCGCACTTTCGACCGATTCACCCAACTCCCTCAACTCACGGCGCCCAAGCGCGTAGCTACGAAAGGGACTCGAACTCGTTGGACCAGGACAAAGGTATGTCCGCCTCTTCAGCCGTTGACCAGTGCCAGCGTGGCACGCGGGAAAAAATGACGTTGATATTGGCGGCGCCTCGCGGATTTTGTGCGGGCGTGGATCGCGCGATCCAGATCGTCGAGCTGGCGCTGGCCAAGTACGGCCCCCCTGTGTACGTACGGCACGAGATCGTTCACAACCGATTCGTCGTCGATTCTCTTCGGGCTAAAGGCGCCATTTTTGTGGAAGAGCTGGACGAAATCCCCGATACCGATGCTCCTGTGATCTTCTCGGCACATGGGGTGCCGAAGTCGGTGCCGGCAGCCGCCAAGGCGCGGAATCTTTTCTACTTGGATGCCACGTGCCCCCTCGTGTCAAAGGTGCACAAGGAGGTCCACAACTATTATGCGCACGGCCGCGAGCTCGTGCTCATCGGTCATGCCGGGCATCCGGAGATCATCGGCACGATGGGGCAGTTGCCTGAGGGGGCTGTGACCCTGATCGAGACGGTGGAGCAGGCGCGTACATTCACCCCGCGCAATCCCGACAAGCTCGCTTATGCCACACAGACGACGTTGTCGGTCGATGACACGGCAGAGATCGTCGCGGTGTTGCAGGAGCGCTTCCCGCAGATCGTCGGACCGCACAAGGAAGACATCTGTTACGCGACCACCAATCGCCAGGCCGCGGTGAAGGCAATTGCGCCGAAGGTGGAGCGCTTCCTTGTGGTCGGGGCACCCAACAGCTCCAACTCATTACGACTCGTTGAGGTTGCGGAGCGGGCAGGCTGCAAGAAGGCGGCGCTGGTGCAGCGGGCCACCGACGTGGACTGGTCTGATCTTGCCGGGGTGCGATCTGTAGGCCTGACGGCGAGCGCCTCCGCTCCTGAGGAGCTGGTCGATGAGGTCATCGACGCATTCCGTGAGCGCTTCGACGTGACGGTCGACACTGTGACCACTGCGCAGGAGCGCATCGCTTTCAACGTGCCGCGCGAGCTTCGCGACGTGGCGCCCCCACGCAAGCAGACTGCGAGCGTCTGACGCCATGGCCGTCTACACCGAGGTCGCCGACGACGAGCTGGCGCGCTTTATCGAACCCTACGGCCTAGGCGAGCTTCTCTCCTACAAAGGGATCGCTGAGGGGGTCGAGAATACGAACTATCTCGTTCAGACGTCGCAGGGCCGCTTCATCTTGACCCTCTATGAGAAGCGCGTGCGGCGCGAGGATCTGCCGTTTTTTCTCGGGCTGATGGAGCATCTTGCGAAAGCGGGAATTACCTGCCCCACGCCAGTCCGCGACCGAAACGGCGCCATGCTGAACGAGCTGGCCGGCCGCCCTGCGGCCCTGGTGACGTTCCTCGAGGGAATGTGGATCCGGCGGCCGCGGCCCGAACACTGCCAGGCAGTCGGGCAGGCGTTGGCGAAGCTCCATCTTGCCGGGCGCGATTACGAACTCACTCGCGAAAATGCTTTGGGACCGGCGGGCTGGCCGGATCTCTTTGCACGCTTCGAGGACCGCGCCGATGAGGTGGCGCCAGGACTGAGGGCCGAAATTCGTCTGGAGCTCGACGCGTTGCTGCCCAACTGGCCGAAGGGCCTTCCAGCCGGCGTCATCCATGCCGATCTGTTTCCGGACAACGTCTTCTTCCGCGGGGACGAGCTATCGGGGCTGATCGACTTCTACTTCGCCTGCAACGACTACTTCGCGTATGACATCGCCATCTGCCTGAACGCCTGGTGTTTCGAGCAGGATTACTCGTTCAACATCACGAAGAGCCGCGCTCTTCTCAAAGGCTACACGAGCATTCGTGCCCTTGAGCCTGCCGAGCGCGAGGCGCTGCCGATCCTGGCTCGCGGTGCGGCGCTCCGCTTTCTTCTGACGCGGGCGCACGACTGGCTGCACAGGTCACAGAACGCCCTGGTCAAGCCGCACAATCCGCTCGAATACCTCCGTCGCCTGCGCTTCCACCGGACGGTGTGCTCGGTCGGCGAATACGGGCTCGAAGCTGCGTCATGAGTCGAAAGCAACGCCCCGTCGTCGAAATACACACGGATGGTGCCTGCTCCGGCAATCCCGGGCCGGGCGGCTGGGGAGCGATCTTGACCTCAGGCCCCCACCGCAAGGAGCTGCGGGGCGGCGAACCTTTGACCACCAACAACCGTATGGAGCTGATGGCCGCCATCATGGCGCTGGAGGCGCTGAAGCAGCCGTCGATCGTCGACCTCTATACCGATAGCGTCTACCTGCGGAACGGCATCACCTCCTGGATTCACACCTGGAAGCGCAATAACTGGCGCACGGCGGACAAGAAGCCGGTCAAGAATGTCGAGCTGTGGAAACGTCTCGACGAAGCGCTCGGCGAGCATGAGATCCGCTGGCACTGGATCAAGGGGCACGCTGGTCACCCCGAAAACGAGCGCGCCGATGAACTCGCCCGGCTCGCTATACGCGAGCTGCGCGAGGCTGCATCGGACGGTTAGGAGGGTGGCGCCACAGCTGGGCGCAACTCCGCGGAAGTGCCTTGGCGCTTGGTTAGGATGTTCCGACGTAACCCATTGATTTCATTCGTCGGGGCGGTGGCTTCTGGGCGCGAATGGGCGCCGAAAATCTAGTTATTGATTTGCTTGGTCGGAGCGGAGGGATTCGAACCCCCGACCCCCTGCTCCCAAAGCAGGTGCGCTACCAGACTGCGCTACGCTCCGACACGAAAATTGGCTTTTGAGTTCTGGGGTGTTCCGGAACCAAGGTCAAGACCCAAGCTCCGAATTACGCAAGACGCCTGTCCCCCAGAACAGGAGATGAGGAGAGCCCCGGCATCGCGCCCGCTTGAATGTGCATAGTAGGCACCGGACCAGGGCGTACCATCAATCTCCGAAGATCATGCTGCGCCTGCCGAGGTTGCGGAAGATCTGCTTGAACAACCCTTCCTCGTACTCGTTGGCGGTTGGCGTGGTACGGCTGATGAAGTCGAAAACCTTGCCGTCCTGGATCCCGTACTCGGCAATGCGCTCGACCATACCCGAACGCGTGAAGTAGACCGCAACAATACGCCGATCCACCTCCTCAGGGGCCAGGAAGGCCACCTGCTTGGTCGTGCTGGAGATGTAATAGAAGGCGTCGCCCGTTCCAACGGAGCTTGTCGTCGTCGGCGTGCCCAACACCATCCGGACCTGCTCCTGGGTCATGCCAGGCTGGATCTGCTGCAGCTCGGATGGCTGGAAGTGGTGACCGTGCTTCGTAACAACCGCGCCGGCACTGCATGCTGCAATGAGCCCCGCAAGCGCCACAGCGCCTGCGAGACGAGAGGCGCGACGTGCCGTCTCATGCATCCACCCTGGTATCAGGGTAACCGATTGGCCATGTTTGCGAGTTGTCATCCCCGACGCCGCCAGTTCCTGTTGTGGGAATCAGTTTGTGATTCCGCCTGCCCCCGCTTATCCGGTGGAACAGCGCGTTGCAACGTAGAGCGGCGAGTTATGCAACGCGGCCATTTCCGCAGTCAAACGGACGAGACCCCCTCATGCTCACTTGGTTGAGAGTGCGTAAGTGGTCAGGACGCACGGCAGCAGAGCTTTATGGCTCGATCGTGACCGCTGCGCGGCGTGAGGCGTTCTATCTCGACTTCGGAGTACCCGACACGCCGGACGGCCGCTTTGCCATGGTGGTCACACATACATACCTCATTCTTGAGCGGCTAAGGCAAGAGGGGCAAGCGGGGCAGGAGCTCAGCCGCGCCGTGGTCGAGGCCTTCGTGACCGATATGGATGACTGCATGCGCGAGATGGGCGTTGGCGACCTGACGGTGCCGCGGAAAGTGAAGAAGGCTGCTGGCGCACTCTATGATTGCACCACTGCATTCAGGAAGGCCGCCGCCGAAGGACATAGCGCCCTGGCCAGCGCCGTGCACAGCAACCTCCTCCCGTTCGAAGCGCCCACCGTGGCCGACTGCGTTGCAGAATATATGCAAAGAGCGGCAGCTGAGCTCGAAGCACATCCAAGCAACGAGCTATTGGCCGGCCGTGTCACATTTGCGAGGATATGAGTTGCCGCTCCAAGCGAGAATCGAAATGGCAGCAGAGATCGAATGGTCCCACAAGATCGGTGAGGTCCCCGCGATAGGGCTCTCGGCGGAGCGCCATGCAACACCTGCGCTTCGGGCGGAGATCGCGGCCACGTTCGATCTTATTGCCTGCGAGCGCCTCGACGTGCGTTACGACATCACACCCCTCTCGCAGGGGCGCTACCTGCTGGAAGGGACGCTCGTGGCTGATGTCACCCAGAGTTGCGTCGTCACCCTCGAACCAGTGGAAACACACTTGGTCGAGCCGTTCGAGGTCGAGTTCCGCCCGGAGGCGCCGGATGCGGAGGACGAGGTTGAGTTCGACGCGCTGGAATCCCGCGACATCGAACCACTGGAAGACGACACGATCCCCGTCGGCCGGATTGTCTACGAGCACCTTGCATCAGCTGTGCCGGCGTATCCTCGCAAGGAGGGGGCCGCATTCGAGCAGCCACCCGAGCCGGAAGCGACCCGATCTGCCGCCGGCCCGTTCGCCGTCCTCGAGCAGCTCAAGAACTCGAAATCTGAGAAATGAGCACCACTTTTGAGCTGAGGAGCGGGCATCGAGGCGGTGTGACGCGCTTCCAGCAGCTCGGAGCGATGTTCAGGAGCTGTTAAGAATTCCATTGTCTGCGTCCGCCAAACGAGTATGTTCCCTGCGTTTCGCAGGCGAGCGCATGCAAGGCTGACGCAGGCGTCTTTCGCCTTCTCCAAGGGAATTGACTACCCAGGCCAATAGATGCCCGCTCAGCGGATCATAGCGCTCGACGCCATGGGCGGTGATCATGGACCAGAGGTGGTGCTTCCAGGCGCCGACCTAGCGCTGGTCCGACATCCCCAACTTGAGGTCCTGCTCTTCGGCGATCAGGCCCAGATCGCACCTGTCCTCGCGCGGTACCCCAAGCTGGCAGCAAGGTCGAGGATCATCCATACGGACATCGTCGTCAGGTCGGATGACAAGCCGAGCCAAGCGCTGCGGCGTGGCCGCGGCTCCAGCATGTGGCTGGCGCTCGAGGCGGTGCAGAAAGGCGAAGCCGATATTGCCGTCTCCGCGGGCAACACTGGCGCACTCATGGCCATGGCCAAAGCGGTGCTGAAGCCTATTGCCGACATCGAGCGTCCCGCGATCGCTGCCTTGTGGCCGACCGTCAACAGTGAGTGCATCGTGCTCGACGTCGGCGCCAATATCGGCGCGTCCGCGCGGCAGCTATGCGAATACGCGCTGATGGGCGCCGCGATGTCCCGCGCTCTTTACCACATTGAGAAGCCGACCGTGGGGCTTCTTAATGTCGGCGTCGAGGAGATCAAGGGTGCTGACGAGGTTCGTCAGGCCCACGCCTGGCTCAAGGAGATCCAAGGGCTCCCGATCGACTACCGCGGCTTCGTCGAGGGCAACCAGATTGGGCAGGGCGTCGTCGACGTTGTGGTAGTGGAGGGCTTCGCCGGCAACATCGCCTTGAAAACAGCGGAAGGCACAGCGCGGCAGATTGCCCAATACATCAAAGCCGCCATGACCCGGTCGCCTTTGTCGCGGCTCGGAGCCTTCCTTGCCCGCGGCGGGTTCGCTGTGCTCAAGGAGAAGATGGACCCGCGGCGAGCAAACGGCGGCACATTCCTGGGACTCAATGGAATTGCAATCAAGAGCCACGGCGGTACAGACGCTGTTGGCTTTGCGAGCGCCATCGATCTCGGGTACGACATGGCGGAAAGCGGGCTCCTACCCAGGTTGACCGCAGACCTGATCTCGTTCCACGGCAAGCTCGACGCGGTTGTCGAGAAGTAGCGCTCCAGGACGAATAAGAGCAGTATTTCATGAAACGAGCCGCGGCCAGGGCCGAGTTCGACAGGCCCGCAAAGCGAGAGTTAGGGGGACGATTTGGCTGTCATCCGTTCCGTCATCCGCGGCGTCGGCGCTTATCTGCCGAAACGCGTGCTGACCAACAGCGATCTGTCCAGGATCGTCGACACGAGCGACGAATGGATTCGCGAGCGCACCGGCATCAGGGCTCGCCACATCGCCGCAGACGGCGAACTGACATCTGACCTGGGCATTGCCGCTGCGCGCCAGGCCTTGGTTCGCGCCGGCGTCGACCCCGTAGATATCGACCTTGTCATCTGCGCCACCGCCACGCCCGATCGCACCTTTCCCGCGACTGCGGTCCGTATTCAATCGGAGCTGGGCATCTCGAAGGGAGCCGCCTTCGATGTCCAGGCCGTCTGCTCCGGTTTCGTTTTTGCCCTAGCTACCGCCGACAACTTTCTGAAGGTCGGCCAGTTCAAGCGGGCACTGGTGGTCGGCGCCGAAACCTTCTCGCGCATTCTCGACTGGTCGGATCGCAGCACTTGCGTGCTCTTCGGCGATGGCGCAGGTGCAGTCGTACTCGAGGCACAACCGCAGCGCGGCACGCGCGAGGATCGAGGCATACTGGCCAGTCGGCTCAGGTCGGACGGACGGTACGAGGACCTGCTCTATGTCGACGGAGGGCCTGGTTCGACCAGGACTACAGGCTACCTTCGGATGAATGGACGCGAGGTCTTCCGCCACGCGGTGCAGAAGATCTCCGGCGTCATCGAGGAAACGCTCCTCATGACCGGGTATGCGGCTGACGAGATCGACCTGTTCATCCCCCATCAGGCCAACGCCCGCATTCTGGACGGGATTGCCAAGAAGCTCGGCGTCTCGCCTGAGAAGATCATCGTCACCCTCGGCCAGCAGGGTAATACGTCGGCAGCCTCCATTCCGCTGGCCCTCAATCACGCCTTCGAGCAACACCGGCTCAAGGAAGGCAGTCTGATCCTTATGGAGGCCATGGGCGGCGGGTTCACGTGGGGTGCCGTTCTAGCTCGGTGGTGAACCTCCGCCAGCACTATCTCTGCGGCAAAAATTCTGTATACGCCGCATTCACCTAGAGCTTGCCGTGACCAATTTGCACACTGGCCCAAAATTTTCTGATAAATCAGCTGCTTGGATAAGATCAGGATTGACCGTACCGAGGGGGAGGGCTAGCATTCGTTAAAAGGGAGTAAAGATCCTGGGGAGGATACAATGGGCGGTAAGACGCTGACCCGCGCGGATCTCGCCGAGGCGGTCGTGCAGAAAGTTGGTCTCCCGCGGAACAAGTCGCAGGAGCTGGTGGAGCTTGTGCTGAGCGAGATTGCGTCGAGTCTCGCCCGAGGGGATTCGGTGAAGCTGTCGTCTTTCGGCTCCTTCGGTATCCGTCAGAAGGGTCAGCGCATTGGGCGGAATCCCAAGACCGGGCAGGAGGTGCCGATCACGCCGCGAAAGGTGCTGGTGTTCCGGCCCAGCAACATCATGAAAGAGCGTATCAACGCCGGACAGATCCGCCGCCGCAAGGCCGCCGAGTAGCTTCGGTGCCGAACATCAGTCCTCATGTGCGCAGCATCGAATGGCTATGACCGTAAGCAAGTCCGCCGAGGCGTTCCGGACAATCAGCGAGGTTGCGGAGGAGCTTGACGTTCCCAAGCACGTCCTGCGGTTTTGGGAGCAGAAGTTTCCGCAGATCAAGCCGATGAAGCGTGGCGGTGGCCGGCGTTATTATCGGCCTGAGGATCTGGACCTACTTCGGGGCATTCGTCATCTACTGCACCTCGAAGGGTATACGATCCGAGGTGTTCAAAAAATTTTGCGGACGCAGGGCGTCGACGAGGTCAAGCGCTGCTGGATCGATGCATCCGAGCAGGTGGCCGGTGGCACCGTGGCCCCCTCGTCTAAAGCCAAGAGCAAGGCAAAGGCAGGCCGCAAATCAGGGAGCCGGGCCGCGGCCAAGCAGACTGCGACGCCGAACAAATTGCCCGACGACGTACTGCGGAGCCTTCAATCAGCCTTGAGCGAGCTCGAGGCCTGCCGCCGTCTGCTTTCGACTCCGCTCGCCGAGCAGGCTACGTGGGCGCGAAGCGCGGAGCAATGATCGCTGCCCCGCCGGGGGTTGAGCTCTGGCTGATCGATGTTTGTCGTGTGGGGCCCGCCCTCGCTGCGCTGGAAGAAGCGGTGCCCCGGCTGTCCGACGACGAGCGCCAGCGGGCGCGGGAGCTCTCAGCGGCTGGCGAGGATTGGCGTCTGATCCGCGTGGCTCTGCGTCTGTTGCTCGAGCGGTTCGTCGGCCCGAAACTACGCGGCTTGCCGTTCAACTATTCACCTCGAGGCAAGCCGGCCCTGCCGGGGGACGCAGGGGTCGCATTCAGCCTGGCCCATAGCGGCAAGTTCGGGCTTATCGCCATCGCGCCGAACGACGTTGGCGTCGACATCGAACACGACCGGCACGTTCGCTTCCCACCGAACCGGCGAGAAGCCATGCTGGCTGCCGCACGTTCGCTTGTGCCTGCAAGCTCGGATCGCCACATTGAAGAAGGCCACCTTGCGATGCAGGCATGGGTCAGGCTGGAAGCGTGGAGCAAGGCACGCGGTTCCGGCATTGGGGCGCTTCTGCAGGACCTCGGCATCAGAGGGCCGGACTGGAAATCAGCGGGAAGCAACATCGACTTCGGCAGGCGCGCAGCCGAGTTGCTGGAAGGCGAAGGCTTCGTTTTGCATGATGTCCCACTGCCGGCACCAGTCCGCGGCGCCGTTGCTGCCCGATCTGGTACCGCCATCCTGCCCGTTCGCCATCTCCCTGCAGAGCCGGCCGAGCTCATGGAGATACTCCCGGCCACATGAGCCGGACCTCGCCATTCGGGTTGACCGCCAGGCACAGGCGGGGCAAAAGGATGGTCTGTCGGAGCGTAGCGCAGCCTGGTTAGCGCACCAGTCTGGGGGACTGGGGGTCGGGAGTTCAAATCTCCCCGCGCTCCGACCAGCCGAACCTCCATAAGACAACGACCAAGAGAAACAGTCGCAAGCATGACCACCGCCTCAGTGCTGGGTCAACGTTTCGGGGCCGGGTGCCGAAGCTTGTTGATTATAACCACCCTGAGGTTGCCTCTGCATTCCGTATACGAATTGGTTGCCATATTTCGCCGCGGTACCGATTTGCGCGGGGGCACCATGCCTAACCGGCTGTTTGAGCGCTTGGAGCGTTGGCGAAGAACGAGAGCAACACTCGGCTGGCTCTCAAGCGCTCGGCGAGCTATCAGAGCTGTCCTCGGCCCACGCTGGTCAAGAAGTGTAGGCGTTGTTTGGGCAGCTCTCACCGGTTACGCTTTTATAGCCGATCAAATACCCCCAGAACTCGATTTACTTGCCTTCGCTCCGCCAGGTCATCCGCTTGACCTCCGGATGCGCTGCCGTGGTGGGCGTGGTTCTGGATTGGCAACCGCGCTGTTCGCATATGCCGCGCTGGAATGCGTGGTTAGATTACAGCGTCCATGGGCGGACAGCGAAGGCAGAATTAAGTCTAGTCGGACTCGCAGAAATCGCTGAGAAGGAGTTTGGTTGGGAAACTGGAAGAAACAGCTATGAGAGTTTAGTATTTCATTCAAAAGCTGCTAAGCAGGCGCACACTCGATGCGCGCTTGATTTAGACGGCCGTTTAGGCTGCGAAGGAAAAGACGAGGAAGCCGCCATATGGCATCCTCTCGTGGAGATACCGCGAAACCATTTGGCGCGCCTCAATTCGGCATATCGATGTTCCCCGACTTTTTCGAAGGAACCAAAAACTTCGACATTACTACTTATCGAATGGGCGGCACGCAGGAGGAACGCTACCGCGATCTTCACGTGAGGAACAAGGCGAAGGCTCTTGAATGGCTTAGAACGCAAGCTCCTAAGTATCGAGGGAAAGCAGAGCGTCTGTATGCCCAGCACGAGTGGCCTGCACCACTTGCCACGTCAGATCTCGGCGAGGGGAACATGGGCCTCGCCGAACTATTCAACTATTTGATGAACAAGGCCAAAACGTTTAGGGACAATCGCAGATTGGAGTGAGAGAGCACAATAAAGTTGACATCGCCTTGCGTGATGCTTTGGGGCTGGGGCGTTTGATATCTTACGGTCGTCCTGCCGGTGATTTCATTGATCGCATGTTCGACTATCCCTCAACCATTCACATGATTGAGACGTCGTTCTGGGCTTATGGTGCTGAGATAGACTGGACCAGCATTGATGACTCGGCCCCTCTTCACGAAAGGTGCTTAGCTAAGTCGCGCGATGGTGCAACCTCCATGACTACGACTTGAAGTTCGACACGGCTCAGGTCGAAAGGCTTTGGCCTTGTTAGATGGCCGCAGTTTAATCCCCGTAGCTTCCTGCGCGATACGATTTCGGTCCGCATCAAGCGACCGGACCAGCCAGCAACGGCCGTCGCTCACCCAGCCTCCGCCCCCCGTATCGCCCCAAAGCCGAATACTCACTTCAGCGCATTCGGCAACCACACGGCGATCTCCGGGAAAACGAAGACGAGTGTGAGGCCGAGCAGCTGGAGCAGAACGAATGGTCCGATCGAGCGGTAGACGTCGCCCATGGTGACATCAGGCGGCAGCACGCTCTTAATCCAGAACAGGACGAACCCGAAGGGCGGCGAAAGATAGGCAATCTGAATATTGACGATGAACAACGCACCGAACCAGAGCTTGTCCACGCCCAGCGCGTCGATGATCGGGATGAAGAGCGGCGTGCAGAGCATGATGATCGCCCAGTCATCCATGAACATCCCGAGGACCAGGATGATGAGCATCATCATGACGAGGATGCCCGTCGTGCCGCCGGGCATCGACAGCACCAGCTCAGTCAAGAGATCCTGGCTGCCAAGCGTGTTGAAGATGTTGAGGAAGACGTTGGCGCCGATCAGGATCCACAGACCCATCCCGGTCAGCTGCAGCGTTGTGACCAGTGAGTCGCGCAGCACGAACCACGTGAGCCGGCCGTAGATCAGGTTTATGAAGAAGGCACCCGCCGCCCCGAACGCCGCAGCTTCGGACGGCGTCGCGATGCCGCCCCAGATCACACCGAGAACGACTACGATCAGAAGTATGAAAGGCCAGATGCTGACGAGGGCCTGCGCTTTCTCGCGGGTCGTGAATTTTATTTCTGGCGGCAAGGCTGGGCCGAGATGTGGCTGGAGCCAGCATCGCACGCCGATGTAGACCGAATAGAAAAACGCCAGCATCAGCCCCGGAAGGACGCCAGCAGAGGAACAGGTCTCCGATCGAGACCTTCGCGAGCAGGCCGTAGAAGATGAAGGGCACGCTCGGCGGGATGAGGGCACCCAAGGCGCCGCCCGCAGCAATGCAGCCGATGGCGATCGAGCGGTGATACTTGTATTTCATCATCGATGGGTAGGCGATCTGGCCCATCGTGATGGTGGCGGGCGGCGTGATCCCTGTAACCGCCGCGAAGATCGTACAAACCTGTACGGTGCCGATCGCCAACCCTCCGCGAATATGGCCGATCAGCTTGTAGACCGCGTCGTACGCTGCCTCGGCAATTCCTGAGTAGCGGATAAGGCTGCCCATGAAGATGAACAGCGGAACCGTTACGAGAACGGAGTTCCACGGCGTGTAGTAAAAGGCGCTTGGAACCGCGAGAAGGGCCCGCGGCTCGAAAATCAATGCGAAAAGGACCGCCGTTCCACCGAGGCCAAACGCGACCGGCAGGCCCATGAACAAGGCAGCGAAAAGTACGAGAAAATAGAGCGCGGTGATTAGTTCGAGACTCATTCGGCTTTCCGTTACCCGCATTAGGGCCTGGGCGACTGCCCCGGCGCTTGAATCCTTTTAGCTGAGATTTGAACTGGAGGCCTCAAAAACGAGCGCCTGCCTCTGACATGAGCACAGGCAGGCGCCGATATGGCATTAGAATCCTCGCGGATGTGACCCGTTACTTCCCGCCCTTCTCCTCAAGGAATTTTTTCCAAATCTCTACGCCTTTGGCGTTGCGCTCGGACTGCGCGGCGATCTTGGGCCAAACCTCCTCGATCGTCTTCTTGCGCATCCTCGCGACTTCTTCGTCGGATAGCGTGATCACCTCGCCACCCGCCTTCTTCAACGCCTCCAGCGCCTCGTCGACCGCCTCAGCATGCATCCGGCTGGTCTCGAAGTACGTCTTCTCGAAGATGCCTTCGATCTGGTCGCGCTGCCACTGCGTCAAGGCATTCCACTTGTCGAGATTGACGAAGATCTCCTGGTGCTGAGCAGGATTCCAGCCGGGCATGATCGCGTACTTGATGACCTCCTGGAACGACATGTCGTCGATGCCGCCCGTGTCCCAATAGGTGCCTTCGATCGTGCCGAGCTTGAGGGCGGTATAGATTTCGCCCGCGTTCATCGACACTGGCGAGCCGCCCATCGTGGAGTGGAAAATCGCCTGCGGCCCGCCGGCGCGCATCTTCTTGCCCGCGAGGTCCTCCAAACGCTCTACGCGGAACTTGGTGAACATGGCGTTCGGACCCTGATTGGTCCAACCGACCCAATGCAGATTGCGCTCGTGCGCGGCTTCCTGGACCAAATCGCCGATCCGGTACTTCGGATCACCCCACATCACCTTCCAGGCATCTTCGGAACCGTCCGCGCCCAGTGGTAGGCCATAGGCCAGCATGCCTTCTGGCATCTCGCCGCCATAGACGGTCGCCCAACCCGCGTAGCCATCCGTCTGACCGGCTGCGGCGGCAGCAAACGCTTCCGAAGCACTCGTCAGGGCACCCGCAGGCTCCACCCGAATTTTGACGGTGCCTTTGGTTGCCTCCTCGACGGCTTTCACCCAGGGAATAAGCCCTTTATCCCATCCCGCGTCGGTCTGGTCGAACGCCGGCTGGAACACCCACTCCGTCACCTTGTCCGGCGGTCCGTCCGACTGGGCGAATGCAAGCGTCCCGGACAGTGCAACGGCGCCGACTGACAAAATCGTCGTTTTGAGAATGCGTACAGGTTTTGTCACTAGAGTTTCCTTCCCTTTGCTCGCTACCAATTGGGTTTCTTGCTGCATTCTGCCCACCACTGCTCTCACCCGGCCGGCTGCTCGCCATAAATGATCGTACGAACGTTGCGGACCAGCTGCTTGATAACTACAAGGAGAACGACTGCGGCCGCCAAGGGTATGGCCGACTTGATCGGATAAATGGGAATTGGAACAGCGGTGGGCGTGACCTGATTGAATTTGATGGACAGGCGCGCTGCATCGATCCCCTTCCAGATCAGAGCACCGAGAAACAAGAACGTGAACGGCGCGGTCAGAACGTCCAAAACGGCTTTGGTTCGCGTCGATGCCCCGGCGTAGAATATGTCCAATTTCACGAATGCGTCGTGCTTCAGCGCGTAAGCCCCTCCGGTGCAGGCCATCAGCACCATGGCAGCCTGGAGGGTGGTTCCTATCCACTGCGAGGGCGCGTTCATGACGTAACGCAAGAAGACGTCCGTCACGCCGAAAATCATGCAGTAGAGGATGAGAAGCCAGCCGATCCGGCCAAAAAGCTCAGCTATGGCGTCAATCAGCCACTCAACTCCGCGCCACAGCTTCATAATTGAACGGCTCCTCCCAGTGCTCGTTCTTCCCGGGTGGGAATGGGCACCCTCTGGCGCGCCCGACTCTTCCGGTTGTTCATCCGACTCTGCGAAGCCAACAAGGCTCAAGCGTAGATCCAGATTGGACAAATGATAAAGCCAGTAGTCCCGGCTCGGCAATACGCGAAAGCGTATCACGATTAGAGGACCGCATCAGGAGACCATCTCGCGGATCGCCGCCGCAGTGAGCGCCACCCCCTCCTCGATGCGATCCGCCGCGATTGACGAATACCCCATTCGGAAGTAGCGGCAGGGGCCGTCGTCCCTTGGAAAGAATGCACTGCCGGGCTCGATCAGCACCCCTTGCTTCTGAAGCTCACACGCCAGCAGGTCTGTGTCGAGCCCTTCGGGCCCCTCGAGCCAAAAAGACGTCCCGCCGAAATCCGCCGAGCCTGCAATCGTTATGCCCTCGCGCCGCAGGGCATTGGCCATGATGACATGGCGTTTGGCATACTCCTTCCGCATCCGGTGGATGATCGTGTCGTGATGGCCGAGCGCGAGGAAGTAGGCTGTCGTCCGCTGCAAGTGTCCCGGCGGATGGCGAAGCATCAGGGCCCGGAGAGCGCGTGCCTCACGGATCACCGGGGCCGGGGCAACGAGGTAACCGAGGCGCAGGCCCGGAAACATGGACTTGGAGAAGCTTCCGACGTAGAGCACGCGGTTGCTCTGGTCGAGCGATTTCAAGGCCGGCGAGGGTGGCTCCAAGAAGCTCATCTCGAACTCGTAGTCATCCTCCACGATGACGAAATCCTTGCGTTCGGCGAGCTCGAGCAGTTGAAGGCGGCGCGTCATGGGCATCGTGGCCGCCGTCGGCGAATGATGACTTGGAGTGATGAAGACGGCGTCGAGCTTCTTCGGCAAAGCTTCCGGGGGAAGTCCCTCGTGATCGACGTCTATCGGCGTCACCCGGGCCCCGCTCAGCTCCAAGGTGGCGTAGATGTCGGGGTGGCAGGGATTTTCGCAAACGACGTGCATACCGGGCCCGAGAAGCAGCTTAGTGACCAGCCATAAGGCGTTCTGGGCACCCAGCGTCACCAGGATTTCGTCGGGCTTCGCACGAATACCGCGGCTCGGCAGGGTTCGGGTGCAAATGTAATTGACGAGTTGCGGATCATCGGCGGCAGCGAAATCGCCCGCCATGAGCACGAAGTCTTCCCGCGCCAACGCCCGCCGCGCGCAATCCCGCCAAGCCGAGAGATCGAACAGCGAGGGATCGGTCTGGCCATAAACGAACGGATAACGATAGCGCCGCCAGTCGAGCGGCTTGCGGATCGGCTTGGCGATGGAAAATCTCGGCTTCAGCCGCGACGACCAATCGATGGCGCTGTTCGACTTCGTGCACGAGCTCGTCTGCAGGCGAATGGCCGGTGGGTCGCCGGCGACGCGGAAGCCGCTGCGGCTGGCGACTTCAAGATAACCTTGTGATGCGAGCTCCTGATACGCGAGCGTGACCGTAATACGCGATACATCAAGATACTGCGCAAGCTTACGGGTGGACGGCATGCGCGCACCCGGAACCGCCTGACCGGCCAGTATCGCCGAGACCACCCTTTCGCGAATTTGGGCCTGAAGACCAATCGCGCTCGATCGGTCGAGAAAAAACATCGTCTCCGGTAACCGTGCAGGAGCCATCTCGACGGTTCGCCCCCTAGTGGACTTATGCAACCCCGCAACTGGATATACACGCCCCAGGAGCACCCGCCTATCCCTAGGACTAGAGCGGCTGCAGAGCGCCCAGATGTGCTGGATGGCTCTTTAATTGAAAGCGGCCCCAAGAGGCTGGTTGCGCAATTCCCGCCCTGCTCGACGAATTCGCGTGGGAAAAGGAACCATGACCCAATCACAGCTCACTGCTGCAGACCTTTCCGATCTGTTCGACGCATTCAATCGTCACGATCTGCCGGCCATCATGGCTTATTTTGCGGACGATTGCGTTTTCTACGCCGTCGGTGGGCCGGAGGTTTACGGCACACGCTATGTCGGCAAAGAAGCGATCGGGGCAGCTTTCGCGAGCGTTTGGGCCGACATGCCCGATGCACGCTGGGACCACCACAGCCATTTCGTTTGCGGCGACCGCGCCGTTTCGGAATGGACGTTCTCCGGTACGAGCCGGGACGGCTCCCGCCGGATCGAGGCCGAAGGATGTGATCTCTTCACGCTCCGGGACGGCAAGATCATCCGAAAACAAGCGTTCCGGAAGAACAGGCCAGTTCTCGAATTGAAATAGACGGAAAAGAGCCTGGCGATGGTTCAGTTGGCCACAAGGCCCAGCGAGCTGCGGCACCCCTATGACCCGCAATATGATCCACTGACCTCAGCCGATCCCGGACAGAACCGGGACTATGCACCGACCTACTGGATCGATACCGCCGGTCCACCTCCGTCCGACGACGGTCCAATCACTGCGGACACGGATGCCGACGTCGCTATCGTGGGCTCCGGCTACACCGGGCTATCCTGCGCAATTCATCTTGCGCGCGAGCACGGCATCAAGGCCACTGTGCTCGAGGCCAACCGCAGTCGCCTGGGGCTGCAGCACACGCAATGGCGGCCAAGCTCAGATTTCAGCTGGCAGGCTCAAGCGGTCGGAATGGATCGCGCGCTGGGGTGTAGACGTCGCGAAGAAGCTCCACGCCGAGATTGCAGAGGCATTCGATCTTTTTCGCGCACTTATTCGAGAGCTTGATATTGACTGCGAGCCGCAGGATGGCGGTCACCTCTATATCGCTCATCGCGCCAAAGTTCTCCCGGCGATGATCGAGGAATTGCGGCTTCTGAACGACGTGTTCGGTTACGGCACGCGCATTCTCGATCGTGACGAGATCCACCGCAATTTCGTGCGCGACGAGGAAGCCGCAGGTGCCATGCTCGAGCCGGATGGGATGGGGGTGCATCCTGCCAAGCTCGCCTTCGGCTATCTATCGCTTGCCCGCAAGCTGGGTGCGCGCGTCCACACCGCAAGCCCCGTCATCGGCTGCAGCCGCAAGGGCAGCAGCTATTACCTGACGACACCGGGCGGCACCGTAAGGGCACGCGCCGTTTGTTTCACGACCGGCGGCTATACCTCGCCGACCCTGCATCCGCTCATTGGGCATCGGCTGATGCCGGTTCTGTCCAATTCGATCGTGACACGGCCGCTCACCGATGCGGAGCTGGCCGCGTGCGGCTTCCAGACGAAAATTCCACTGACCGACACCCGCACGCTGCGGCACTACTACCGCCTGCTCCCGGACCGCCGAGTGCAGATCGGCAGCCGAAGTGCGATCACGGGAGCTGATGCGCCAAACCGCAAGCATCTCGACCGGCTGTTGCGTGGCCTTTATCGCAAGTTCCCGGCACTCCAAGGTATCGAAATAGAGTATTCGTGGTGGGGCTGGGTCGATGTCAGTCACGACCTGATGCCCCGCATTTTCCGCCCCGATCCCGAGCAGGCCGTCTATTACGCGATGGGCTATGGCGGCAACGGCGTCATGTACTCTGCTCAGGCAGGGCGGCGGCTGGCTCAGCTCGTTGCAGGAAAGTCGCAGGATCTCGACCTGCCAATCTTCACCTCGCCTCTCCCGAGCTACGGAGCGCTGACACCCTTCCGGCGACTCGGACAACGAGCGCTCTATGTCTGGTATTTTATCAAGGACGAGATGATCTAGGCTCAGGCCATTTGCGGTTTCCGCGCAGCTCCTCCGCGTGAGCCCCCTCTATACCCTGTCGTCTTGGCCGACTAAGCTGATTGGACTCGCGGCGTTGATGAATTCGGCTGAAGCCGAAGTCCAGTACCGTGCTTCAGTGGGCTGTGAGTCTCTGAAACGCCTGAGGCTGGGCCACAAGCTGGATCGCTCATGCTAAATCGCTGATCGGTACTTCGGGAACCCCATTGCCTGGCGAGCGATCACCTACGTGAGAGCGATCCTTCGGAATTGCGGAGAGCACAATGGGACTGCTCATTGATGGTGTCTGGCACGATCAGTGGTACGATACCAAAAGCACTGGCGGCAAGTTTGTGCGCCAAGAGTTGGCTTTCCGGAATTGGATCACGCCCGATGGTGCTCCCGGGCCAACTGGCGTCGGCGGCTACAAAGCCGAGCCGGGGCGCTATCACCTCTACGTGTCACTTGCCTGTCCCTGGGCCCACCGGACGCTCATTTTCCGTAAGCTCAAGGGGCTGGAGGGCATGATCAGCGTCTCGGTCGTGCATTGGCTAATGCTGGAAAACGGCTGGACGTTCGATGATGGCCCTGGCGTCATCCCAGACCCGATCTTCGGCGCGCGATATCTCTACGAAATTTATGCGCGTGCTGAACCTCGCTACACAGGTCGGGTCACCGTCCCGATGCTGTGGGACAAGGCGACCGGAACGATTGTAAATAATGAGTTGTCCGAAATCATCCGGATGTTCAACTCAGCCTTCGATGGCTGCGGCGCGCTGCCCGGCGATTATTATCCGGAAGATCTCAGACCTGAAATCGATGCGCTCAACGCGCGCATTTACGACACCGTGAACAACGGCGTCTACAAAGCGGGCTTCGCGACGACCCAGGAAGCATACAATGCCGCCGTCACGAAGTTGTTCGAGACCCTCGACTTCCTCGAGGAGCGCCTCGCCACGCGCCGATATCTTCTTGGAGATCGCTTGACCGAAGCGGATTGGCGGCTGTTCACGACACTGGTGCGCTTTGATCCGGTCTACGTGGGCCACTTCAAATGCAATCTCCGCCGGATCGTCGATTACCCGAATTTGTTCGACTACCTACGTCACCTGTATCAGATGCCGGGGATCGCGGAGACTGTGAACATGTTCCACATCAAGCATCACTATTATCAGAGCCACCGCACGATAAATCCGACCGGCATCGTCCCTTTAGGGCCTGAGATAGACCTGAGCGCCCCATCACGGCGCGGTTGATTGCGCCTTGGCATAAGTGCTCTTTTGGTGCGCTGATAATTTGTAATTCGAGGAAGTATTCAGCGGAAAACCAGCACCGGTATTTTGCTGTGAGTCAGCACCTTCTTGGTTTCGCTACCGAGAAGCTTTGCCGTAAGGCCCGCACGCCCATGTGAGGCCATGGCGATGAGGTCGCAGCCGCGCGCCTCCGCAGTATCGAGAAGACCCGTCCAGACATGCTCGCTTTCGACGCGGATCGCCTCGCACGGGACTCCTCTCGCGGCTGCCTCGCTGCGCACCCACGCGAGATGATCCTCGATGTCCTTCAGAATGCGCGCGCGGGTCTCCTCCGGAAGATCCGTGATATCGACGCCGAACACGACAACATGCGCCGGTTTGCCCGAAACACGGACCGCCGTAACTTTCGCTCCAAGCGCCTTGGCGAGTTCGAGAGTGTTCTGGACGGCCCGCTTTGATAAATCCGTTCCGTCTGTCGCAACGAGGATGTGCTTGTACATCGAAGCTTCCTGCCCTCTGGTCTGATGTTGAGTTCTAACGTCGCCCGAATTTGGATTCCACGGGCAAGAACGCGACGATAATGCCATCTCAGGCAATCCATCGTGACACAAGACAAAAAATGAAAAGCCGCTCGATCAGCCCACCGGCAGAATGTGAAGCTGTTGTGCGTTAACGCCATACGACGTTACGCGAAATTTGGCGGCGGCACGAAGCCTTGGAACTCCTGCTCGAGCATTCGCGCCAGCCAGATGCATGTACGATCCCCGTACTGCGGCCCGATGATCTGGACCCCGACCGGCAGTCCATCCGGCGTAAAGCCCGCGGGCGCCACCGTCGAAGGAAGATAGACGACGCCGGAGTAGCCGGCCCAGAAAAGCTGGTCGGTGGTCGGCACCTGCTTGCCATTGACCGTGATAGTGCGCTCGTGCCGCTCGCCTTGCTGGTCGTGAGGAAAGGCCGCTGATGCGGCAGCAGGACAGATAAGCACGTCCCACTCGCGGAAGAATTCCGCCCAGGCGAGCCTCATCTGATGGCGCCTGTTGTTGATGGCGAGCCAATCGCGATGGAGCATCACGTTGGCCCGTGTCATCTGAGCAAAATAGCTCTCGTCCGACGGGTCGAGCCGTGCTGCGATCTCCTTGTTCCTCGCGACCATTTCATCGGTTTGCCGGCCGGAAGTCGCAGCGCGCAACAAAGCGATGTAGACGCGATGCGCCTCGGTCGTATCGATCGCCGGGCGTGCGCTGTCGCTCACGGTGGCGCCCTGCTTTCCTAGGAACTCCGCGACGGCAGCGATGCGCTCCTGCACGGCATTGTCCACCTCCGAGCAGGGATCGTTCAGCATCACGGCCACCTTGAGGTCGGCGAACCGGCTGCGGCGAGGCGGAGGCAGTTCGAGCCGCCACCCGGCAGCATCGATGTCGTCAGGGCCGGCCATGATCGAGAGGCCAAGCTCCAGATCATCGGCACTCCGGGCCATTGGGCCGATTACAGAGATGTCCGTGGGAGCCACGATGCCTGGCAAGGCCTGGCCGCGTGGTGGGCAAATGCCCCACGTCGGCTTGTGGCCGAAAACACCGCAATAATGCGCGGGATTGCGGATGGAGGCGCCAATATCGCTGCCTGCCTCGAGCGCGGTGAGCCCCGCTGCCAGCGCCGCTGCAGAGCCGCCGGAGGAGCCACCCGGCGAGCGCGAAAGATCCCAGGGATTGTTCGTGGTGCCGTAGATGGCATTGAAAGTTTGCCAATCCGCAAGATAGAGCGGCACGTTTGTTTTTCCGAAAAGGATCGCGCCAGCGGCCAAAAACCGGTCGACGGCAATCGCATTGCGAGTGGGATAGTTGTTCTTCAGCTCCGGCACGCCCCACGTCGTCGGCATGCCAACGACATCAAAGCTCTCCTTGATCGTCATCGGCACACCGTGCAGCGGCCCCCAATCCTCGCCGCGCGCCAGCGCCTCGTCTGCCGCACGTGCACGCTCCCGCGCTTCGGGAAGATTTATCGCGACGATCGCGTTGAGGGCCGGGTTGTATGCCTCGACACGCTTCAAAAACAGCTCGAGAAGCTCGCTTGCGCTGATGGTCTTGCGCTTGATCTCAGCGGCGAGAGCCGTGGCCGAACGGAACGGCATGTCGAGCATCTGATCTCTCCCATTTCTGGTGTGCGAGCCATCATCGGAGGCCAACGAAGTTAGAGCAAGCCTCGCAATTCGTCCGACGACGGAAGTGAACGCCAGAGAAGCATCGCACGAGGGAACGCAAATCGGCCGCATACGTTGCACGCGCATCAATTCACATCACATGGACGAGTGAATGCAATGGCGAAGCAAAGCAGGTCGCAGAAGAAGACGGTCGAGCGCGTCATGCACGAATACAAGCAAGGCGAGCTCAAGAGCGGCGGCCGCCGCCAAGTGAAAAGCCCGAAACAGGCGGTCGCGATCGCGTTGAGCGAGGCTGGCGCGTCGAGAACTCAGAGCCCCGCTCAGAAGCGTCGCGCGCAGCAACGCACGAAGGCCAAAGAATCGCGGGGCCAAACGGCGAAAGCTCAAACGGAGCGCCGCGGTCGCAAGACTACAACGCGTGGGGCCGCCGCCCGCCGTAAGACGCCGCGCGCGGGAGCTGCTCGGAGGACCAGGGGTCGCGCTGCCGAGATGACAAGAGCCCAGCTCTACGAGGAAGCGCGCCGTCGCAACATCCCCGGTCGCTCCAAGATGTCGAAAGACGAGCTTGCGAAGGCGGTAGGCTTCCGCTGACGCCAACACGGCGAGGCGGCATTGGAGGCAATATGAGGCCTTGTGCCGGTGGTGCGGTCGCGCCAGTTTGACCGCGACGTCGCAACCAACGGCTGAGCTTATGCTTTGCGCCTGACCGATCTTGCCGACGGCACCATCGACGCGCTCAGAAGTGCGGGTGCCTACCTGTCCGATTTTGCCACGCCTTCCATTCGGCTTGGCGTCACCGGCCTTGCGCGTGCCGGCAAGACCGTTTTCATCACTGCGCTCATTCGCAATCTGACGCACGGCGGGCGGCTGCCGTTCTTCGACGCTTACGCCGAGGGGCGCATTCTGCGGGCCTATTTGCAGCCGCAGCCCGACGACGATGTTCCGCGGTTCGACTATGAATCGCACCTGGCGGCGCTGCTCAGCGATCCACCGCGTTGGCCCGAAAGCACGCGGCGCATCAGCGAGCTTCGGCTCACGCTCGAATATCAGTCCAAAGAGCCTGCTGAAGCGCGCGGTGTCGACAGGCCGGCTCCATATCGACATCGTCGACTATCCCGGCGAGTGGCTGCTCGATCTCGCCCTGCTCGACCAGAGCTACGCCGAGTGGTCCCGCGAGTCGATCGCGCTTGCGTCTGCACCAGCACGGTATCGCGCCAGCGCGGAGTGGCGGCGATATCTTGCGACGCTCGATCCGGCAGCACCGCAGGACGAGCAGGTTGCCCTGGAAGCAGCGCGCGTGTTCACAGACTTTCTCGCCGCCGCGCGCGAAGCCGAGCCGGCGCTTTCGACGCTTGGCCCGGGGCGCTTCTTGCTGCCGGGAGATCTCGCCGGATCACCGCTCCTGACGTTCGTGCCCCTCGATATGCCGGAGGGCTTCAGTCCACCGCGCGGCTCGTTGGCGGCCATGATGGAGCGGCGCTTCGAGAGCTACAAAACGCACGTCGGTGAAGCCGTTCTTCCGCGATCACTTCAGCCGCCTCGACCGGCAAATCGTTTTGATCGATGTTCTGGCCGCGCTCAATGCCGGCAGAGAGGCGGTCGAGGATCTGAGCCGCGCCTTGGAAGCCTCACTGCGGGCGTTCCGTCCCGGTGCGCGCACGTGGCTCGCCAGCATTCTGCCCCGGCGCATCGATCGCGTGCTCTTCGCCGCGAGCAAGGCCGATCATCTGCCGAGCGCAAGTCACGACCGGCTGGAGGCCATCCTACAGCTGATGATCCAGCGGGCGGCGGAGCGCGCGACATTTGCCGGCGCGACGGTCGGCGTCATCGCACTCGCGGCCTTGCGCGCGACACGCGAGGTGGAGGCGCAGCAAGACGGCGAGCGGCTTGCCTGCATTCGCGGCGTGCCGATGGCGGGAGAGCAGGTCGGCGACAAGCGCTTCGATGGTTCGACCGAGGTGGCATTGTTTCCCGGCGATCTGCCCGCCGACCCGCGACAAGCATTGTCTCCGTCAGGTCAGGACCTTGAGGGTCAAGTCAAATTCGTCCGCTTCCGTCCTCCAAGGCTGACTTCGGGCGAAAGCGGTGAGACGCAGGTCTGGTCGCCCGTGTGGCCGCATGTTCGCCTCGACCGCGCGCTGCAATTTCTGATCGGAGATTGGCTCGAATGAGTGAGCCCACCAGACCGCGCGGCCCTAGGGTCTTCGAGCCCGATGATCCGTCTCTGCTCCGAGTGCCTGAGCCGGCAGAGGAGCCGGCGCTCAATGCCGAGGACATGCCAGAGGTGGAGGTCGGAGCCCCGGCACCAGCTCCTCGGACTGGCATTCGTTGGGGCGCGATCCTCGGCTCGGCTTTGCTGGGCCTCGCAGCGCTTGCATTCAGTCTCTGGCTGACCCAGCTCGCGACGGAGACCCTGGCACGCAACGACATCATTGGTTGGATCGCCGTCTTCCTCGTTGCGGTCGCAGGACTTGCGGCAAGCGCCATCGTTCTCCGCGAGACGATCGGCATCATGCGCCTCAACCGCCTCGGCCGCGTGCGCAGAGGCCTGGAGGATGCCCTCGATGCTCGCGATGCCGCCCGCGAGAGAATGCTGTTGCGACAATTGCTCAGCACATTCTCCGGCCGGGATGACATGAGATGGAGCATCGCCCGGTTTCGCGAGCACGAGAGCGACGTGCGAGATCCAGGCGATCTCGCGCGATTGGCCGACCGCGAGGTTTTCGCGCCCCTCGACAGACGCGCCAAACGCATCGTGCTCAGCTCTGCCAAGCGGGTCAGCGTGGTGACGGCGATCAGCCCTCTTCCTGTCGTCGATGTCGTCTTCGTGCTGGTCGAAAATCTCAAAATGCTGCGGTCGCTCGCGACACTTTACGGCGGACGACCTGGCTTCATGGCGGCGCTGAAGCTCGGGCGCATGGTGGTGACGCATCTGGTCGCCACCGGCGGAATCGCGCTGACGGACGACCTCGTCGGCCAGGTGCTCGGTCACGACCTATTGCGGCGGTTGTCGCAGCGATTGGGGGAAGGAGCGCTCAACGGAGCGCTGACGGCGCGCATCGGCGCAGCGGCCATCCAGGTGGTGCGTCCCCTGCCCTTCCTCGAAGCCTCACCGGTGCGCGTGCGCGATTTCCTGACTGAGCTCTTCCGTTCCGCGCCCGTTCAAACTTCTGCCCGCCGCGTGAGCCGGTAGGTCGTAGACGATAGCTGGTGGCCTGATCTGCTTGGCCTCTTCGTTGGCGGTTTCAGGATCGTATTCCGCCCAGGCCGCCGCCCGCGCACGAGCAAGCTCGAGGATCGGCGGCGGATCGTAATCCTCCCGGATCGCGAGGCAGCGCGATAAGAACGGCCCGGCCACCCGCGCAGTCCACCAGCTCAGCAAGACAGACAGGCACAGGCCGACGAGGACGGGCGCCATCCACGCCATCAGCTTGAATGAAACGAGATAGGTGAGCACGGCCAGCGCAAGCCCGGCCAACATATGTGGCGCGTGAAAACGGAAAGCGGTTGCAAGTGACATGCCCGCTTCGTCGCGGCGCTGTGGGTTCCAACCTAAGTCTATGCCTGCGAAGATCTGCGCCACTGCTGTGGTCTGAGTCAGCATGAGAATGGGCGCAAGCAGCATCGACATCACAGTCTCGAAAGTCACGCCAGCAATAGTCCTCGGGATAGCCCAAATCTCCCCTGCTCTGGCGGCCCTGCGCAGCTCGAGGATCAGCCCAATTCCCTTCGGCATCAGCACGACCACCATGGTCGCGAGAAACAGGCGGAAGGCAGCCCCGGGATCAATGGTCGGCCAGATCGGGAAGAGGGTCTTGCTGTCGAGGAAGTAAGTCGGAATGACGTGTGTGCCCTGCAGCGCAAGCACGACACCCACGGCTAGTGAGGCAGCCCAGATCGCCGACACGAGATACGCGCAGGCTCCCATTGCTAGATGGGTACGGGCCATGCGCGTCAGCCCACGCCGAGCGACGATGGCCAGATGCTGCAAGTTGCCCTGCGCCCAGCGCCGATCCCGAGCCACGAGTTCCGGTAAGGCCGGTGGAGCACCCTCGTAGGATCCCTCGAGTGAGGGCGCCATGTGCACCTCCCAGCCCGCACGCTGAAGAAGGGCAGCTTCCACGAAGTCATGGCTTTGAATGTGTCCGCCGAACGGAGGCCGGCCGGGAAGCTCGGGCAAGCCAGCCGCCGAGGCGAATGCCACCGTTCGGATGATCGCGTTGTGGCCCCAATAATTGCCTTGGCACCCATGCCAGGCAGCTAACCCGGCGGCCACGGCTGGTCCATAAACGCCAGCTGCGAACTGCTGCAGTCTCTGGAGGATCGTACGCCCGCCCACCAGCCGCGGCACCGTCTGAATGAGGCCCGCGCAGGGATTGTTCTGCATGGCGAGAGCTAGCCGGACCAGCGTCTCGCCCGACATCACGCTATCGGCATCGAGCACGACAAAGCTGTCGTACCCGCTGCCGAACCGCTGCACCCAATCTGCAATGTTGCCAGCCTTTTTCGCCGTATTCTGCTTCCGGCGCCGGTAATAGACGTTGATCACGCCCTTGAGGCGCTCCGCGAGTGCGGCAAAGACCTGCTCCTCTCGCTGCCCGGCGTCGGCGCTACGGCTGTCGCTCAGAATGAAGACGTCGAAGTGATGCACCCGCCTTGTCGCGGAAAGTTCGAGCGCCATGGCCTCTATGGTGCCAGCGATGCGCGCGCAGTCCTCGTGATAGACGGGAAACAACAGATGCGATGCGATGGTGGAGCGGCTCCGTAGCCGGGGGTACATCGAGCGTGTCTGTCCGTTCGCCTGCATAAAGGGGCATCAAACCGATGGCAGCCGACAATGAGCCCAGCGCGATCCACGCGAACGCCAGCGTCGACAGAACGAGAAATATGATCTGAACCGGTGTAATCCGGACGAAGGACAACACCAGATACAGCTCGTGCGCGAACCCGATGGTGAGCAGCAGCGTACCCGCCGCAAGCGCCGCTCGCGCCGGCCAACACATGCCCGCTTCTGTTGCCGCTGGCCGACAGGACGGCGGTGCGTCGAAGTCCTGCGTCGGCATGTCGAGCGGCTGCTCAGGCGGAAGCCAGCTACGGCCCGCATCGCGATGTTCGACTTCCAGTTGAGCCGCCACTTGAGCTGCTCGGCCGGCACTCGTGTTGCTCATGATTGATCAGCGCGTCCAGCGATAAAGCCAGCTTTCGGATATGACTCGCTCCATGGCCTTGAGAACGAGTCTGAGTTCGATGAGATCCGCCGACTCGGGATCCAGCTCGAAGCTGCACCTCAGTCCATTGATCGCAGGATGGCGGCGGACAACGACGTTCGATATGGTGCCAGCACTTGCTGACACATCGGCGACGGGAAGCTCGTTCGCGTTTTCGAGCGCCGGCCCGTCGAAATCCAGGACGAAAAGAACGCCGTTTCGCCCATTGCTGCCTCGGCGCGTCTTACGGACGCGGGCACCAGCCCATGCGACTGGAATCATTTCACCCCAGTGCAGCCGATAGGCGAAAGTGAACGGCTCACCTGCCGGGATAGGATTAGCAGGCTTCCAGTAGGCGACGATATTGTCGTGAATTTCCTCGTCGGTCGGGATTTCGATTAATTCCACGTATCCCCGGCCCCAATTGCCTTTTGGCTCAACCCATGCGGTGGGACGGCGTTCGTAATGGGCCTCGAGATCCTCGTAGCTCGACGTACGCGCGGTCGCGCTGCACGAGGCCGAACCCCTTTGGATCATCGTCGATAAAGGCGCTCACCTGCAGCAGTCGCGGATTGGTCAGCGGTCGCCAGATACGCTCACCCCGGCCGTTCAGGATCGCGAGCCCTTCGCTGTCGTGCACCGCCGAGCGGTAGTCGTTACCGATACGGCGATGCGCCGCGCCGTGCAGGAACATGCTCGTCAACGGGGCCAATCCGAGGTGACGGATTTCGGTCCGCGGATAAAGCGTGGCTTCTACATCCATGACCGTGAACGGGCCGGGTCGGATGGCGAAGCGGTAAGCGCCGGTCGTCGACGGGCTGTCGAGCAGCGCATGCACGATGATCTCCGGTGCGCCGGGCGCCGGCTTCTCGATCCAGAAGCTGCGGAAGATCGGGAACTCCTCTCCCGGAGGCTTCGCCGTATTGATGGCGAGGCCGCGCGCAGAAAGGCCGTACCGCTGGCTGCGGCCGACAGCTCGAAAATACGTCGCGCCTTGGAAGACGACGTACTCGTCCATCACGTCCGACTGATTGATCGGTCCGTGAATCCGAAAGCCTGAGAAGCCGAACGGTGCGGCCTGAGGTGCGTCGGGGATCAGCGGCCCGATCGAGAACAGCGTGCCGTCGGCTTTGAGCTTCCGCATCCATCCATCTTCGACAAGCCAGATGTCTACGGGCGTGTCGTAGATGTATCCGAGCGCGAAGAGTTGCAGCTCGTAGTCGAGATGCTCGCCCCGCCAGATCGCCTGCTCGGGACGGAAGCGAATGTCGCGGTACTGATCATAGGAGAGCTTCGAGAACGGCTCCGGCAGCTCGATCTCCGGCTTGGCGAACGGACGCTGGGACAGTTCCATGGCGAGGCGCTTGACGACCTCACCAGAAAACGCCGCCCTGTCATCCTCGCCGTTCTCGGCCTCCCCGGCCCTGGCCCAATCTGTACGCGTCGCGATAGCGAGGACTCCACTCGCCAGCGCCCAAGATCCGGCCTGCCGGAGAACGGTGCGACGGTTCACACCAATCGTGTCCATACGACGTTCGGCCCCAGTTCCTTCAGCGTCATCGAGACGTGCGCCCACGCGGTCCCTCACCCCGGCCATTACCGGCCGATCTGACACATGCAGTCGCTGCGTGCTTTGCCGCCGGGCCCGGTCAACTCCTTGAACTCACGCCGATTCCGCTGCCCCATATGGGTGCTCTGCTGCCTAATCAATGTGGCGGTTTTGCTGCCGTGCCGGGCGCGGCTATCGGGGCAGACATGCCGCCAGGTCATGTCCGCAGCTCGAGTTTCGGCTCCGGTCAGCGCCAGAGCTCGACAAGACGGCCATTTTTCCCCGCGATCGGGTCCGAATCGGGAAGTGCGACCTTGGGAATTTCCTCGAGTGCTTGTGTCCTATCTGCCTCAGTGGCGCGCTTGAGATCCCAATCCTCCTGGCCGCGAGGGTAGGCGCCCACGACGCTCAGCCCCGATAATTCGCTTCGGCGGCAGTGGCTGACACCAGCTGGAATGGCGACTGCATCCCCGGCCGTAAGCGTCACGACCGGTCCGCTGGGCCCGCCGAACTGCACATCCACCGAGCCCGCGGCGATGCCGAGGATTTCATGGGAGCGCGCGTGATAGTGATGGAAGGGATAAATTCCGTCGACCCACGTTCCGCCCCAGCCGTT
This sequence comes from uncultured Pseudomonadota bacterium, assembly GCA_963786775.1. Classification (GTDB taxonomy): domain Bacteria; phylum Pseudomonadota; class Alphaproteobacteria; order Rhizobiales; family Hyphomicrobiaceae; genus ZC4RG25. Next base: position 30,464 of record CAWBAM010000053.1, on the reverse strand, counting down.
CTCTGCGAAAAGCGTCTTGAAGCGCTCTTCGGCCTCCTGCCCCGGCGCAGCGCTGATCGCCGACCGATAGACGACCAGCGGCAAACGCTCGTTGTTGGGAATAGTGCCATCGTCTCTGATCAGGTATGTCTCTGTTCGGAACGTCATGGCAGTTCAAGCCTCAACGTTGCGACCTGGGCAGCTGCGGCTTGAGCATGCGCGACGCTGCCGAGGACATAGATAATCTGCGTTTCGTTCGCGTCACGGGGTGGGGCATGCCAATTCAGGAGCAGACGCTTATCGACGCCATCATGCACGTGCGTGGGCAGGTGGATTTCCTTTGGCAGTTCTTCATGACCGTTCAGATCGCGATCTTCGCGCTCCTGTTCATCTATGACGAGGCGGTCGAGCAGCTGAACTCCTTTGCCCGCTTCCTGGCGATCGGTGCGGTCGCGCTGTTTGACTGGATCAACGCGGAGGCGCTCAAAGGCGCGTATTCCTTGCTCGATGCGCTCCACCGTCAGTACCGCGCTGATTTTGGACATCCGGAACGCTTCCAGTCGGTCCTCTACGACAATTTCGTGCTCGCAAGCTTCGAGGGCCGCGTGACGATGATCTCCATCACGCACAGCCTCGCGTTCGGTGTTGTCCTGATGGCCCTCTTCTGGCGCCGCTTCATCCAGCACCAGGGTCCGAAACGAAAGGCCTCGACGGAGGCTTGAAGCAAGTCGTCATTCAACAAGCTCACCTGCCAATCGGTTCCCCGCATCGGTTGCGCGATCAGCCGTCGCACTACCTCTGAACACTGTTCAAATTAACCATTATTAACCTATTCTCGACTCCACGAGTGCGTGGTGGGAGTGCGGGGGAGACCCATGGCGCAAGTAGGCGTACAGCAGGAACCAGAACGGCTCGCAGTCAAGTTCGTGGAAGCCATGGATCGCGCGAGCCAGGCGACTGTCGTCCAGCAGTCGTTTCAGGAACTGATCGAGCAGCTCGGCTTTGCCCACGTCATCTGCGCCAGGTTGCCGCCGGGCCAACTCATCGATCCGCGCAATGCCCTGATGTGCACCTGGCCCGAGGAGTTCACGGAAGCCTACGAGACCCGCGGATATGCTGAGCACGACCCGATCCTCCGGGAGATCGCACGCATCCGCCACGCGGTGGAGTGGCCGCAAGCGTTCGAAAAGCGCCGCTTGACGAGCGAGGAAAAGGTCGTCCTGGAGGACGCCGACCGGCTTGGGTTGCGCTTCGGGCTTGCCATTCCGATCACTGAGGCCAGCGGCAATGCGGGGTTCGTCAGCATTTCCGGTCCGAACCCCTGTAGCGATGCAAGAGCGCGGAGCGCCCTGACGCTGGTCTCGATCTATGTCTACCACCGGCTGCGCGCATTGGCGGCAGGACGCGAGACAAAGCAGCGCCTCAGCCGCCGCGAGATCGAGGTGCTGCACTGGATCGCCGAGGGCAAATCCGATTGGCAGATCGGCCGCATCCTTTCAATCTCAGCGAAGACGGTGAACTACCACACCGAGAACCTGAAGCGAAAATTCGGGGTGGCGACCCGCATGCAGGCCGTCGTCAGCGCTATCAAGCAAGGCGCCTTCGTGCCGGGCGAGGGTCTTGTGCTCCCGCGCAGGTCGCGCGAAAACCGCAATCCGGCGCGCCAGGACTGATCCGGCGCCCGCATTCGGTTTCGTGACAGCGCGTCCATCCCAGCGACGCGCGACAGAGCGGGTTCGCGATGTTCGTCAACTTCTTCCATGAGCTCAGATCCGCCGGCCTGCCGGTGACGCTGAAGGAGTATCTGACGCTGATGGAAGCCCTCGAGGCCGACCTCGCCAACCGCAGCGTGGAGGACTTCTACTATCTCTCCCGCGCCGCGCTGGTGAAGGACGAGCGCCACCTCGACCGCTTCGACCAGGTGTTCGGCCACGTCTTCAAGGGCCTCGAGCTGATGAGCGACGCCATCGAGGCGCATATCCCGGAGGAATGGCTGCGCGCCATCAGCCAGCTCTACCTCTCCGAAGAGGAGAAGCGGAAAATCGAAGAGCTCGGCGGCTGGGAAAAGATCATGGAGGAGCTGCAAGAAGCGCCTCGCCGAGCAGAAGGGCCGCCACCAGGGCGGCTCGAAGTGGATCGGCACCGCCGGCACCTCCCCTTACGGCGCCTACGGCTACAACCCCGCCGGCGTGCGCATCGGCCAGAAGGAGAACCGCAACTTCCGCGCCATCAAGGTGTGGGACAAGCGCGAGTTCCGCGACCTCGACGACACGGTCGAGCTCGGCACCCGCAACATCAAGGTCGCGCTGCGCCGCCTGCGCCGCTTCGCCCGCGAGGGCGCCGCGGAGGAGCTCGACCTCGACGGCACCATCAAGGGCACCGCGCACAAGGGCTATCTCGACATCCACATGCGGCCCGAGCGGCGCAACACGGTGAAGGTGCTGATGTTCTTCGACGTCGGCGGCTCCATGGACTGGCACATCAAGTCCGTCGAGGAGCTGTTCTCGGCCGCGCGCAGCGAGTTCAAGCACCTCGAGTACTACTACTTCCACAACTGCCTTTACGAGAGCGTCTGGAAGAACAACGCGCGCCGCTGGACGGAGAAGACGCCCACCTGGGACGTGCTCCACACCTATCCGTCCGACTACAAAGTGATCTTCGTCGGCGACGCCTCCATGAGCCCCTACGAGATCACGCTGCCCGGCGGCTCCGTCGAGCACATGAACGAGGAGCCCGGCGCCCTATGGCTCCGCCGCGTCACGGACATCTACGAGCACTGCGTCTGGCTCAACCCTGTGCCTGAGGAGCACTGGGGCTGGACGCCGTCGATCAAGATGATCCGGGATATCTTCGAGGGACGGATGTTTCCGTTGACGCTGGAGGGTCTGGACCGGGCGATGCGGGAGTTGATGAGGTGAGCCGACATATCTTTCTAGCCAGACAACTGCGTCCCTATCTCTTACGAGTCTGCATCCGACATACTTGACAATTTCCATCGACCGCATTGAGAATGGTTCGCTAAACGTCCTCTCTGCTTTACAGATCTAAATCTGCCCCAGCAGCATCTGCTTTCGGCGTCTAACCGCCATTCTACCAACTGAATGTCGCGATCGCGCCAGACTTGACTGTTCCAGGTTTTCGACTAGGCTCGAATACATAGGGGTGGTCTAGCTCTCGCATATCTTCAGAAATCTTGCAGCCCTTTCGAACTAAGTAATAATATTCTAAAGCTTATGGGCTCGTTCCAAAGAAAGACTCGGCGGCTAACCAAGACTCGATCCTAGCACATCTGCGCCATCATGCCAGCAGATACGCATAGCCTGCTCCTTTAACTCTCGTCGCACTCACATTCGTAGCCACAGATTTCTTGACCAACAGTTCGCTGAACTACCTGTTCCGCGAGTGTAGTAATGAGACGACTATGCTCTACGCCGATACGGAATTTCGTCAAGCCATTGGCAGCGTGGTTCTAGCACTGGATAATGTCAACCTAGAGCCTGCGACATCATACCGCGATGAGAACTCGCAAGTACTGCAACTCCGCTGGTCAATGCGGTGTAATCAAATAGCTCCGGGCGATCGCCGTCTTCGCGATCACTTAAACACCTTTTACAATGCCGACCTCTTCGATCAATTCGATAACCCATCCTCACCCTCAAAACTTTATTCGAGATCGTTTGCCCCAAGTTCAGCAATTCCTTTTCTCAGCGCTCCGAGCCTGCCCGTGCAACCGCCGAATTTGCATTCTCAGCCTGTTGACCTCGTCTCTAAGCGAGAATCACCTCTTCATGCAAGCCGCTCGCCTCATCTGTCGCCTTGACGCTCGCCTCTCTTCGCCTCAACGTAACCGGGGTATGCCCTCCGCTCAGAGAGATGACGTTTTAGTTTTTCACGCGCTTCGATCTTCCTACGATCGAACTGGTCAGCATTGTAGATTACGCTACGCTAATTATCCTGTTGACCGATTTTGCACCAAATTCGACGGCGTTATCGAGCTTGTTCCAGCTACTGAACTAGCCAGCTCTTCGGGCAAGCTGAAACTTGTGTTTGTTTCAGCAATCTTATTGTCTAGTATCTCAATTAGTGCGGTCAACACTTAGTCAATTTTAGCTACCAGCTTCGAGCAATTTTGCTCCGGCTTGAGCATAACCCCTTGCTTCAATTCAGGATAGAGTAGCTGCTACAACCAAAGTTGGTGCAGCCATACGGCGCCAACGTTCCCGTACGCTTCGACCTCTCCGCGGAGGTTTCGAAGCTCCGCGATCGATCTATCAAACCTGTCGTCAATGGCAGCTCGAAGCTCTTCCAGTCTCGAATCCGGCGGAGCTCATTGCCACAGGACAGACATTCCTTTAGAGCGTGCGAGCTATGATTTTCAACGCCTACCTTATCCATCCCAGAACGGAACTGGATGTTTCTTAATTCGTCAAGAGTTTAGAGCGCCAACAGTTTTTGAAATTAAATTGCCAATCGAATTCTGAAAGTTCGGAGAGCTGTCCCTGAGGATTATAACTTCTATATCGAAAGCTTCGGAGTTGAACGAGCGCATGCCGTAGTCCGACCGTTATTTAAGAGTTGTTCTCGTAACTTCGTCGGAAAGGATTGGTCCGCATCTTCGAAGTCCGGCTTGCCATAAGTTATTCTCTTAAGTGATGTTGCGTTGTGAGATCTTCCATAGGTTAACTTCCGCAGCAATAACCCGGTGCCGCATCTCGTTATGAAGTTGGCAAATTTTTGTTCTTGAGCATGCGCAGAATTGGGTTTCCCTAAGAGCTTCTGGCCCTGTCTGCTCTGGAGCGACGTTCTCTTATTATCATCTATTTCTTATTTACGCCCCAAGATCTCTTTGTTCTTTTCTCGATTTGTATGAAAATTGGGCTTGCCTTACCATCCTTCCACAGATTAATTGTTATGCTTCTATGAATATCGGCATCCGTAAAAACGCATATTCTATTATGGAGCGCGGCAAAAGCCCGATCTATCATTTTGTCAGAATTACCCCGTCATCCAACTCAATTGAGAACTGCGCTTTCTGGTGGCGCAATTAGTGCACGGGCTGGCCGCAGCTACTCCCAGTTACTTAACATAACGCAGCAAACGCGAGAGCGTAGTCATTCCAGAACCGTTAAAGTCCGTACAGCAGATTGTAGCCGGCGGAATTCAGGTAAGGCTGCCGAATGGCTGTAATCGTCGAACGTCGAGAGGTTCTTAATGCGGTTAATTCTCTTGATTAATAGCCTCGCTCAGATCCGTTGACGCAATACGAATGCAGGATCGCTTAAGCTCAGCTATGAAGCTTACTAACAAAGGCGATTCGGATTAATAAGTACAGCGTACGTTGTTTTCAGACGGCTCTCTAGCAAAAATCTGCAAACTTTCTGTTGGATGGAGCTTAGGAGTTGTGGATAAGACTTCTTTTCCAGCGTATGGTCCCGACTTGGGTCTGGCGCCATCGATACGCCTAACCAATGACCGGGCAACCATCTCTGAGGACCGCCCACCATGTACACCCCACCCGCCTTCCGCGAGGATGATCCCGACGCGCTCCGCGCGATGATCCGCGAGGCGCGGCTCTGCAATCTTGTCACGGCGACGGCCGAAGGGCTGATGTCCACGCCGCTGCCGCTCTATCTCGTCCCCGACGAAGGCGAGCACGGCACGCTCTACGGCCACGTGGCCAAGGCCAATCCGCAGTGGAAGGCCGCGCCGATCGGCGATGCGCTCGCGATCTTCATGGGGCCGGACGCCTACATCACGCCGTCCTGGTACGCCTCGAAGAAGGAGCACGGCCGGGTCGTGCCGACCTGGAACTATCTCGCCGTCGCCGCCTACGGGCCGGTGGAGTTCTTCGAGGAGGCCGACCGGCTGCGCGAGGTGGTGACGCGGCTCACGGACCTCTACGAGCAGCAGCGCAGCGATCCGTGGTCGGTGTCGGACGCGCCGGAGCCGTTCGTTGCAGGCGCAGCTCAAGGGCATCGTCGGCGTGCGCCTGCCGATCCGCCGGATCGAGGGCAAGCGCAAGATGAGCCAGAACCGCCCGCTGGAGGACCGGCGCGGCGTCGCCGAAGGGCTGGCCGCGAGCGACAACCCGGTGGACCAGATCGTCTCCCGGCTTATTCCTGTTGCTGACAAATGAGGGCCGAAGATCTCGGCTGAGCTCGTGGCCTGACGAAAAGCCGCGCGCTACGAATTACTGTCATTCGGGCGACAAACTCCGCGAGCCACCCATGCCCACGCGAACCGCCTCCTGCTCCTGCGGCCAGTTGCGCATCGAGGTCCACGGCGAGCCGCTGGGCGTCGGCGTCTGCCATTGCCTCGCCTGCCAGCGGCGGACGGGGAGCGTGTTCGCGGCGCTGGCCAGCTTCGCCGCACCCTACACGGTCCATGGCACCGCGACCGAGTACGTGCGCACCGGCGACCAGGGCGCGCGGTTCCGATTCCGCTTCTGCCCAGTCTGCGGCACGACCGTGTTCCACACCGAGGAAGGCTACGAGGACAGATCCGTGGCCGTCGCCGTGGGTGCGTTCGCCGATCCGAGCTTTCCGCCGCCGGAGGTCTCGGTCTACGACTGCCGCAGGCACTCCTGGGTGCAGCTCCCGCCAGGAATCGAGGTCCACGACAAGGACCCGGACTGACCGCCGGCGGCCTCCTCTCATCTCCATCAAGAGCGGAGAACTCACCCCGACATGATTTGGGTGGAGCGTCCCAAGATTCGCCACTGTGAGAGCCCTATACCCACCCCAAAAGCTGCCCCTCAGACCTTATCTCGAAAATGAGTGCTGCGCCTTTTCCGTTGGCGTGGCTGATGAACCACATAAATGCTCAAATTTGAAGGAAGCCAAACGCATCTAACGCATTGAATTTCAATATTTTTCATATCTGAGCACTGAGCGCTGGGGAAAATGCTGTCGCAGGACGGTTCCGCATCGGTGCCACAAACGCTGCCTAGCTCCTGTTCGCGTAAAGGAACGCCGCGTGGCCTGAGGGGGAGGCTGGCGTTCCGAATAAGGAGGACGGTAAATGAACGTGATGCGGTGGGGAGTTTCTTCTACGGCGGTCATCGCCGCCTGCATGAGTTTAGTAGCAACCCCGGCTACGGCAGCGGACTTCGGTGGGCCACCTCCACGCTATGAGGAGCCGCCGGCATACGAAGCTCCAGTCGTGCCGATCTGGCAGGGCCTCTACGGCGGCGTGCATCTCGGTTACATCGAGGACTGGGATGACGAGGGCGTCCTTGGCGGTGCCCAGCTCGGCTACAACTGGCAAGCCGACCGCTTTGTCGTGGGTGTGGAGGGTGATTTGTCGGCGGCTGACACATCCGTCGACTGGCTCGCCTCCATCCGGGGTCGCGCCGGATTCCTGCTCGACGATCGCCTGCTGGCGTACGGCACGGCCGGCGTCGGGTTCGTAGACGCGTTCGGCGATGCTGAGACGGACTTCGTGTGGGGCGTAGGCCTCGAAGGCAAACTCTCCGATACGATGTCGGCGCGGGTCGAATATCTGTCTTATGACGATTTCGACGTCGACGTCATCAGAGGCGGATTGAACTTCAAGCTCGGCTACTGACGCTCCGACGAAACTTTACGGGCACGGCCGGCGAAATCGTCTGTCGTGCCCCTTTTTTTGTGCGCTCAATGCAGTTGCCCCGGTAGCGACGTACCGGCGTTTCACGCCCGGATCTTCATTCTTCCGAGGAGGCCATCACCAGCCGAATCGGCTCACCCTCCGGCACATGCTTCATGGCGACCGAATTCATGCAGTAGCGCAAGCCGGTCGGCGGCGGGCCATCGGGAAAGACGTGGCCCAGATGGCCATCGCAGCGGGCGCAGCGCACCTCGGTGCGGATCATGCCGTAGGAGCGGTCCTCGTGCTCGGTCGACGGCGTCCTCGGAGATCGGCTTGGTGAACGACGGCCAGCCGGTGCCCGACTCGAACTTCTCGCCCGACTTGAACAGAGGATTGCCGCAGCCCGCGCAAACGTAGGTCCCCGGCTCCTTCGTCCCAAGAAAGCAGCCCTCCCACGGCGGCTCCGTCCCGTGCTGCCGCAGAACGCGATACTCCTCAGGCGAAAGGCGCCGCCGCCATTCCTCGTCGCTGAGGTGCAGCTTATCGACCATGATCTCCTCCTGTCCCGGCATCGTCAGCCGCGCAGTCCGCCATTACCCCGCTTCGCGGACCTCCGGCTTGAGCTCGCCGCCAAAGGATTTCTTCAGCTTCTTCACCTTGGGCTCGGAAACCGCGCGAATATAGGGCTGGTCCGGGTGCCGTTGCGCGTATTTGCAGTGCATCGCCTCGGCCGGGAAGTACTGCTCGAGCGGCTCGAGTGTGGTCGCGATCGGGGCATCGAACACGCCGGCTTCATTGAGCTGCCGGATGTAAGCCTCGGCGACGCGGCGCTCATCCTCTGTGGCGTAGAATATCGCCGACCGGTACTGCGGGCCCACGTCGGCGCCCTGACGGTTCACTTGTGTCGGATCGTGCGCCACAGAGAAGAAGATTTTCAGCAGTTGACCATAGCTGATCACCTGCGGGTCGTAGTGGATCTCGATGGCTTCTGCATGTCCGGTCGTGCCGGTGCATACGGCCGCATAGTTGGCGGTTTCCGCCGATCCGCCGGCGTAAACGGGACGGACAGAGTGCACGCCCTCCAGAAGCTCGAATACGGCCTCCGTACACCAGAAGCAGCCGCCTGCCAGCACGACGATGTCCGGTGAGGCATCCGGTGGAAGGTCCTCTACCGGATCAGGAAACTCGTGCGGCTCGACCTTAAGGCCCATGTCTCTATCCTCACGGACTAACGGTTCAACCATGAGATTACATATACTCGACGCGAACCGGATTGAATGCTGGTGGGTTCCGATCCTCACCCGCCCGCTCTCGCGATCGAACCAGAAAGGCACATTCAGTCGATTGCGAGTTATGCCGAAACCGTTCCCCCCTTGAGCCGACCAGCACCTGCTCCTATGTTAGGCGCCACCAGGCCGGGCCCCTCTGGCAGCTCACTCGGGCTGTGATGTCGGACTGGACATCATCGGAAGCGGCCTGACGTGATCTCCTCCAGCCAGCTCCAAGTTGCTGATCATCTCTCGGGGAAGTTTGGCCGCTCCTTCGTGTCGGACAAGACAAAGGGCGAGCCAAAATGGATTTCCTTGCCGAATATTTGACCACCGGGGCGCTTACGGCCTTCGGTCAGGTCGTCCTCATCGACCTCGTGCTGGCTGGCGACAATGCCATCGTCATCGGCCTCGCGGCGGCTGGACTTCCAGCTGAACAGCGCAACAAGGCCATCCTGGTCGGCATCGCGGCAGCGACCGTGATGCGGATCGGATTTGCCACCATCACCGTGCAGCTGCTGGCCATTGTCGGGCTGATGCTCGCGGGCGGCCTGCTGCTGCTATGGGTCTGCTGGAAGATGTGGCGCGAGCTGCGCCTGACGGCTGCGATGGAGCACGCCGGCCAAGAGGCGCTGGCCAATGAGGACCTGGACCAAAGCGGCGCCGATTGCCGACCGTGCACCGAAAAAGACCTTCGGTCAGGCGGCGCTGCAGATCCTCATTGCCGACGTTACCATGTCGCTCGATAACGTGCTGGCCGTCGCCGGCGCATCCCGCGAGCATCCCTGGGTTCTCGTCTTTGGTCTCGCCCTTTCCATCGCGCTGATGGGTATCGCGGCCTCCTTCATCGCGCGGCTGCTACATCGGCATCGCTGGATTGCCTACGTCGGTCTCGCCATCATCCTGTACGTCGCGCTCGACATGATATGGCGCGGCGCCAACGACGTTTGGCCTCACGTCGAGGCAGCAATGCCGGGCTTTGACGTTAGCAGCCGGCCATTGGGGAGAGCGCGATTGTTCAAGGTCGCGCTCTCAAATTTAAGACACTCCGTCTTATGACGAGACGGCCTGCAACATGGCTTCGATCACGTGATCGACCTGCCCATTCTCAGGCTCGCATGAAGGGGCAGGCTCAAGACCTCATCCGCGGCCCGCTCTGAAACCGGCAAATCCTCCTCGCCGGTAAGCCAGCCCGCGAAAGCAGGATGGCGGTGGAGAGGCACGCGATAATAAAGGCCTGTATTCAACACCTGCCTCAGCAAGCCGCGCCCGCACGTTATCTCGGTCCGGTGTTCGGATCGTGTAGAGCGCCCAGGCAGAGGAGAGAAGCGCCGACTGCGGAGGGGTTTTGACCACACCGCTGAATGCCTGTTGATAGCGGGCTGCTATCTGCCTGCACGATGCTAACCGCTCCTCGAAGACCTCTAGTCCAACCAACAGCACCGCGGCTTGCAACGTATCGAGGCGGCCGGTGAGGCCGAGCCGCATTGCGACGTCCCCTGAGCCGCGGGTGCCGTGGCTTCTGATCTCGCGCACGGCCTGGGCGAGTTGGTCGTCGTCCGTGAAGATGGCACCGCCGTCGCCGAAGGCTCCGAGCGGCTTCGTCGGGTAGAAGCTGGTCGCGGAATCTGGGCGAGAGTTCCGACCCGGCGTGAGCCAGCCCGGGCGCCGAAGCTCTGTGCTGCGTCCGCGACAATCGATAAGCCATACTTCGTCGCAACAGTCTCGATGGCCGCGTATCAGCCGGAAGACCGTAGAGATCTACCGGGATAATGCCCTTGGTCGCAGCGCCGTTTGCGGAGCGTCCGCTTGATTGCGCGCTCCAGCTGCTCGGCGTCCATCGTCAAGGTCACCGGATCGACATCCGTGAAAACCGGCACGGCGCCCGCCGCGACAACCGCACCGGCTGTTGCAGAGAACGTGAAGGCAGGGACAAAAACAGCATCCCCGGCGCCAACGCCCAACGCCATCAGTGAAATGATCAACGCATCGCGTCCACTCGATACGCCGACGACATGTCGCGCGCCTGTATACCTGCGCAAGTGCAGCCTCCAGCTCCTCCACCTCCGGGCCGAGAATGAACCGGCCATGCTGGAGCACCTGAGCGATGCGTTGATTGAGCTTCGGACCGAGGCGCTCAGCCTGAACGACAGGTCGAACAATGGCACCTTGCCCGCGCCGGAGCGGGTTGTATCGCGCAGTGCGAGGGCGTGTTTCATGCGGATGCACCGTAGGGCGTCGAACCCTCGTCCCATTGAGCATCGTTTCGAAGAGCTCCGTTCGCCATCAACCGGTGCCCGTCGATGCTATCGCTGATCAACTCCGCAAGGCGGATCGCCTCACAGGCCTCACGGCCCGTGACCGTCGGTTTGCGACCAGTGCTGATGCATTCGAGGAACTCGGCGATCTCGTTGGCGAGACTATCCTCTTTCGGAACCTCGACGGAATCGAATTTGATTGCGGCGAGCCCTATGCGTGCGGATTTCCGCAAACCGAATACCGCTCGATCCGATGATTGGCGAAATCGCCAATGATGTATCGATTGGGCTGAAAAACGCGAATTCGCCGCTCGGTCTTATGACTGATTCGGCTGCCGTAATGGTCGCGACACAAGCGGAGCCAAATACGATTTTCGGCATTCGCCAAATCTGTGGTGGCATTGATCACCGGCATGCCTACCGCGTGCACCATTGTTGCCGGCAGCCCGACTAGCCCCTGGATGAGATCGATGTCGTGAATCATGAGGTCGAGAACGACGTCGACCTCACCACTCCTCTGCTTCCACGGTGAGACGCGGTAGCTTTCAATGTAAAGCGGGCGCGTGACCTCGCGGGCGAGTGCGCGGTATGTGCTGGAAAACCGCTCGATATGACCGACCTGGAGCACCCGCCGGCGTTGCTCCGCAAGAGTCGCGAGTGCCATGGCAGTCTCCAGCCTGTCGGTAATCGGCTTCTCGACCAATACGTGAATGCCGTTGTCGATCAGAGTGCTGGCAACCTCGAAATGCTGGGCCGTCGGCACAGCTACGCTCGCGCCGGTCACCCGGCCGATGACGGAGCGGTAGTCGCAAAACGCCTCGGCACCGAATTCGTCCGCCACGGCCCTGGCCTTCGCGGCATCGATGTCGACCACGGCAACCAGCTTGGCTGCCGGATTGGCCGCGTAGTGTTTCGCATGGAGGCGTCCGAAGTATCCCGCCCCGATGACGGCGACCGGTATTGGCTCTGTCATGTTCCCCACCCGAACCATAGGTGGCAGGAATGTTACGCACACCACCTATGGATGAGAAGTGGCGCAGGGGCCAACCGGCGCGAGAAATGGGCGGTTATCCACTTTTGTCTGTGGACACCGATGGCAAGGCGGCGGAACACGCCACAGCACGCCGCCGTCAATCTCCTTCAACGACGCAGCTCCGGCTTGAATGGCGGACGGATCATAATTACCTCGGACGACCGCCGAACATCGCACCAACGACAGCACCATCAGAGGCTCACCCATGGACACCATTCTTCCCCTCCTGACCGACCCGGCTGCGTGGGTCGCCCTTGTGACGCTTGTTGCGATGGAGGTGGTGCTTGGAATTGACAATCTCATCTTCATCGCCGTGCTGACCAACAAACTTCCGGAGAATCAGCGGGTCAGCGCGCGCCGCATCGGAATTTCCGCTGCCCTCCTGTTGCGGATTGTTCTTCTGTTCACAATCGCAACGATTGTGACCTTGACGACACCCATCTTCTCGATATTCGGCCTCGATTTCTCCTGGCGTGACCTCATCCTCATCGCAGGCGGGCTGTTCCTGGTCTGGAAGGCTACTAAAGAGATCCATCATCGGGTCGATCCCGATCCGGCTCCCACCATTTTCGACCGCAAAACGGCTGTGCTCGGGTTTGGATCGGCCATCGGGCAAATTTACTGCTCGACCTCGTTTTCTCGGTCGACAGCATCATCACCGCGGTCGGCATGACGACGCACGTGCCCATCATGGTCGTGGCGGTCATCGTGGCCGTGCTGGCCATGCTGCTTGCGGCGAACCCGCTCTCGGATTTCATCAACGCCCACCCGACGATCGTGATGCTTGCCCTCGCCTTCCTATTAATGATCGGCATGGTGCTGATCGCGGATGGGTTCGGGATGCACGTACCGAGAGGCTACATCTACGCTGCTATGGCCTTTTCGGCCCTGGTCGAGGGTCTCACGCTCGCGCGCCGAGCACGGCGGCAAGGCGGCAGTGAGGGCTCCCATTAGACAAGCACTCGCGTTCTGCAGCACGGCACGTTTGGGGCGAATTGTGAGGATACGGCTACGTTCCGCCGCCGAGCGTGACCGTTCTGTGCTTGACGTGCACGCCCACGAAGCGCACTGTCCACGGAACGTTCCAAGATTCCCAGTTTCTTGGGAGAATCACGGATGAGGGGGGCGACCGGGCTCGTTCGCAGGCCGCATGATCATCTTCGCCGCCTCGGCGCTCGTGCTCGCCGGATGCAGCAGTTCGGGAGGCCTCACGACCGCATCACTGACGGGCGGCGGCTAATGCGTCGGAAGTATCGGCTGGCGCAGCGGCGCCGGCCGGCCCACCACCAAGCGATCCGACCTCCCGCACGCTTACAAGTGGCCGCCACTTCTGCACGGGCCACCCGCTGTGGCTTCTACTTCGACCCCGAAAGCTCAATTCGAGTCTTCCTCGCAGCCGAGATGGCTCAAGGGCGCCGGCCCGGAAGGAGCTCCAGAAGATCGAGCGCGAATACAATTACGTACGCTCGTCCGTCGCTGAAAAGATCGCCGAGGACAGCCGATACTGCGACGAAGCCAGAACCAAAGAGATCAAGCGCGACCTCAACCGCCATCTTGCTGGCGACTTCACGCCGGCACCCAAAAAGCAGGAGGCGCAGCAGGGCCTGCTAGCCGGGCTGCTCGACAGTGACCCTGCCGAGAGCAAGCCCTTCAACGCCGACACCTTCTTCGAGGATCTCAATCGGAGGAATGCTCGCTGAAGCGGAATGATTAGCCACGAACGGCCGAGACCATGGCCGATCAACTCCTCTGGTTCGAGACGCTGATCAGGCTTTCGGCCGGTCTAGTGTTGCTGATCATGCCGTTGACGGCAGCAAGAGTTCTTGGATTGCCGTTGCCACAGGCGCTTCTTTGGCCGCGGTTGCTTGGCGCTCTGCTTGTTGGCATGGCCGCCGCGACGCTGCTCGAAGGCAGCATCGTCAGGCGCCCGCGGCCTGGGGCTTGGCGGGCTTGGTGCTGATCAATCTGATCACGGCAGCGGTCATCATCACCTTGCTCGTGCTCGAGCGCGGCAGTCAGACGAAACGTGGCAAGCTGTTTCTGTGGGCCCTGGCCATCACGCTCATTGGCCTTGGTCTCATTGAGATTGCCGTCGCCTGATTTTTCAGGCGATCTGAGCTTGCCGATCGCCTGCTTCCCCGGCACGATGCACCCTGCACGTTTGGTCCACCCTCAGCACCCCGGTTCCAGGCCATGATGAAGCTCCTGTTCTCTCCCGCCTCGCCTTACGCCCGGAAGGTCACGATTACTGCAGCCGTGAAGGGCGTCGCCGATCAAATCGAGACCGTGCCGACCGACACTTTCCCATTGGTCAACGAGGATTTGCGCCGGGAAAATCCTCTTTCCAAAATTCCAGTTCTGATCACTGACGATGGCACGCGGATCTTCGACAGCCACGTGATCTGCGAGTACCTCGACTCGCTCGCGCCTGAACCGCGGCTGTTCCCCGCTTCTGGCCCAGAACGCTTCCGAACGCTGACCCTTGGCGCGCTCGCAGACGGCATCCTCGATGCGGCATTGCTGCTCGTCTACGAGAAGCGCTATCGGCCGGAGGACAAGTGGGTCGAGAGCTGGATGCAGCGTCAGCAGGCCAAGATCGACAATTCCTCGACTGGCTCGAAAAGGCGCCGCCGACGTGGTCTGACCATCCGGATTACGGCCACATCACCCTTGCCTGCGCCCTCGGTTATCTCGACTTCCGGCACGGCGGGCAGTGGCGCGCCGGACATCCAGGGCTGGTCGCTTGGCTCGACAAGTTTGCAGCGGCCGTGCCCGCCTTCGACGAGACGCGGCCAAGCTGAGGAAGGGGCAGCGCATGGCCTCGTTCGACCCAAAGGCGGCTGCGGCGTACGTGGCCGAGGCGCACCGTACGCGAGCGCCTTACCGGAATCTGCCGCCTGAAATCGCGCCCCCGACCGTCGCTGACGCCTACGCCGCACAGGAAGCGCTGCGGGAACTATGGACGCCGATTTACGGCCCTGTGCGCGGGCTCAAGATCGCGACGACCACCAAGGTCATGCAGGAGCTGATGGGCATCGATCACCCATGCGGCGGCATGATCTACGAGCGGCGCATCCATCAGTCGCCGGCGCAGGTGCGGCGGGAGGACTTCGTCAATCTCATGGTCGAGTTCGAGCTGGCCGTGAGACTTGGCACCAGCCTCCCGCCAAAAGGTGCACCCTACACGCCGCCGAAGTCCGGGCTGCCGTGGCCGAGGTCATGCCGCGCCTTCGAGCTGATTGAGGACCGTGGCGCCGACTACAAGAGCACAAGCGCGCTCTCGCTGATCGCGGACAATGCCTGGAATGGCGGCGTGGTCCTCGGCGCGCCACAAAAGGTGCCGGCGGACCTCGAGCTCAACGGACTTCAAGGCCGCCTCGTGGTCAACGAGAAGGATCGAGGCTCAGGCCTCACCGATAATCCGATGGGCGCTCTGGCTTGGCTTGCCAATCTGGCTGTCGAACGCGGCCGCCCGCTCGAAGCCGGCATGATCGTGATCACTGGCAGCGTTCTGCCCACGATTTCCGTCGCTCCGGGGGAGAGGCTTGTTTTCTCTATCGAAGGCCTCGGAGACGCAGAGCTGTCCATTTCATGATGGCTGGCTCTGAGCATTTCGGCGCGAGCGACCGAAATTATTCAGCCACGCCGATAGAGTGGATTAAGGCGCGGGCGCGATAGCCAGCGCCCGCTTTCAATGACTGGCCTGCCGTGCACTGGCGCTCTGTAGATGTACACCCAGGCCGTCAGCTCCCGGCCATCCTCGAGCCTCACCGTACGCTCTACGCGGGCATACTCGCTGTGCGCCTCGCGGCCGGGTACGATGCCTTCGTAGGCATCCAGCCAGCGGAAGCGAGCGGGAAGGATCGATCAGCTCAAATACTTCACCGTGGACATCGCCATCGGCTGGGCCGGTTTCCACGAGCGCCGGGTAGGCACCAAGGTCGTAAAGCCGCCCCTTGATGCGAGCCGGTCCCACGAGCCGCGCCTCGCGCTGGAGCCGCGCGCCCATGCGGTGGCCCGCGCCCGACATCAACGTGCCGTAGACGAACAAATGCTGCGCCATCATGCGCTTCGGCCGATCACCCCGCAATCTTGGAGAAATCCGCAACTCTCATTGTAGCCGCGCGGATTTGCGAGAGAAGCCGCAACCGGTTCTGGCGCACTTTCTGGTCCTCGACGTTGACCGTCACCTTCTCGAAAAAGGCGTCGACGGGGCGGCGCAACTCGGCCAAGAGCGCGCATCGCGCCCTTGAAGTTTTCGACCGCGATGGCAGCCGACGTATCCTGTTTCGTGCTTTCGATGGCTGCTGCGAGCGCCAGCTCCTCCGGCGCCTGGAGCAGCTTTATGTCGTAATCGCCGTCGTAGCTTGTCTTGTCCTTCTTTTCCTCGATGGCGAGGATGCTGGCGGCACGCTTCAAGCCGGCGAGCAGATTGGCCCCGTCGTCTGTTTCCAAGAACTCGCCCAGCGCTTCGACACGCTTCACGATCAGTGCGAGATCGTCCTGGCCGGGCAAGGCGAAGACGGCATCGATGAGATCGTGCCGACGCCCTCCTCACGGAGATGTACTTTGAGGCGATCGGCGAAAGAAGGAAAGGAGATCGACGAGATGCTGTGGCACTTGTCGACCGTTCCAGTCCGCCATCTGAATAACGCGGGGTGGAAAGAATTGATTTGGACCGGTGCTATCGGCGCCCGCCCCTCGAAGATCTCCAACAAGTTCTTCTGCTGGGAAAGTGTGGCGTAATGGTAACCGCAAATCGTTCTCGAGACGATCCGGATTATGCCCAGAGCCGCGCGCCTGAGCTGATACGGATCACCCGAACCGGTGGGCTTCTCATCAATTGCCCAGAAGCCGACCAGCGTATCGATCTTGTCCGCCAGCGCGACGGCAACGGCGACGGCATCGCCCTCCTCCACCAGCGGCACCGTGTCGTTCGGCCCCTTGGGCTTGTAGTGCAGCTCGATCGCGCGGGCGATCTCTGGTTTGGTGCCGGCGGCCTCGGCATAATAGCGGCCCATGAGCCCCTGCAGCTCAGGGAACTCGCCGACCATTCCAGAAACGAGATCCGCTTTCGCGAGCTGCGCCGCCCTGCGCGCATCCTCGGGCACTGCATCGACGGCGCCCGCGATCTGATAGCTGAGCTCCGCGATACGCTCGACGCGCTGCCATTGCGTGCCGAGCTTCTCGTGAAAAGTGACGCCGCGCAGCGCCAACGCCATTTCGTCGAGCGGCTTCTTGAGATCCTGCTCCCAGAAGAAGCGGGCATCGGACAGACGTGCGCGGATCACCTTCTCGTTGCCCGCAACGATCGCCGCGCCGCCGTCCTTTGCTTCGAGATTGGCAACAAGCAGAAAGCGGTTCGCCAATTTCTGCGTCTTGGGATCGCGCAGCGCGAAGCATTTCTGATGGGCTCGGAGCGACGTGATGATCACCTCCGGCGGCACCTCGAGAAAGCTCTCGTCGAAGTGCCCCATGAGCACGATCGGCCACTCCGTCAGGCCAGCGTTCTCCGCCAGGAGCCCCTCGTCCTCGACGAGCTGCAGCTTGTGCTTTGCAGCAAGCTCTCTCGCCTGCTCGGCGATGCGCTGGGCCCGTTCCGCCGCGTCCAGGATGACGCGGTGTTCACGGAGCTTCTTGACGTAATCCTCGAAGCTGTGAACCCGGAACGGCGCGTTGCCGTGAAAGCGGTGGCCGCGAGTTGTATTGCCGCTCGCCACGCCCGCGACTTCAAATTGGACAACCTCGCCGTCGAGAAGGCAGACGATTCCATGCAATGGCCGCACCCACGTGAACGTCTGCCAGCCCCAACGCATGGATTTCGGCCAAGAGAAGCGGCGCAGAACTTGAGGTATGACCTCGGCGATCACCTCGTAGGCGCTCCGGCCGGGCCGCTCGATGCGCGCGACGTAATAGTCACCCTTCTTGGGGTCTGACACGACGCTCGCCTCACCGATCGAGGCGAGCCCCGCAGCTTTGAGGAAACCTTGAATTGCCTGCTCCGGCGCGTTCACCCGCGGACCTTTACGCTCCTCGACCTGGTCGGGCGAGCGCGGCGGGATATCGCGAACAACGAGGGCGAGCCGGCGCGGCGTGGCAAAGGCCTGAGCCTCGCCAGTCGCAAGGCCATGGGCCTGCAGCTCGCTGGTCACAAGCCGCTTCAGCTCCTCTGTCGCGCGCTGCTGCATGCGCGCTGGGATTTCCTCGGAGAACAGCTCGAGCAGAAGTTCAGGCATGGGGCTCCTCGGCGGCGGGTGTCATGAGCCGATCCTTTTAGCGGCATCGCCTCCGGAGCGAAGTCCAAACGGCGGCTGCTAGCCTAGCGCGCAACCCGGCTGAGAAGGCGGATCGCGCTGGTCGGACCGGCCAGCTGTTTAGGCGAGACCTGGGTGCGGCTTACGCGCTTGGGATTTGCGCAACCGTGCTGATGACGGCGAAACGGTCGCCGAGCGCGGCGAGTGCTGCGCGATGCAAAGCCTCGGCGGAGATAACGCCGCCCAGCGGGTCCGGCAGGTCCCGGGTCGCAGCAGCATCAGCCGGGATCGTCACGCGGTATCCGAGATCGAGCGCCGCCCGCGCGGTCGAGCTGACGCACATGTGGGTCATGAACCCGGCGATCACGAGCGATGTGCGCCCAATCGATTTCAGCTCGGCATCGAGGCTCGTCTGAGCGAAGGCGTTCGGCAAAGGCTTTTCGATGACCCGCTCCGCGCCCTGCGGGCTGACTTCGTCGATGATCGCCCCGCCGCGAGCGTCACGATCGAACAAGCCGCCTGGCCGGCCCTTGTGGGCGATGTGCACGACCGGCGCGCCTGCATCCCTCGCCTTGGCGAGCAGTTGCGAGATCGCTGCCAAGGCCGGCTTTATGCCCGGGAGCGGGAACTTTCCGTCGAGATACTCGTACTGGGCATCGATGACGACGACGGTCGATTGCGACAGCGGCGCGGGCCGCAGGTCCGCCCCGGCCATTTCCAGAAGCGTCTTGGGAGAGCTCACGCGCCGCCTCCTTCAGTCTTGAGCCAAGCTGCGCAGCAGCCCTTCGCCAGCTCGCGGACGCGGAGGATGTAGCTTTGGCGCTCGGTCACTGAGATCACGCCGCGTGCGTCAAGCAGATTGAAGATGTGCGAAGCCTTGATGCACTGGTCGTAGGCTGGCAGCGCCATCAAGTGGCGGCCGCCCTCGCTCTCGCCCTTCTCCAGCAGCGCCCGGCATTCCTTCTCGGCGTCGCGGAAATGCTGGAGAAGCATTTCCGTGTCGGCGTGCTCGAAGTTGTATCGCGAATACTCCTGCTCCGCCTGCAGGAAGACATCCCCATAGGTGAGCTTCCGCTCGTCCTCGCGGCCGTTGAAGTTGAGGTCGAACACGCTGTCGACGCCCTGGAGGTACATCGCCAGCCGCTCGAGGCCATAGGTGAGTTCGGCCGACACCGGGTTGCAGTCGAAGCCGCCGACCTGCTGGAAATAGGTGAACTGCGTCACCTCCATGCCGTCGCACCAGACCTCCCAGCCGAGGCCCCAGGCGCCGAGCGTCGGGCTTTCCCAGTCGTCCTCGACGAAGCGGATGTCGTGGTTCTCGTGCGACAGGCCGATCCGATTGAGGCTCTCCAGATAGAGGTCCATGATGTCGGGCGGCGACGGCTTCATGATCACCTGGAACTGGTAGTAGTGCTGAAGCCGGTTCGGGTTCTCGCCGTAGCGGCCATCCTTGGGACGCCGCGAGGGCTGCACGTAGGCGGCGTTCCAGGGCTTCGGACCCAGCGCCCGCAATGTCGTCGCCGGGTGGAATGTACCCGCGCCGACCTCCATGTCGTAGGGCTGGAGAATGGCGCAGCCCTGCTCGCTCCAGTAGAGCTGGAGCGCCATGATCAGGTCCTGAAATGAGCGGTCGGGCCTCAGCTGGCTGGCAGCTACACTTTGCGGCTCTGCAGCCGGTCTGGTTGCAGTTCGGATCGACATGGTGTTCGTGGCCTGGGCTTATCGCATCGGCCGCGGACTATAGGGGAGCGCAGCGCGGATTGCGAGACGGTTCACGGCCGCGATTGCAAGTCGTGAAGATCAAAGCCGCCCGGTCCAATTTTCCACCGGCGCTGCCCGACAGCGGTCATTGGACGGGCTTGGATGGCCTGTAGACGCCAGCTGCCTCGTCCCACTCCAGATTTCCCAAGTCCTTTGGTGCACGATGAACGTTAAGGGCCGGATTGCGCAGCTCTTCTTGCCCCTCTCTGGCCGCGGAAAGCGCTCGACCGATCTCACGAGAGATCCAACGATATCCCGCATAAAGGCCCGCCCCGGCAAGAACCAGTGCAATCAGCTGCGGCATCCATCCCCCTCCGTACCCGGGCCGACCTCATCGATCAGCCCCGGTGTGTGTCAAAGCCCATACCGCGACCACAGCGCCCGGGCCTCAATTGCAGATAGCAGATCATCCGCGAGCGCATAAGGCACACGTTCCACTACTTCGATTTCGCTCGCGGCGGATGTGAGGCGCGGGAAGCGGAACAAGCGCGACAGCCAGCCGCCGGGGCCGAACGGCACCAGCTTGAGCTGAACGTCATCTCCGTGCAGCTCGCGCATCTTGGTGCGAACGTCCGAGACGCCGTCGATTAGCCCGAGCTCGAGCGCCTTCGCCGCTGACCAGAAAGCCCCCGAGAACAATTCTGAATTGTGCCCTTTGAGCCGGGCTGCGCGCCGATCCTTCACGACGCCTATGAAGACGTCATGGACGTCCTTCTGAATTGCCTGCAGCCGTGCCACATCCTCCGGCTTCTCCGGCTGGAACGGATCGAGCAGCACTTTGGCATCCCCAGCGGTATACACCCGCCGGTCGATGCCAAGCTTGGCCATCGCTTTGTCAAAACCGAAAGTTGCTGAGACGACGCCGATCGAGCCGATGATCGAGGACGGGTCAGCATAGATCTCGTCACCGGCAACCGCGAGGTAATAGCCGCCCGATGCCGCGACGTCCTCGCAGAAAGCGTAGACCTTCTTTTTCTTCTCCTCGGCGAGCTGGCGGATGCGCTTGAAGATCAGATTCGATTGAACAGGCGATCCGCCGGGCGAATTCACGATGACCGCGACGCTCGGCAGCTTCGATAAGCTGAACGCCTTTTCGAGCCCACCTGCAACGGCATTTATCGAAAGCCCCGGCCTGAGCGGCGTGGCAAATCCAATCGGTCCGGAAAACCGCACGACAGGAACAACGGGGCGGCGCTTCAAAAACCACATCTGTTCGGTTGCTTCTTTCAGATGAAAAACAGCAAGACGTCGTCCTTGCGTCGCCATGCGACTACTTGCAAGGAATTTCGCTTCAACTCTTAGTCGACTGAAGCACCCCCGGCTACCCCTTCAGGCGAGCGGAAGGGCCGCACCATCCCGGAGGACACGCGCAATATCGGGCCGGAAACGGTTGCCATCCTCTTCGTGCAGAACCAGGCCGGACTTCAAGACGAGAGGCGCGCGGCTCCCTTTCGTCCCGCGAAGAATAATGCGCACCGCCGGCTCTCCTTGGCGCGGATGAAGCGGCAAAATCTCGAGGCCTCCAAAACGACCGTCGAGCAATCGGAGAAGCTCTGGCAATGCATCCGGTCGGTGGACCATCGTGAGCGTGCCGTGAGGCGCCGCAACGCGGGTCAGGAATTGCACCCATCGGGCAAGGCTGCCTTCCGGCATTGCGTGGGCCGTCGCCTTGATGGCATGCCGCGGACGGCGCCCGCGCCCCTCGACATGATAGGGCGGATTGGCGACGACGTGTTCGAACGAGTCAGGCGCCAAGCCCACAGCGGCAAGATCAGCCGCCGGTCCGGTCACGTCTGCGGGAATGACGCTGACACGCTCCTCGAGGCCATTGCGGGCCACGTTGGCACGGGCGAGGTTAACGAGAAGGGGATCTTTTTCGACCAGCGTAACCTGGGCCGTCGCTACCCGGCGCGCGATGCAGAGGCCCACGACACCGGCTCCGGCACCTGCATCGAGCACGCGCTCGACCCGATTCGTTCCGACCGGCACAGCCGCTGCCAGCAACACTGCATCAATTCCGGCGCGGTAACCCTTTCGCGGCTGGAGTATGCTCAGCGCTCCGCCCAGGAAAGCATCTTCGGTTACGTCTTCCAGGCCGACCTCCGCATCAGGTCGGGTCGTCATCATTGATCCAGTGGCCTAGCCCTGCTTCCACGAGCACTTGGCGAGCCCTCATGATATCGTCAGACCGAACCAGGATCCGCCGAGGAAGCACGCCGATAGAGCCTTCCATGACGCTCATATTTCCATCTGCCACGAGCGGATCGATGCCGGCGTCCCGCAGAAGCACCTCCACGAAGCTCAGCAGCACCGGGTTGTTCGTGCGCAGAATCTCCATCATGATGGATGCCCTTTCTGCACCATGTGTCCGGAAATCGACTATGCGGCAATCTGCCGTGAAAACGGTTCCGGAACCCGTAGTTTAAGATCACCGAGGTCAATAACCGCCGAAAGAGGAACCCAGTGGGGGTCGTTGTCCCAATCGACGATACGCGTGATCCGTCCCAAAACCTGACCCCCATCCTCGAGCTGGTGGCCGAGGACATGGGCGCGGTGAACCGCCTTATTCTGGACAAGGCAGTCTCCGACGTCGAGCTTATTCCGAAGCTCGCACTACATCTTATTGATTCCGGCGGTAAACGCATGCGGCCGATGCTGACCATCGCCGCGGCCAAGCTTTGCGGATACACCGGCGACGGCCATGTGCCATTGGCCGCAGCGGTTGAATTCATGCATACGGCGACACTGCTGCACGACGATGTCGTCGACGAGAGCAATTACCGCCGTGGGAAGAAGGCGGCCCGACTACTCTGGGGCAATCAGGCCAGCGTGCTCGTCGGCGATTTCCTCCTTGGCCAGGCATTCCGGATGATGGTGGAGGTCGGCTCACTGCCGGCGCTCAAGATCCTTTCCAACGCGGCCGCTGTCATCGCGGAAGGCGAAGTGATGCAGCTCGCCGCCGCCAAGAACACCGCGACCACCGAGGATGAGTATCTGGCGATCATCAACGCCAAGACGGCCGCCCTGTTTTCCGCGGCAACGGAAGTCGGCGCTGCCATTGCGGGGAGACCTGCCGATGAGCAGGCGGCGCTCAGATCTTATGGAAGAACGCTCGGAATAGCGTTCCAGCTCGTTGATGATGCGCTCGACTATTCGGGAGAAAGCGCCCACCTCGGCAAATCTGTGGGGGATGATTTCCGCGAGGGTAAAATCACGCTTCCAGTCATTCTGGCCTTTCGTCGAGGAAACGATGAAGAACGAGCGTTCTGGAGGCGGACACTGACGGAAGGCGAGATCGGCGAAAACGATCTTGAGCATGCCATGGCTCTCATGCGCCGGCACAAGGCCATCGAAGCCACCCTCGAACGTGCCCGCTACTATGGCTCGATGGCTCAGGATGCCCTCGCTATCTTTCGCGACAGCCAAGCCAAACGAGCTCTTCTCGGCGCCGTCGCCTTCTGTGTAAACCGCGCGTATTGAGGTTGGGGATTAGTCCTCAGCCCGCCGGTGAAGCTGCGGCCACTAGCCCGTCCTTGTGCAGTCGGCTGAAAAGTCGACCCTTCTTAGCGCGAGCGATCTGCACGCGGCATACAGTTTGGCCGCTCTCCGATGTTTCGCGCGCCAGCACTCGCGCATTCTCGTGCAGCCACGCGAGCAGGCCGCCAGCGGTCGCCGGCACGGAGATGGTGAGCACCTCGTCCGCGCGGCCAAGCTCTGCGTCGATGGCCTCGAGCAGCTGATCCAAGCCAATTCCCTGGGCGGCGGAGATAAGTAGCGGCGCTCGTGCTGCGCGCCGAGCGGTATTCTGCAGCTCCTCGAGTGTTTCCGGCGACAGCAAATCGATCTTGTTCCAGACTTCCAAAATCAGGCCATCCGGCCGGTCCACGTCGATGCCGAGATCGGCCAGCACGCTCTCCACATCTGCCCGCTGCGCCTGTGTTTCGGGGTGGCTGATGTCGCGTACGTGCAGGATCAGGTCTGCCTCGACGACCTCCTCGAGCGTCGCACGGAACGCGGCGACGAGAGTGGTCGGCAGGTCGGAGATGAAGCCGACCGTATCGGAGAGGATTACCCGGCGACCGCTCGGCAGCTTGAGCTCTCGCATCGTCGGATCGAGCGTTGCGAAGACCTGGTCTACAGCAACAACGCCCGCGCCGGTCAGCTTGTTGAACAGCGTCGACTTGCCAGCGTTCGTATACCCGACGATGGCCACCAGCGGATAAGGCACGCGCCGCCGCCCGGAGCGATGCAGCTCACGGGTGCGCACTACGACGTCCAGCTCCTTCCGGATGGCGTCGATGCGTTCCTGAATAAGCCGCCGGTCCGTCTCGATCTGTGTCTCACCGGGACCGCCGAGGAAGCCGTAGCCACCGCGCTGGCGTTCAAGGTGGGTCCAGCTCCGGACCAGTCGGCTTTTCTGATAAGTTAGGTGAGCCAGCTCGACTTGGAGCCGCCCCTCTCGCGTCCGCGCCCGCCGTCCAAAGATCTCCAGGATAAGCCCGGTACGGTCGAGCACTTTTGTGTTCCAGGCCCGCTCCAGGTTGCGTTGCTGGATAGGCGTGACGGCGTGATCGACAACAACGAGGTCAACTTGGTGCCGGGCGACAAGGTCTTTCAGCTCCTCGACCTTGCCGGAGCCAAACAGGGTCGCCGGCTGCGGCCGTGCGACGGGCACAATCAGCTTCTCGCAGACTTCGAGGTCAATGGCCTCGGCAAGGCCCACTGCCTCGGTCAGCCGATCCTCAGGTGAATGAAGCGTGGCGCCACGGGAGCCATTGCCAGCCCGCGCGCCGGCGAGCTTCCCGCTCCTGCTGCTGAACTGCAGCACCGGAACGAGAACGATGGCACGTGTCAGCTCCTTCTTGCCGAAGCCATCATCGGCTCGGCTCTCATAGCGCCGTCTGGTCTTGTCTGCGCGCGTAATCGAGAACCTACCCTTGCTGTGCCTCAGCGGGATCCTGATCCATCAAATGGATAGGCTGGCCTGGCATGATTGTCGATATGGCGTGCTTATAGACCAGTTGCGAGTGTCCATCACGACGCAGCAGGACACAGAAATTGTCAAACCAAGTGACGATCCCCTGAAGCTTAACGCCGTTTACAAGGAAGATCGTGAGCGGCGTCTTGTTCTTCCGAACATGATTCAGAAACGTGTCCTGCAGGCTTTGTGCTCGTTCAGCCATTTCTTCTTATCCGTTCTTGTTCGGTGTGTGTGGGATGGCGGTCCGACCACCCCAAATCAGCTTACTCGAGAGTCTCGCTGGAATCAGCACCCGGATGAACCGGCGAGTTGACGATCCATGAGCCTTGCGGCGCGCGAAGCAGCACTGAGTGCCTTTTAGCAGTTGCGGCACGGAGTGCAACGGCCTCTCCCATTGTGGTGCATCAAAAGTAGTCGGGGCTTACCCGAAAGAGTTGCTCCACCTGCCGGACATGATCGGAGCGAACGAAAAAATCGCCCTGTCCTTGGGCTCCAGCTCAGTGCTGCCGGTCGGCGCGAAAACGTGGCCGTTTCGCACGATTGCACCAAACCGCACACCCTCTGCGATATCGAGCTCTTTGATGGCCTTGCCAATGACCGGCGCCGTTTCGATTGCCTCGGCCTCGATGAGCTCCCCAGCGCCGTTCTGTATTGAATGCACGCTGCGGATGCGCCCGCGTCGCACGAATTGCAGGATCTGCGACATGGTGATTGCGCGCGGATTGAGCTGCGCGTCGATGCCCAACGAGCGAACCATCGTCGCGTAGCCGGCGGAGTTGATGAGACACAAGCTGCGCTTGCAGCCGAGATGCTTTGCCAACACGGATGTCAAGATATTGACCTGCTCGTCGTTTGTGACCGCCACCATCATGTCGGCCGACTGCGCCTCCGCCTCGCGCAGCAACTCCTCGGAAAGCGCGCTGCCATGCAGGACCACAGTGCGGCTCAGCTCTTCAGAAATTTCGATTGCACGGGACTTGTTGGCTTCGATCACCTTAGCGCGCACTACTGGCTCGCGCGCCTCCATGGCACGCGCGACATAAAGGCCGATGTTGCCGCCACCGGCGATGATCACCCGCCGGGCGACTGGCTCCTCGTGACCAAATATTTTGAGTGTGCGCGCAATCTGATCGGCCGGCGCTACTACGTAAACGTCATCTCCGGCCTCGAGCTGCTCGTCCTTGTGAGGGACGAATAGCTCCCCCTTCCGTAGCACGGCCACGATGATGGCTGACAGATCGGGAAAAAGCTCGGTGAGTTGCCGGATGGGGGTCGAGACCACTGGACAGTCATCTCCGCAGGAGATGCCGACGGCCAGCACTTTGCCGTCTGCGAAGCTCAGCGTTTCGAAGGCTCCAGGAAGCCGAAGCCGGCGCAGAACCGTGTTGCCCACTTCGACCTCTGGCGAGATGGCCAGATCGACAGCCAGGCAATTCCGCGAGAACAGCACCGAGTAGTCTTTTGAGAGATAGCTCTGAGCCCGCACGCGGGCAATCTTTGTCGGTATGTCGAACAGGCTGTGCGCGACCTGGCAGGCGACCATGTTCACCTCGTCTGCCTGCGTGACGGCGATCAGCATGTCGGCTTCACTGGCTCCGGCGCGCTCGAGCACGTCCGGATGAGCACCATTGCCAAGCGTGGCGCGCACCTCGAGAACATCGTTAGCGCGCTGCACGAGGGCAGGATCGATGTCCACGACGGAAACATCGTTGCCCTCTGCCGCGAGCTGTTCGGCAATGCCGAAACCGACTTGCCCTGCGCCGCAAATGATGACCTTCATGCCGATTGCGTCTCGTCACATGCAGACAAAGGCCCGTGCGGGTGAGCATTTCGCTCGCCCCGCTTGTCATCCGAAAACGCGCGCAGGCGCTTCCAGGTTTGGCTCTAGGATTGCCCGACGGCCATACTTGAACGGTGGTCGGAGCTGACGCCGAGCGCCCTGAGTTTACGGTGCAATGCCGAGCGCTCCATGCCGACGAACTCGGCCGTACGCGAGATGTTGCCGCCAAATCGGTTGATCTGAGCGAGCAGGTACTCGCGCTCGAAGATCTCGCGCGCCTCGCGCAGCGGCAGGGACATCAAATGCTCAGCGCCCCCGTTCACAGGCAGCGGCACGTTGGAGCCGATCTCCTCCGGCAGCATGTCGGCCGTGATGACAGCGTCCGGATCGCCACCACATAGGATCATCAGGCGCTCGATGTTGTTTCTCAATTCACGCACGTTGCCCGGCCAGTCGTGGGCCTGAAGAACAGCGATGGCGTCCTCTCCGATCCGGCGCGGCGCGAGGCCCGAGCTTTGCGCGATCTGCTGGACGAAATAGTTGACGAGTTCAGGAATGTCGTCGCGGCGCTCCGCCAGACTTGGCACCCGAAGCGGAACCACGTTGAGGCGGTGATAGAGGTCCTCACGGAAGCGGCCTTCGGCCATCTCGCGCTCGAGATCACGGCTCGTCGAGGAGATGATGCGAACATCGACCGCCACCTTCTGGCTGCCGCCGAGGCGCAGGAATTTTTGCTCGACCAGAACGCGCAGGATCTTGCCCTGCGTCTCCAGCGGCATGTCCGCGACCTCGTCGATGTAGAGCGTGCCTCCGTGCGCTTCCTCCAGCGCACCCACTTTGCGAGGCCCGCCGGTGCGGTCCTCAGTGCCGAACAGCTCCTCCTCGACGCGGTCGGGAACCATGGCCGCAGCGTTCAGCACGACGAATGGGCCGTCTGCGCGGTTCGACTTGGAGTGCAGAACGCGCGCGGCAAGCTCCTTGCCGGAGCCGGAGGCGCCGCGGATCAATACGCGGCTGTTGGTCGGTGCCACGCGCTCGATTTGATTGCGCAGCTGATTGATCGCCGTCGAGCGGCCGATCATCTCGGCGCTATGGACCGACCGCTCCCTGAGGTGCTTGACCTCGCGGCGCAGGTTATAGGCCTCGAGTGCCCGCATGGTGACCAGGATCAGCCGGTCAGCCTTGAACGGTTTCTCAATGTAATCGTAGGCGCCCCGTTTGATGGCGGTGACCGCCGTCTCGATGTTTCCGTGGCCGGAAATGATGACCACCGGCAAATCGGGATGCACCTTCTTGATGATCGACAGCACCTCGAGCCCATCCAGCCGGCTGCCCTGCAGCCAGATGTCGAGGATGACGAGGTGTGGCCGGCGCTCCTCGATCGCCCGCAGCGCCTCGTCGCTGTCGCGTGCCAACCGGCAGCGATGCCCTTCATCCTCGAGAATCCCTGAAACGAGCTCGCGGATGTCGGCTTCGTCGTCGACAACCAGGATGTCAGACGCCATCGGTCACTCCCTTCCCTTGGCGAACTGGATGTCTCGCCGATGCGGGCCTATTCGGCTGCCTCGGGTTTGACATCGGTCTTGCTGCTGGACTCGTTTTGAACAGGAAGCGTGATGCGGACGAGCGCCCCACGGCTGCGCTGCGCCCCTGGTGGCGCATCCTCCAGGGCCAGCATGCCGTTGTGCTGCTCGACAATTTTCTGAACGATCGCCAGGCCCAGCCCCGTGCCCTTGGTCCCCTTGTTGGTCACGTAGGGCTCGAGCAGGCGTGAGCGGTTCTGCTTCGGCAGGCCTATCCCGTTGTCGACGAGCTCTATCATGACTTGACCGTCGGCGACGCGCAGAATCGCCTCGATATGTCCTGACCAGCCAGGCTCGGCCTCCTCAGCGGCCTGCTCGACAGCCTCCGTTGCATTTTTCACGAGGTTCGTCACAGCCTGAGTGATCAGCCGGCGATCGAACAGGCCCACGACGGGCTCATCCGGCAGAACAAGATCGTAGGTGATGGCGGGGTGGCTCTCGCGAAACAGGATCACCGGCTCCTGAACGACATCGCGTAGGTCACATGGCTCCATGACGGGCTTCGGCACGCGCGCGAAAGAAGCAAACTCATCCACCATGCTCTTGATGTCACCGGCCTGGCGCTCAATTGTGGCCGTGAGCTTGTCGAACGTTTCGCGATCTTCCGTGATCACCTTGCCGTACTTGCGACGGATGCGCTCCGCGGAAAGGATGATCGGGGTGAGCGGATTCTTGATCTCGTGGGCAATGCGGCGGGCAACGTCGGCCCACGCCGACGTGCGCTGCGCGGAGACGAGCTCAGTGATGTCGTCCACAGTGACAACGGTGCCCTGCTCCTCGCCGCCTTCCACCTCGCGCGTGAATCGCACGGCGAAGATCCGTTCGTCCCCGTTGTTGTTGACCAGCTTCACCTGATGCTGGAGGCGGTAAGCCATCCGCTCCGACTCCGGCTTGGTAAGAAGAGCACCGATCTCGGGCACCGCCTCCTCCAGCCGGCGGCCGATAAGCTCCTCAGCAGTCGCACCGAGCAAGTTTTCCGCCGAACGGTTCGCCAGCCGTATGCGCCTTTCACGGTCGAGCCCAAGAACTCCTGCCGAGACGCCAGTCAGCACCGCCTCGATAAACCGGCGGCGTTCGAGGAGCTGTTCATTGGCCGAGACGAGCGCGTCGCGCTGCGTCTTCAGCTCTGTCGTCATCGTGTTGAACGTTTCCGACAGGCGCCGTAGATCGCCTTCGCCACGCCGGATCGGCAGTCTCACGTTGAGATTGCCGCGCGAAACCTCCTGCGCCCCCGCGATCAGCCGACGGATCGGCGCCACGAAGCGGCCGGCGAACCACAGACCCACCCAGATCGCCGCCAACAGCGCCGTCATCGAGATCATGAAGTACATGAGGGCGTGCGCGACCTTGAGCCCGCCGCGTCGCTTCCGCAGCTCCTCGTACTCGGCCACGCCGGCCTGCGTTTGCCGCAGGTGACCCATCACCTTCGGGCTGACACCCCGCAGGACGTAGAGATAAGAGCCCGGATAAGCATTAAGCTTGGTGACCGCTGCCACGCGGTAGCTGTTGGACGGCATAAGAAGTGGCACCTGTCCCGCCTCGGCCTGAGCAATCACATGTGCGGGCGGTGGGACATAGGGCAGGCGCGAGTCCTCGATGGCGCTGATGATCGGCCGTCCCTGCGCATCGATGACGTCCGCGGCCGGCAGATCACGCAAGCCAGCGTGCGCAATCACCTGGGTTGCGGAACTGCTCGGATCATCACGGATTTCGTATCAGCCGCATCGTCCAGGTCTTTCGCCATATTGACGATGTCGGTGCGGATAACCTGCCCGTGCTCCTCGAGGTAAGCGTTGGCCACATCGAGCGAGCTCGCGACGATCTGTGCGCGTCCGCGTCGAGAACCAGTGTCCAGGGATCGCGAGAACGTCGTCGTCGCTCCGACGGCCAACAGTATGGCCGGCAGCGCTGCAATGATAGCTGAACAGCCCGACGATGCGAATATGAAGCCTGGCTCCGGCCTCCTTGTCCGCGATGCCTTGGCAAGCCCGATCGCCTGCC
>CAWBAM010000052.1:0-14407 GCA_963786775.1 uncultured Pseudomonadota bacterium | reverse complement strand
TTTTTTTTTCAGTCACTCGACTACATCATATTGTCCAAACTCATCCCCGCCCATCATTAGCGTGAGCGTGCCAGCAGCTGCACCAGCCGCCACACCGTCATGCCAGCATCAAGATATAGGCCGCATCCGCCTGAGCGGCGCGCGAGGCAAGTGCGCGGGTGGCCTTCGGATCTGAGGTGGTGAGGTCTACGAAAACGCGAGCCGCCGGTCCGGAGAGGAGCCCGGCATCGAAAAGATCTGCGATTTGCGGGCTGCCAGGCACCACCAACAAGATAATTTCGCAGCTCGCTACAGCCTCCAAGCCATATGAAACGCTTTCGGAGAGGCCACAGGACTTTAGGGCATCAGCGTTGATATCCCACACGGCAGCGAGCAGATCGGCGCGGTCGAGATTGCTCGCGATACCGCGCCCCATATTGCCGAGCCCGACAACGCCGCACCGATGCCGATTATTCGGCATTTCGTTTATTGGCCTCTGCCATATCAGCAAGTAGCGCCAAGGACCGATTGGACAGCGGCAGATCCACTGGCTCGCCGATCTCAGCGGAGAGATCCGCGGCGCGATAACAGTTCCATCACCATGCGCGCGTGCTCCGGCGGAACCATCACGGGCCGGTCCCTCAGCACACATTCGAGGAAGTGTATCGTTTTTCCGGTCCCATCTGCCCGGCGAACACGTGGTCCACCTGCTCGCCCGGCATGGTCGACATGGATAGAGGTGCCTCCCTCCACAGTATTGAGCCACTTGTCCCGGTGTGTGTCGTCGAGAAAAAGGGCGCCTTCGGTTCCCGTGATCTCGATCCAAGTGGCACAAAAATTCGGGTAGCTCGGTGGTAGGTTCCAGCCGCCGCCAATGACGACCAGAACCCCATTGTCCATGGTTACAGTCGTCCACATGGTGTCGTAGGAGCCGTTGACCTCCTTCATGTAGCCGTAGGCGCCCTGGAGTAGACGCGAACAGGCTTGGCGGGCTCCAGCATCCAGAATACGAAATCGAGGTCGTGGGCGGATTCCATCGCGGCGGGCGAAAGGCGGACGCGGGACGCGATCTTCTTGCCCAGGTTGCGCGACAGATGCCGACTGACCATCACGTTGACCACTTGGCCCAGCGTGCCATCGGCAATCTTTTTCTTTGCGTAAGCGATCTTGGGATTGAAACGCTGGGAATAGCCAATCGTGAATTTCAGGGCGTTATCGCGCGAGAGCTTGATCAGCTCGTCGGCTTCCCAGAACTCCATCGCAATCGGCTTTTCGAGCAGCACATGTTTGCCAGCCTTGAGGCAATCGCGCGCGATCGGATAGTGCGTGCCCTCTGGGGTCGTGCAGATGTAGACGACGGAGATGTCCGGATTGCGGACGATATCCTGATAATCGAGCGTTGCAGTTGCCGGATTCGTAAGCTGACGAACTTCCTCCAGCCGATCGGGACGGATCTCGCAGATGTGGAGCTTGTCGACCAATGCTGATCTGGCGAGTGTCTCGGCGCGGATTCCACCGCACCAACCAGTTCCGATGACGGCCACTTCGACTTGTTTCACGTTCGGTCCTCTTGAGCAGGGGATGCGTCTCTATTGGCCGGAGTGCCCGGCTCCGAATATCTATAGGCGGAGATCTCGAGGGGGCAACAATCTGGTGGCTTCAACCGATCTTATCCTGACGCGCTGATGTGCTTCAGAAGCCATTGTGATTTCGATGGAGCCGATGCAGGCTGGAGGGCGCCGACCCAGAATGCAGGGCTGAGGTTCTCCGCAGCTTTTCGCATTCTGATTGCGTACGAGCCTAACGAAGGTGGGGGAGATGATTGAGACTGGTGCCCGCAAAGTGATGCCCCAACGTCTTCGGGAGTTCATTGCTGCCGTACTCCGCGCAGAACGGCTTCCTGACGACGATGCGGCGACCGTCGCGTCACTGATGGTGGAGGCCGATTTGTTGGGCGGCGATGGGCACGGGGTCTTTCGGCTGCCGCAATATCTAACAGGCTGCGCGCGGGCGGTTTCAATGCCCGCCCGAACATCCGGATAGAGCGCGAGCGGGGCGCCACGGCCGTCGTGAACGGGGACAATGGCTTCGGGCACCTGGTGATGAAGCGCTGCGCCGAGGAGGCTATTGCGCGAGCCCGCCAATACGGCATCGGCTGGGTCGGGGCACATCACTCCAATCACGCCGGAGTCGCGGGTGTCTACGCGATGATGCCGTTGGCACACGACATGATTGGGCTCTATGCAGCAGTGGGAAACGCCAATCACATGGCACCCTGGGGAGGCACAGAGCTTCTCCTGAGCACGAACCCGATTGCTGTTGCCATCCCGTCCGCTCAAGGGGACGAAGCCGGTTCTGCTGGACATGGCGACCACCGTTGCGGCCTACGGGAAGGTGAAGCTCGCCGCACAGAGGGGGAGACGATACCGGAAGGTTGGATGATCGACCAGGACGGCAACCCGTTGACCGATCCGAGCAAAGCAGCCTCCGGCTCGCTCCTGCCCATCGGCGGCCCAAAGGGCTACGGACTGGCCCTCGTGCTAGGGCTTCTGGCAGGAACGCTCAACGGCGCCGCGATGGGCCGCGATGTCATCGACTTCAACGCCGACGACCATTCCGTGACCAACACAGGACAGTTCATTGCCGCGATCGATATCGCGAGCTTTATTGACGTGAATACCTTCAAGCGGCAGGTAGCGCGAATCTGGGCGAGATGAAAAGCTCGGCCTTACGCCCAGGTTTCAACGAGATCCGAATTCCGGGGGAACGGGCGCTCTCCATTCGTGATCAGCGCACTTCGGAGGGTATTCCCATTGCTCCGGCGCTGATGGAAAAGCTGAACGCCATTGCCGCATCATGCGGTGTGGATCCGCTTTGAAAAGGGGAGGCATCATTTTGCAAGAAAAGCGCGCGATGGTTCGGAATACCGAAGCGATCGAGGTGTTCGATCGTGGCGGCGGCGTTGTCACGCGATTATTCTGTAACAAGTCGATTTGCGGAGCGGATGTGACCACCGGTACGACGACGCTACCTGTCGGCAAAAGCGTCGCGCTTCATCATCACAACTGCGATGAGCAAATCGTTATTCTGCAAGGTCGTGCTGAAGCGGAGTTCGGTGGCAGACGCGTGCCCATCGGTCCTATGGAAGTCGCCTACATTCCGGCTGGCGAGGTGCATTGCTTCCACAATGTTGGGGACGAGCCGGTTCTCATGTTGTTCATCTACGACGCCGGCGAGGTGACGCGCACGTTCGCAGCAACTGGGGAAACCGTCGTGCACCTTGCTTCGGGCGATCGGGCCCAGCCTACAAGCTGAGGTCTGGCTTGGCAGGTCAACTCACGACACGGACTGGCTCTTTTCTCGAACGACACTTCTGCTCAGGGGAACAAACGCCTTATGGCTCCCTTCCGTCGGGTAGATCGCGCTTCAGCGAAATTGCATAGGAGAAGCGGTCGGACGGGTGGATGTTGATGGACATCTCGAAAAGCCGGCGCCCGGCACCAAAATAGCGCCGAACGATGACTAAAGCCGGAGAGCCTTCGGCGGCGCGGAGGCGCAGAGCGGAAGCTCCCGGCTCAAAATAGTGGCGTTTATCTCCTGTTGAACCTCGGTGACCGCCTCGCCCGAGTGACGTTCGATGGCAGAGAAGATAGCTGATTGATGAACCTTCGTGCCGCGGAAGAGCTTGGCATAGCGGCCGTCGACATAAGCTTCGGTCCAGCAGATCGGCACCGGATCGCCGGCCACCTGTCGCGTGCCGGAAATATGGAGCCAGCGTCGGCCGGGTCGTGACGCCAGCTTGTACGCCAGCTCGCCGCGCGCCTCGATTTCCTCCTCATGATCGACGTGCAGCGTCGCTTCACTCGCGAACTGAAAGATCTCTGTCAGCGACTGCAAAGAGAAATAGTATGCCTGTCGAGGATGGCGCGCCTCGACGCGCGTGCCGACGCCTTTCTTGGCCGAAACCAGTCTCTGCTGGCGGAGCAGCTGAACGGCCTGCCGTATTGTTTGACGGCTGACGCCGTGGCGCTTCGCCAGCTCGATTTCGGTCGGGAGAAGGCTGCCGATCGGATATTCTCCGACCGATATCCGATGCTGGAGCGTGCGCGCCACCTGAATATAGAGCGGGACCGCCCTATCGCTGATCTTCGCAGCCTCGTTTTCCTGGGGCCGTCGGCGCGCTGGCGCGACGCTAGTGTCCTTTCCCATTTTTCAGAGCAACGCCAGGGATAGCAACGGGAACGCGTTGATGAGAATCAGAGCCACCACCCGCATAGCATAGAACGGCAAAACACCTGCAATGATGCTGTGTAGCGGCAGGCCGGCGATCCGGCTCATCACGAAGAGATTGAGGCCGACAGGCGGTGTCAGAGTGGCGACCTCGACGAGCGCCGTCATGATCACCGCGAAGTGAATCGGATTAACGCCGGCCGCCTGCGCCATCGGAAAGAGAAGCGGCGCCAGAAGCACGATCATCGAAACGCCATCGATGAACATGCCGATCACAATCAGGGCGAGGTTCACCGCCAGGAGGAACTGGAACGCCGAGACCTGGTATTCGATGACGAAGTTGGTGAGTTCGGTGGCGAGACCGAGCCGTGTCAGCACGACGGTGAGCAGGCTCGACGCGAGGAAGAATCCCATAGATGAGCCCTGTCTGCATCACCGATTCCCGGGTCGTATCCCAGACGGCCGCCAGGTCCGCCGTGCGATAAACGAGAAGGACGAGCACGATCGCGTAGATCGCGGCCAACGCGGGAGACCTCCGTCGCCGTGAAGAAGCCGGCATAAATCGAGCCGATGATCAGAGATCGGCATCGCCATCGCGCCGGTGGTGCGAGGCAATCGGGAGACGAAGCCCGGCAGGTCGAGCGGTTGGGTTTGTCCGCCGTATCCCTTCCAGCGAGACACCAGAATTGTGGTGAGACCCAGAAGCGTGGCTTCCAGCAGGCCGGGTATGATTCCGGCGATGAACAAGTCGGAGACAGGAAGTCCCACGATCGATCCGATGAGAATGAAAGTCAGAGAAGGCGGGATCATCAGCCCCAGCGTGCCGCAGACGGCGACGAGCGAGGCGGCGAATTGGGGCGGGTATCCTTCCTTCGGCAGCAGACGCGTCGCTGCCGGCCCGAGCGCGACGGCGCAGGCGACGCTGGATCCGTTGACAGCCGCGAAGAAAATGCTCGAGGCAGCGACCGCGAGGGCAACGCCGCCGCGGAACCAGCGGACGACGCAGCCGACGAGGTCCAGGATCAGCAGCGCGAGGTTACCGCGCGACATCATGTTGCCGGCGAAGATGAAGAACGGAATGGCGACGAGCGAATACTTGTCGATGCCGTCCCATGCCGCTTGGGCGGCAAGGCTGAGCGGAATGTTGACGCCGGAGAAGAGGATGAGGCCGATCCCGACGAGACCGAGAGCGACCGCAATGTGGACACCCAGGGAGATCAGAACGAGGAGGGCGGCAACGGCGCCAAGGCTGATCATCGCGGTCTTCTCATTGTTTTTTCATTGCGCGATCGGCTGGACTTCGTCCCGGCCGCGAAGCAGGTCGAAAGCGACACCGATGAAGTAGGTCGCATAGAGGGCCGCGCCGATCGGCAGGGCGAGACGTACGATCCAGAGCGGCAGATCGAGATTGGACTCGGTTTGCATCCCTACGCGGTGGAGATGAATGACGCTCTAGCGTACCGGCGATCACGACCATGACCGAGAAGGCGATCCCGGCGATGCAGCCGATCCATGCGGCTGCG
Source organism: uncultured Pseudomonadota bacterium (assembly GCA_963786775.1). Classification (GTDB taxonomy): domain Bacteria; phylum Pseudomonadota; class Alphaproteobacteria; order Rhizobiales; family Hyphomicrobiaceae; genus ZC4RG25. Next base: position 8,675 of record CAWBAM010000052.1, on the reverse strand, counting down.
CGCTGAACGGAACGGGGCATGGCATCGATGAAAAGACCCATCCGGACGTAGTTGCCTTTTCGGGTCGCAATCCCCAGGGAAAGCATCACGCTCCAGACGACGAGAAAGCGAACGCTTTCTTCCGCCCACCAATGGCTTTCTGAGAGAAGGGTGCGGGAAGATGCCTCGTAGAACATGAGCCCCATCGCGCCGAGCATCAGTGCGGTCGCGAGGTTCAGGATCACGCGCTCCTCGAGAAAGCCCGAAAACCGCGCGAGAGCGCCGCGTGGCCGACTAGGCTCGTGGACCTCGGCATGTGCTGCCAGCGGATCGGGCTCACTCATTTGCGTTTCCTCTCCCTCTGCTCTGCACTGCGGATCAGATCGGCGGCGCCTGCCCAATGAATTCGGGTCTCTCGCTCGAACGCGTCAGCGATCCGCAGAAGCGTAGGCTCTTCCAGCGGGCGGCCGATGAGCTGGAGGCCGATCGGAAGACCATCCGGGTCGAAGCCGGCGGGTGTCACGAGGCCCGGCAGGCCGAGATACGAAAGCGGGCGCGTCAGGGCGGCGATGCCGGCGAGCACCTCGCGCATGGCTGTGCCGGCTGCGACATCGGTTTCGGCGTTTGTCGGCACGGTGATGCGCATGGCCGGCACAAAGAGGGCATCGCAGTTGGAAAGCGGCCCGCGCGAGCATAGCCTCGAGCATCAGGGTGCGAAGCTGGCTCGCCCGCAGGTATGCGGTTGCAGACACGGCGAGGCCTTGCGTCAGCCGTGCGCGGACTTGATCACCGTAATCGCCCGGTCGGGTACGCAGCCATGGAAGATGAATCGCGGCCGCCTCCGGGTGTCCAGACCGCATCGGCGAGATCGGCCAGATCAGTGTGGTCGGGTATGTCGACATCGACGAAGCGGGCGCCGAGCCGCTCCAACACTTTGCGGGCTTCGCCTAGACGCTCCGCCACCGGCTCGGCGACATTTTCCCAGTAGAAGGAGGTCGGGATACCGAGCACGAGGCCGGCGACCGATCCGTCGAGCGCCAACTTGTACGGGCGCCCTGTCATCACTTCCATTAGGCGGGCGATGTCGCGGCTCGAACGGGCGAGGGGACCAGGGCAATCGAGGCTCTCGGAAAGCCCCATCATGCCATCAGTGGCCAGCAGGTGTTGAGTTGGTTTCAGGCCCACGACGCCGCACATTGCCGCCGGCAAGCGGACGGATCCTCCGGTGTCGGATCCCAGGGAGCCGAAGACGAGCCGCGCCGCGACGGCAGCGCCCGATCCGGAGGACGACCCGCCGGTGATGCGGGTCTCGTCCCATGGATTGCGGCAGCGGCCGAGATGCGCGTTGTGGCCCGTCGGCCCCATCGCGAACTCCGACATGTGCAGGCGGCCGATCGTGACCGCGCCCGCCGCCTCGAGCCGCGCAACGAGACTGGATGTGACGTTCGGAACGAAATTCTCCCGGATTTTCGAGCCGCAGCCCGAGACCTTTCCGGCGCGGTAATACATGTCCTTGTGTGCGAGCGGCACGCCGTGAAGCGGCCCGCGCAGCCGGCCGGCCGCACGCTCGCGGTCGAGGTCGCGCGCAACAGCGAGCGCTTCCTCGGCCTCAAGTGCCACGAAGGCGTTGAGACGGGGATTGAGAGCTTCTGCCGCCTCGATACACTCGGCAACCAGACCTTCTGACGTCAGCTCTCCGCGCGCGATTGCATCGGCAGCCTCGCAGAGTGTGAGGTGACGCGCGCTTCTCATTTATTTCGCCCCGCCACGATGCTGGCGAACCGCCTGAAATCGCACGTCGAAAAGAGTTTCGGTGCCGAGCCGGGAGCACGCCTTGTCGACGGCGCGATCCACGGTCGCGTGGGTCGATTGGGCGAGGGCGTACGCGCGCTCGGCCCATTCGCGTTCGCGTCGATGCCCTGCGTGAGGCGGAGCAACTCTCGTCCGAAGGCTTCGGGCCGTGACGACATCAGACGACTCCCTTCTTACGCAGCGCCGCGATGTCGTCCGTGCTGAAGCCCAGCCGCTTCAGGATGGATTCGGTGTCGAAGCCCATCAGCGGGGCCGCCCTCGTGGGTGTCCGGCGACCGTCGACCCGAATGGGTCCGGCCAGCATACGGACCGGAGCGCCACCCTCAGGACGTTCGAAATCGGCAAGCCGCCCGCTCGACGTTACGAACGGATTCTCCAGCGCCTGTGCGACGTCATACACTGGTGCGATCGGGACATGGCCCCCGAGCGTTTCACACCATTCCGCGGTCGTCTTGGCCGAAAGAACTTCGTCGAGCAGTTGGGTGAGCTCCTCCCGATTCTTCAGGCGGGCAGCGAAATTTGCGAAGCGTTCGTCGCTGGCGAGTTCGGGGCGGCCGATTTTCTCCGCGAAGATCGGCCAGAATTTCTCCTTGTTGCACATCACGAACAGCCAGCCGTCCTTGGTGCGGTACAGCTGGGAGGGCGTGAGCGACGGATGCGAAGAACGCGGCTCCCGCGCCTGCACGTGCCCCTCATTCAGGTACCACGTCGCGAGATAGCCGAGGTTGTGGAGAGCCGTGTCGAAGAGGCTGACGTCGAGATCCATGCCCCTGCCGCTTTCCCGGGCTCCGACAACGCCGGACACAAGGGCAAAGGACGCCATCAATCCGCTCATCAGGTCGACGATCGACAGCCCCATGCGCGTCGGCGGACCGTTCGGCTCACCCGTGACGCTGAGATAGCCGGCTTCGGCTTGCATCAGATAGTCGTAGCCTGGCCAGGAACGGCGCTCGCCTTCCCGGCCATATGCGGAAAGATGAACGCAAACGATCTTCGGATTGATTTCGCTTAGCTGCTTGTAGGTGATACCCAGCTTTTCCGGCAGGTCACCGCGCAAGTTGTCGAGAACAGCGTCCGAGTTGCGGACGAGCTCGTGGAAAACCTTGATGCCTTCCGGCTGCTTCAGGTCGAGCGTGAGGCTTCGTTTGTTACGATTGAAAGATTGAAAAAAATGGCTGTCGAGCTTCGAGAAGTAATAAGGGCCGACATGCCGTCCGACATCGCCGCCGACATGCGGATTTTCAATCTTTATGACTTCCGCGCCGAGATCAGCGAGAAGCATGGTCCCAAAGGGGCCGGCGCCGTACTGCTCGACGGCGATCACCGTAACCCCCGTGAGCGGAAGACGATCAGACGAGTTCGACATGTCGGGCTCAGATTTGGTTGCGCTCGATCAGCCGCTTGGCGATCACGAGGCGCTGAATTTCGTTCGTACCTTCACCGATGACGAGGAGCGGCGCATCGCGATAAAGGCGCTCGATTGGGAATTCCTTGCTGTATCCGTAGCCGCCGTGAATGCGCATCGCCTCGAGCGCGTTCTCGACGGCCGTTTCGGTCGCGAACAGCTTTGCCATCCCAGCTTCGAAGTCGCACCTCTCGCCGCGATCAAAAGCTTCGGCGGCCTGACGCACCAGAAGACGCGACGCTTCTGTGCGCGTCGCCATATCGGCGAGCTTCATGGCGATCGCCTGATGCTCGTAAATCGGCTTGCCAAAAGTGTGCCGCTGCTGCGAGTAGCGGACTGCTTCGTCGAGCGCGGCCTGGGCAATTCCGACGCCGCGCGCGGCGACGTTGATACGGCCAAGCTCGAGGCCTGAAATCGCGCACGCCATCCCGCGCCCCTCGACCCCGCCGATCAGGCGGTTGGCCGGGATGCGGTAGTCGTTGAAAACCAGCTCAGCAGAGTCGATGCCCTTGTAGCCGAGCTTCTCCAGCTTGCGGCTGACGGAGAAGCCCTCGCCCTTGACGGCGAGGAACATGCTCATGCCCTTATGGCGCGGCTGCGCTGTTGGATCAGTTTTTACGAGGAGAGCGAAGCACGAGCCTTTGATGCCGTTCGAGATCCACGTCTTGGTGCCGTTGACGACGTAGTGGTCACCATCCCGGACGGCCGTTGTGCGGATCGCCTGGAGGTCCGTGCCGCAATCAGGCTCGGTGAGTGCAAGACCGCCGCGCAATTCGCCGGTCGCGAAACGCGGCAGAAACTCCTTGCGCTGCTCTTCCGTGCCCATCTTCGCGACGATGTGCGCCATGATGAGGTGCGAGTTGATGATGCCGCTGATCGACATCCACACGCTCGAGATCCGTTCGATGATCTTGGCGTAAGTGGTAGCGCTGAGACCGAGACCGCCGTACTCGGTGGGGATGATCGCGCCGAACAGCCCGAGCTCCTTCATTCGTTCGACGATCTCGTCGGGATAGATGTCGTCGTGCTCGAGCCCCATGACGTGCGGACGCACGTGACGATCGAGGAAACGATCGACACTCTCGAGAATGATCCGTTCGTTTTCCGCGATGTCGTCGACGATCTTCGGGTTGGAAGCGCTCATTCCGGATCCTTCGAATTTCGATGTTGATTTCGCTTTGGCGCTTAGCCCGCGATGGCGGCCGCGAAGTTGCCGAGATCCTGCGCTTCGTCGAGGCTCAGCACGGCGTTCTCGATGCGCTCAGCCACCGCCGGAACTCACCGACATCGCGGCATTTGCGCGATATTTCTCGACAATTTCTAACTCGCTCAGCGGACGGTCCGGCGCGCCGCGGTTGATCTCTTCGCGCGCGGCGACTTGCTCGCCGTCCTTCAAAGCGATCCGCACCTCGCCGGAGTAGGCCTTCGGGAACGGCGAATTGGGATCGATCCGATACTGGACCTTGTCGGCGATGGCGAGAATCTGAGGATCGGAAAGCGCCGCGTCCTCGATCTCGGCAAGAGTTATGCGGCCGCGCACCAGGGCAGCTGCGACGAGGAACGGGATCGAGAACTGCGCGTCGTAGCTGTTTGCCGGCCGCTTCTTGTTCGCCTCGGGCTCGCAGACCGTCTTCACCACCTCGGCAGGGACAAGAGCCTCGATTTTCTCGATTGCTGAAATGTCGAGCCCGTCCTTCTTCAGTCTCAGGGCGGCGTCGATACAGCCGTGGGTGAAATGGCACGCCGGAAACGGTTTGATCGAGGTGCGGGCGATTTCCCAAGTTTCGCCGAGGCCGGTGGTCGCAAGCGTGTAGTCGCAATTTTCGGCAAGCGGCCCCAGGTGCGATTTGTGAGCCCGAAACGCCCGACATACGGACGGCTTGCACCCCTGAAGCCCTGTTTGGCGAGGGCGGCCGCAGTAATGCCCGCGGCAGCGGCCCAGCCGGGATGGATTCGCTTGTTCCACGCACCGTCCTCCAGGAATTCAAGGCTGCCGGAGGCGAGGGACAGAGCGATGCCTTGTGCCTGCACGAGCTCGCGCTCTGAGAGGCCAAACAAAACGCCGGCCGTGAGCGCACAGCCAAAAGCTCCGACAAGGCCGGTCGGGTGGAAGCCCACCTGATGGAAGGCGCCCTTCACGACCGCGCCGAGGCGGGCCGTGGCCTCGACGCCGATGATGTATGCCGTAAGGAGATCCCGGCCACTTGCGCCAGCGTGCATCGCCGCCGAAAGAGCGGCCGGAAACGCGCTCGCTGTCGGATGGACAACTCCGCCGAGATGAGTATCGTCGAAGTCGAGGCCGTGGCAGAGAAGCCCATTCACGATAGCGGCATCGCGCGGGGAGAGCCGGGCGGGCATGCCAATTACCGGAACCGGCCCCGCGCCGCCCAGTCCCGCGATACCGTTCAGCGTCCGGTGGGCGAAGTCGAACTTGGTGGACGCAAGAGCAATTCCGATCGCGTCAAGCGCGTGGTGACGCGCCCGCGACCGGACTTCTTCGGGAATATCCTGATGACGCAAATTGGCGGCGAAACGCGCAAGCGCGTGGGAAGGCTCGCTGACGGCGGCCGAATTTTCGACGAGAGGCTTCGGGCCGTCGCCCTGAGGGACAGCTTTCACTAGGGTCGCGGTGCTCATGCGCTCCTCCCTTGAACTTCTCGTTGCGGATCGAGAGTGACGCGCTTCTTTGGCGCAGCTCTCGTCTATCGGACGTTTTTGGCCATCCGACAGGTTGTTCAGTCCCCAATGCCATGGCCTCTCTTGGGTATGAGGCTCATACGCGTGAACTCCATGAAGACGGTACCGTCCGCCTTATACCCTTCGGTTCTCGTCGTAACGATGCCTTGGGTAGGGCGCGATTTGCTCTCGCGCACCTCGAGAACTTCCGAGCGAGCGTAAATCGTGTCACCCGGGAAAACCGGGGCGATCAGCTTGATGTCCTTCCAGCCGAGATTGGCGATCGCCTTGAAGCTCACATCGTTGACGGTCATTCCGAGAACGATGGCGAGCGTCAGCCCAGAATTGACGAGCGGCTTGCCGAACTCCGACTTGCTTGCGAAGGCGGCATCGCAATGCATCGGGTGGGCGTTCATCGTCAGCAGGCTGAATTGGATGTTGTCGGATTCCGTGATCGTCCTGCCCGGTCGATGCTCGTACACGTCACCAACCACGAAATCTTCGAGATACCGCCCGTAGCTGGCAATGATTGTTCGAGGCTCGCTCATATGCACTACCGAACGTGGCGACGCCGGCAGCGGCGTCAAATCTGTGGACAGGTGCCGTATGTAAAAGTACGTACATGTCCCGGTCAAGGTATCTTTCGCGGCGTTACAGAGGAAGCGTCCGAGGGAAGCGTGGATAAGTCGACGATAACATCAGAAGCCGCAGGTCGGCGTTCCTATTTGTTCGTGCCCGGCAATCGGCCGGAGCAATTCGCAAAGGCTATCGGCTCCGGCGCCGACGCCGTGATCATCGACCTCGAAGATGCGGTTCCCCCACATCGAAAGGATGTCCGCGCGCGATCACGTCATTACGCATCTCCGCAATGCAGAGCGAGGCCGTGTCGACCTTCGTGCGCATCAATTCGCCCCGGACGATCATCGGGCTTGTCGACCTTGCCGCGCTCATGACGGAAGCCCGGCGCTGTGGGCTCCTGGCGGTATTCTTGTGCCCAAAGCGACCGCGGCGGATATCGCTCTCGTCGGTGATCTCGTCGCCGATGCTGGGGTAGCCATCGAACTGGGAGCGCTGGTCGAGACGTCGCGGGGATCGAGGACGCGTTTTCAATCGCGAAGGCATCGCCCTGGCTTTCCTTTCTTATGTTCGGCGGTGCCGATCTCGCAGCCGAGCTCGGCGTGGAGCTCGCGTGGGAACCGTTTTTTGTGGCGCGTGCCAAACTGGTGCAGGCGGCGGCCTCTGCGGGGCGCTTCGCGATCGACATGCCTTGGGTTGGGCTCGATGACGAGGAGGGGGAATTGGCCGAGATGAAGCGGAGGCTTTGCGCTCGGATTATCCGGGCGCGCCGCTATCCATCCACGGCAAGTGGGACGAATTCACGCCTTGCTGGAACCCGGATCCGGCGGCCGTCGCACAGGCGCGGCGCATGCTGGCAGCCTACGAAGCAGCGGGCGGGGCAGCTTGTCTGCTGGACGGACGGCTGGTCGAACGGCCAACGATAGAGCACAGTCGGCGCGTGCTGGCCCGTGCGCGCCTCGCGGAAGCGACCCAGTGAGCGATTCGGCGACAGGCGGCCTACCGCTCGCGGTTTCGGCGGCGATCACAATTCAGGCCCTTGCGAGCGCCGCCGTTCTCGCGCTCACTGCGATTGCGCCGATCGTCGCCGCTGCAATGGGCGTTCCGCCGCACGTGATCGGCTATCAGGTGAGTGTCGTCTACGCGTTCGCGACGCTGGTCTCCATCTTCTCCGGCCGCTTTGTTCGCAAGTACGGCCCCGCGCGCGCCAGCCAGCTCGCTCTTCTTGCGGGGGCGCTCGGTCTTGCCGGATTTGTCTTCCGGAAATGCTGGCGTCGTGCTCATCGGGTCGGCCCTGATTGGTTCGGGCTACGCGTTGACCAATCCGGCGGCCTCGGAGCTGCTAAATCGGCCTGCGCCTCCCGAGAAGCGCGATCTGATCTTCTCCCTGAAGCAAACAGGTGTTCCCTTTGGCGGCATTCTGGCGGGGCTGGTTCTGCCGGGCGCTGCTGTCGCATTGGGCTGGCAGCCGGCACTCTTGCTTACGGCGTTTCTGGTGTTGGTTGTCGCGGCGGCGCTCGAAGCGGTGCGATCGACTTGGGACGTGAAAACAGACCCTCGGCTGCCGCTCCGGGCCAATATGCTCGAGGGGCTCGAGCTTGTGATGCGTCGACCGGGCCTGCGCGCGCTGGCGTTCATGGGGCTGCTGTTCTCAGCGATCCAGCTGTCGCTCGTCTCGTTCGTCGTCGTCATGCTCGTCGAGGAATTCGGCTGGCGGGCGATAGAAGCTGGCGCGGCGGTCGCGGCGGTGCAGGCTTCGGGAGCCATCGGCCGTGTTTTCTGGGGCGTAATCGCCGACCGCACGCGTGCTGGTCTCCTCGTGCTTTCCGTTATCGGGTGCCTCTCTGGTGCGATGGCCCTGCTGATGCCTTTCGTCGGCGCGCTTACCCCATCGCTCGTCCTGGTAGTTCTCTGCGCATTCGGCGCAGCCTCGATCGGCTGGAACGGTGTTCTGCTGGCTGAGGCAGCCCGGCTCAGCCCTAGGGGACGCGTCGGACCCGTGGCCGGTGGCGTGCTGATGCCCACCTTCTTGGGCGTGGTACTGGGCCCAGCCATCTTTTGCTTTCGCGTACGAGCTGATCGGCTCCTACGCCGGCACGTATGCGATATTCGCTTTATCGCCGATCTTGGGGAGCATCGTCGTCTGGCATGGCAGTCGTGCCGAAAGGCGGCCTCGCGATATTGAATAAGTACGTACTTAATGCTGGTCACAGTGCCTGGATTGCCC
>CAWBAM010000051.1:0-138182 GCA_963786775.1 uncultured Pseudomonadota bacterium | reverse complement strand
AAATTCTCTATTCAGCGGCACATCGCGGCAGCGACGTTGGTGTATGGTCATGCCGGAGCGGCGGCCTTTCACGCCGACACTTTGACTTGCCCGGATCTCGACCGCCTTCGGCATCGCGTTGAGATTGCGCCGTTCGAGCCGGAGCTTGAATGGCCAAATGACCGCCCCTCGAGGGTACGAATAACATTGACTGATGGGCGGGTTTTGTCCGGCGAATGTCTAAGTGCTCCCGGAGGCGCCGATCGACCGTTTACGGAGGATGAGATCGCTTCGAAGGTGCGTGCAAATGTTCTGGAAGCCTACCCCGGTGCGGCCGAGGCGATTTCCCGAACGTTGGCTCTCGAGCCGGCCTTATTGCGCACCGGCTGGGCGAAAATCGTTTCCTCCATTGTCGGACGCGATAGATCGACCTGATTATAGGCTTTCTCTCTCGCGGCCTGGTGCAACCAGTCGGCACCTTATGCTGGGAAGCCGAGGTGGGGTTTGCCTTGAGCTTAGCCACTTCGCTCCCGGTGTCTCAAGGCGAGCATAAAGTGTAAGACCGAACGATGAGCTGAAGAGACGATTATCGGCGCCAAGGTCATAGCCCACGCGATTTGCGAGGGCAATCATAATCATAAGCGAGCTGATCTGATCTTCAACAGGGGCCAATCTGGTTTCGGTATTCGGGGGCCCATACCGCACTATTGAAATCTTGCGAAGAATGGTCGGAAAGCCAAGTATTTGGCAGAGTTCTTGCGCAACAGTTTCAAGCTAAAGTAAGTACCACGAGTTTTCTGCCACGTCCGCGGCTGTATCCGATTTTGGATGAAAGCGCCCTAGCGATGTTTGCTGACGCGTCAGCGAGGTGGTCCTTCGAGTGATGTCAAAATGAGCGTAGGCGGCAAGTCCGGATATTCGTCCGGCGCAGCGAAGCGATTGATCCACACTCTGTTCCTAAACTCGCCCGCGTCGCACAGGGCCAGTTCGAGGTTGGCTCTGTTCTCGCCATGTCGTTTCACGATGCAAGTTTTGATGCTGCGCTGAGCTTCCACGTCGCAATGAAGGCCTTTGGTAAGCCCGAAGGGCTTCTTGGCCGCACCGGCGGGTATATTTTGGCGATGGGCAAGGGTGAGGCGAGCGCCTGGTTGATTGACCTACTGAATGTCAGTTCGCATGAGCGGGCGTTGGAGGTCGGCTTTGGCCGGGGGTTGCATTGCCGCGCTATCGCCAAGGGCTTTCGAAAAGCTGTTGGATAGGTGAGTTCAGGATTTCCGAAGCGATTCTGCAGAATTCAAAATCCTACTCTGTCGGCGCCTGCAGGAGCAGAGCGAGCGCGAAATCGCGTTACTCGTTGGATTTCCCCAATCTGCCAGACCAGGGCATTCCATAACTGGAACGATTGTCAGCATCCTTTCGTTGTCGCCACGCAGGCGTTTGTGCCAAACGCGCTGGAATACATATCAGTGCATCGGCGAATTTCTAGCGACGGTCCCCTTCTCATCGATCTTGCGCTGCAAGGAGGCGGCGCGCAAAGCGCGTTTACCCAGGGCGTTTTGGACCGCCTCCTGGAAGAGCCGTCCATCCAGATCGATGGCATTTCGGGCACCTCGGCAAGGGCGATGAATGCCGCAGTTTTGGCTGATGGCTACGCGGTAGGAGGGCGCGACCGCGCCGGGCAGCGCTCGAGGACTTCTGGGCTCAGGTGTCTTGGGCAGCGATGTTCAGTCCTCTTCAGCGCAGTCCGCTGGATATCCTGATGGGCCGCTGGACGATGGATACATCGCCGGCATTCATCGCCTTCGATATGATGGCGCGACTGTTTTCGCCTTACGACCTCAATCCGCACGGGGCCAATCCGCTTCGTGAGATCCTGGCCCGATGCATTCATCCAGAGCGCCTGGTGAACGGACCGATTCGTCTGTTTGTCACCGCCACGAACGTATCGACAGGACAGGGCCGCGTATTTCGCAACGCGGAGCTGACCCCGGACGTTTTGCTCGCGTCTGCATGCCTGCCGACCCTCTTTCAAGCCGAAGAAATCGACGGCGAATCTTATTGGGATGGCGGCTTTTCGGCAATCCCACGATCACGCCATTGGTCCGCGAATGCGCTGCGAGCGATACGGTGATCGTGCAGGTCAACCCGATCGAGCGAAGTGGCACGCCGCGCACGGCGCGCGAGATCATCAACCGCGTCAACGAAGTGTCCTTCAATGCAACGCTGATGAAGGAGCTGCGCATGATCGCGCTGCTGCGGCAGGTTGCCGACCCTGGTGACTGCGAAGGAAAGCTCTGGGCCAAGATGCGCATTCACCGTATTGCCAGCCCTGCGATGGCAGAGCTCGGCTATTCCTCCAAACTCAATGCGGAGTGGGATTTCCTTCGCATTTTGCGCGACGAAGGGCGCCGGTCGGCTGACGTTTTTCTCAAGAAGCACGGCGCTGCTCTTGGCAAGCGCTCAACGCTCGACCTCGATGCGCTGCTTGAAGGCGTGTAAGGCAGAATGGGGCTGCTCGAATCCGACGGGGCCAAATGACCTGACGCGCGTTTAGCAACTCGTTTATTTGCTCACAAGGTGACGGGCATCGCCGAAACAAGTATGTCGGTCGGGGCATAGCGCTTTTCCATCGCCACAATTGAGAGTAAAATTCAATTTAGACGGGCCGGGGCGGGCAAAAAATGGAGGCGCCCATGGCCAATTCGGACTCCCTTACCCGATTTACCGAGCAGGGCATTTCGAAGGCCAAGGACACGGTTCAGCGTGCCGAGTTGGCCATGCAAATGGCGGCAAGCTGGGCGTCAAAATCAAGGACATCTACTGGACCTTGGGTTCTCGCGACGTGATCGCCATCTGCGAGGCACCCGATGACGAGTTAGCGACGGCATTTCGTTGAGCTTCACCTCGCTGGGAAATGTCAGCACCGAAACGCTGCGCGCGTTTTCCGCGGACGAGAGGAAGCAAATTCTCGCCAGGATGGTTTGAGCGGTACCCGCCGATGGTTGCCGGTGAGCCGGCCCGCGAAGGAGGGGAGCCTGGCCTGCTAGGGAGCATCCGCACAGGTTTCTCGAAAATTCGAGGACATCAGACGAGAGGATGAGTGGCCCGGCAGCCATCGCCCGCTGCTCCCGCACTGGGCTATCCTAATCCCCAGCGTAATCGGACTTCTCTTACGGCGAGCTAGACAACTCGTTGTTTGGTACCCGAAAAGCTAGGAGATGCGTGGCCACACCGGCAATCCCATTCGTTGGGGTCGGTTGGCGAAAAGGCGGTGGCGGCAAGAGCGTAGCCGTCGAGCCGAATAGGTGCTGGATCCCTGCTCTCCCTCATCATCACGGCTGTTGATAGGCGCGTCCTCGGGCAATGATGAAGGAGAAAATCGGACTACCGGCCGCGCTATCGCGCAAACGCGTCGGGCTGGTAAAGAGCTTCCGATGTATGTACGTAGTCGATCGAGCGCAGACAGGCAAAATCACCTCTGCGCCAACTGCTCGTCCGCTCTAACGCCATGCTCCCCCTTGCTGGCTCTACTCAAGATTGCAGCGGATCGTCCCCGTTCCACTACCTCTCGGGCAGGGAATTTAGTAACGACAAATTTCCTCGAAGATCAGCGCGTTATTTTAATTGCAATGGCGGAGAGGGGGGGATTCGAACCCCCGATACGGTTGCCCGTATGCCGCATTTCGAGTGCGGTGCTTTCAACCACTCAGCCACCTCTCCGGGCAGCGCTAGGCTGTTATCAGACGGCCGCCTGGAACGTCTTCAAGAACGTCGCTTCATTAGCCGCGTCTTGGGCCACTGCAACTCTAGAGCCACAGTGGCCGCGCCTGCGGCGCTTCCCGACAGGCACGCGCGCCGGTCGCGTTGCTATAGCGGCCCTGGTCCAACCGTTCAAGCGGATCGCGCCTCAAAATATTAGCGCCCAGTCGCTTCGGGGTTACGGGGCGGCTCAGCCCAGGAAGGAGACAGCCGAAGTGGCCGAGGCGCAGCCGTCTGCTGGCCCGTCCGTCGAGATCTGAGGATTGGTGCGCGGCTGCTCCGAGCCTGAGGTGGTCTAGTAACCTACACCGAACCTGAAGCGACCTGTAGCCAAACCTGGCCGAAGCCAAGCTCCCAACCAAGCCGGCCCATCAGAAATCCGAGGCGATCCCATCCTTCTCCCAGTCGCCGTAACGGACGGGGTCTGGGCCATCGCGGCCGCCGATCTCTTTCGGCCGCTCCTCGACCTTGGCCTGGCGGCGGCGCTCCTCGGCCTCCTTGAGAGCGCGCTCCGCGGCAGGCGTAAGCCGGCGCTGCGGCTTCGGTTCTTCCGATTGAGACATCGGGTGCTCCTTTGGGCCCCCCGAGGCGGATCTTGAACGAGAGAGCCCCTATATACCATTTACTGACGCTGCCGTGAGCACCTCGCCGGCAGCTGATCGGGCCGGGGTGTCAGCCATTCTCGCTTTAGGGGAGATGTTGATGACGAGCAATTACATCAAGACCGGTGTTCTGCTGGGGGTCTTGACGGCGATCCTGGTATTCCTGGGAGCGCTGGTCGGCGGCGAGACCGGGCTTGTCATCGCGTTCATCATGGCGCTTGGCATGAACGCGTTCAGCCTCTGGAACTCGGACAAGCTGGTGCTCAGGATGCACGGGGCCGAAGAGGTCGACGAGCGCACGGCGCCGGAGTTCTACGGTCTTGTCCGCGATCTGGCACAGCGCGCCGGCTTGCCGATGCCCAGGGTCTCACATCATAGCACAGCGACCAGCCGAACGCCTTTGCGACAGGGAGCGTAGCCCCTCTCACGCGGCTGTGTGCGCCTCCGACCGGCCTGCTGAACCATGCTCGATCGCGAGGAGGTCGCGGGCGTCATGGCGCACGAGCTAGCGCACATTAGAAACCGCGACACGCTCATCATGACCGTGGCCGCGACGGTCTGCCGGGTGCCATCTCGCTCTTCGCCAACATGATGCAGTTCGGCATGCTCTTCGGCGGCGACCGGCGCGAAGGCGAAGGAGCCAGCCCGCTCGGTATCTATTGGGGCGCTGGCGGCGATCATTCTCGCTCCGCTGGCGGCTATTGCTGGTGCAGATGGCGATCAGCCGCTCCCGCGAGTATGAGGCCGACCGCATAGGCGCGCACATCTGCGGGGAGCCGCTGTGGCTCGCCTCGGCGCTGGAGAAGATCGAGCACTACGCGCGCCGCATCATGAACCCGACGGCCGAGGCGGCGCCCGCGACGGCGCACATGTTCATCATCAATCCGCTCTCGGGCCAGGGCATGGACAACCTGTTCGACCCACCCGAATACCGAGAACAGAATTGCCGAGCTGCGTAAGCTCGCGGCTGCGATGGGCCGCTCGAGCATGGGCAGCGCCGCCAGCCCCGCTCGCGGTCCGTGGGGTTGATGCCTCATGGAGAGGCGCCGCGCCGTCGACACCGAGCCAGGGAAGCCGACGAAGTCCACAAGGCAACCAGCATCGACAAAGCAACCCGCGGGCCTGCAGGCGCGGCAGCTGGCTGTCGAGCTCATTTCAGCAGTGCTCGACAAGCGCCGCGCCTTCGACGATGCGCTGGCAGCCTCTCTGGCGCGCCCTGAGCACCAATCATTGGCGGCCAACGACCGCGGATTGGCTCGCCTCATCGCTGCGACCGTCCTGCGCGGTATGGCCAGCTTACCCACTCGTCAACTCATTCATCGAGCGGCCGCTGCCGCCTGATCGGGGCCGGCTTACGTCGATCTTGCTGGTCTGCAGCCGCGCAGCTCGTGTTCCTCGGGAGCGCACCGCACGCCGTCATCAATCTGGCCGTCGAGCAAACGCGCCGGGATCCGCGGGCGCGGCGCTTCGACCGCCTGACGAATGCCGTCTTGCGGCGTGCGCTGGAAGAAGGGCGCGGAGATCGCTACCGCTCAGGACCCCATTCGGTTGAACATCCCTGATTGGCTTTGGAACCGCTGGTCGACCGCGTACGGCGAGGATGCGACGCGTCAGATCGCGGAAGCGTCTCTACGGGAAGCGCCGCTCGACATCACCGTGAAATCAGATGCTGAAGGCTGATCGCAAGCTGGGCGGCGTGCTCCTGCCGACCGGCTCGATCCGCCTCGTGCCGGAGGCGCGTCGAAAATCTGCCTGGCTTCTGGGAGGGCGCGTGGTGGGTGCAGGATGCCGCGGCAGCTCCCTTGCCAGCGAAGCTTTTGGGAACGTCGCAGGAAAACACGTGGCAGATCTCTGCGCCGCACCGGGCGGGAAGACTGCCCAACTGGCAGCCGCCGGCGCCCATGTCACGGCAGTTGAGGTCGACCCAAAAAGGATCGATCGGCTGAAGGACAACTTGGTCCGCCTTCAGCTCGCGACGGAAATTGTCGAGGCCGGACGCGACCGAATGGCAGCCGGATACGCGTTTCGACGCCGTGTTGGTGGATGCGCCCTGCTTGTCGACGGGCACGATCCGTCGCCATCCCGACATCCTGCACCTGAAACGTGAAGGCGACCTCGAACGGCTCGTCACCCTGCAAGAGCGACTGCTGAACAACGCCGCTCGCCTCGTGAAGCCTGGCGGGCTCCTCGTCTACTGCACCTGCTCGTTGGAGCCGGAAGAGGGGCCGCAGCAGATCGAGCGATTTCTTTCGAGGGTGGACGAATTCGGGAGGTTCCCATTCAAACCGGTCAGGCCGGTATCGCGGCGGAGTGGATCACAGCCGATGGAGACCTGCGCACCCTCCCGTTCCACATGCCGCTCGAGCCCGAGGCCCTTTCCGGCATGGACGGCTTCTATGCAGCCCGTTTGCGGCGGCGGTCCGAAGGTGATGCAGCCGTGTAGCTGCGAGCTGTGCCATTCCTTCCACAAGTCGCCCACAAGCGATGCTCCGGCATCCTCACGTTTCTTGTGAGCAGGCTGCGTTAAGGATATCTCGTAGCGTGATCAGCTGACGTGTTCCTCCTTGGTCTGAGGATTTGCACGGCAGAGCCTAGCCGCAGGAGCCGCTCGTGCCTTCGCTCACCATCGCCGAGCAGACGCGCCTCGCCCGGTTGGCCACGGATCGGGTTCGTAGAGCTGCAGTTGCACGCCTGCTCAGCTCCCGGTTCTTGCGTTGGCGTTATGGCGCTCCGGTTGCGGACGAGTTGCTGATTGTGCCGCAGGAGCTGAGGACAGCCGACCCCAGCTTTGCCGACGAAATCGCAATCGGGCAGTTTGGCTTTGCAGGTGCGGTCGCTTACATCGGCAGCGGTTCGCCCTTCGACCTCAAGCCGCCGAGCCCCGAATGGGAGCGGGAGCTGCATGGCTTTGGCTGGCTGCGTCACCTGCGCGCCGCGGAGACGGAGGAGGCGCGCGAGCAAGCCGTAGATCTCGTGCTCGGCTGGATACGCAAGCATGGCTCGCGGGGCGGTGTGGCGTGGAGCCGCCGGTCGTGGCCCGCAGGCTGATTTCTTGGATTTCGAGCGCTTCCCTGCTCCTGGAGGACGTCGATCACACGACTTACGACCGGATCGCCGATAGCCTTGGCGACCAGCTGATCCGGCTTTCCGCAACATGGCGCGATGCGCCGGCAGGCTATCCGCGTTTGCTCGCGCTGACGCGCTTGTCCTTGCCGACCTCTGTGTTGCCGGACACGACCGGCACTTGGAAGAAATCCTGGACGCCTTCAGCGAGGAGCTTGAGACGCAGATTCTGCCTGACGGCGGACATATCAGCCGCAATCCGGGCATTCCCGTCGAGCTGCTGCTGGACCTCCTGCCGTTGCGGCAATGCTTCATCGTCCGCGACCGACCGGTGCCGCCTGGGCTCAGTGCCGCGATCGATCGCATGCTTCCCTTCGTCCGCTTTATGCGGTTGGGCGATGGGTCCTTGGCCCGGTTCAACGGGATGGGCGCACCTAATCTGGATCTCGTTGCCACCGTCTTGGCGTACGGGGAGCCTCCTACGCGCCTGCCCGCTCATGCGCCTGCTTCGGGCTATGCCCGGCTGGCCCGCGGTGGCACGGTGATGATCGCAGATGTCGGCTCGCCACCCAAGCTCGAGCTGGCAGGACAGGCGCACGCCGGTTGCCTTTCGTTCGAGATGAGCTCGGGGCGGTATGCCGTTCTGGTCAACTGCGGAGCACCCGGCCCCGCCGATCAGGACTGGCGTGCGGCTTCACGGGCCACCGCCTCGCACAACACGCTGTGCCTTGGGGGCAAATCCTCGTCCAGATTGGTCCTGCACAACCTTCTGGAGACCTTGGTGGGCTCGGCTCCGATCCGCTTTCCCGATCGCGTCGGCGTGCGAATTCGCGATCTCCCTGATGGCGGCATTCAGCTGAAGGCGCACCACAACGGCTATCATCGCCAGTTCGGGCTGATCCATAGACGCCAGTTGATCCTCTCTCCGCATGGGGATCGGCTCACCGGCATCGACCAGCTGGGGCCCATCCGGGGCGCGCTCCGTTTCCCCGTCGACGTGCCCTTCGGCATTCATTTCCACCTGAACCCTGACGCGAGCTGCAGCCTCTTACGGTTTGGGGACGAGGCCGAGATCAAGCTCCCCAATGGCGAGCGCTGGGGCCTCACCGCCAAGGGGGCGCAGATATCCGTCGAGGATAGCTTCCATTGCGCCGATCTTTCCGGCCCGCGGCGCTCGCTGCAGATTGTGCTGCGCGGCGCCTGCTATGGCGAGAGCGAGGTGACTTGGGAGCTGGCGCGCCGCGGCTGAGCAAAAGCCCGCTCGACCTTTTCGAGGGCCGCCGCGTTCTCTGCTAGGCGGCCGTCGGCGGAGGCTTCTGCCCGCCGCACTTGAACCATTGAGTGACGACCGACATGAGCGAACCTATCATTCGCCGCGCTCTCCTTTCAGTTTCGGACAAGACTGGCCTGGAAGAGCTTGGGAAATTCTCTCCATGAGAGCGCTGTAGAGCTGATCTCGACTGGAGGCACGGCCCAAGCGCTGAAGCCAGCCGGGTTGCCGGTCAAGGATGTGTCAGAGCACACCGGCTTTCCGGAGATGATGGACGGGCGGGTGAAGACGCTTCACCCGAAGATCCACGGCGGCCTGCTGGCGCTTCCGCGGGAAGCCCGATCACGAGCGTGCGCGCGCCGAGCACGGGATTGCGCCCATCGATCTGCTGGTGGTCAATCTATATCCCTTCGAGGCCACCGTCGCGCGGGGTGCGTCGCCGGAGGAGTGTGTCGAGAACATCGACATCGGCGGGCCTGCCATGATCCGCGCGGCGGCCAAGAACTTCGCGAGCGTCGCGGTTGTGGTCGATCCGGAGGATTATCCGCGCCTCATCGTCCGAGATGCAGAGCCGCGGCGGCGCGACGAGCCTCGAGCTGCGGAAGGCGTTGGCGGCGAAGGCGTACGCGCGGACGGCGGCTTACGACGCGGCCATCAGCGGATGGTTCGCGCGCGAGATCGGCGACGAAACGCCGACCTGGCAGACGTTCGGTGGTCAACTGGTCCAGCGGCTCCGCTATGGCGAAAACCCGCATCAGTGGGCGGCGTTCTACCGGACGTCCGAGCGACGCCCGGGCGTGGCTACGGCCGTGCAGCACCAAGGCAAGGAGCTTTCCTACAACAATCTGAACGATACGGATGCTGCTTTCGAGCTGGTGGCGGAGTTCGATCCGGCCGAATGCGCTGCCGTCGCCATCATCAAGCATGCCAATCCGTGCGGCGTCGCGTGTGCGGCGTCGCTCAAGGAGGCTTATCTCGCGGCGCTGCGTTGCGATCCGGTGAGCGCCTTTGGCGGCATCATCGCCCTCAACCGCACCATCGATGCCGAGGCGGCCGAAGAGATCACCGAATTTTCACCGAGGTCGTCATCGCGCCGGATGCGACGCCCGAAGCAAGGCGATTTTCGCGGCCAAGAAGAACCTTCGGCTACTGACGACCGGCGGGCTTCCCGATCCGCGGGCTTCCGGTATCACGTTCCGTTCCCTTGCCGGCGGCTTCCTGGTGCAGTCGCGCGACGCGCGAGCGTCGACGACATGGAGCTGAAGGTGGTCACGAAACGCAGCGCCACCGCCGCAGGAGCTGGCCGACCTCAAGTTCGCGTTCAGGTGGCCAAGCACGTCAAGTCGAACGCGATCGTCTACGCCAAGGACGGCGCGACCGTCGGCATTGGCGCGGGCCAATGAGCCGGGTCGACTGCGCGCGCATCGCCGCGTGGAAAGCGGAGGAAGCGGCCGCGGCCGCCGGCTTGCCGAGTCGCTCGACCAAAGGTTCGGTCGTGGCCTCCGATGCCTTTTTCCCGTTCGCCGATGGCCTCATGCCGCCGCGGAAGCAGGCGCCACGGCCGTCATCCAGCCCGGCGGCTCGGTGAGCGACGACGAGGTCATCGCCGCGGCCGACGAGCGCGGCCTCGCCATGGTGTTCACCGGCATCCGCCACTTCCGGCACTGAGGCGATGAGCGGGGGCAGCCAGCTCTCCCGGCGTGCAGCTCAGGCCCGCGACGCGCGCCGACTGGCCGCTCATCCGCAAGTGGCTCGCGCGGCCTGACATCCAACGCTGGTGGGGTCCGCAGGCGAGCACGGAAGCCGAGGTGCTGATGGCGATGGACAGCACGCACGCCATTTGCCGGATTATCGAGGTCGATGGCGACCCGGTCGGCTATGCGCACGCTGTCGATGCAAGTCTTTGGGGCGAGCCACTGCCGGATGATCTCGTTCCCGGCACGTGGGATCTGGACATCTTCATCGCTGCCGAGAACCATCGCGGAAAGGGCGTCGGTGAAACGGCGCTTCGACTCCTCAAAGATGAGGTTTTCGCGACGACGCTCGCCGTTGCCGTCTGCATATTCGCTTCGATCGAGAACGAGGCGGCGGTGCGCGCTTACGAGAAGGCCGGCTTTCGCTGGCGGCGCGTCTGGCACGATCCCATCTCAGGACCCGAGTGGTTCATGATCGCTGAGCGGCCCACCCGTTGAGGTGCGCAGAAATGGCGAGCTACGCGGACGATACCTCGTCGTTCGCGTACGGGCAGCAGAATGACGCAGCCCGGCGAGGAGGAAAGCAAGAATTATCGCCATGCCGGCACGCTGGCTGCCCGTGAGGGACGTCACGGCTGCGATCGTCAGCGGTGCGAGGAAGGCCGTCACTTTCCCGGAGAAAGCGAACAGGCCGAAATACTGCGTCATGCGATCCGGGGGACAAGCGAGCCATCAGCGTTCGGCTGGCGGCCTGATCTGGCGCGGCGGCAATGGCAATCAGACCGGCGAAGATGAGGAACACGATTTCGCCGGTGCTGGAGAACGGCTGCGAGCCCGGCATTCTTTCCGCGATCGGAATCGTGAACAGGACGTGCCCGGTCGTCACCGAGAGAGATCCCGACGCAGCCGATCATCAGCAGCACGAGCGCGCCGATGACGACGCGCTTTGCGCCGAACCTGTCGTCGAGCGCCTCCCCCCGATCACGGCACCGACGATGCCGATGGTGATGAGCAGGATGCCGAAGATCCCGCGCTCGAACGCCTCCCAGCCGAACACGGCCGTACCATAGATGCCGCCGAAAACGAAAATGGCTGTGAGCCCATCCTGAATAGAGCGCCCGCGCGATGAGGAAGTAGAGCACGTCGCGCTGCCGCGGCAGCTCCCGCAACGTCTGCCAGAGCTGGGCCTTAAGCGCCGAACCCTTCGGCTGCAGCATGTCTGAACGGCCAAGCGAGCCGGTCCGGCACGAATAGGAAGAACGGCATCAAGAACACCAGCAGCCCATGCGGCCGCAGAATGGCCCGACCATCCGGTCGCCCTCTCGCTGCAGCGACGTCGAGGGTTACTAGCGGCTCGAGCCGAGCAACGTTCTTCCCGTTACAGGATTGGTGACCGAGAGCCCGGCCATTATGGCAAGGCTGACGAGCCGCCCACGTAGCCAGTCGCCCATCCGATCCCCGAGAGCCGGCCGAGCTGAGCCGACGGCACCAGCGTCGGCATCATCGCGTTGGTGAAAACGGTGGCGAACTCGGCCGCGATCGTCGCTGCGATGAACGCCACGAGGATCAGAACAAAGCGGCATCGGCGCCGCCGGTTTGGCCCACCAAAGCGCCGCCATCCCGCAGCCAGGACCACGGCGAATAGGGCGACCCACGGCTTGCGCCGCCCGTTTTCGTCGGCCATTGCGCCGAGTACCGGGCTGCCGACAGCGATGAGAATGCCGGCGATCGCGGCGGCGTAGCCCCATAGCGCCTGTCCCCGCACAGGATCGCCCACGACGGCGGAGGTGAAGTAAGGCGCGAACAGAAAGGTCAGGATGAGCGTGTAGTAGGGCTGCAAGGCCCAGTCGACCAGCGCCCAGCTGACCAAGGCGCGCATGGGAGCAGCAGCCCGCGGTGAGGTCGAAGGTTCGGCCTCGGCGGGCCGTGATGGCGTCAACGTCCAGTCTCCCTTGCGGCGGCTCGCGGCTTCAAGCGGATGTCAGATCGCGCACCTGCGATGCAGCAACCGTCAGCCGTGAGACCGTCAAGTCGCCCGTCGCCGCGATCTCGTCAAGGGCCATCTTGGCTCGCGCCAGTCGTCCGCCGTGCTCGCGTTCCCATGCGGCGAAATCGGCAGCACCGATTGCCTCGTGCAGCACCTCACGCGACAGGGCACGGCGTGCCGTCTCGAGCGTGTAAATGGCGCCGTTGACCGCAAGCCGGTCGTAGTAGTCGCGGATTTGCAAGCCGGCAGCGAGAGTCTTGAGCTCGTCGAGGTGGAAGTAGTCGCTCGCGGCGAAGGCGACCCGAGCCGCATCCACGATCGGGCGGTTCGTTTCGCGGGCGAGCCGCGTGATGGTCATGGCGTGAGAGAGGACGCTGAGGGCGGCGATCCGTTCTGCCACCTCCTGAGTTGCTCCGGACCGTTCCATCGCCTGCCGGCTTGCGGCCAGTCGATCGAGCTGAGCCGGCGTGAGGCACTCGCCGAAGACGTGGCTCAGCTCTTCGACGCCCGCGCGGTGATTGGCGATCGTGGCTGCAAGGTCATCGACTCGGACCCGTTCGCAGCAAGCCCGAGACCTGTTCGAGCAGGAAGTCCTGTATGCGCAGATAGAGGTCGAGCTGAGCCTGTCCTGGCATCTTGCCGTCGAGCGCATCCACTGCTTGCCAGAGATCAGGCAGGCGGAAAACGGAGCTGACGGTGAGGAATGCCGCTGCGACATCCCCTGGCCCGCGCCCGCTTTCGTCAGCAAGCCGCACGGCCATCGCAGGGCCGCCGCGATTGAGCATCGCGTTGGTCAGGCCAGTGACAATGATCTCCCGGCGCAAGCGGTGGGCCTTGATCTCCTCGAAGAAATTCTCCCGCAGTGCTTCGGGGAAATAGTTGGTCAGCAGCGGCTCGCAGACCGGATCGTCCGGTAATGAGGTGCGAGATCAGATCCTTGACAGCGCAAGCTTGGCGAGGCTGAGCAGAACGGCCAGTTCCGGCCGCGTCATCGCCGTTCCGGAGGATTGTCTCTGCGTCATCTCCTGCGCGCTCGGGAGGACCTGCAGCTTGCGATCCAATAGCCCGCGTTCCTCGAGGTCCTGCATGAGCCGCGACAGGTAGACGGCATCCCGCAGGGCTCTGCGCTCCGCCAGGCTCAAGGCCAGAGATTGTTGGTAGTTATTGACGAGGCAGGCGGCTGCGACGTCCTCGGTCATCGACGCCAGCAGCTCGCGCCGCGCCTGCGGATCGAGGCGACCTGAGGCCACGGCCGGCCCGAGGGCGATCTTGATGTTCACCTCGAGGTCGGACGAGTTCACGCCCGCCGAATTGTCGATGAAGTCGGTGTTGATCCGGCCACCTTTACGCGCGAACTCGATGCGCCCGAGCTGCGTCACGCCAAGGTTCGCACCTTCCCCGATCACCTTCGCGCGCACGTCTTGCGCAGCTACGCGGATCGCATCATTGGCACGGTCACCGACCTGCTCGTTGGTTTCGTGGGAAGCCCGAATGAACGTGCCAATTCCGCCGAACCAAAGCAGGTCCGTCTCGCACGTGAGAATGGCCCTTATCAGCTCCGCAGGCGTCATCGTTTCGGCGTCGACGCCCAGCATGCGCCCGCATCTCCGGCGACAGCGGAATCGATTTGGCAGAGCGTGAGAATACGCCGCCGCCGCGGGAGATCAGAGCCTTGTTGTAGTCCTGCCAGCTCGAGCGCGGCAGCTCGAAGAGGCGCTTTCGCTCGGCGAAGCTCGCTTCGGGGTCTGGATCGGGATCGATAAAGATGTCCCGATGGTCAAAGGCGGCAATCAGCTTGATCGTCCGGGATCGCAGCATCCCGTTGCCGAACACGTCGCCCGACATGTCGCCGACGCCGACCACGCGGAATGGCTGCGCCTCGATGTCGATGTCCATCTCGCGGAAATGCCGCTTGACGCACTCCCACGCACCGCGCGCCGTGATCCCCATGCGCTTGTGGTCGTAGCCCGCCGAGCCGCCGGAGGCGAAGGCATCTCCGAGCCAGTAGTTGTGTTGAAGCGAAATTTCATTGGCGAGATCGGAGAAGGTCGCCGTGCCCTTGTCAGCGGCCACGACGAGATATGGGTCATCGCCATCGTGCCGGACCACGCGATCTGGCGGGACGATCTCTCCGGCCACGATATTGTCCGTGATGTCGAGCATCGAGGAGACGAACGCCCGGTAGGCAGCGAGGCCTTCCTTCGCGATTTCATCGCGTGATCCGGAACGTGGGAGCTGCTTCGGCACGAAGCCGCCCTTGGCGCCTTGCGGCACGATCACCGTGTTCTTGACCTGCTGCGCCTTCGCCAGCCCCAGCACCTCGGTGCGGAAGTCCTGGGCTCTGTCCGACCAGCGGATGCCGCCGCGCGCGATGGAGCAAAGCGCAGGTGCACGCCCTCCACCCGGGGGCTGTAGACCCAGATCTCCCGGTACGGCTTCGGCTCGGGCAGACCGTCGATGAGCTCGGGCGCCAGCTTGAACGCAATCGTCGCTGGCGGCCGCCCCTTCTCGTCCCGCTGGAAGAAGTTCGTGCGTACGGTCGCCGAGATGAGGCTCATGTAGTGGCGCAGGATCCGGTCTTCGTCGAGGCTGGCGACCTGCCCCAACGCGCCTTCTATGCGTTTGCGAATGCGCTGCTCGGTCTCGGCGCGCTGCTCGCTTGTCCAATTGCGGTCCGGATCGAAGCGGGTATGGAACAGCTCGACGAAGTCGCGCGCCACGCCGGCATGGCGGTTCAGCGTCTCGCCGATGTAGCGGAACCCGAACGGCACGCCGATTTGCCTGAGGTAGGTGGCATAGGCTCTAAGCGCTGCCACCTCACGCCAGTCAGCTCCGGCCGTGATGACGAGGCGGTTGAAGTTGTCGTTCTCCGCATCGCCGCGGCAAACGGCCAGGAAGCATTCCTCTGCCCGCCTGTCATGCAAGGCCAGCTCTATGGGGATGCCATCGGCCGTTTCAAGCACCATGTCGTGCAGCGCTACCTCGCGCGTCGCGCCATCGAGGCGTGGCGTTACGCGGTAGCTGCGCTCGTCGATGACGAAGAAGCCCAAGTTCTCGAGGACGGGCACCCGCTCGGACAGCGGAATGGGCTGATCGAAACGATAGATAGCGGCACGCAGCCGCCGCGCCTCCGCCTTGTCCGCATGAAGGTCGATGGCAAGCGGCTGCTCGGGACTTAGGCGCTCGATTCGAGCAATGTCCTCGATAGCACGGTCAACGCTGAAGAATTCCGTGTATCCCGCGGGAAATGCTTCGCGATACTTCGGCGCCAGCGCGGCGAAGCTCTCACCTGCTTTGCTGAGGGCGTCGCCAAGGCGATCATCCCACGTACGGGTGGCCTCGGTAATCTGCGCTTCCAGGTCTTGCTCCCGGATGCGCGGACGCGGCTCTTTGTGCCGCTCGATGATGTAGTGGACGCGCACGAGCGGCCCTTCGGGGAAGAAGGGCGTGAAATCCCTGATGTGGCCGCCATAGACCTCGGCGAGGATGTCGCCGATCCGCTCACGCACGGTCGTCGAGAAGCGGTCGCGCGGGATATACACCAGGACCGAGACGAACCGCTCAAACCGCTCGAATCGGGCGAAAACTTTGACTCGTGGCCGCAGATCGAGGTCGACGATCTCGCGCGACCAGTTCAGCAGAAGTTGCTCATCGATCTGGAACAGCTCATCGCGCGGGAAGGTGGCGAGCACATTGGCGAGTGCCTTCGCGGCATGGCTGCCGGGCGCAAACTCCGACCGGGCCATGACCGTCTCGACCTTATGGCGCAGGAAAGGAATTTGCTGCGGCGGCTGCGTATAGGCCTGGGACGTGAAAAGCCCGACCAGCCGCACCTCGCCTGCAAGCGATCCGTCCTCCTTGTAGGTCTTGAGCCCCACGTAATCCATGAAAACCCGGCGGTGGACGCGGGACATGATGTTAGACTTGGAGATGACGAGCGGATGCGGCGCGAAGAAGTGGCTGCGCATGTCGGGCGTCATCTCCAGCGGTTCGCCACGCCCGCCGAGCACGTGCAGCTCTGGATCCCTGAGCACGCCAAGTCCGGTCTTTGGGATGGGCACCAGATCGCCCGTCTCATCATTGCCGACCAGCCGGTACTCGCGCAGGCCGAGGAATGTGAACTGGCCGTTGAGCAGCCAACGGCAGAACGCGAGTGTCTCCGATACTAGGCCGGGTGCGATGGGGGGAGGTGATGCCTCGAGTGCCTGCGCCGCTCGATCGAAGCGGGCCGTCATCGAATGCCAGTCGGTAACGGCGATGCGGACCTCGTCCAGGACTTCCGAAAGCGTCTTGATCAGATCGTCAGCCGCTTCCGCGGTCATGACGTTGAGCAACAGGATGATCCAGCTCTCCTGAGTGCCATCGGCCCAATTGCGGTCTCCGGGGCCAAGAATTGCCTCGAACTCGCCCCTGCTGGAGCGCTGTACTTTGAGAATCGGGTGCAAAACCAGCTCGGCGGAAAGCCCCCGCGCCTGCAGCTCGTTGAGGATGCTGTCGACGAGAAATGGCATGTCGTCGTTGACGATCTCGACGAGCGTGAACGGCTGCCGGCCCGGTCCCGCTGCGAGTTGGACCGACTTCCAGCGAATGCTGTGTTTGCCGTGGGGCTTGGTGCTGGCGAAAGCGAAGCTCGACTGAGCAAGCTCCGCGAGAGTCTCGGCTCTGTATTGATCAAGCCCGTCGGCCTCTCCGCCGAACAAGAGGCTGCAGTAAAGCTTGAGATCGTCCGTCGCCTCGAGGTGTGGCTCAATCCTTCTGAGCAAAGTTCCTTCGGCTCTCGGCGCTTCAAGTGCCATTTCGACAGCTAACTCCGGTCATCAGCTCCGGTGCTCGGGTGACCGAACTGCCGGTTCCATCACTATAGCACACTGGCTTTCCCCTGCCTGAATGACACAGCCGCACGGCGGGGTTACGGTATCAGGGTTCCGGAGGCGAGGAGGACCACACCCATGCAGAAGCGCACCGATGAACCTGTCACCGCGCTCGACCTCGGACCAGACGCGACCCCAACCCCGGAGATCGCCGCGTACTTCGCCAAGTGCAGGGAAAAGCTCGGCTTTGTCCCTAATGTGTTGCGCGCCTACGCGTTCGACAACACCAAGCTGCAGGCCTTCATCGACATGGTGGACGACTTGATGCTTGGTGACAGTGGCTTGACCAAGCTGGAGCGGGAGATGATCGCCGTGGCGGTCAGCTCAGTGAACCACTGCCACTACTGCCTGACCGCCCACGGTGCTGCGGTGCGCCAGCGGGCCAACGATCCCGAGCTGGGCGAGCTGATCGCGCAGAACTATCGCGCTGCACGGCTCGATCGGCGGCAGAAGGCGATGCTCGATTTCGCGGTCAAGCTCACGGAGCAGCCGGACAAGATCGAGGAAGCGGACCGCCAGGCTTTGCGCGATGCCGGGTTCAGCGACCGCGATATCTGGGACATCGCGGCCATCACGGGCTTCTTCAACATGTCGAACCGCATCGCGGCCGCCACCGACATGCGGCCGAACCGGGAGTATCACTATGTGGCGCGACAAGCGGTGGACCCGCCAGAAGATACGAATCGCTCCAAAAAGAGCTCCGGGAGAAGGAGCCCTTCCTAATGCTGCCGCATCGTGGCATCACTTCATGAAGATCCGGGTTGGTCATGTGGGGGCCAACTGAGCCAGCGTCAGTTGCAGGCCGCCGTGGGTGCGATGAGAAACACAATCGCCGTCATGAACACGAAGGGGGGTGTCGGCAAGTCCACCATCGTGCTGGCACTGGCTGAGACCCTGGCTTCGTATCACGGGAAGAACGTGCTGGTGATCGACTCCGATGCGCAGGCGAGCGTCAGCTCGATGCTGATGACGCCGGCGAGCTTGCACCAGCTCCAGAACGCCGGGCTGACCCTTGTCGACTATCTCGTCGCCGCGGTGTTGAACAATTCCCCTGTCGAGTGGCCGCAGTTCGTGGTTCGCGGTGTCTCTGACGTGGATGACGCGCGCTCGGTGTTCCTCTTCCCGAGCGACATGCAACTTACGCTGTTCGAGCGGGAGGTCTCACGCGAGAGCCTTCACGCCCGGCTCCGGGCAACGATACGCAAGCTGCTCAACGACGTTCGCCCGGTCTTCGAGATTGTCTTGATCGATTGCCCGCCGGGCCTGTCGGTCTTGACGGAAGTCATGGCTACGCGAGGCCGACTTCCACATCTCGCCGACCAAGCCAGACTACGTCTCGTCTTGCGGGCTGGAGGTCTTCCGCCGGTTCAAAGAGCTCAACCCCGAGATGGGGTTTGCCGAGAACCTTGGCGTGCTCATCAACATGAAGGACAAGTCCTCCATCGTCGATGACGAGTATCATCGCTGGTTGCAGGAGAATCCGGACAACGAGTGCTTCACCCAGGTGATCCCCCGGGTTCATGCCCTGCAGAATGCGGCCCGGTTCTCGACCATCGAGCGGTCCTACCAGGCCAAGTATCCCGGTGAGGCGGGACAGGCGGTGCGTGCCCTCGCCGAGGAGGTTCTGGCGCGCCTGGCTGCGAAGAACGCACAGCCGCGCGAGATGCCACATAGGGCATCCGACGACACCGAGGCAGCGCCGGTGCGCAGATGATCTGCCGTTAGCAATGCTGTCGCTTGACGGAATGGCGAGAGAATGGAGCGGGCGATGAGATTCGAACTCACGACCCTCACGTTGGCAACGTGATGCTCTACCCCTGAGCTACGCCCGCGTCCTATGGGGTAACCGCGAGAAAGCGGCGGCTGAGGCCCAGACTTATGGCGCAAACCAAACGCGAATGCAAGCGGTCGAAAAGCGCTTGCCACGATGTCCCAAGTGCAATCCATCCGTGTAGGCGACAGCTCCGGTACATGTGGTTGGTTGCGCCTCGTGTCTCAACGGGCTAGACGCTCCACATCAGCCCAAATGACGCTCAATTCTTCCCCGGGGACCATCCAGCATGCCTGCCACACGCGCTGACCTGTTTGCTCGTCTGGCCGAGCTTGGCATCGAGACCAGAACGGTCGAGCACGAGCCCGTGTTCACGGTGGCCGAAAGCGAAAAGCTGGAACGCGACCTTCCCGGCGGCCACACCAAGAATCTGTTTCTCAAGGACGCTAAAGGCAAGTTGTTCCTGGTGACGGCGGAGAGCCACAGCCAGGTCAACCTCAAGGCGCTGCCGAAAATTCTGGGCTGTGCCCGGCTGAGCTTTGGCAAGCCGGAGCTTCTCATGGAGGTGCTCGGCGTACCCCCAGGGGCCGTGACCGCCTTCGCGCTCATCAACGACCGCGATCGCCGGGTGACGTTCGTTCTCGACAAGCGGCTGATGGCCTACGACACCATCAACTGCCATCCGCTCGAGAACACTGCCACGACGAACATTGCGCGGGACGATCTTTTGCGGTTCATTCGCGCATGTGGGCACGAGCCGCGTATCGTTGATTTGGTTGACGCGCCCATTGTCTGAGGCGCCAACCACCACAATCTTGTGGTTGTCCCCGCGAAAAGATGGGAACCGGCCGAGGAGACCCAGATGGATATTGGTGCACGTCAACCTGCTGCAGCAGGTCAGGACATAATCAAGGACACCACGACCGCCAATTTCGCCAAGGACGTGATCGAGGCGTCGCGCTCGGCCCTCGTTCTTGTGGACTTCTGGGCCGCTTGGTGCGGGCCGTGCCGGCAGCTCACGCCCATTCTTGAAAAGGTGGTCCGGAGCTACAATGGCAAGGTGCGGCTGGTGAAGCTCAACGTGGATGAGCACCCCGCGATCGCCGGACAGCTTCGGGTACAGTCGCTGCCGACGGTGTATGCATTCAGCGACGGCCGGCCGCTCGATGGGTTCATGGGCGCCCAACCCGAGAGCGCCGTGCGGGCCTTCATCGACCGCCTGCTCGGTGAGGAGGGTGAGGCTGGCATTGCGGCGATGCTCGAGGCGGCAGAGGCTGCCATAGAAGCGCGGGACTTGCAGCATGCGGCGGAGATCTATGCTGCGATCCTCCAGGAGGACCGCCAGAATGTCAGCGCCCTCGCCGGGCTGGCCAAGTGCTATCTGCAAAGCGGGGACATAGCGCGGGCCGAGCAGACGATTGCTCTGGTCCCGCCGGACAAGCGACAGGCGAGCGATGTGGCGAGCGTCGTAGCGGCGTTGGAGCTGGCAAAGAAGGCTGGTGCTAGCGGCGATGTCGCTGAGCTCGAGGCCAAAGTCAGCGCCAATCCGAACGATCACCAGGCCCGGCTTGATCTCGCACTTGCCCTCGCGGCTCGTGGCGACAAGACGGGTGCAGTGGATCATCTGCTGGAGATCTACCGCCGCGATCGCAACTGGAACGACGAGGCTGCGCGTAAGCAGCTCATCCAGCTCTTTGACGCCTGGGGACCGAAGGACCCGCATACGATCGAGGGACGGCGTCGACTTTCCTCGCTCATGTTCGCCTGAGGCTCCGAACCTCGAAGGAGGCCCGATTGGCCCCTACGGATCGATACCGTAGTCCGAGCGATCTGCCGCAGCAGATTCCGGTGTTTCCGCTGCGCGGAGTCATCCTGCTGCCGCGTGCCGTGCTGCCGCTCAGCATCTACGAGCCACGGTACCTCAGCATGCTGGAGGACATTCTTTCAGGGGACCGGATCGTCGGCATCGTGCAGCCGGACCGCTCGGAGGGTGAAGAGGAAAGCCCGCCCGGAAAGGCGGTGAGCTTGCGGCCCGTGGGCTGCGCCGGCCGTCTGACGGCTTTTCAGGAGCTGGACGACGATCGGGTGCTCGTGACCGTGACAGGCGTGGCCCGGTTCGACCTGGCCGAGGAAGTGCCGACCACCAAGCCATATCGCCTGTTCGAGGTAAGCTACGACGAGTTCAGCCACGACTTCGAGGTCGGCGCCGGCGAGGAGCTGGTCGACAGATCGAACCTGCTTCGCGTGCTCAGGAGCTATCTCGAGGCCCACAAGTTGAAGGCGGACTGGCGAGCCATCCTGAGTGCGCCGAGCGAGTATCTGGTCAATTCCCTCTCTGTGGTGTGCCCCTACGGTGCGGAAGAGAAGCAGGCGCTCCTCGAGGCCAAGGACCTGAAGACCCGCGCCGAGGTGCTCATGGCCCTTGCTGAGATGGAGCTTGCATCGAGCGAGAGCGGCTCGGGCGGTGCCGTGAACTGATTTTGCGCTTGGGAATGATCATGTCGGATGAAGTCTTCTCACCCAACCGCTAGCGAGCGAAGAGAAGTCGTAGACCGCCGCCTTCTGGAGCTTCTGGTGTGCCCGCTCACCAAGACGCCGTTGGAGTACGACGAAGCTCGCCAGGAGCTGATCAGCCGCGCCGCGCGCCTTGCGTTTCCAATCAAAGAGGGCGTACCGCTGATGACCGTAGAAGCGGCGCGCCACTTGGATGACGAGGAGCAAAGGTCTTAGCTCCCCCTTAGCAGCGCCGGAGCTGCTAAGCCTTCAAGTCGAAAGTCTCCAGCCAATTTCCCAGTCGTGTCTGACGTGAGAGCTGCGTTGGTTCATCGCGGCCATCAGTGGTGCTCGTATTCTCAGCCCGCCCCAATGGAATAGAGCCGCTGCCGCATTGGAGATCGGCCCGAAAACTGCCGAACCAAACCGCCAAGTGAGCGTTTTTCCCCTGGATTGGGGGCGGAAGACGTGTCGAAGACCGAAACATAGGCATGACTTCCGTCAAAGACGCTCCGGCCGCGCCCGGCATATCATCAGACAATGAGGATTGACGAATGGCACGCGGAACGGAATTGGCTGTAACTGCGCGTAACGGAGCTGCTCGTAACAAAACGGCTGGCACCGTCAGCCCCATGCCGAGGGCCGCAACTCAGCGAGGGAGCGTGCCGGAAAAGCCGATCATCGAGCCGCGGCCGACAATACACGACGTCGATACTTCGGCGCTCTTTGGCGAGGCGCTCGATCAGTCGCTCAATTACCTCACTTCTCGCTTCACTCTCGGCCTATCGCCGGCGGCGCTGACGGAAGCTTATTTCGACTGGCTCATCCATCTTGCCTGGGCCCCGGGAAAGCGATTGCAGCTGACCGAGAGGGCCGTACGAAAGATGATCCGGCTCGCCCGCTACGCGGCCCTGTGCATGACGAGACCGGAAGGCGGGCCACCTTGCATCGAGCCGGAGCCCGACGATCCGCGCTTCGTTGGCGAAGATTGGCACCGCTGGCCATTCAACGTCATCCACCAGGCTTTCCTGCTCACCCAACAGTGGTGGAAAAACGCGACGACCGACGTGCGCGGTGTTACCAAGCAGCATGAGCACGAGGTCGAGTTTGCTACACGGCAAATTCTCGACATCTTCTCACCTTCGAACTTCCTCCTGACCAACCCGGAAGTGTTGCGCAGGACCGCTGAGGAAGGCGGGCAGAATCTAGTTCGCGGCTATTGGAATTTTGTCGAGGACTGGCAGCGGCTGATCAACGATCAGCCTCCGCCGGGGATGGAAGATTTCAAGGTCGGTGAGACGCTGGCGCTCAGCCCCGGCAAGGTGGTCTATCGCAATCGTCTGATCGAGCTGATCCAATACGAGCCGACTACGGACAAGGTGCGGCCGGAGCCCGTGCTCATCGTGCCCGCCTGGATCATGAAATATTACATCCTTGATTTAAGGCCGGGAAAATCGCTGGTCGAGTACCTTACGAGCCAGGGCTTCACGGTTTTCATGATTTCCTGGAAAAATCCGACGGCCGAGGATCGCGACTTGAGTTTCGATCATTATCGGCGCCTCGGCGTGCTGGAGGCGGTGAAGGCCGTGAAGGCGATCGTTCCCGATGTCGGTATTCACGGCGTCGGCTATTGCCTCGGCGGAACGCTGCTGGCCATCGCAGCTGCCGCCCTCGCGCGATCTCATCAGAACTCCTTCAAGACGCTGACTTTCTTCGCCGCACAGGTCGATTTCGAGGAGGCGGGCGAGCTGATGCTGTTCATCAACGAAAGCCAGCTCGTGTTCCTCGAGGACATGATGAAAATGCAGGGCTTCCTCGGCAACTATCAGATGGCCGGGGCCTTCCAGCTTTTGCGCTCCAACGACCTCATCTGGTCGCGCATCGTTCACGACTATCTGATGGGCGAGCGGCAGCCCATGTTCGATCTCATGGCGTGGAACGCGGATACAACCCGCATGCCCTATCGCATGCATTCGGAGTACCTGCGGAAGCTGTTCCTCGAGAACGATCTGGCCGCCGGGCGCTATGTGGCCGACGGCCGGCCGATTGCATTGACGGACATCCGCGTTCCGGTGTTCGCCGTGGGCACGGAGACGGACCACGTCGCGCCGTGGCGGTCCGTCTACAAGGTGCATCTCTTGCTCGATACGCAGGTGACTTTCGTGCTGACGAGCGGTGGCCACAATGCCGGCGTTGTGTCCGAGCCGGGCCATCCCCGCCGCCGCTACCGGGTCAGCACCAAGGAGGAGGATGACCTCTACGTTGATGCGGACACCTGGTTCGAGCAAACTCCGGTCAAGCAGGGCTCCTGGTGGCCTGAGTGGGCGGCCTGGCTCTCCGACCGGTCGGGCGATTGGACCTCGCCGCCACCGATGGGCGCGCCCGAGAAGGGTTACAGGCCGATCCTCGACGCGCCCGGGAGCTACGTCTTGCAACCGTAACGATCGAAGGCCGACCGATGCGAGCGATGGTCCTCGAGAAGTCGGGAACGGAGCTGAAGCTTCTCGACGTGCCTGTCCCGAAGCCTGGCCCAGGTGAGGTGTTGGTACGCGTCGCGGCCTGCGGTGTCTGCCGCACTGATCTGCATGTCGTCGACGGCGATCTTCCCGATCCCAAGCTGCCGATCATCCCGGGTCACGAGATCGTCGGCTATGTCATGGAGCTCGGAGAGGGCGTTGAGAAATTCAAAGAGGGTGACCGTGTCGGCATCCCTTGGCTTGGCAGGACATGCGGCCATTGCCGGTATTGCCTGAGCGGCCGCGAGAACCTTTGCGAGTTGCCCGGCTTCACGGGCTATACCATCGACGGCGGCTACGCTGAGTACACTGTGGCGCATGCCGATTACTGCTTCCCCCTTCCTATGGATTACGACGACGCCTCGGCAGCGCCGCTCCTTTGTGCTGGGCTCATCGGCTATCGGTCGTTGAAGCTCGGAGGCCCCGGACAGGCGCTCGGGATTTACGGCTTCGGCGCAGCGGCGCACATCGTGGCGCAAGTGGCCAAGTTCGAGAGACGACGCCTCTTCGCGTTCACCCGGCCCGGTGATACGGCGGCGCAGGATTTTGCGCGCTCCCTGGGCGCCGAATGGGCAGGCGGCTCGGATGAGGCGCCGCCGGTTCCGCTTGATGTCGCCATCATTTTTGCGCCCGTCGGCGAGCTGGTGCCCGCGGCGCTGAAGGCGATGGTGAAGGGCGGCACGGTGGTTTGCGGCGGCATCCACATGAGCGACATCCCCTCGTTTCCCTACGAGCTGCTGTGGCACGAGCGCGTCGTGCGCTCTGTCGCTAACCTCACCCGGGATGATGCCACCGAATTCCTCGAACTTGCGCCGCAAGTTCCGGTGAAGACCACCATCGAGACATTTCCGCTAGAGGATGCGAACGAAGCCTTGGCGCGACTGCGCGAAGGAAGGCTAACGGGTGCAGCAGTCCTCATTCCCTGAGTGTTTTGACAGCCGCGGCCCGCTGACATCCGTGGTTGATTGGGCGAGCGGCGCGCTCATGTTCCGCTCATGCCTCGACACACCTGATTGGAGCTTTGCCAATGCTTACGATCGAGGACATGATCGCCTTCTCCGGACTGAGCCGCGACGAGGTCTTGGCCATAGCCGAGCATGAGAACCTGCCGGAAACCGCGGCGTGCGCACTGGCGGAATATCTCATGCAGCAGGAGCACGGGCCGGAGCGCATTCGGGAGATGATCATCGAAGATATCCGGGCCGCACAGCAGCGGGGCGACAAGGAGCACGTGCAGATTTTGCTCCACGTGCTGCATCACTTCGTGAGAGCGCACCCCGAATCGCTACCCATCTCGGGCAAACAGACGGATATTACTTGAGAGAGGTGACGCGCCGGGCAGTAGAGGATGCGGCGCGGCGACTTCGAGCGGTGCTCGTACTGCTGCCTCGATAGGCACGCCCGCCTCGGCTTAGAATGCAAAATGGCTAGACCGGCTTGCGCCGAGAGCGCCGGGACTAGCGCCAACTTACCCGCCGAGAAGAGGAAGAATGACTGCTGCCGAAACAGCAATCGCGGCGCCAACGACGAATTGGCTCGCCACGACTATGACAAGGATCTGGATGAGATACCGATTCGAGCGCACCTGAAGCGTCCAATTCTGCTTTAGCCGCGGCCCTGAGGACCACGTTGCGAAAAGTAGCGCCCGATCCTGGAGTTGAGCTTGCGGGCTGCTGCCACGGCTGCCGCGATATCCCGATTTCGGGACATGGCATTCTCGATCAAGTCCGCTTCCCTGGCATCCAGCCGGCCGGCGACGTAGTCGCTAATCAGGTCTGGCGTGATTCGATGGGCAACGGGGTTCATCCGTGATCTCCAACTTCGCGCAAACAAGTGCTTCGAGCCAATTCCTCGAATTGTTGGAAAAGGTTTGCCAAAGAATGAACGGAGGGGCTGTTACTCGGGTGACAAACCCACAGCTTTCGATCCTTTATAGGTTTCGGAAAGCGGTCTTCGACTAGAAGTGTTGTCCAAAAATCCTCGGATCGAGGCCTAAGCTCTGCCCCTTGGTGATGCCACCATGGCTGCTCTCCGGGCACGGTCTATCGAAGAGAGTCGCGGATCGAAGGTCCCGAGTGCCGTAGTAGCGGACAAGCCAGGATCTATCCGGGGACGGAGGCAAGTCCACAGAAGTGGGGGGTAACCATGCTCAGAGTCTTCCTAGCGACCACCAATATTTTCACATCGCTCATCCTGGGCGCTCTGGCCATGGGCGTCGTGTGGTACCTCTCTCCCGACCTGATGCAGGACTTTTTCCAATCTGCGAGTGGGTTCAAGTCTTGGCTGACGAATCTCGGAATTGATCCGAAGTACAACAACTTCCTCTGGTTCCTGATCGAGGAGCGTCAGATCGTCTTTATGGGGTTCGTCATCGCGACCCGTGTGGTCATGGCCATGCTTGCGGCGATCTTCATCGCCCCATTCACCGAATCCATCTGACCGGGAAGCTCTCCGCGTTCAGGCCTCCGGGCCGAACCGGTGCAAGTCCATGCCGTAGACGCGTAGCCACTCCTTGGCCTCATCCATCCGTGGCATCGTCTTGCGCACCAGCGCCCAGAACCGAGGGCCGTGGTTCATTTCGGCGAGATGCGCCACCTCGTGTGCCGCGACATAGTCGAGGATCAACGGCGGTGCGAGGATAAGGCGCCACGAGAACGACAGCATGCCGGTCGTGGAGCATGAGCCCCAACGGCTCACCTGATCGCGAATGGCGATGCCGCGTGGCCGCAGCTTCAAATTGGCGGCGTGCCAGGCGACACGCTCGTCGAGATCCTTGCGCGCCTGCGCGATGAGCCAATCGAGCAGCCGTCTTGGAGCGTGGTTTGATTCGCCGGAGACAACGAGCTGTGGCCGGCCGTCCGGCTTCTGCTCGATCGAAACGACGGGGCCGCGGCGCAGATGTCCGAGAAAGCGGATGGTGTGCGGGACACCTCGCAGCGGAATCTCAGCCCCGTCTTCGAAAGGAACCGGCGGGGGCAGGCTGCCGAGCCTCGCCTTGACCCAATCGAGATGACGGGAGACGAACTGTCCGGCCTGCTCGAGGTCGCATTGCATCGGTAGAGTGACGATGACGGCCCGCCTAGCGCGACTCACTCTGAGCGTCATGCGGCGTGCTGCGGGATGGTGTCGAACTTCGACCGCCGTCGGAATGCCTTGAAAATGGAGCTCCTTCGCTCCGCGTTTGCCAGCCGAGCGCGCCTTTCTCTTCATTGTTTGTCCTCGGTAGTACCTGTGTTGACCGTCTATCAAGACGGGGAGACACAGGGCCAATGAGAAACGCCGGCTACACACAGGCTAGAGCCCAGTGTGGCGATCACGCGTCACTTTTTTCGAAACTACCTACCGACGCGGTTCGAAAGGTTCTTTCGTAGCGCCGAAACCCGGCGGAAAAGGCCAGCGCAGCAGCCCTTCCAAGAAAAGGCTGCTGGCGAGGCTCAGCATGCGATAAGGCGCGTCAAACGCGTTGTTGTCACGGTCGTCAGTCTGCCCGAGGCGGCCCAACCCTTGATCCTTCAGCTTGCGAACCATGGGATCGGGCGTGCTGTCATTGGCGGGCGCGAAGGTGAAAGCGAGAGCTGTCAGCTCAGGCGAAAGATGGGCTTTCTCAGATGCCGGACTCTACGCTCATGAGCGCGAGGTCGTCGAGCGCGCGGCTGCGCAGATCGTGATTCCGGATGAACTGGGCAATGCGCGGCGCGATCTCGGCGCGGAACCGTGAGCCGTTGAAAATCCCGTAATGGCCGACCTTCGGGCAAACGAAGTGCACTCTCGCATCGGCTGGAATGTTGACGCACAGGTCGTGAGCGGCTGCGCATTGTCCGACGCCTGTGATGTCGTCCTTTTCGCCCTCGATGGTCATCAGGGCGACGCGGCGGATCGCACGCGGGTCCACGTTGCGCCCGCGATGCACCATTTCGCCTTTCGGAAGCATGTGGCGGACGAAGACGGTGTCGACGGTCTGCAGGTAGAACTCCGCCGTCAGATCCATCACGGCGAGATACTCGTCGTAGAATTCGCGGTGCTTCTCGGCGGAATCCCCATCGCCGCGGACAAGGTGGTCGAACAGCTCTTTGTGCGCCTTCAGATGACGGTCGAGGTTCATGGTCATGAACCCCGTGAGCTGCAGGAAGCCAGGATAGACCCGGCGTCCGAAACCAAGTCTCGGCCAGGGGACGCTTGTGATGACGTTGTGGCGGAACCAGTCCGTGCCGCGCTCCTCGGCGAGCTTGTTGACGACCGTCGGATTGACGCGCGTGTCGATTGGGCCGCCGGCGAGGACCATGCTCAGCGGTATGGAGGGGTCGTCCTCCTCCTCCATCAGCGAGATCGCGATCAACACCGGCACGGACGGTTGGCACACCGCGAAGACGTGCACGTCGCCGCCGAAATAGCGGAAGATGTCCCGCATGTAGTCGACGTAGTCGTCGAGGTCGAAGTGGCCCGCGGACAGGGGGACGTCGCGCGCGTCCTGCCAGTCGGTGATGTAGACCTCATGGTTTGGGAGGAAGGTCTGGACCGTGCCCCGAAGCAGTGTCGCGAAGTGGCCGGACATCGGGGCGACCAGCAGAATGCGCGGGTCCTGGGCGCGCCGCTCTTTCGGCAGATCGCGAACGAAATGGAGGAGGCGGCAAAAAGGGCGCTGCCAGACTACCTCCTCGGTAACGGCGACTGGTTGGCCGTCGACCGTTGTCTCTTTGATGCGGAATTCCGGCTTGCCGTAGCGGCGCGTCGTTCGCTCGAAGACTTCGCAAGCCGCAGCGGCGTGGCGGCCAAAGCCCGTATGCGTCAGCGGATTGAGCGGGTTGTTGAAGAACAGGCGCCCTGCATCAGCCATAACCCGAGCCGGCCGCACGGCAGCGTGGCTCAGCTCGTACCAGTGGTAGAGCATGCAGGACACCCCCGTTTTCTTGTCCCCTGTCCTGGTTCTATTCCGGCCCGCTCTGGCGGCAGGCTCGAAGTGTCAGGAAGTCGCATTGCGCGCCACCCGATCGCTCCAGTTTGCACCGATTCGAAACCGGATGGAAGATGTGAAGCAGTTACAACACTTTTTCGAGTTGCTCTACCATCACCGAGGCAGGCGTCGCATGGGTGAAGTGTGAGATGAACTCACCTCTGGGGCCCATGAGGTAAATGATGGACGTGTGATCGATCGTGTACCCGGCCGTTGAGCTCTCGTCCTCCACCTTCTTGTAGTAGACGCGATAGGCCTTCGCGACCTGCTGAATTTCCTCAGGGGTTCCTGTCAGCCCCACGAGGCGTGGATGGAAGCTCGACACATAGAGAGCGAGCTGCTCAGGCGTGTCGCGCTCGGGGTCGACGCTGATGAAAATCGGCGTGATCTTTTCGGCTTTCGGACCGAGCTCCTCGAGTGCAGCGGTCATCACCTGCAGGCCCGAGGGGCAGACGTCTGGACAGTACGTGAAGCCGAAGAAAACCAGCAAATGCTGGCCGCGGAAATCCTTGTCCGTCACGCGGCGGCCGGTATGGTCAGTCAGCGTGAATGGCCCTCCGACGGTAGCTTTGCCGATGGACAGCACCTGTGCAGGTGCCTGCAGCTTGTCGATGGCGCCAGGCACTACGGCAAGGGCGAGAAGTGCGCCTCCTGCAAGCCCAGCAGCAATGAGGCCAAGCGTACGCAGTCGCATGACAGGCTCACTCCGTAGTTGGCGGGGTGCGTGTTTCTTCAGTCCCGGTCATTCGCCGAGCTGCACGAGCGCGCCGTTTCGGCGTGCGCTTTCGAGCAGGGCTCGAAACAGCAGCAATGCACCCAATACATAGACCAGATTGAGGAACAGCGCGCGTAGCATAAAGTCGCCGTGGAATGTCTGTTCGAGAACCAGCCCGCGTAGGCCTTCGAACACGTAGGTCGACGGCAGGATGAGCGCCACCGGCTGCAGCCAAGTGGGGAGCGTTGAAACGGGATAGTAGACGCACGAGATTGGCAACAACAGGAACACGATGAGCCAGGCGATGCTCTCTGCGCCAAGACCCCAGCGCAGCACCGCGCCAGTCGAGATCAGGCCCAGCGCCCAGCTCATGATAACCAGATTGGCGAAGAACGCCGCAAAGGCGATGCCGAGGCTCAGCAGGTTGAAGCCGAAGAAGATGTAGGCGAGCGTTGCCACGGGCACCATTGCGACGGTGAGTTTCATAAGGCTCACGAGCATCAGCGAGCCGATGAGCTCGACCGGCCTGAGCGGGCTCATCATCAAATGCCCGAGGTTGCGCGACCAGATTTCCTCGAGAAACGCTACCGAGAAACCGAGCTGGCTGCGCACGAGGATATCCCAGAGGAGAACCCCGCCTACGAACAATCCGGCTGCTTTGGCAGCGAGACTGGTCGTCTGGGCAAGGTGGGTCTGGAGGAAGCCCCACATCAGCATCGAGACCAGCGGCCAGAAGATCAGCTCTGCCGTCCGCGGTCCCGAGGAGCGGATCAGATACCAGTGCCGCCGCACCATGCTGCGGATACGGCGTGCCGAAGCGGCGACGCCTGTCTGCGGGTAAAGTCTGGCCTTCACTACGCGTTCCTATTGAGTGGATCTGAGTGCATCGAGCGTGGCCGGTGCGCGCCGCCGCGCGATGTCCAGGAAAACCTCCTCCAAGGTCTCTCGCCCGAAGCGGCGGATGAGCTCGGCTGGGGTTTCGTCCGCAAGAATGCGGCCGCGCTCGAGCATGATGACCCGGTCTGCCAGCCGCTCGACCTCGGCCATATTGTGGGAGGCCAATACGATCGTTGCCGAGCGGCTCCGGCAGTAGGCCTCGATGATGGACCGCACCCAATCGGCGGTGTCCGGGTCCAGCGATGCCGTGGGCTCATCGAGCAACAGCAGCTCCGGATCATTGAGGAGCGACTTGGCAAGGCTGACGCGGGTCTTCTGGCCTGCAGACAGCTTGCCGTAAAGCCGGTCGAGCAGATCGTCGATCCGCAGCTCCTCGGCTATTTCGCGCACCTTAGCCGCCACGTCGATGACACCGTAGAGCTGACCGAAAATCTCCAGGTTCTGCCGGACCGTGAGCCGCATTGGAATTTCGACGTACGGGCTCTCGAAGTTCAGGCGGTGCAGTGCAGCGTGCCGATTGCGGACCATGTCGACGCCGAACACGCGCACGTCGCCGGACGTAGGAACGACGAGGCCCATCAGCATCGCGATGGTCGTGGTCTTGCCGGCGCCGTTTCCGCCGAGCAACGCGGTGACTAGAGCCTTCGTTCAAGTCGGAATGAGACGCCGTCCACCGCGACGACATCGCCATAGACCTTGCGCAGATCGCGCACCTCTACAGGAGGCGCAGCACCGGCGCCATCTGTTCTAGCTCCAGCTTGCAACATGATGCTATGTCCGGCGCCGGGCGAGCAACGCCATTGATGATCGGGTGTTGAGTCTCGACCTATGTGGTCAAATGGGGCGCGCGGCGCAACCCGTTTAGCTGCCTTGGCGCAAGCGTGATTTGGAAAGCGAAGGTTCTGTCGTGGTGACTGGCTGGTTGGGGCTCCAAGAACGGGGCGTCGAAGTCGAGCAGGTGGAAAGCCGGCTGAGGTTGCACACCATCGTGCGCCTCAGGTGGTTTGCCGTGCTCGGCCAGCTGCTGGCCGTGAGCATCGTTCGTTTTGTACTGGAGTTCGAATTTCCTTTCAGCCTTTGCCTCCTGCTGATAGCTGCGTCGGCCTGGCTCAACGTTTTCCTGAGTGTGCGCTACCCGGCTCGGTTCCGGCTCGGTGCCACTTTCGCGACTGTTATGCTCGCGTACGACATTCTCCAGCTCGTGGCGCTCCTCTACCTCACGGGCGGCATCGAGAACCCATTCGTGGTGCTCATCGTGGGGCCGGTGACCGTATCTGCCGCGACCCTGCCGCCGATCAACACGGTCTTTCTGGGTGGCTTGGCGCTCATCTCCACGGCGTTCCTCACCGTCGTCCATTGGCCGGTGCCGTGGTACCCCGACGAGCTTTTGACACTGCCGCTGATCTACAAGATCGGGCAGCTTGCCGCCATCACGGCGACCATTCTGTTCCTCGCGCTCTATGTCTGGCGCCTGTCGAAGGAGGCGCGGCAAATGTCGGCCGCTCTGACGGCTACAGAGCTCGTCCTCGCCCGTGAACAAAAGCTGCACGCGCTGGATGGACTGGCTGCAGCCGCGGCCCATGAGCTCGGCACCCCGCTAGCGACGATCGTCCTGGTTACGAGCGAGCTGCAAAAGGAGATCGAGCCGAACACGCCCCTCGCCGAGGACATGGCCCTGCTGCGCAGCCAGGCGGAGCGTTGCCGTGAAATTCTGCAGAAGCTGACGCGGCAACCGAGCGAGCAGGATCCATTGCATGCCACGCTATCGGTTTCCCAGCTCCTCGACGAAGCGGCCGAGCCCTACCGCAGTGGGACGAAGGCCATCCAGATCATATGTCAGCCTTTCGAAGGAGTGAGCGGTCCCGCAGCGAAGGAGCCCGTCGGGGAACGGAGGCCTGGTCTCATCTACGGGGTCGGCAACATCGTCGAGAACGCGGTCGACTTTGCCCATAGTAAGGTCGAAATCACGGCCCACTGGGACGAACGCACGCTTGAGGTCGAGGTGAAGGACGACGGGCCGGGATTCCGCCCCGAGCTCCTCGAAACGCTCGGCGAGCCCTATGTCACGACACGTCCAGCCGGCACAGGCGGACCTGGCAAGCGAGCCGCGGGGCTGGGCCTGGGGTTCTTCATCGCCAAAACGCTGCTCGAACGCTCTGGCGCAAGCCTCACTCTGGACAACCGCCCGGCACCAGAGCGCGGCGCCATTGTTCGCATCAGTTGGGCGCGGGAAGTGTTCGAAGCAGCACCTGCCGGCCTCCAACGCGTCGAGGCAGCCTAGTGGCAGCCGCAACCTGAACCCAATGGGACAAAAGTAAAAACATGGGTCTTGGATGCGGCATTTCGACCGCTATATGTAGGGCATGCAGGAGTTGGTTATGGCAGAACAATTCGCATTCAGTAAGGAAGAGCTTCCAGAGGATACCTCCCTCGTCATCGTGGACGATGACCGGGCGTTCCTCCAGCGTCTTGGCCGCGCCATGGAATCGCGGGGGTTCGAGGTGCGCACGGCGGCCTCGGTCGCCGAGGGCATGGAGCTGATCCGCCAGAAGCCGCCAGCCTTCGCCGTCGTCGACATGAGGCTCGAGGATGGCAATGGCCTTGATGTCATCGCTGAGCTGACGCGCATTCGTCCAAACGCGCGCGGTATCATCCTCACGGGCTATGGCAATATTGCGACGGCTGTTTCAGCGGTGAAGCTGGGCGCCGTGGACTACCTCGCAAAACCCGCTGACGCGGATGACGTCACTGACGCGTTGCTGGCGCCGCCTAACGCCAAGGCTGCCCCACCGGAGAACCCGATGTCGGCAGACCGGGTGCGTTGGGAGCACATCCAGCGTGTCTACGAGCTGTGCAACCGGAACGTGTCGGAAACGGCGCGCCGCTTGAACATGCATCGCCGGACGCTGCAGCGCATTCTGGCTAAGCGGGCCCCCAAGTAAGGCCCTTTCCATTTCGGCGGGCCGGGGGCCTCATCGCCACAGGAGCACTCGTGTCAGTCGCCGCGCAGCAGCGCTTCGAGCGTCAGTCCTGGGTCGGCGACGGATTGGAGCCGCGCAGCCGCCACGCGCCCGAAACGCAACGCCATCGCACGGCGCCGGTGAGCCGGTAAGCGGCATTCCTCGACCGAGCGTATGATCTCGCCGCCGTATCGGTCGGCTACGATGATCCCCGTCTCGTGTGGCAGCAGCTCTTGCGGGAATGCCGGGCTGACGGCGAAGAATAGGCGGTCGCAGTAGTCCCAGTACTCGGGCCACTTCTGGTCAGCGCGAAAGTCCTCGATGCTGGACTTGATTTCGACAATCCAGATGTCGCCCTTCTCGGACAGTGCCACGATGTCGGCGCGGCGCCCGTTCGGCAGTGGCAGCTCGGAAACGCTGGCGAGGCCGAGGCTGGCCAAAACGCGTCCAACGCCTCGCGCGATGTGCAAGGCGGCTAGCGACTGACGTCCGTCATGAAGAGGCGCTCGGTCTCGACCGAGCGCCGCCGCCATGCGTTGGCCATCTGTTGGTGACATTTCCGCAACTTTCTCGCGAGGCGCTGATCCGTGTCTCACTTTCCTGCTTCTTTTCGTCAGGCCCACCCTGGCATACCGTTCGGGCCCAAGTGAACCAGACGGGGAGCTCATAATGTTCTTCAAACGGGCGCCGCAGAGCAACAAGTCAGTCCCGACGGAAGCTGAGGGCCAGGCAGACACGAAAGCCCCCACCATTGCAGCGGACGCGCGTACTCCTTTGCCGGCCGAGGAGCTGCGCCGCACCGTCGACCCTGCGAGCCTGGGCTTCCAATCGACCAGTGAGCTTGAGCCGATCACCGGCCTCATCGGCCAGGAGCGGGCGCTCCGGGCCATTCAGTTCGGCGCGGACATGAAGGGCCACGACTTCAACATGTTCGTGTTGGGGCCGCCGGCGTCGGGAAAGAGCACGGCTGTTCGTGATTATCTGGCCAAGAAGGCCGCCGAGGCGCCGCCCCCGCCTGATTGGGTTTACGTCAACAACTTCGAGCAGCAGAACCGCCCGCGCGCATTGAAGCTACCGGCCGGCCGCGGCCGCGAGCTTGCCGACCACATGGTCGCCGCCATCGACGAGCTACGAACTACTCTACCGGCGGTCTTTGAAAGCGAGGAGTACCAGGCGCGGCGGCGCGCCATCGAGGAGGAGTTCCGCTCGAGCCAGGAGGAGGCCTTCGAGGAGCTCAATCGCAAGGCCCAAGTCTCAGAACATCGCGATCCTGAGAACCCCGATGGGGTTCGCCATGGCCCCTGTGCACGAGGGCAAGGTGGTCAAGCCTGAGGTGTTCAATGCGCTCCCCGAGGACATGCGCAAGAACGTCCAGGCGAAGATCGAGGCCCTTCAGAAGGAGCTCGAGGCCATCCTCGAGCGGGTGCCGAAGTCGGACAAGCAGCGCCGCAACCGGCTCATCGAGCTCAACCAGGAGATGGCGGAAGGCGCCGTGCGCGAGGCGCTCAACGATGTCAGGGCCGCCTTCGCGGATGTGCCCGCAGGTGCTCGAATACATCGATGCAGCGGGTAAGGACCTCATCCGGCACGTCGGCCTGTTCCTCACCCAAGCCGGCGACGAGAACGAGCTCGTCAAGCAGACCATCGACACGTCCCGGGACCCGCGGTTCCGCCGCTACATGGTGAACGTGATCGTCGGTGATAATGACACCGCGTCCGGCGCCCCGGTTCTAGAGGAGATCAATCCCACCTACGGCAACCTGATCGGCCGTGTCGAGCACATCGCGCAGATGGGCGCGCTGGTGACGGACTTCCTGCTGATCAAGCCAGGCTCACTGCACAAGGCCAACGGCGGCTATCTGCTCATCGACGCGCGCAAATTGCTGCTCTCGCCGTTCGCCTGGGAGGCCCTGAAGCGCACCATCAAGGCCCGCGAGATCCGCATCGAGCAGCCGCTCGAGAGTTTTGGGCTCGGAATGATCTCCACCCAGACGCTCGATCCGGAGCCTATTCCGCTCGACGTAAAGGTGGTGCTGTTCGGCGATCGCGAGCTCTACTACCTGCTCGCGGCCTTCGACCCCGATTTCCGCGGGCTCTTCAAGGTCCAAGCCGATTTCGACGACACCATCTCGTGGTCGGCAGAGAACAATCTCGCTTATGCGAGGGTCATCGCGTCGATTGTCGCGCAACACAAGTTGAAGCCGTTCGATGCGTCCGGCGTGGCCCGCATCATCGAGGAGGGCGCACGCCTCGCGGACGACCGCGAGAAATTGTCCATTCAGCTTGGCCGCATTTCCGATCTGGTTCGCGAGGCCGATTATTGGTCAAGCCAAGCGGGCCGTGAGGTGACCGCGCGAGAAGATGTCGAAAGGGCGGTAGCAGAAAGCATCCAGCGCGCCGATCGGTTGCGCGATCGGGCCCAGGAGGTCATC
This sequence comes from uncultured Pseudomonadota bacterium, assembly GCA_963786775.1. GTDB lineage: Bacteria > Pseudomonadota > Alphaproteobacteria > Rhizobiales > Hyphomicrobiaceae > ZC4RG25. The sequence continues at coordinate 102,222 of CAWBAM010000051.1, read as the reverse complement.
AACCGCGATATCGTCCTCATCGACACGGAAGGCGCCAAGGTCGGGCAGATCAATGGGCTCTCGGTCCTCCAGCTCGGCACATTCTCCTTCGGGCGCCCGAGCCGGATCACCGCCCGCGTACGCATGGGGCAGGGCCGAGTGGTGGACATCGAGCGAGAGGTGAAGCTCGGTGGACCGCTCCACTCCAAGGGCGTCATGATCCTGTGGGGCTATCTTGCCGGCCGTTACGCCGAGGATGTACCATTGGCCCTAGCGGCAACCCTCGTTTTCGAGCAGTCCTATGGGGGTGTCGACGGTGACAGCGCTTCCTCGACAGAGCTTTATGCGCTGCTTTCTGCACTCTCCGAGGTGCCGGTCAAACAGGGTTATGCCGTTACAGGCTCGGTCAACCAGAGGGGTGAAGTGCAGGCGATCGGCGGGGTCAACGAGAAGATCGAAGGCTTCTTCGACATCTGCAAGGCGCGCGGCCTGACTGGGGACCAGGGCGTTCTGATCCCGAAATCCAATGTGCAGCACCTCATGCTGCGGCAGGACGTCATCGAGGCCGTGCGCGAGGGCAAGTTCGCCATTTACGCGGTGAGCCATGTCGACGAAGGCATGGAGATTCTGACGGGGTCAAAGCGGGAGAGCGCGGTGAGGATGGACAATTCCCGCCGGGCACGATCAATAGGTTGGTCGAGGACAAGCTGAAGCTCTTTGCCGAGCGCGCCAGAGCGTTCGGCCGTTCGAGAACAACTCACAGGGTAACGGAAAGATTACGTCATGACTGCGCATGTCGCGGAGGCTGCAGAAGCGCGGGGGCGCGTCGTACTGCAGCTGCGCACGGCATGTCCCAATGAGGTGGCGATCGAGGCCGCATTGCGCGTTGCGCAAGCGTTCCAATCAGGCATTGAGACGCTCTTCGTCGAGGATCTGCAGATCTTCGATCTTGCGAGCTTTCCATTCGCCCGGGAGATCTCGCTGACGGGCCGCAGAACGCGTGCCCTGTCCTCAAGGCAGATCGAGGAGGAGTTCCGGCTGGCGTTTGCGTCGCTTCAGCGCCGTATCGAGGCGTTGGCCAGGGCTGCCGAGGTGCCGATCCGCCAACGTGTCGTGCGCGATGATCCAGTCGCTGCGCTGGCAGCCACCTGTGCCGAGTGCGGGCCCTGGAACGTGATCGCACTCGCTGAGCCGTTCAGCGCCATGAGCGGCGAATCCCTGCGGCGCCTTTTCGAGTCCGTGACCGATGCCACCGGCCTGGTGGTGGTGGGGCCCAAGGCGCGGCGCACGACGGGGCCGGTGATCGTTGCCGTGGAGGAGATCGAACGGCTGCCCAGCATGCTCCGGGCCGGAGATCGCCTGGCGGCAGTCACTGGGGGCACGATCGTCGTTCTGCCAATCGCTGACGACGACGAGCGGGTGCGCTGGATGGAGGCGCAGGCCCGTCTGCTCCTCAAAGATCGCATCGATGTGCAGGTGATCACGGCCGGATCCGCTCGTGGCGCTGCCGAGGTGGTTGCAGAAACGCTGCGGCGCCTCCAAGGCGGGTTCGTGATCAGCGAGTTCGGCGGTCTGGTGGTACCAGCGGATCGCGATTTGAAAGCGCTTGCGGCCGCATTGGAGTGCCCCATCCTCCTTGTGCGCTGACTTGCCTCGCCTGCTCGAGCACCCTAATTCCTGGCTGTCGGCACGCATTCAGTCAGGGTGAAAGCTATAGCCCACCATCAGCGGCTTCGGTCAGGATATTCGGGTCGCCAGCATCTGCTTTGGCTTCGAGAAAAGCTCGCCAGGCGATTGGCGGCGCGGCTAGCGCCATTCGCTGCCGGCGTTGCAATGGTCGTCCTCCTTTGGCTCACGGGCGGCATGGTAACCTGGGCGGCAGCGCTGGCGCTCGTGGCGCTGGCCGGGGCGCTCGTGCTTGCACCGATTTCCGCGCCGCCGGCACCCATCCATCAAATCGATCAGCAATCTGCCGAGCCTCCCTCGGTGAACATCGGCGATCGCGATACGAGCTGGCGCGCAATGGTCAGCGCAATGCCGGACCCGGCTCTGGTGCTCGATGACACGGGCATCATCCTCCACCACAATGCCGCGGCGGCGGACCTTTTTCCGCGCATTCGTGCGGGGCAGCATCTTTCGAGCGTGAGCCGTAACCCGGAGCTGCTTTCGGCGGTCGAGACGGTCAGCGATGCAGCGGATGTCATCACCGTCGAGCTACTGGACCGTGTGCCGGTGCAGCGCCGCGTAGCGGCCATTCTGACCCCTCTTCCCTTTGAGCAACCTGTAGAGGGCGGGCCGGCTCAGCTCGTCACCTTCCGGGACATCACCGACCAGGAGAGGCTCGCGCAGATGCGGGCCGACTTCATTGCCCATGCGAGCCACGAGCTGCGCACGCCGCTCGCGTCGTTGCGCGGCTTTGTCGAGACGCTGCAAGGCCCGGCGCGCGACGATCCGGAAGCCCGCGATCGGTTCCTCGGCATCATGGCCGCTCAGGCAGAGCGCATGACCCGGCTCATAGATGACCTGCTTTCTCTCAGCCGCATTGAAATGCACGTGCATGTCCCTCCACGAGGGACGGTAGAGCTGAACGAGGTTGTCAACTTCGTTGCGCAATCCCTTGAGCCAGTTGCGCAATCGTCTGGCATTTCCATCGAGGTCGAAACCTTGCCGACTTCGGCTTTCGTGCGAGGGGACTACGACGAGCTGGTGCAGGTCTTCCAGAACCTCATTCAGAACGCCATCAGATACGGCCGCGAAGGAGGCTTCGTGAAGGTCCGGATGGCCCGCGTGGCCCATGGGAGCAGCGGAGTGCAGCGCATCTCCGTGGCAGTCGAGGACAATGGAGAGGGCATCCCGTCTGAGCACCTGCCCCGCCTCACGGAGCGGTTCTATCGGGTGAGCGTTTCGGCCAGCCGGCAGAAGGGCGGAACGGGCCTCGGCCTCGCCATCGTGAAGCACATCATCACGCGCCATCGCGGCGAGCTCAAGATTGCGTCGACTCTGGGAAAGGGCTCGACGTTCACCGTGTTGCTCGACGAGCTGTCAGAACCTGCAGTCGTCCACCAATTCAGTAAAAATCCATAAAATCATTGCGATTCAAGGGCTTAGCCTGTCACGAAAGCATAGCGTGTTTGCTCTATCAGAAGGCGTGCGACGCAATGGGGCGTCGTATCCTGGGAAGCGATATGTGAGAGGCTTCCCGCTGCAAACCCAGACAGGGAGAGCACCTGTGAGCAGAACCCTTGTGGCCATCTCGGCGGCGGCGGCCGTCGCAGGCACGGTTGGCTTCGCCGGCGAGGCGGAGGCTCGCGATCACATCAAGATCGTCGGCTCATCGACGGTCTTTCCTTACACCCAAGCCGTCGCGGAGGAGTTCACGCGTAAGTACGGTCAAAAGGCCCCGGTCGTCGAGTCGACGGGCACCGGCGGCGGCATGAAGATCTTCTGCCAAGGCATCGGCGAGCAACATCCAGATATCACCGGTGCCTCGCGGGCGATGAAAAAGTCCGAGTGGGCCGAGTGCGAGAAGAACGGCGTTACGGATGTCACAGAGGTGCTGATCGGCTACGACGGAATATCCATCGCGCAGTCCCGCAAGGCTCAGCCGATGGATCTGACGAAAACTCAGATCTATCTGGCCCTTGCAGCCGAGATCCCTGTGGACGGCAAGTTCGCTCCAAACCCGCACAAGAAGTGGAGCGACATCGACTCGTCGCTGCCCGATACCCCTATTCTCGCCTATGGCCCGCCCCCGACATCCGGCACGCGCGATGCGTTCGTCGAGCTCGCCATGCAGGAGGGCTGCCAAGCTCTCGACTTCGTGAAAGAGCAGAAGGCAAAGCTCGACAAGGCGGCTTACGAGGAGTTGGTGAAAATCCAGTGCAGCCGCATGCGGCAGGACGGGCCATTCATTGAGGCCGGCGAGAACGATAACCTTATCGTGCAGCGTCTCGAGGCTGATCCGAGGGCCGTCGGCATTTTCGGCTACTCGTTCCTCTACGAGAACGAGGACAAGCTCCAGGCCATCAAGGTGGAAGGGGTTGAACCGTCGTTCGAGACGATCGCCTCGGGTGAGTACGGGATCTCGCGTCCACTATACTTCTACATCAAGAACGCTCATCGCGAGGTGGTTCCCGGACTGAAAGAGTTCATAGCCGAGTACGTGAGCGAGGCCGCGATGGGAGAAGACGGCTACCTCTCGGAGCGCGGGATGGTGCCGCTGCAGGCGGATGCCCTGGAAAAGACCCGCAAGGCGGCGCTGGAAGCAGAAAGAATGGCAGTTCCGACCAACTGATGCCCGTTGAAAACGCCGGCTGCGCCATTGACGTGGCGCAGTCGCACGCGCTTGTGGTGCACCCGCAGAACGGACAGTCACACCGGCTCGCGCAATTCCGCAGGCTCGACACATGAACTCGACATGCTGAGCTACGCCTTCGCAGTCCTGCTCGTGCTGACGCTGATTGGATTTCTGATCGGCCACAGACGGGCCATCGCGTCTGTCGAGGGACGCACCTATCAGCTGCATTCGCGGCCGGCCTATCACGCCAGCTTCGTCGCGGCGTGGGTCGGTATCCCGGCCACCCTGCTGCTGTTGGTTTGGCTGCTGGTCCAGGGTCCGGTTCTCGATCGGCTCATCATGGCGTCGTTGCCGGAGGAGGTGGTTGCCGGCAAGGGTGTTGGCGAGCTCAGCCTTATTCTGAGCCAGATCAAGTCCGTCGCCGGAGGCACGTCGTTCGGCCAAGTGGAGCCGGCCATTCTCGAGGCTGGAAGGCGGCTCGAGGCGTGGCGTCGGATCGGAGAAATGGCCATGTTCACGAGCGCCGTGGTGCTGGCCCTGCTGGCGCTCGTCATCGTCCAGTCGCGCATCTCCCCTGATTTCCGCGCTCGCCAGGCCGTCGAGCGCATTCTCGATTGGCTTATGATCGCCTGTGCCGTGGTCGCGATCCTAACGACGCTCGGCATCGTGATCTCGCTCTTGCTGGAGGCCATCAGGTTCTTCCGGCTCGTGCCGGTCACGGAGTTTCTGTTCGGTTTGCGCTGGGAGCCGCAAATTGCCATCCGGCCAGATCAGGCGTCGGCAGGCGGAGCCTTCGGCGCCATTCCCGTGTTCGTCGGCACGTTCCTTATCGCCTTCATCGCCATGGCAGTGGCGGTTCCGATCGGGCTGCTGTCGGCGATCTACCTCACCGAGTATGCGACATCGCGCTTCCGGGCGATCGTCAAACCGGTGCTGGAAATCCTCGCCGGCATCCCAACCGTGGTGTACGGCTTTTTCGCTGTGCTCGTCGTTTCGCCGGCTTTGCGCACGTTCGGTGAAGCGCTCGGGATTCCGATCGCGCCCAATAGTGCCCTGGTTGCCGGCGGCGTGATGGGCATCATGATTATTCCCTTCATTTCGTCGCTGTCGGACGACGCGCTCACGGCCGTGCCCAGCTCCATGCGCGACGGCTCTCTGGCGATGGGCGCGACGAAGAACGAGACTATCCTCCGCGTCCTCCTGCCGGCGGCGCTGCCCGGCATCATGGGCGGCATTCTGCTGGCGGTCAGCCGTGCCATCGGAGAAACCATGATCGTCGTCATGGCGGCCGGCATCATCGCCACGCTGACGCTGAACCCGTTCCAGCCCGTCACGACTGTCACAGTCCAGATCGTCACCCTGCTGATCGGCGATACGGAGTTCGACAACCCCAAGACGCTGGCCGCGTTCGCCCTGGGCCTGACCCTCTTCCTGTCAACCCTGGTGCTGAACGTGATCGCCATACGCATCGTGAGGCGGTATCGAGAGCAATATGAGTGAGGTGAGGGCATCAGAGGCGAATTCGGCTGCGCCCCCGGCGGCGGGCCACTGGCATTCGGCCTCTCATCACCGTCGGCTGAAGCGCCGCTATGCAGCCGATCGGCGGCTTCGGATGCTCGGGCTCGGAGCCATCGGGCTCGCCATTGGCCTGCTTGGCATTCTGATCGTTTCGCTTGTCTACACGGGCTACGTAGCCTTCACGCAAACACGTGTTGAGCTCGAGTTCCGTATCGATCCCGCGCTGGTGAAACCGGAGGACGTGCGGAGCGGCAACTTCCGCAGCATCGTCCGGCAGGCGATCTTCGAGCAGTTTCCGGAGGTCACCAACCGGCGCCAGCAAACCCAGCTTGCAAGGCTGCTCGAGCCCCGGCGCCGAATGGATCGTACGTGATTATGTGGTCGCCCATCCCGAGGTGATCGGCCAGACGATTAAGCTGATGGTGCCGGTGGCCGATCCATACGATCAGCTCAACAAAGGAATTCTGTCGCGCGATGTGCCGGAGTCTCAGCGGCGGCTCGACGATGAAGCTATCGGCTGGTTCGACACCCTGAAGCAGCGAGGGTTGATCCACACCACGATTGCGTGGGAGCTATTCGTCAACGCCGATAGCCGCTTCCCTGAGATGGCGGGGCTTGCAGGCGCAATTGCCGGCTCTTTCCTGACGCTCCTTGTGTGTTTTCTCCTGAGTTTCCCGCTCGGAATTGCGGCCGCGGTTTATCTTGAAGAGTTCGCACCAAAAAACCGGCTGACATCTCTCATCGAGGTGAACATCAATAACCTGGCAGCGGTGCCCTCGATCGTGTTCGGTCTGCTGGGCCTGGCGGTGTTTCTGGGCTTTTTCGGTCTGCCGCGGTCTTCGCCGCTCGTTGGCGGCATGGTGCTTTCGTTGATGACGCTGCCGACCATCATCATTGCGACGAGGGCGACGCTCAAGTCGTCCCACCGTCAATCCGGGAGGCTGCCCTCGGCATCGGGGCATCGCAGCATCAGGTCATCCTGCACCACGTGCTGCCTCTGGCAATGCCGGGAATTCTGACCGGAACCATCATCGGTCTTGCGCAGGCACTCGGCGAAACGGCGCCACTGCTTCTGATCGGCATGAACGCATTTATCCCGAGTGTCGAGAGCATCGGATTTTTCGAGCCCGCGACCGCTTTGCCGACACAGATCTACAGTTGGGCCGACAGCCCTGAACGGGGATTTGTGGCGCGCACCTCGGCTGCGATTCTGGTGCTTCTCGGTTTTCTCATCGTGATGAACGCTGTGGCGATTTATCTGCGCCAGAAGTTCGAGAGGAAATGGTCGTGACGCCCGCGGCCAGAGAGGAGAAGGGAATGAACGAGCAATTCCGCACGTCCGACCTTTCGATTGCCGTTTCACCCCACATCGGCACCCGGGTTTCCATGCAGGCAGACGCAGTCAAGGTGCGCGTCAGGAATGTGAACGCGTTCTACGGTGAAAAGCAGGCGCTGAAAAATGTCAGCATGGATATTCCTGCGCGCGCTGTGACGGCGCTCATCGGGCCGTCAGGCTGCGGCAAGTCGACGTTCCTGCGCTGCATCAACCGTATGAACGACACGATCCCCAATGCACGCGTGACCGGGGACATTACAATTGATGGTCAGAATATTTTCGATCCAAAGCTCGACGTCGTGCAGCTTCGGGCGCGCGTGGGCATGGTCTTCCAGAAGCCGAACCCGTTTCCCAAATCTATTTACGAGAACGTCGCCTACGGTCCGCGCATTCACGGCTTGGCCAGCAATCGCGCGGAGCTCGATGAAATCGTGATGTCGAGCCTTGAAAAGGCTGGTCTGCTGAAAGAGGTCCGCGACCGGCTCAATGACCCAGGCACCGGCCTTTCCGGCGGCCAACAGCAACGGCTTTGCATTGCGCGCGCCATTGCGGTCAGTCCGGAGGTGATTTTGATGGACGAGCCTTGCTCGGCGCTCGACCCGATCGCGACGGCGAAAATCGAGGAGCTCATCGATGAGCTTCGGGAAAACTACTGTATCGTGATCGTAACCCACTCGATGCAGCAGGCGGCGCGGGTTTCGCAACGGACGGCGTTCTTCCACCTCGGTGAGCTGATAGAGGAAGGCGACACGGCCGAGATCTTTACGAATCCCAGGAAAATGCAAACTCGGGATTACATTACGGGCCGCTACGGCTGAGGCACCCTGGCGAGGATCGGAGCAAATGAGGGAGCACATCGTGCGCTCGTATCAGGAGGAGCTGGCGCTCTTGGACCGGAGGGTTGCCCAAATGGGCGGCCTTGCAGAGAACGCGCTCGGCCAAGCGTTCGATGCTCTGGAAAAACGCGATCCACGGCTCGCGGAAGCAGTGATCGCGTCGGACAAGGCCATCGACCGCCTGGAAAGAGAGGTGGACGATCAGGTTGTCACGATGATCGCCCTTCGCCAGCCGCTCGCCGACGATCTGCGTCAGGTCATTGCGGCCCTGCGCATCACGTCGGACCTGGAGCGCATCGGCGACCTCGCCAAGAATATCGCGAAGCGCGCGCTGGCCATTTCGCAGGAGCCCTATCCGAAGCCCCTCATGTCGGGCCTGCGAAACATGGTCGAGCGGGCCATGCGCCAGCTCAAGGATGTGCTCGACGCCTACGCGGAGCGCAATAGCGAGCTGGCCCTTGCCGTCTGGCGCGCGGATGAGCAGATCGACGCCATGTACAATTCTGTCTTCCGCGAGCTTTTGACGTACATGATGGAAGACCCGCGCAATATTGGCCTGTGCACTCACCTCCTTTTTGGGGCGAAAAACATCGAGCGAATTGGCGATCACACGACGAATATTGCGGAGATCGTGCATTATCTTGTGCACGGCGAACCCATTACAGATGATCGGCCAAAGGGCGACCAGACCAGCTCAACACCTATTTCTCGGGATTGAGGGGAAAGTTCGGAGTCATCGCAGATGGGCGCTAAGGTTCTGATCGTCGAAGACGAAGCGCCACTTGCAGAGCTACTTCGTTACAACCTGGAGGCGGAGGGATACGAAGTCGAGCATGCCGCGACGGGTGAGGAAGCCGAATTGATCATTGCTGAGGAGCGGCCGGACCTCATCGTGCTGGACTGGATGCTTCCCACGTTCTCGGGGGTGGAGCTATGCCGCCGAATTCGGGCCCGGCAGGAGACGCGCGCAATCCCCATCCTGATGCTGACGGCCCGCGGCGAGGAAAGCGACCGCATCCGCGGATTGTCGACCGGTGCAGATGATTACGTCGTCAAACCGTTTTCTCTCCCCGAGCTGATGGCTCGGGTGAAGGCAATCCTTCGCCGAACGGCACCCGAGCGCATTGCTGACGTCCTCAGATCCGGAGAAATCGAGCTCGACCGCACCGCGCATCGCGTAACGCGCGGCAACCGAGAGGTGCGGCTCGGGCCGACTGAGTTTCGGCTGCTCGAGTTCATGATGCAAAGCCCGGGACGTGTGTTGTCGCGGGAGCAGCTTCTCGACGGTGTCTGGGGTCGCGATACCTACATCGACGAGCGTACGGTCGATGTTCACATCGGGAGATTGCGAAAGGCGCTTGTCCGCGGCAAGGAGCGCGACCCGATCCGCACTGTTCGCGGAGCAGGATACGTTTTCGGAGAGCGGCAACCCGCGTGATTGGGATTGGGGCGTCGAAATAGCGCAGGTGAGCGCTCAATACCCGAAATCGGGTACCCAAATAGGGCTAAAGTCGAGACTTCTCCCAAAGGGTAGAATTGGGTTGCGCCGGCCGCGTTAACCTTTGGACCCTTCTTTTTTTGTGAAAATTATGTTACATTGTTTTTCGTTGTAGCGTAGCTGAAACGGATGGGGAACGCAGAGTCCGGTCGGCCGGCCTTGCGTCGTATTTGCCTGGATGACCCAAGCCGCGCTGCAGTGTCTTAATTTGAGAGACTTGATGCGCGGGCCGCCAACCAAGTCATCGAAGCTGAAAGGCAAGCTATGCCCCGCTCGCGGGCCATAGCAGATCAAGCACGCTCTAGCCGACTAACGCGTCGGCAACTGGATCTTGTCACCATGCCCTCTTTGAGGGCGGGAAACCCGCTCGGCTTTTGGTCTGGTGGGGCTTAGATCGCGAGAGAGTGAGACCAGAGTATGGCTGAGAAGACGAAGGTGGCTGCCAAGACACAAGGCGCTAGGGGGAGTGCCAGAACGACGCCGGTCAAGTCTGTAGCTGCTAATAAACGCGTCGGGAAAGCGACAGAAAAAGAGCCGATGGCCAGCAAGCCTTCGTCCAAAAAGCCCGCTGCAACAAAGGCTCCAAGCGCAGGTGCTGTTTCAGCGAAAACGTCAACAACGAGTGAAAGAAAATTGTCCAACAAAACTGCAGTGAATAGTAAGGCGGCAGCAGCCGAGAAGACAACACCGAAATCCAAGGCTTCCACCACCACACCAGCCAAGGCGACTACAACAGCTAGGGCGACCCACAGGGCCGGCTCGAAGACGCCCTCCGCCCCGCAGCAGAGGGCAACCACTGCGGCCATGGCAAAACCGGCACAGCCCAAGATATCGGCCCCGGTTGCGTCCAAGGACGTTGCCGCCAAGGCGCGTGCAGCCAAGGCTGAAAGCCAGGCTGAAAAGAAGCCCGTGAATTCGCGTCACGGCTTCAAGACCAACGAGTACGTCGTCTATCCGACCCACGGCGTGGGGCGCATCGTCGGCATCGAGGAGCAGGAGATCGCCGGGATGTCGCTCGAGCTGTTCGTCATCACGTTCGAGAAGGACAAGATGACCCTGCGCGTGCCGACCAGTAAGCTGCAGAGCGTCGGGATGCGGAAGTTGGCGACCGAGGATGTCGTCAAGAAGGCCATGGATACCCTCAAGGGCCGCGCCAGGATCAAGCGGACGATGTGGAGCCGCCGCGCGCAGGAGTACGAGGCGAAGATCAACTCCGGCGATCTGGTTGCTATCGCGGAGGTCGTGCGGGACCTCTATCGGTCCGAGACGCAGCCGGAGCAGTCGTATTCCGAGCGGCAGCTCTATGAGGCAGCGCTCGACCGTATGGCCCGTGAAATCGCCGCCGTTGAGAAGTTGGACGAGCAGACCGCGGTGCAGCGGATTACGGAGGTTCTCGCGAAGAGCGCTCGCGGCCGCCGCCAGGCAGAAGCTGACGCCGAAGCTGAGGCGGAAGGGGATGGCGAGGAGGCAGATCCCGCTGTCAAGGCAGCCTGAGGCAGTCTGCCTTCATTCCTGAAGATCCATCAGGACGGTCCGGTGCACGCAGCGCCGGACCGTTTTTGTTGGGCCTGGGCGTTTAGGGATTCACCCGAGCCATCCAGAGAAGCTTGCTGCACGCGAGTGTCGAGTGGACCTGAGACTCAGGCCACGCCGATGCGCAGCAGATCGTGCACGTGGACGATCCCGACCGGCTTCCCCTTCTCCACCACGAACAAGGCAGTGATCCGCGCCGCATTGATCAGCTCGAGCGCTGAGGACGCGAGCGTGTCGGGACTGACCGTCTTCGGGTTGCGCGTCATGATCTCGCCGGTCTTGGCGTTCAGCAGGCCCTCTCCCATGTGCCGGCGCAGGTCTCCGTCGGTCACGATGCCGACCAGCTTTCCTTTGGAGTCGACGACACCGAGACAGCCGAAGCTCTTCTGAGTCATGGTCACGAGAGCCGCGCTCATGATCTCGTCCTCAGAGGCGAGCGGCAGCCTGTCATCCTTGTGCATGATGTCGGCGACGAACTTGAGTTGCGCTCCCAGAGAGCCGCCGGGGTGGAATATCTTGAAGTCCTGAGCCGTGAAGCCCTTGGCCTCGAGGAGCGCAATGGCCAGACAGTCCCCGAGGGCGAGCTGCATCGTAGTCGACGTCGTGGGGGCAAGGCCGTGCGGGCATGCTTCCTTCGCCCGAGGCAGCTCGAGCACGACGTCAGATGAGCGGCCCAGCGCCGACTCCCTGCGCGAGGTGATGGCGATCAATGGTACGCGGAACCGTCGCGAGTACGTGACGATGTTCTTGAGTTCGACAGTCTCGCCGGACCAAGACAGCGCGAGGACCACGTCGTCGTTTGTGACCATGCCGAGGTCGCCGTGTGAGGCTTCGCTCGGATGAACGAAGAAAGCCGGAGTACCGGTCGAGGCAAAGGTCGCTGCCAGCTTCTGACCGATGTGACCGCTCTTGCCGATTCCGGTGACGATGACCCGCCCGCGCGCTTCGGAGATAATCCGAACCGCTTCGACAAAGCTGCTGGCCAAGTCACGTTTGAGGGCCGCGGCGAGGGCGGATAGGCCCTCAGCCTCGATCTCGACGGTGCGGACACCGCAGGCTACGGCCCGATCCGCCACATCCAGGGCCTTCCTGCTCCTTTGATTGCGACGGCTTCCTCGCGGCGTCACCCTGCCACGCTCCGTCGACGTATGTCCGTTGCGCAGCGCCGCCGCGTTCGTTGTCATCCGTAGTCCCCCCGGTCCCGTGTGTTCTGTGCAGTGGACTCGAAAACAGGTGTTATTATGTCTATCAGGCGTGCCCGCCACCGCCAATGAAGTCGGTCGGCAGACTACGGCGGTATCAACCATCTCGATAAGCGAAGCTCGCTGCCAGTCTCTGTTTGGCTCCGGCTGAACTTCCGCCGTTGCTACCTGCTTGCTACAGTTGTCAAAATGCCTGATCGGATCACAAAAGGCGAGATTGCCGGATGAGTACGAGCGCCCACCCCTTCTTCAGCCCCGAGAAGAGGCCCCATGTCGAAGGTGACTTCAAGCGCGAGGAAGTTGCCCTCGCGAACCGGAACTCTGGACTCCCACTCGAGGCGTTGCGCTACGACCTGACGCCGGCCGGACTTCACTACCTCCTCATCCACTTTGACATCCCATACGTGGCCTCGGCCGCCAGCTGGACCGTCAAGGTCGGCGGCAGGGTGAAGGTGCCGCTTGAGATCTCCATGGCAGAGATCAGACAGCTCCCGCAGAAAACCGTGAGGGTGACGCTCGAATGCGCGGGGAACGGTCGTGCCAAGCTCAATCCGCGATGGCAAAGTCAACCTTGGGAGCACGGCGCGGTCGGCACGGCCGAATGGACCGGCACACCACTGCATTATTTGCTCGATCGCGCGGGACTGACGCCGGACGCCGTTGAGATCGCCTTTTTTGGGGCCGACAGAGGGTTCGATGCCGGGATCGAGCACGATTACGGGAGGAGCCTTGCGGTCGACGTCGCAATGTCGGACGACGTCCTCCTCGCCCACACGATGAACGGCGAGCCGCTGCTGCCGCAGCACGGCTTTCCCCTACGGCTGGTCGTACCGGGCTGGTACGGCATGGCGAGCGTGAAGTGGCTCAATCGCATCGAGGTGCTGGACCGCCCGTTCGATGGATATCAGCAGGTTGGGACGTATGTTTATCGCCAGTACAGTGGGGACCCAGGCACCCCGGTCACGCATATCCGTGTGAAATCGCTTATGGTTCCGCCTGGTATTCCGGACTGGTTCACCCGGCGGCGGTTAGTCGATCGCGGCCCCGTCGAGCTGTTCGGCCGGGCTTGGTCCGGTGGCGGAGTGCCGGTGGCCAAGGTGGAGGTTGGTGTCGACGGCGAATGGCAGGAGGCGACGCTCGAGCCGATAACCGGCAGATATGCGTGGCGCGGTTGGCGCTTCACTTGGGATGCACAACCCGGCGAGCACGAGCTGGCATGCCGAGCGACCGACGAGGCCGGCAATGTGCAGCCTCTCGATCCACCTTGGGACCGCGGCGGGTTCGGTAACAATGCGGTGCAGAGGGTGCTTGTAACCGTCCGCTGACAAGCTTTCCGCGGCGAGCTGCGGTCAGGAGCAAAAGTAAACAGAACTAGAAGGGGAAGGAATGCCAGCGAGTGCACCTGCCGCCGAGGCTGCCGAGCAATCCATCGAGGTGCTTATCTGGCGAGGCCGCGAGGAAGGCTACTACCAGCGCTTCACCGTGCCGCTGCGCGAAAGCCAGACTGTCCTCGACGTCGTTACCTGGGTTCAGCGAAATGTGGACCCGACGCTGGCCTATCGCTTCGCCTGCCGCGTGGGGATGTGCGGCTCGTGCGCCATGACGGTCAATGGCCGGCCGCGCTGGACTTGCCGGACACATGTTTCCAGGGTGGTCGAGAACGGCAGGCTGGAAATTGCTCCTCTGGCCAATTTGCCGGTCATCAAGGACTTGGCGACCGATATGCGCCGGTTTTTCGAGAAATGGCAGGAGGCCAAGGGGCGCTTCGTGCCGTCCCGGACCCGGGATGATCCGGTAGAAACGATTTCACCCCTCAGCCCGGAGCGTGTCGCCGCCGACGAGGCGATCGAGTGCATCAACTGCGCCGTATGCTTTGCGGCCTGCGATACGGTGCGCTGGAACGATGATTACCTCGGGCCGGCAGCCCTCAATCGCGCCTGGACGCTGGTCAACGATGTCCGCGATGCTGGGCAATCGGAGCGGCTGAAAGCCATCGTGGCCGAAGGCGGCTGCCAGAGCTGTCACTCACACCAGTCCTGCGCGGAGCTCTGCCCGAAGTCGCTCAACCCCACGGCCTCTATTGCCGGCCTGAAGCGACGTGCCATGATGGCGTATTTGCGGGGGGAGCTGTGATGGTGTTCGGGACGACAGGTGCGGTGGCACCCGCTCCAACGGTCATCCCGGGCCTTGTGCCCGGGATCCAAGCCTCAACAAGCGCCTTCGCCGGCAGTTTGGCACGCCGCCTTCGCCTCGCTACCGTTGCATTCGCGGATAGGTGGATCCCGGCGACAAGCGCCGGGATGACGTCAAATTTGAGCTTCAACCGCCAAGCCAAACGACGGGTCATCCCGGGCCTTGTGCCCGGGATCCAAGTTCAGCAAACTCCTTCGCCGGCAGTTTGGCACGCCGCCTTCGCCTCGCTACCGTTGCATTCGCGGATAGGTGGATCCCGGCGACAAGCGCCGGGATGACGTCAAATTTGAGCTTCAACCGCCAAGCCAAACGACGGGTCATCCCGGGCCTTGTGCCCGGGATCCAAGTGTCAGCAAACTCTTTCGCCGGCAGTTTGGCACGCCGCCTTCGCCTCGTTACCGTTGCGTTCGCGGATCGTTGGATCCCGGCGACAAGCGCCGGGATGACGTCAAATTTGCGCTTCAACCGTCAAGCCAAACGATGGGTCATCCCGGGCCTTGTGCCCCGGATCCAAGTGTCAGCAAACGCCCTCGCCGGCAGTTTGGCACGCCGCCTTCGCCTCGTTACCGTTGCGTTCGCGGATCGTTGGATCCCGGCGACAAGCGCCGGGATGACGTCAAATTTGAGCTTCAACGGCCAAGCCAAACGACGGGTCATCCCGGGCCTTGTGCCCGGGATCCAGTCTCAGCAAACTCCTTCGCCGGCAGTTTGGCACGCCGCCTTCGCCTCGCTAGCGTTGCATTCGCGGATCGTTGGATCCCGGCGACAAGCGCCGGGATGACGTCAAATTTGAGCTTCAACGGCCAACCAAACGACGGGTCATCCCGGGCCTTGTGCCCGGGATCCAAGTGTCAGCAAACTCCTTCGCCGGCAGTTTGGCACGCCGCCTTCGCCTCGTTACCGTTGCGTTCGCGGATCGTTGGATCCCGGCGACAAGCGCCGGGATGACGTCAAATTTGAGCTTCAACCGTCAAGCCAAACGATGGGTCATCCCGGGCCTTGTGCCCGGGATCCAAGTGTCAGCAAACTCCTTCGCCGGCAGTTTGGCACGCCGCCTTCGCCTCGTTACCGTTGCGTTCGCGGTATCGTCGGATCCCGGCGACAAGCGCCGGGATGACAGCGAGGGGCGAGGCAGATCTCTCGGCTGGGAGGCTCCCATCATGACCTTTCGGCTCTATGCCCTCCAGCGCCTGAGCGCCGCACTCATGGTGCCGCTCATCGTGGCGCACTTGGTCATCATCTTCTACGCAACCTCCAACGGCCTTTCCGCAGCGGAGATCCTCGGCCGGACGCGTGGCAGCCTCGGCTGGGCGCTGTTTTATGGCATTTTCGTCGTCCTCGCCGCTATTCATGGCGCCATTGGGCTTCGCTCGGTCCTTCGCGAGTGGACTTCGCTGCGCGCGCGTGCGCTCGATGGCATCATGTGGGGCTTTGGCTTGCTGCTCCTCGTCCTCGGATGGCGAGCGGTGATTGCGGTGGTGATGCCATGAGCATCCAGGTCGAAACACGGCGCACGACGGCTCATCGTCGCCAAGGGCTCTGGATCGCGGCGCTGGTGCATCGCCTTTCCGGCATCGCTCTCGCCTGCTTTCTGCCGCTTCACTTCCTCGCGCTGGGCCTGGCAATCGAAGGTGAGGCGCGTCTCGATGGCTTCCTGACTTGGGCCGAGCAGCCTGTGGTGAAGTTCGCCAAATCCGGGCTTGTCTTTCTGCTGACCATTCATCTGCTCGGCGGTCTGCGTATTCTTTACCTCGAGACCATCGCTTGGCGGCCTGTCCAGAAAATCGCTGCGGCCGCCATCGGCGCCGCTGCTGTGCTCCTCGCATTCATCTTCCTGGTCCGAGTCTTCTGAGGCGCCCATGCTCGAACGGATGAAAACCGACATCCTGATCCTCGGCTCCGGCGGAGCAGGGTTGTTCGCGGCGCTCCACGCTTACCAGGCGGCGCCACACGCGACGATCACGATTGCGACGAAAGGCTTGCTCGGAAAGTCCGGCTGCACACGGATGGTCCAGGGCGGATACAACGTTGCCTTACATAAAGGCGACTCGGTCGAGCGCCATTTCATGGACACCATCGAGGGCGGCAAGTGGCTGCCCAACCAGGACCTAGCCTGGACCCTGGTGACGAAGGCCGTCGAGCGTGTGCGTGAGCTCGAAAACGAGATCGGCTGCTTCTTCGACCGCAACCCCGATGGCTCGCTGCACGGCAAGGCCTTCGCTGGCCAGACCTTCGACCGGACGGTGCACAAGGGTGACCTGACGGGCATCGAGATCATCAACCGCTTGATGGAGCAGGTGTGGGCGCGGCCGATCCAGCGGCTCGAAGAGCACCGCGCCATCGCCCTCATCAAGGACAAGGCGGTCAAGTCGATCGCCGGCGTGCTCCTGCTCGACGTCCGCACCGGCACGTTCCGCTTCGTCGAGGCGAAAGCGGTGCTGCTGGCGACCGGCGGCGGGCCGACCATGTACCGCTACCACACGCCGTCGGGCGACAAGAGCATGGACGGCCTCGCCATGGCGCTGCGGGCGGGCCTCCGCTGCGCGACATGGAGATGGTCCAGTTCCATCCGACGGGGCTGCTGGCCGGGCCCGATACGCGCATGACCGGCACCGTGCTCGAGGAGGGGCTGCGCGGCGCCGGCGGGCACCTGCTCAACGGCAACATGGAGCGCTTCATGCTGCACGTCGACCCGAAGGCCGAGCGGGCGACGCGCGACAAGGTCAGCCAGGCGATCTACGCCGAAATGCGCGCCGGCCGCACGACGCCGAATGGCGGCGTCTACATCAAGATGAGCCACCTCGGGCCGGACAATGTGCGCAAGCAGTTCAAGGGGATGGTCGAGCGCTGCGCCGACTGTGGCTTCGACCTTGCCGGCGGCCTCGTCGAGGTGGTGCCGACGGCGCACTATCTGATGGGCGGCGTGATTTGCGAGACGGATACGTCGACCGAGCTGCCGGGCCTTTTCGTTGCCGGCGAGGATGCTGGCGGCGTGCATGGCGCCAACCGGCTGGGCGGCAACGGCGTGGCGAACTCAACGGTGTTTGGCGGGATCGCGGGCGATACGATGCCGGGGTTCATCGCCCGCAATCCTCATTGGCGGGAGCCCGATGAGGATGCCATCCAGGCCGCAATGGCGCGCGCGGTGAGGCCCGTTTCGAGAAGCGCCCTGGCGACCTCAATCGCCTGCGTGAGCGTTTGCTCGATGTGATGTGGGATGACGTCGGCGTGATCCGCGATCGCGCGGGGCTGGAGCGTGCCGTAGCGGCGCTCGACGCGCATCGACGAGGAGCTTCAGGCGACGGGTTTGCGCGACGGCGACCGCGCCTTCAATTTGACCTGGCAGGATTGGCTGAACCTCGAGAGCCAGATCACCGTCTCCAAGGTGATCGCCAGGGCGGCTTTGAGGCGTGAGAATTCCCGCGGCGCTCACTACCGCGAAGACTTCCCGGACGAAGGCGACCTTGCCACCTCCACCTACACGGTCGCCTCTCTGCGCGACGGCCAGGTCGAGGTGACGGACGAGCCGGTCGCCTTCACGATCGTCCGGCCGGGCGAAACGCTGCTCGAGGAGATGCGGGCGGCCGAATAATCGACATATGTCATTCCGGCGCTTGTCGCGGGATCCATCTCCGCGTTCGCGGGCGAGATCTGCGCGTCCACGATGGCCGGCTTCTCTGGGGAGAAGGCTCGCTCCCGGCCAGAACGTAGGTGCGCATCTCGCATTGCATTCGGCGTACAGCAGTTTGCGTGCACGCTGGATCCCGGGCACAAGGCCCGGGATGACCCGTCGTTTGACTTGGCAGGTTGAAGCCCAAATTCAGCGTCATCCCGGCGCTTGTCGCCGGATCCAGCTCTCCGCATTCTCAAGGGGGGAGGCTGCAGATCTGCGCGTCAACGATGGCCAACGCTTCTCTGGGGAAAACAAGCTCGCTACCGGCCAGAATGTAGGTGCACATTTCGCATCGTATTCGCCTCCAGAGCTTGTGGCACTCTGGATCCCGGGCACAAGGCCCGGGATGACCCGTCGTCTGGCTTGGCCGGTTGAAGCTCAAATTCAACGTCATCCCGGCGCTTGTCGCCGGGATCCAACTATCCACATCCTCGCCGTCGAAGCCGCAGATCGAGGACCGAAGATTGCTCAACTCTCTTTCTGGGAGACCAAAGTCGCTCCCGGTAGGGAAGGAAACAGGTCGATCCAATGCGGATTGGTGCGCTCGATCAGGTTTATTTTCCACGCACGCGGCCACTCCTTCATGGTCTTTTCACGCTGAATCGCCTCTTTGGCAGACGAGAAGGCCTCGAACCAAACGAGTCTGTGTACGCGATACTTCCGCGTGAAGCTGGACGCTGTTCCGGTCCTGTGTTGATGCACTCTGCGAATGAGGCCATTGGTGACCCCGATGTAGAGCGTTCCGCGAGGTCTGCTGGCGAGAATATACGTGTAGTAGGTGCGCATTTCGGGCCGCAAATCCGGTGGCAGAGATTGTGGCACGTTGGATCCCGGGCACAAGGCCCGGGATGACCTCTACTTTGGCTTGGCCGGATGAAGCGCAATTCTTCGTCATCCCGGCGCTCGTCGCCGGGATCCAACTCACAACACGCAAGTGCGCTTGGTGTGGAATTGACATCGATGCGGCGCTAATGTCTCAGAAATCTCCGAAAAACCGTGGGTGACCCGCACATGATCCCCCTCGCGTCCATCCAATCCACCGCCGAGCAGCTGATGGCCAAGGCGGCCATCGAGATCCCGGAGGATTATCTCGAAGGCTTGCGCAAGTGCGCCGATACGGAGAAGGGCGACCTGTCGGCGTTCGTCATCAAGGCCATGCTCGAGAATTACGAGGCGGCCAAGGAGGACCGGCGGGCGATGTGCGGCGATACGGGTTGCCCGCGCTGGTACGTGAAAATCGGCAATGAGGCGCGCATCGAAGGCGGGCCGATAGCGCTCGAAACCGCATTGCGCCGCGCCACCGCAAAAGCCACGCATGATGTGCCCCTGCGGCCCAATCGCGTGCATCCGCTCTGGCGGACGGATCACAACAACAACGTCGGCATCAACGCACCGGAAATCGAATATGCGTTTCACCCGGATGCCGACTGGATCGACCTGACCACAGTGCACAAAGGCGGCCTGTTTGGTTCGGACTATCGCATGCTGTTTCCAGGCGACGGGATCGACGGCATCAAGCGCTTTTACCTAGACACCCTCGTTGCCTTCGGCAAACGCGGCCTTGCCTGCCAACCGGCGATCGTCGGCATTGGTCTCGGCGGGTCGAAGGACACTTGCATGGTGCTCGGCAAGCAGGCAGCCTGCCTGCGGACGGTTGGTTCGCGCAATCCGGACCCGAAAATCGCGGCGCTCGAGGACGAGCTGAAAGAGCTCGGAAATTCGATCGGCATGGGCGCGATGGGCTTCATGGGCTCGTCCATGGTCGTCGGCTGCCACATCGAGGTTGGCTATTGCCATACGGGCGGCATGCCGATGAGCGTGCACATGTTCTGCCTCTCATCGCGCCGAGCGACGGCACGCATCCATTCTGATGGCCGTGTCGAGTTCCGCACTGATCCGATGTGGTTCACCGACTACTCTCGCCGGGCAACGGTCGAATGGGAGCGGCCGGAGCAAGTCGAGGCGGCGGAATAGCGCCAATTGCCCCAGCGCTGAGCATCTTGCTTCCGCTCTCTCGGACTTTAGGGCGGGTTTGCAGTTGGCGCTGGTAGCCGGAGCGGCGTAATGTGACAACATTCCGGAAACGGGAGGAGCGACCCAATGCGCGCTGCAGTTCTGACCGAGGTCAATAAACCACTCGAAATTCTCGATCTGGAGCAGGAGGGGCCAAAGGCCGGCGAGGCCCGCGTCAAGGTGAAGGCCACCGGCGTTTGCATGAGCGACTGGCACATCATGAATGGCGACTGGCCGTTGCCATTGCCGATTGTGCCGGGTCATGAGGCGGCGGGCGAGGTCGTGGAGCTTGGCCCTGGAGTTGATCATTTGCGTGTTGGCCAGCACGTCATCTTCTCGTTCCGCCCGCATTGCGGACATTGCCCATACTGCTCGCAGGGGCGCACCGTGCTGTGCTCTGGCCATAACGACACGCCCCGCTGGCGGATGCACGACGGCACCTCGCGCCTGAAGCTCAATGGTGAGCCGGTCAATGTCATGGCCCGGATCGGCACCTTCTCCGAATACGTCGTCTGCCCGGCCGAGCAGCTCGTGCCGATCCGCGAGGATCTTCCGTGGACGCATGCTGCGATCATCGGCTGCAGTGTCGCTACGGGCGTCGGGGCCGTGGTTCGTCACGCACAAGTGCCCGCCGGCTCTTCTGTGCTCGTCATCGGCTGCGGCGGGGTCGGGCTCAATGTGGTGCAAGGTGCCAAGCTGGCCGGTGCGCGGATGATCATCGCCGCCGATCTGCTCGACAACAAGCTGCAGTATGCCAAGCATTTCGGTGCGACTCACACGATCAACGCGCGTGAAGAGGACGTGGTGAAATGCGTCCGCGATCTGACCGGAGGCTTCGGAGTAGAGTACGCCTTCGATGCCATCGGTGGTTCGCAAACGGCCGCGCAGGCCGTCGATGCTGTCGCTCCCGGTGGCCACGCGGTGTTGGTCGGCATTCCTGCCTCCACTGCCACGGCGGCGATCGGCCTCATGAACATGGTCTACATGGAGAAGAAGATCACCGGGACCTATTACGGCTCGGTGCGGCCGAACATCGATTTCGGCATCTTGGCCGATCTGACCATGGACAAGCGCCTCAACCTCGATGATCTCATCAGCCGCACTTACCGCTTCGAGGAGATCAACGAAGGTTTCCGGCTCTTGACGTCGGGCAGCGTGGCGCGTGGTGTGATCGTGTTCGACTGAGCGGAGGCAGAACGCTAGGCGAGCAGGACCAATCAGACCCTCACGGAGGCGAAACTGTACTGATGACAGCCACCACTTCGAGCCTGAAGACCGTTCACCTGAACCTCCCGGCCTCCACGGACGAGTTGCGGAAGCTGGAGATCGGTACGGTGGCCTATCTCACCGGCCGCATCTTCACCGCGCGCGAGGGGGTCTATAAGAGGGCCGTCGAAGATGGATACGGCCTGCCCGCATCTCCAGCCGAGCTGGGCAGCGCCAATTTCCATTGCTCGCCGGCGGCCACCATCGAGCCCGATGGCAGCTACACGGTTGGTGCGGTGACGGCGACGGCGTCGTTCAGGTTCGCCAAGTGGTTGGATGGCTGGTTCAAGCTCTCCGGCATCAACATCGTTATCGGCAAGGGTGGCATGACGAGCGAGACCTACAAGCGCTCGTTCGTGCCCAACAATGCCATCTACCTAACGACGGTCGGCTACGGCACGGGGGCATTGCTCGGCCGAGGGATCAAGCGGGTTGCCGGTGTGCATTGGCTCGAGGAGCTGGGTCTCGCCCAAGCGATCTGGGTGCTCGAGGTCGAGAATTTCGGGCCGTTTCTGGTAGAGAGCGATCTCGAGGGCAACAGCCTGTTCGAGCGCGAGAACGCGAAGATCGCTTCGGGATTGGACAAGGTCTATGCCGGCACGCGCCCGGCCATCCTGCGCCGCTATGGCGAAACGGATGACAAAACGGAGGAGGTGATTTGAGGTCGAACTCCTCCAGCTCTCAATGATAGGCGTGCCAGCTATCCGCCCGATTTCAAGCTAAAGTCGATCGTCTCGAAGATGGCAGAAGAAACCATTTCGGCGCCGCCCCGCACGCGCGCCCGCTATAACCACTGGACAACCGTCTCCATCCGCTATTGTGACCAGGACCCCCTGGGGCACATCAACAATGTTGCCATGGCCGCGTACCTGGAGCAGGCCAGGGTTGGCCTCATTTACCCGCTGCTGAAGAGTAAGGGCGGGCCGAATTTCGAGTTGGTCATCGCCCGCCTCGTCATCGATTACCTCAACGAGCTGCACTTTCCCGGCAACGTCGAGATCGGAACGCGTATCGCCCGGCTGGGGAATAAATCTTTCACGCTGCATCACGCGGTGTTCATGGCCGGCGAGGAGGTTTGCGCCGCGACGTCCGAAGCCATCTCGGTGTTCTTCGACATGTCCAAGCGGGAATCGGTGATGCCGACGCCTGCTCTTCGCGCAGCGCTGGAAGAGTTCATGCAGCGGCAGCCAGGGTAGAGCGGGTGTTGCGAAACTGCCGCTACCTTTTTTCTCTTTACACGGATTATGGAACCAAGCAAGCGCTCGCGCATTTACTAGGCGTCTATCGGATGATCACACGACAGGCAGCGGGGTGTGCGCCCCGGAGAGCGATACGGCCGACCCCTCTCCGGGGCTTACCTATTTGACTGGGAAAACGAATGCGCATTACGAGCCGCGTTTTTGCGGTTCGCCCAGAGTCTCCGCACTGCCTTTTCCAGCTCGACAATGCAGAAGATCGCGAAGCAGATCGCGATGATGCGTGTCCACTCCATAATTCCAAGGCTTGTGGTGCCGAACAAGAACTGCATCGGCGGCAAGTAAGTGACCGCCATCTGCAGAAGGACTGCCACGCCGAATCCGATGAGCACGGGCTGGCTGCCAAAAATGCCCGCAAAATTGAATGAGCTTTCCCTGAGATAGCGAGCGTTGAAGAGATAAAAGGCTTCGGCCATGACGATCACGTTGATGACGATCGTCCGTGCCTCATCCAGATCCGCCCCTCGGGACAAGTCGTATACGAATAAGCCGAACGCCGGCCCTGCCATCAGCAGTGACACCAGGATCATCCGCCATAGACCAAATCGCGTGATGATTGGCTCGGAGGCCGACCTGGGCGGGCGCGCCATCACATCTCTCTCCGCCCGCTCGAAGCCGAGCGTCAGTGTCAACGCCGCCGAGGTCACGAGATTGACCCAAAGAATTTGGACGGGCGTCATCGGGAGGTGATACCCAAGGAGAATGGCCGCAATAACCGTCAGCACCTCGCCGCCATTCGTCGGCAGCATGTGAATGATGGCCTTTTGAAGGTTGTCGTAGACAACACGCCCTTCTCGTACGGCGGCAGCAATGGTGGCGAAGTTGTCGTCCGCAAGCACCATTTCGGAAGCTTCCTTCGCAGCCTCCGTGCCCTTCAATCCCATCGCGATGCCGATATCAGCCCGCTTCAGCGCCGGCGCATCATTTACGCCATCGCCTGTCATGGCGACGACGTGCCCCTCTGCTTGAATGGCCTGGACCAGGCGAAGTTTGTGCTCCGGGCTGGCCCGGGCAAACACATGAACGTCTCGCGCGGCTTTGCGGAGCTCCTCGTCGCTGATCTGGTCGATGTCCTTGCCGGTCATGACACCGGCGGCTGTCGGAATACCAAGCTCTCTCGCGATGGCGCGGGCGGTGCTGGCGTGATCGCCGGTAATCATTTTCACAGTGATGCCGGCGCTGTAGCATTCCTCGACGGCACGGATCGCCTCGGTCCGCGGTGGGTCGATGAAGCCGAAGACGCCGAGCAGAACGAACCCGTTTTGGGTATCCGGGTGATCGATATCGCTCACGTCCGGCGCGGCCTCTTTCATGGCAACGGCCAGCAACCGCTGACCCTGGGCAGCCAGGCGGTCCAAGCGTTCATGCCAACGAACAATGTCTATCGGTTGCTCCCGGCCCTGCGACCGCTCGGCCTTGCACATATCCAAAATGCGTTCAGGAGCACCCTTGGCGATGATGAAGCGTTCGCCATTCCTGCCTTCATGGAGCGTCGCCATGTAGGCGTGCTCGAACTCGAACGGGATCGTGTCTAGCCGAGGATACGCCTGCCCCTCTGCGTCCTGATCGAGCCCAGCCTTGGCGGCTGCGACCACGAGCGCACCTTCGATCGGATCGCCTACGACGGCCCACCCGTCGTCCTTCTTCTGAATGGTCGCGTCGCTACACAGGAGCCCCGCGCGTAACGTTGTAAGGAGGTCTTCGTCCTCTTCGGCTAGGATCGGCTGGCCATATTGGAGGAATTGGCCCACTGGCTCGTAGCCAACTCCTTCGACGAAGATATCCCAGTCAGGCAGCAGAACGGTTCTCGCGGTCAGCTCGTTGCGTGTCAGCGTGCCCGTCTTGTCGGAGCAAATGACCGTGGCGGACCCCAGCGTCTCGACGGCAGGAAGGCGTCGGATGATCGCATTCTGAGCTGCCATGCGCTGCACGCCGATCGCGAGTGCGATCGTCAGAACGGCGGGCAAGCCCTCAGGGATTGCAGAAACCGCGAGGCTCACGGCCGCCAGAAACATTTCGCCGACTGGGAGCTCGCGGATGAGAATTCCGAACGCGAACGTGGCTGCGGCTGCCGCGATGATGATCGCGCTGAGCCAGCGGCCAAGGTGATCGAGCCGGCGCAGCAGCGGGGTTTTCAGGGCTTCGATGCTGGCCAGCTTGCCACTGATTTTGCCGATCTCGGTGTTGGGACCCGTCGCAACGACGATGCCAGTCCCTTGGCCGTACGTGACGATCGTTGCGGAATAGGCCATCGAGGCACGGTCGCCGAGGGTCGTGTCAGCGGGCACCGGTGCTACCTGCTTGGAGACCGGCAGGGAACTCGCCGGTTAGCGCAGCTTCCTGGATCTGGAGGTTGCGCGCCCGCACCAACCTGAGGTCAGCGGGCACCTTGTCGCCGGATCGCAGTAGCACGATGTCGCCGGGCACCAGCTGCTCTGCCGGCAGCTTGACGCGGCAGCCATCCCGAATGACCGTCGCTTCCGGTGCAAGGACTTTTCGCACCGCATCTATGGCCTGCTCGGCGCGGCCTTCCTGGATGAAGCCGACGATCGCGATAGCCAACACGACGCCAAGGATCACTGCCGTATCGACCCATTGGCCGAGAAGCGCCGTGACCACGGCCCCCGCGATCATGATGTAGATGAGAAGGTTATGGAACTGCAGCAGAAAGCGTGTCAGCGCCGATCGGCGGGCTTGCACGGGAAGCCGAGTTCGGACCGTGCACCTCGAGGCGCCGCTGCGCTTCCTCGTTGGATAGTCCGCTGCTATCGGTGGCTAGATGGTCGAAAGCCTCCGCCGTCGACAGTGCGTGCCACGCCGGCGCCTCAGCTTGAGCGGGTGCGAAATGCGTTTGATCCATTGCCCTCTCGTGATGATCCAACTGGAAGCATAACCCAGGGAGGAGCGGCCCAGTTTGACACATGGCAACTGGCGCAGGCACATCTCGGCTGCGTGGCGCATAGGGATCGGGATGAGTGGGAGCGGAGAGCGCCGCACCGGTGCGGCCCCAGGGAAATGGTTACCGCTTGAGATACGGCGCGTGGGAGCGACTCTTCCGGTGCTATAGGGTTGGTCCCGCGGCGATCTTAACTGCCTGCGAGCATGCAGAATCGGTGCCGGCTAGGCCGTGCGGCGAACCGGCAGGAGCACCCCCGATAACCTATGATGGGTGTTGTTAATCTCCCGAGCTGTGCGCTTTTCAATTTGTGAAGCTCGCTGATGAAGGCATGGTAGGGTTGGCGTTCAGGCATAACTCTGGTGCGCCGCCTGTGCTACACGTCGAAGACTATGTCCATCCTCGGCATTCCGAACCCGCGCAATATTGCCCTGTTGGCGATTTGTCAGGGCTTCTTCATGTCCGTGCAGTCGATGGGCATCGCGACGACGCCGCTCGCGGGCCACGCGTTGCTCGGGGTGGACAAGACGCTGGCCACCTTGCCGTTGTTCCTCGTCCATGGCGGCGTCATGCTGACGACGATCCCGGCATCGTTGCTGATGGCGCGGATCGGGCGCCGAGGCGGTTTTTCAGTCGGCGCATTGTGTGGCGTGGCTTCGGGCCTGATCTCGGTTTTCGCGATCTACCAGCAGAGCTTCGCGCTCCTGTGCCTCGGCGCTCTGTTCCAAGGCATGGCCGCCGCCTTTGCGTGGTACTTCCGGTTTGCCGCTGCTGACGCGACGGAGCCGGCGCTTCGGCCCAAGGCTATTTCGCTCGTTCTGCTCGGGGGCGTCCTTGCAGGGTTCCTCGGTCCGCAGACGGCCAAGTGGACCGTGCACTGGCTTGATCCGCTCGTGTTCGCGGGCGTCTACGTCATGGTGTCCGTGTACTCGGCCGCTGTGCTGATCCTCGTGCAGGGAATTCGGATTCCGATGCTCACGGCGGCAGAGAAGGCCAAGGGCGGACGGCCGATGAGCCAGATCGTGCGGCAGCCGGCGTTTATCGTCGCGCTGACCTCTTCGATGTTCGGCTACGGCGTGATGACGCTCATCATGTCGGCGACGCCGCTCGCCATGCAGGCCTGCGGATTCGCGTTCAATGACAGTGCGACCGTCATCCAGGGCCACATCATCGCGATGTTCCTGCCATCGTTCTTCACGGGGCATCTCATCGCGCGGTTTGGCGTGCTGTCCGTCATCGCTACGGGTGCCGTGATCGAGATCCTCTGCGCCCTGGTCAATTTGAGCGGCATCGAGTTCTGGAATTTCTTCGTGGGCAATCTGCTCGTCGGCCTCGGGTGGAACTTCACATTCGTCGGCGGCACGACGCTGCTCACGACGACTTACATGCCGTCGGAGCGGGCCAAGGTGCAGGGCAGCCACGACTTCGCGGTTTACGGCACGACGGCGACGGCCGCAGGGCTCTCCGGCATCCTCCAGGCGAACGTCGGCTGGACCGTCGTCAACATGGCCGCCCTACCGTTGATGGCGATCGTGCTGCTCGGCGTGACATGGCTCAGCCGCGTGCAAAGCCGGGAGGTTGCTGCCGTCCGCTGAGCACGCGCGATTCTCCAATCACGCGGCTGCTTTCAGCTTGTTGAGGTCAGGTACGGGCCGCGACGTAGCCGGATTTTCTGCCAGCACCTGCTCCAGCGCGTGCGCTACGCTGAGCACGAGCGCGTCCGATCCGTTCGGGCCGACAATCTGGATGCCGAACGGCATGCCGACATGATCCACCCCGCAGGGGATGACCGCGGCTGCGGGAATAGCTGTCGTCAGCCCATACGTGATGGCGAGCCAGCGCATGTAGGTCGGCATCTGCTCGCCGTTGATCTCTGAGACGTAAAGCTGCTCGTGCGGGAATGGCGATACGGAGGCTGCCGGGCAGATGAGCACGTCAGCGTCCTCGAAGAAGGCGAGGAAGCGACGGTAAATCTTGCTCTGCTCCACGAAGGCCCAGGCGATATCGCCGGCGGTCCACTTTAGCCCCCGCTCGGTGTTGTCGATGACGTTGGGGCCGAGCAGATCGCGATGCTTCTCCAGCCGCTCGCGATGGGCGCCGACGAAGTAGATGCCGCGAAGGATCTCGAAAACGTCGTGCACGGGACCGAGATCAGGATCCCGGTCCGCTGCCTCTGCAAAGACGTGCCGGAACGATTGCGACGCGCTCTTGGAAGATGCGGCGGATATCCGCATCGATGGGCGCACAGCCGAGATCCGTAGAGATTGCCACTCGTATGCTGCCGAGGTCGGCTTGCGGCAGCACGTCGGGGATGCTCAGCGCGTCGTCGCTGGAGAATGGGTCGCGCTTGTCGAGGTCGATCTGTGCCTTGAGCAGGAGATGCAGGTCCGCCACCGAACGCCCCATCGGACCATTGACGGAGAAGGGCGACAGCGCCGTGGAGCGCTCAGGGCCAGGGACGACGCCCGGCGAAGGCCGAAATCCGCAGACACCGCAAAATGCTGCTGGCGTCCGCAGGCTGCCGCCATAGTCCGATCCCGTCGCAAGCGGAACCATGCCCGTTGCAAGCGCGACGGCCGAGCCGCCGGACGACCCGGCACAGGTCTTCTTCGGGTCGAAGGGATTGCCGGTCGCGCCATAGACCCTGTTGGTGGTGTTCGCCCCGGCGCCGAACTCAGGCGTGTTGGTTTTCGCGAGAATTATCGCGCCCTGGTCCCTCAGGTTTGCGACGGTTTCCTCGTCGTGCTCTGGTACGTGATCCTTGTAGATCAGCGAGCCCCAGGTCGTGGTGAGCCCGGCCGTCGCTTGCAGATCCTTGATGCCGATGGGCAGCCCGTGCAGCAGGCCGAGGGAATCGCCGCTCATCACCATCTGCTCGGCCGTTTTCGCGGCTTCCCTCGCGCCCTTCTCGTCCATGGCCACGATCGCGTTCAGGGCCGGGTTTACGGCTTCGATGCGCTTAAGGCAGCTCTCCAGCAGCTCCACAGGAGAGAGCTTCTTGTTGCCGATCAAGCGGCGGGCTTCGACGGCGGAAAGATCGCAGGGCTCAGTCATTCAGGTCTGCCTTTCGGATCGTGATGCGATGAGGTGCGGGGATCAGGCCCGCATCGGAACGCCGGGTTCTCCAAGGTCCCAGTAGAGGCCAGTCATCAGCTCCAGGGCGTTGCGCGAGACGGATATGAGGATGTGCTCGTCCGGCGCATGCTGCGAGCAGGAGGCATAGGAGTGCGGCACCCACAGCGTCGGTATGCCGAGGATGTCGGTGAAAACATCATTGCAGATGGAGCCGCCCATCTGCGGCACGACAGCCGGTTTGATGTTGGCGGTTTTCTGAAACGAATCGATGGCCCAGATGACCCAGGGATCATCGGGCTCGGTGCGGGTTGCCGGAAAGCCGCCGTCGTTGGCTGCGGGGGGATCGGCAACCTGCACGCGATCGAACCCGTGGGCCCGCAGGTGCCGCTCCACCGCCGGGCGGACGTTGGCCACGTCGGTTCCCGCAACGAAACGTAGTTGGCAATGGGCGACCGCCTTAGGTGGGATGGCATTGACCGGCTTGCCGGGGATGCCCGCGCCTATGGCAAGCACATTCAAGACGTTGGCTCCGTAGACCCGCTCGGCAGGTGAAAGGTCTGGCTCGCCCCACCAGGTATCGATCTGAGGCCCCTTTTCGCCGCCATCGATCTCGACGTCCGCCAGCGCCTCGCGCACGGCCTTCGACATCGGCGGGGCCTTCAGCTCCTCGACCAGCAGCTCTCCCCGCGGCCCGACCATCGTCGCGATGGCGTTGGCAAGGATGATCGCCGGATTGGCGAGCAGGCCGCCCCAGTTTCCGGAATGATGCCCGCCCTCGCGCAGATCGCACACGAGATCGAAATTGAGCGCGCCGCGGCAGCCGAGTGTCAGCGTTGGTCGTTCGGGCGCGTCCGTGGACCGTCGGATGCGATCAGCACGTCGGCCGCGAAGTCTTCGCGATGGGCAGAGACCAGCTCATTGAGCCCCTTTGAGCCTGCTTCCTCGCCCATCTCGATCATGAACTTAGCATTGAACCCAAGCCGTCCGCGTTCCTCGAGCACCGCCTGAAGCGCCGCCAGGTTGATCGTGTGCTGGCCCTTGTTGTCGGCGGTGCCGCGGCCGTAGAGCCGATCGCCCTCTCGCGCCGTGACCCACGGTCCCTTGCCCTTGGTCCACTGGTCGTCCAGCCCGCGGATGACGTCGCCGTGGCCGTAGCCAAGGACGGTCGGCAAGCCAGGGTCCTCTATGCGCGTGGCCAGCAGCACTGGGCCCTGACCCTCGATCGGGATTGGGATAGATGCGGCACGTGAAGCCCATCCGCGTCAGGGTCGGCTCCATCTCCTCGCGCAGATAGGCTTCGAGCTGCGGCAGGCTGGCCGGCAAGAGCTGGCTTTCCGTTCGATAGGCAACTCGGCGGGCAAGATCGGCCTCGAACGCGCCGCTGTCGATGTACTGCCGAGCGCGCGCGATGGCGCCCATTCTGGATGGAGCTCGATCCGCTGACATTCCAAGCCCTTCCCGAGGCGATTAACCAAACGAGACTTTGACCCACAGCGCCTACGGCGTCCAGCCGGTCCACCGCCGCCGCATAACTGGCATGTCCTGCTCACCGAGCAACGGCCTTGCCTCTGCCACCTCTGCGAGCGCATCCTGAGTATTAGAGGGAAATCGGATATCCTCAGGGCGTGTGGCGGGTGTCGACGTTCGAGAGCCGGAACATTGCCGGGCTGATCACCCGGCTTCGGGCCAGCAGCAAGGCGGGCAAACGGAACGATCCTGTTGCCGGGGCCATCTGGGTTACGTTCGCCATGGCGACGTTCGCGGGGCTCGGCACATTCGGCAAATATGCGTTGCAGGCCGGCATCCACCCGTTGCAGGTCATTTTCTTCCGAAACTTCTTCTGCCTCGTGCTGATGCTGCCGTTGCTGCATTGGCGAGGACGGTCGCTCGCCACTTCGGCGCACTTCCGGCTTTACGGGGTCCGTGTCACTCTCACCTTCGTGTCGATGTCAGCCTGGTTCTCGGCGCTGGCGTACATCCCGTTTGGTGAGCTGACAGCGATCGGGTTCCTCGCGCCGTTGTTCGCCACGATCTTCGCCGTGCTGTGGCTCGGCGAGGTGGTGCACGTTCGGCGTTGGACCGCGCTTGCCGTCGGCTTCGTCGGTGCGCTCATCATCTTGCGGCCGGACACCACGGGCTTCGGGCTCGGCCAGATCTTGGCGCTGGTCTCCGCGATGACGTTGGGAGTCGTCGGGCCACTGCTCAAACAGATGTCGGCATATGATGACCCCGATAAGATCGTCTTCATCACCAATCTGTGGTCGACGCCGGCTTCGCTCATTCCGGCGCTGTTTGTCTGGCAATGGCCGCCGTTGGCCCTGTGGCCCTACCTTGTCGGACTTGGGGTGTGTGCGGTCCTGGGCCATATCGCCCTGATGCGCGGGTTCGCATCGACTGATGCATCGCTGGTCTTCACCTTCGAGTTCTCGCGCATGCCGTTTTCCGTGTTGGCGGGCTACCTGCTTTTCGGCGAGACCATCGACCTGTGGACCTGGGTCGGCGCACTCATCATCTTCACCTCCGCCGTTTATGTCACTCGGCGAGAGGCACAGCTCGCCCGTCATCGGCAGCGCGTCGAAAAGCAGGACGCTTCCGACCCCTGAGCCTCGACCGGTGGAATCAAGCTTCGTTCGCCGAGAGCGCCAGCACTTGGCTAGGCTTCCAACTTGGCAATGCGGGAACCGGCGGACCCTCGCCCGGTTGATCCTAGTTAAACAACGCTCGGTCGCGGGCCTGTACGGATTCGCCAAGCTGCCGCTCGGATGAGACACTGATCATCCGCGGCATGACTTGGATTGAGCTGCGAGCCGGCCCGAAACGGAGGGATTTCATGGACAGTTTCAACACTGCATCCGAGCTTCAAGTCGGCGGCAAGACCTACCGCTACTTCAGCCTTGGCAAACTGAAACAACAAGGCTTTGACGTCGATCGGCTTCCCTACTCGCTGCGCATCCTGCTCGAGAACCTGCTCCGGAACGAGAACGGCTCAGCGTTGAGAAGGCTGACATCGAGGCGCTGGCCGCTGGAAGCCCGCAAGGGCAAAGTCAGGAAGAGATCGCTTTCACGCCGGCGCGCGTGCTGATGCAGGATTTCACTGGCGTGCCGGCCATCGTCGATCTGGCGGCCATGCGGGACGCAATGGCGCGGCTCGGCGGCGACCCGGCCAAGATCAATCCGTTGCAGCCGCTGGAGCTGGTCATCGACCACTCGATCCAGGCGGATGTCTTCGGTCGCCCGGATGCGATGAAGCTCAATACGGAGCTTGATTACGCGCGCAACGGCGAGCGGTACGCTTTTCTCAAGTGGGGCCAGCAAGCCTTTCGCAACTTCAAGGTCAGCCCGCCGAACGGCGGCATCTGCCACCAGGTGAACATGGAATACTTGGCACGCGTCGTCTTCGGCGCGCGCGAGGGCGACGTGCCTCCGGAGACGGAGAAGCCGCTGGCGTATCCGGATACGCTGGTGGGCACGGACTCACATACGCCGATGGTCAACGGCCTCGGCGTGCTCGGCTGGGGTGTCGGCGGCATCGAGGCCGAGGCAGCGATGCTGGGCCAGCCGATCTCGATGCTCATTCCCGATGTTATCGGCTTCCGCCTTCACGGCGAGCTGCGGGAAGGCGCTACAGCGACGGATCTCGTGCTGACGGTCACGCAGATGCTGCGCGAGAAGGGCGTCGTCGGACGTTTCGTCGAGTTCTACGGCCCCGGCGTCAGCAACGTGCCTGTGACCGATCGCGCCACGATCGGCAACATGTCGCCAGAGTACGGCTCGACGTGCTCGATCTTCCCGGTCGATCGAGCTGACGCTGGACTACCTGCGCTTCACTGGGCGTACGGACGAGCAGGTGGCGCTCGTCGAGGCTTACATGAAGGCGCAGGGCCTCTTCCATGACGCCAACGCTCCCGAGCCGAGTCTACACCGACACACTCGAGCTCGATCTCTCGACGGTGGAGCCCAGCATCGCCGGCCCGGGGCGTCCGCAGGATCGCATCCCGCTGCGCATGGCAAAGAAGGCGTTCGAAGAGGCGCTGCCTTCCCTGCTGCCGCCTGAGCCGCCGCCGACGCAAAAATTGGCTGCGGCTGAGGTGCCAACGAAGGCAAGGTTGGCGTCTGGGGCGAAGTCATCCCGAACGACTTGGCGCATGTGCTGCCATCCGGCGACCGACATAGGGAAAGAGCTCCGGCACGGGTCTGTGGTGATTGCAGCGATTACGAGCTGCACGAACACCTCCAACCCGTCCGTGATGATCGCCGCAGGACTGCTGGCGAAGAAGGCGGTCGAGCGCGGGCCTGCAGCGCAAGCCTTGGGTCAAGACATCGTTGGCGCCAGGCTCGCGGGTCGTGACGGAATACTACGACAAGGCGGGTCTCACGCCCTACTTGGAGCACTGGGCTTCAATCTCGTCGGCTATGGGTGCACCACCTGCATCGGCAACTCTGGACCGCTGCTTCCCGAAGTGTCGGAGGCGATTTAGCGGAACAACCTCGTCGTGGCCTCGGCGCTTTCAGGCAACCGCAATTTCGAGGGCCGCATCCACTCCGAGGTCCGCGCCAACTATCTGATGTCGCCGCCGCTGGTCGTTGCGTTCGCGATCGCGGGACGTATCGACATCGACTTGGAGACGGAGCCACTCGGATACGATCCGAACGGCCAGCCCGTGTTCCTGCGCGACATCTGGCCAGCGCAGGATGAGATTAAAGCAACGATCAGCAGTGCCATCACCTCCGAGATGTATCGGGAGAACTATGCCCGCATCTTCGATGGCGACGAGCATTGGCGGTCTCTGCAGGCACCGGTCGGCGAGCTCTACCAATGGGATCCCGATTCGACTTACATCCAGCACCCGCCATTTTTCTCGGACATGACGCGCGAGGCGCCTCAGAGTGTGCCGGATATTCATGGTGCGCGGGTGCTGGCGCTGCTCGGCGATAGTGTGACGACGGATCATATTTCCCCGCCGGCAGTATTCGGGCCGATTCGCCAGCGGGGCAGTACCTGATCAGCCGCGGCGTGCAGCCGAAGGACTTCAACTCCTACGGCTCCCGGCGGGGCAACCATGAGGTGATGGTGCGCGGCACGTTCGCAAACGTGCGCATTCGTAATCGCCTGGCGCCGGGCACCGAAGGCGGCTTCACGACCTATCTGCCGACGGGCGAGGTGATGACGATCTACGAGGCATCACAGCGCTATCTCGAGCAGGGCACGCCGCTCATCGTCCTTGCCGGTAAGGAATACGGTTCCGGCTCGAGCCGAGACTGGGCCGCCAAAGGTCCGCACCTGCAGGGCGTGAAAGCCGTCATTGCAGAGAGCTTCGAACGGATTTACCGGTCGAACTTGATCGGCATGGGCATTTTGCCGTTGCAGTTCATTCCAGGGCAGTCGGTGGCGAGCTTGGGGCTGACCGGCCGGGAGACCTTCTCTATCGAGGGCATAACGCAAGGCGTCGCGAACTACTTTGCGGACAGCCGCAAGGTGACGGTGCGCTTCACGCGCGAGGATGGGACGGAAGGCTCGTTCAAAGCGATAGCCCGCATCGATACCCCGCAGGAGGTGCTGTACTACCGCCACGGCGGCATTCTGCAGTTCGTGCTCCGCCAGCTTCTCACTGGTAAGGAGGAAAGGCCGCCGGCAGGTAAGATGCCCGCTCCGATCCTCGAGGAGGCTCGGGCTGACGGTGATTTTGTAGAGGAAGGTTCAATCGAGTTGTTCCCGGCCAGTGATGTTCCTACCCACGTGTCGAGTAGGGCCTTACCCGGAACGCCGCAGAGTTAGTCGAGAAGGCGCCGCACCAACAAGGTGCGGCGCACTTGTTCATGCGGAAGCGCTGGCTTTCGCGGTGAACTCTTGTGTCATGCTTTCGATATGATCGTCGACCCAGCCCGCCATCTTTTGCTCTTCCCGCAAGCTCTCCTCGAGGAGAGGAACCATGCGTTGTTCACCGAGCTGCTTGGCCAACTCGATCAAGCTACGGTAAGACGCGATCTCGAAATGCTCGAAGGCATATCCGCTCGACTAGTTTCCTTGATCGGTTCGTCGGTTGATACGGCGCTAGCCATCGATTGGATTGCGGCCATCGCCCTGGTTCCCAATTCCTTAATGGTGGAGGGCGACTCCCCGATCATTTCGAGGCACTGGCGCAACCGATCGAGCTGCATTTCGGTCTCGCGGACGTGCTCTGCCGCGCGGGACTTCATCTCAGGGTAATCCTGAAGCCGGTTGGCCTGACTTTCCATCATATCCTTTGCCTGTTTTTCCATGGCATAGGCGTCGCGCAGGCCGGCGACGAAAACTTCGCGTACATCGGTCATCGTGAATCTCCAAACTCGGTCGTTCCGAGGTCAACCGGCGGCGACGTGATGAGTTTCGGCACACAGGCTGTTGCCAGCCGCGCAAATTTCGGCTTTTCCCGGAGCGGCGAAAAAACCGAAAATTGCTTCTGGTTCAGTTTTTCAGTTTCTTCTCATTCATTTGCGCAGTGCTCGTTTCGCTGCAGGCGTCCAGAATGGCGGCGATCTGATCTGCAAGGGATGGCGAATCGGGCCTGAATGTCTGTTCGAAAACGGCCGAGCCGACGGTGAACGCATTCGCTCCAGCTGCTGCCAGAGACCGGATCTGGGCAGGTGATCGGATCGAGCCAGCTGCGATCAGGTATCCCTCGCAACCAAGTCCACGCCGCGCGGCGGCAATGACATCGAGCGGATCGGCATCGATTGCGCGGTACGCGAGGACATCGGCGCCGGGACACCCCAAGGCAGAAAACGCGCGGCATTGCGCTTCGACCTCCGCCGGCGTTCCAGCGAGCCGGGTCGGGTGACCAACGCGGCCGGCCCGGGAAAGGGAAATAAGCTGTCTCGCTGCCCTCCAGGATCGACAAGATCTCCTCGACCTGGGTTCCGCCGAGGAGCCTGTCCACTCCAAGATCGCGGGCAAGCCGGGCCGCGCGAAGACAGTCTTCAGGCTCTGTCGAGACAATCTCCATGTAAGATAGTGCACCTGAGCGCCGGATGCCCGTCACGAGCTCTCGGATCATCGAGGTCGGGAGGCCGACGTCCTTGAACCCGATATGGCGCAGTCCGAGCGGCCGGATCGAACTTCGAGCACATCCAGCGGGGCTTCAACCGTGCGGTCCCCGTGTGTGAGCATGAAAATGAAATCCATGAATGTCTGCTCCTGAGCGCCAGGAGCGCCTCCTTCGCGCAGAAGTCGAGATTAGCAGGGCTTGCGCGCCGGACCAGTGGCTTCCAGTCGCGGCAATGTCTTCTCCACCGAGATGAAACGTTCCGATCCGATGACCGGACATTGAAACGATTGTTGCAAAAATGTGAACGCGATGGTTTAGTTCAAGCATGAGGATGACGTCGGTCGAAGATCGGTTGTTGTCGGCATTCGACGACTTGCCACCGCAGCTCCAGACGGCGGCTCGCTGGCTGCTCGACCATCGCGACGACGTCGCATTTCTTTCCATGCGCGAAGTTGCGCGGCGCGCGGCCGTGGCTCCCGCAACAATGACCAGACTGGCCCAGCGCCTCGGGTACGATGGCTTCGGCGGCCTTCGTGAGCTGTTTGCTGATGCTGTGCGGGCTCGCGCGGTGCCGTTTCGTGAGCGCGCCGAGGGGCTGACGGCGCGTCGGGATCTTGATGGAGACAGCGCACTTCTCGCCGACACCTTGGCCGTCATTTCAGCGCATCTAAGGGCGCTGTCCGAGCCTGAAACCCAGGCCGCCATTGTTCAGGCCGCCGACATTCTTCAGCAGTGCGAGCGAGCCTACTGGGTCGGTGCGCGCTCAGGCTTCGCGCCGATGCATCTGGGAGCCTATCTGCTTTCCCTGATCGGCGAAAAAACGCGCCTCCTCGATCTGGCTGGCGGCATCGGTCTCGATGCCTTGGTGGACCTGACGTCGGACGATGCTCTCGTCGCCCTGACGATCGCGCCTTACACCGTGACCACGGTCGAAGCGGTGGCCTTCGCTGCGGAACGTGGGGCGCGCGTCATTGCGCTGACGGACAGCCGAACATCACCCATCGCAAGGAATGCGAGCGTCACGCTCATCGTGCCCACCGAGACGCCGTCGTTCCTGCACACGATGACGCCGGCGTTCCTTGTCGTCGAATGCCTGGCAGCGCTGGTGGCTGCAAGACGCGGGCAACGCACCATCGATGCGATAGCCCGGGCCGAGGTGCTGCTGGACCGGCTGGGTATCTACACCAACTCTCAATCAATGAGGCGACGTAGGTCATGACGAGCCGGATCTTACATAGGCGCATCCACGGGGACTTACCCATTGCGGTCGGCGGCCGTGGGATCGAGATTTTCGATAGCAGCGGCAAGGCTTACATCGATGCCTCGGCTGGTGCGGCCGTGTCGTGCCTCGGCCACGGGCACCCGGCGGTCACCGAGGCGATCAAGGCGCAGCTCGAGCGGCTGGCCTATGCGCACACCTCGTTCTTCACGACGGACGTCGCCGAGCGGCTCGCGGATCACTTGATCGAGCATGCTCCCGCGGGACTATCGCACGTCTATTTCGTTTCCGGTGGCTCCGAGGCGATCGAGGCGGCGCTCAAGATGGCGCGCCAATATTTCGTCGAGCGCGGACAGCCGCAGCGCCGGCATTTCATCGCGCGCCGGCAGAGCTATCACGGCAATACGCTGGGAGCGCTGGCTGTCGGCGGCAACTTGTGGCGCCGGCAGCAATTCGCCCCGATGCTCTTCGAGAGCCATCACGTATCGCCGCCTTATGCCTATCGTGAGTTGCAAGAGGGCGAGACACTCGAAGCCTATGGCCAGCGCCTCGCAGCGGAGCTGGAAGACACGATCCAAAGGCTCGGGCCGGAGACGGTTATCGCCTTCGTTGCGGAAACCGTCGGCGGGGCAACACAGGGTTGCACGACGGCGCCGCCCGGCTATTTCCGGCAGGTCCGGGAAATCTGCGACCGCTACGGCGTTCTCCTGATCCTAGACGAGGTGATGTGCGGCATGGGCCGTACGGGCACGCTCTACGCCTGCGAGCAGGAGGGTATTACGCCCGATCTCATTGCCATCGCAAAGGGATTAGGCGCAGGGTATCAGCCCATCGGGGCTGTTTTGCTCTCGTCGGATATCTATGCGGCTTTTCGCGATGGCAGCGGCTTTTTCCAGCACGGCCATACCTACATGGGCCACCCTGTCGCTTGCGCCGCGGCCCTTGCCGTGCAGGAGACGATCCAGCGTGAAAAATTGCTCGACAATGTCCGGCAACAAGGCGAACGTCTGGAGCGAAGGCTGAAGGAGCGGTTTGCCAATCACCATAACGTTGGCGATATTCGCGGACGTGGCCTGTTCTGGGCCGTCGAATATGTTCGCGATCGCTCCACGAAGGCCCCGTTCGATCCTGCACTCGCCGTCCATGCGCGTGTGAAGCAGGAGGCCATGGCCCGCGGATTGGCATGTTACGCCATGCCGGGCACGATCGATGGCAAGTTCGGAGATCACAATATGCTCGCGCCGCCGTTTATCGTTACGAGCAGCGATATCGACGAGATCGTAGAACGCTTCGGCGATGCTGTTGACGCAGCGCTGCAATCGCTACCGGTCAAATAGGTTTCATTTCCATCAACCAGGGAGCATTCGCATGAAACGAGCGAAATTAATTGCAGTTACCCTTTCTGCGATCGGTCTCCTGGCCGGTCCTGCTGTGGCTCAGCAGAAATTCGTCACCATCGGTACGGGCGGCGTTACGGGCGTCTATTATGCCGCTGGCGGCGCCATCTGCCGCTTGCTCAACAAAGATCGCCAGTCGCATGGCATCCGCTGCTCGGTCGAGAGCACCGGCGGCTCGGCCTACAATGTCAACGCGATCCGCACCGGCGAGCTCGACTTCGGCATGGCGCAGTCGGACGTCCAGTACAATGCCCTGAAGGGCACGGGCGCATTCAAGAAGGACGGCGCATTCGGCGACCTGCGGTCGGTCTTCTCGGTGCATCCCGAGCCGTTCACCGTGCTCGCGCGCAGGAGAGAAGCGAACATCAATTCGTTCGAGGACTTCAAGGGCAAGCGCTTCAATGTCGGCAATCCGGGCTCCGGCACGCGCGCCTCGATGGAGGAACTTCTCGCCGCGCATGGGCTGGAAGCATCAGCGACTTCTCGCTCGCCTCCGAGCTGAAGGCCGACGAGCACGGCCCGGCGCTGTGCGACAACAAGATCGACGGCTTCTTCTATGGCGTCGGCCATCCGTCCGCCAACATCCAGGACCCGACCACGACCTGCGGCGCGAAGCTCGTTCCGTTGACAGGGCCCGGCCGTCGACAAGCTGGTCGCGGAGCACCCCTACTACGCCAAGGCGACGATCCCTGGCGGGCTGTATGCGGACAACCCGCGACGACACGAGACCTACGGCGTGCTCGCCACGCTCGTCACATCGGCGAAGCTGCCGGAGGAGACCGTCTACCAGCTCGTGAAGGCGGTGTTCGAGAACTTCGACGAGTTCAAGAAGCTGCATCCGGCGTTCGCCAATCTCGAGCCGGAGAAGATGGTGAAGGACGGCCTCTCCGCGCCGCTGCATGACGGTGCGCTCAAATACTACAAGGAAAAGGGCTGGATGAAATAAAACCCAGTCCAGGTTAGCTGTCCGACCGGAGTTCGCACTCTTTTGCGCCTCCGGTCGGATGCTATAAAGGCGTAGGCTGAACATGAAAACGGCACCGGATGCCGCAATGCCTGACGACCAGCAAATCTCAAGCAGAACTGGAAGAGCTCGAAAGGCTGGTCGCAGAGTCCGACACGGGCGGCCGGGAACCCGCCGGGCTGACGGCCAAGTTGCTCTTGGGCGTTGCGATTGCCTGGTCGCTGTTTCAGCTTTGGTATGCGTCTCCGCTGCCGTTCATCTTCGGCGTTGGTATTCTTAACGATACTGAGGCGCGCGCGATCCACCTCGGTTTTGCACTCTTTCTGGCCTACACGTTCTATCCCGCGCTGAGGTCTTCGCCGCGGCAGCGCATTCCATATCTCGACTGGGCTCTT
Organism: uncultured Pseudomonadota bacterium; assembly: GCA_963786775.1. Lineage (GTDB taxonomy): Bacteria > Pseudomonadota > Alphaproteobacteria > Rhizobiales > Hyphomicrobiaceae > ZC4RG25. The sequence goes on along the minus strand of CAWBAM010000051.1, from coordinate 62,651 downwards.
GGCGCTGGCGGGCGCGTTCGCGGGCTCGTACCTGTTCCTGTTCTATCGCGAGCTGGCTCTCCGCCCCGGCCAGCCGACAACGTTCGATCTCGTACAGCGGGCGCGGGAATACTTTTATTGCTGGAAGCCACGCGCCGGTCGCTCGGCTTTCCCATGGTCGTGGTTGCGACGCCTGTTCATCACCTACACTTTCGTCGGGCCGTACATGCCCGAGGTGCTCCAGCATAAGGGCGCTTCGCTTCAGCAAGTTCCTCAATCACCAGTGGCTTGTCACCGAAGGCGTTTACGGCGTGGCCCTTGGTGTTTCGACGAGCTTCGTTTTCCTGTTCGTGCTGTTCGGCACGCTGCTCGACAAAGTCGGCGCCGGTAACTGGATGACTGCAGATTGCGGTCGCTCTGCTCGGTCACCTGCGTGGTGGCCCGGCCAAGGTTGCCGTCGTGTCATCGGCGCTGAACGGTGTCGTCTCGGGGTCGTCCGTTTCCAATGTCGTTTCAACGGGAATCTTCACGATTCCGCTGATGAAGCGGACCGGCATTTCCGGCGTCAAAGCCGGCGCTATCGAAGCAGCCTCATCCGTCAATGGGCAGATCATGCCGCCCGTCATGGGTGCCGCGGCATTCCTGATGGTTGAATACGTCGGCATTCCCTACTCGGAAATCGTCAAGCACGCCCTGCTGCCCGCCGTCGCCTCCTACATCGCGCTGCTCTACATCGTGCATCTGGAAGCGGTGAAGATCGGCGCCAAGCCGCTCCCGCGCGAGGAGGTTCCAACCAAGATCCGTCTGCTGCGCAGTGGCATAGGCATTACAAGCATTATCATCACGCTTTGCGTGCTCTATTACGGCGTTATCGCCATACAGGCGGCATTTGGCAACAATGCCGGCTGGCCGCTCGCCGGCCTGGGTGCGTTGCTTTACATCGGGACGGTCTGGTTTGCGTCGCGTTATCCGGACCTTCAGCTCGATGATCCCGATTCGCCGCTGATCACACTTCCACGCGCGTGGCATGTCACGCGTACCGGCCTCGACTTTCTGCTGCCGCTGTTCGTGCTGCTCTGGTGTTTGATGGTCGAGCAGATGTCGCCCGGACTGTCAGCCTTCTGGGCTTGCGCGACGATCATCGGGATCACGCTCACGCGCAAGCCACTGCTCGCGCTGTTCCGCCGGACTGACATCGCCGAGGCTGCGCGCGCAAGCGCTCGCCGACCTGTTGGACGGGCTTGGCACGCGGCGCACGCAACATGATCAGCATCGCTGTTGCGACGGCTACGGCGGGCATCGTCGTCGGAACTGTGACGCTCACCGGCCTTGGCCTGATGATGACCGACTTCGTCGAGTACATCTCCGGCGGCAACGTGATGCTTATGTTGATCCTGGTCGCCGTCGTCAGCCTTGTCCTGGGCATGGGCATTCCGACGACTGCGAACTACATCCTCGTCGCGACGCTGATGGCGCCAGTGATCGTCGAGCTCGGTGCGCAGGCCGGGCTTGCGATCCCGCTCATCGCGGTGCACCTGTTCGTCTTCTACTTCGGCATCATGGCCGATATCACGCCGCCCGTCGGCCTCGCGTCTTTCGCCGCTGCGGCAATTTCCCGAGAGGACCCGATCAAGACCGGCTTGCAGGGCGCCGTTTACGCGTTCCGCACGGCCATCCTGCCGTTCGTCTTCATCTTCAATCCGGCACTGCTGCTGATCGGTATCGATAGCTGGTGGGAAGGTGCAATATCGATAACGACGTCGATCATTGCCATTCTGGTGCTCGCGGCGGCCATGATGAATTGGTTCGTCACGCGCTCGCGGCTTTGGGAAACGGCTGTTCTCGTAGTGGCTTGCTTCACCCTGCTCAGACCCGATTGGTGGATCGACCGGTTTTATCCAAGGTATGTGGAGCGGCCGGCTTCGGAGTTTATGACACGCGTGGCGGAGGCCCCCGCAAATGAGCGCCTGAATTTCGTCGTAACTGGTTTCAACATCCGAGGCGATGAGATCACCAAGACGGTAAACATCCCGCTCGGACCCGTTGCGCCAGCGCCCCAGCGCTTGCGGGCGATCGGGCTCGGCGTGGCGCCGCTCGGTGATACCGTCAGCATTACCAACGTGCAGTTCGGCTCCTATGCCAAACGTATCGGGCTTGAGGTCGGATATGAGGTCGTGGCGGTGCTCGAACCGGCCGACCGACCGTCTCACATCTGGCCGATTGGGGCCGGGCTTCTCGCAATTGGAGGAATTGCCTTGATCCAGCGCATGCGATGTCGCACGTGCACCGGAGGCCCAACCGGCTTGAGCGCGCTTGCAGTAGAATCTTGAATGCATCTGTAAAGAAGCCTTGCCTTTCCATTGGCCTGAGGTAAGCTCGCCCCCGTCCGCAGCTTGACGAGCTCGTTTGAACCAAATGCGACTGACCAAGCAGACAAGCCACGCTATCCGGATCCTTATTCATTGCGCCCGGGCGCGTGGGCAGCTCATCAAGGTGGCGGAGATCGCCAGGGAGCTCGATCTGACACAGCAGAACGTGTTCAAGATCGTTCACCTGCTCACGCGGTCTGGCTTCCTGACGGCGGTTCGCGGGCGTTACGGGGGCGTGCGGCTGGCGCGGGAGCCGAAGGATATCCGTATCGGGGATGTCGTGCGTGCGACCGAGGTCACCCACGTCGCAATCGAAGGGGAGGATGTGCCAACGCGCCCTGGGCAAAGCCAGCCGATCAGCCAGGTGCTGGACGATGCCCTCGAGGCTTTCATTTCCGTATTGGATCAGCACACGCTCGAGGAGATGGCGCGCGCGCCGCGGCAAGCGATTTCTAGCGAAGACGAGCACGTGCCAGCCAAAGGGCGGACGAGGCCCAGAAAGACGAAAGCTGCCGCTCGGCCCGCAGTCGGGCCAGGTCGATAGCAGGCATGCTCCAGGTCGCTGGCTGAGGAGCCGTCAATCATCTCCCATTTTGACGCGCCTCAAGGCCTCCAGTCTTATGGTAAGGAAGGTTGGCTTGTATGGTGAAGGCGAGACCGGTGTGTCCCACGCGGGCTGCTGAAGAAGCCAGCCGAGAGTAGAAATCGTGATTATCTGCTCCTGTACGGTCATCTCGGATCGGGACATCGAAAAGGCTCTGATCGAGATCCTCTCTCAACCGAACGCCCCTCTTCCGACACCGGGTGTCGTTTACCGGCACATGTCGAAGACCATGGCGTGCTGCAGCTGCGCTCCGCTCGCTGTCTCGACGATCTACGCGATCGTGGAGAAGCTCGAGCGGGAAGGGCGGCTGGCGGCGGATGCCTGCGCAATCACGAAAAGCAGACTGATACGATTGGACCAGAGGCGTGCGGCACGGAACCGACGGCGGGCTCAACTGATTGCAGCAGAGTGATTTGCATCCTATCTGGACAAACAGTGTCCGGAAGAGGAGGAGCGATATGAAGGGCAAGCAGGAAGTCCTCGAAGTGCTGAACGAGGCGCTGCGTCTCGAGCTGGCCGCCATTAACCAGTATTGGCTCCATTATCGTTTGACGGAGGACTGGGGGTACACGCTGCTTGCCAAGAAGGAGCGCGAGGAGTCCATGGATGAGATGATGCACGCCGACAAGCTCGTGCAGCGCATCATCTTCCTCGAAGGGCATCCCAATATGCAGACCATCGCGCCGCTGCGGATCGGGCAGAACTTGCGGGAGGTCCTGGAGGCTGACCTGGCGGCAGAATACGAGGCGCGGGATCACTACATTCATGGGCGCAAGGTTTGCGAGGCGGCCGAGGACTACGTCTCCATGGAGATCTTCGAGGAGCTGCTGGAGGACGAGGAAGGGCACATCGATTTCCTCGAGACGCAGCTGGATCTCCTCAACAAGATCGGCGAGCAGAACTACGGCCAGCTTCAGGCGGCTTCTGCCGACAAGGCTAACGGCGACAACGGGGACTGACCCGTTGTCAGTCGTCGCACCACATTCGGATCAGGTTGGCGACGGCTTTGGACAGCTGGTTGAAGGTGGTGGACGCTCCCTCGCGTTTGAAAACGTCACGCCGAGCGGTGTCGAGCTCGAACAGAAGCTCGCGCTGCTCTGCGTTCCTGATGTAGCTGCGCACCCAACCGACCGCCGCAAGACGCTCTCCGCTCGTCACAGGCGCTACGCGATGAAGGGTCGTTGCCGGGTAGACGATGGCGGCGCCGGCTGGAAGCTTGATCGCATCCTCGCCGGCCGGTGACGAGATGATCAGCTCGCCACCGACATAACTCTCGGGAGCCGTAAGAAATAGGGTGAAGGAGACGTCGCTTCGGGCGCCGTCCATCAGCGGCTCGTCGACGTGCTCACCGTAGGTGTCCCCGCTCCGGTACCGCGAGAACATAGGACCGATGATCCTCTTCGGGCGGGCAGCCATCTCGAAAACGGGATGGCTCCGAAGCCGCTCAGAGATCAACTCGCGCAGCGTTTCGATCTCCTCACTGTCGCGGGCCTGCTCATTGGCCTTTACTGATCGCGCAGCCCACCCGGCAGTTGCCCGGCCTTGGGAGAAGCGCGCGCGACCGAGCGCCGCTACAACATCAGCGACCTCCGCGGGGGTCAGCACGCCTTCGATTGACAGCATCATCTGCGCTGTTCCTTGTTACTGCCGGTACTCTTGTTTCTCTACCAAAAATGTCAATAATGGTGCCACTTCAACGGGAGGATCAGCATGATCGTTCGCAATCGCCGCCTCTGGATCGGCATCGGCACGGCGACCTTAGCAGGCGCAGTGGCTTCCGGCGCCGTGGCACAAGAAGCCAAACATCCGGGGCACAAGGAACATGCGAACACCTCCGAGCCGGGCAGTCCGAATATGCTCGCGGCACCACAGGCTGGCGAGGCTTACCTTACCGATGGAGGCCCCAGAGACACACGCATTCGCATCTACCGCGACATCGCGCTGATGCGGGGACATCTGCGCGTCGGAGATGAGCTCATTCGCGAGGACCGCTGGGAGGATGCGCTGGTTCACTTCCTTCACCCGACTGAAGAGCTTTACGGGGTGATGGAGCGCTACATAAAGCTCCATGGTGTCACGCCATTCGACCGCGAGTTGAAGGCGCAGGCAGAGGCGGTCAAGGCGAAGCGCATGGGGGCCTACGAGCAGAACAAGAAGGTGGTTCAGCGACGCCTGACGGCTGCACTCGAGAAGTTTAAGACATTCATGACCCCGCCGATCTCCAGCTTCACTGTACGGAGCGCCAATGAGGTGCTGAAGGTGGCGGGGATGGAGTACGAGGCGGCCATCGAGGATGGCCGGTTCGTGAACCTCATGGAGTATCAGGACGCCCGCGGCTTCGTGTGGACGGCCGAGGACATGTATGCCGAAGTCACGAAAAATCTGGAGAAGATCGATCCTGCGCCGTTGAAGGAGATCCGCGAGCTGATCTCGAAGATGAAGACCGCCTTCCCCGCTCCGATGCCTCCGGCAGAGCCGATCCTCAAACCCGAGGAGCTTTCCGAGCTCGCTGAGAAGGTGGAGGAGTTGTCCGCGGTTTACTGGTAGCGGGAAATGGTCAGCCTGCTGCGCCGGACCAGTTTGCTGCTCGGCGCCGCAGCCCTTGGTTTCGCAATGGCTGCCGCACTGGTGGCCAGCCGGACGGGTGCCTTCGGGCCGGCGGCTTACGGCTCCCTAGATATGGGACAGGTGCGAATGGCTTTCGCCAGGCCGCAAGGCCGTGCCGCACCCTCCCGATAACCCGCCGTTGCCGGAGAAGGTCGCGCTCGGCGAGAAGCTCTTCAACGATCCACAGCTCTCCGTGATGGTTCGACATCGTGCGCGACCTGCCATGATCCGCGGCTTTCTTTCGCGGACGGCGTGCCGATCGGAGAAGGCGTATCGAAGCGCCCTCTGAGCCGCCACACGCCGGCGCTCTGGAACTTGGCCTGGGCGCCGACCCTATTCTGGGACGGCCGCGCCGACAGTCTCGAGGCTCAGGCCAAAGTTCCGATTGAGCATCCCGACGAGATGGGAGCCGATCTGGAAGAGGTCGTCGCGCGGCTGGCGCGCGATCCGGTCTATCGCGAAGCCTTCCGAGCAGCCTTCCCGTCGGACCCGACTGTCAGCGCGGCAAACGTCTTGAAGGCTCTTGCGGCCTACGAGCGGACGTTAGTCTCGCCACCGACCCGTTTCGACCAGTGGATCGCTGGAGACGACGGTGCTCTCACCGCGCAGGAGAAGGCAGGATTCAGCCTGTTCATCGGAAAGGCGCGCTGCGTGAACTGCCATAGCGGCTTCGCATTCACGGATCATAGCTTCCACGACATTGGCCTGCCGACGGATGACCTCGGGCGCGGGCCTGTGCTCGGTGTGCCCGAGGTGAACTATGCGTTCAAGACACCCGGCCTGCGCGAGCTCGCATGGACGGCGCCCTATATGCACGACGGCTCGCTCGCCACGCTCGAGGATGTGATACGGCACTACGAGAGTGGCGGGGTCAACCGGGCTTCTCGATCGGCGGATATGCCGGCTGGTCTCGACCTCACGGACGATGAACGCGCTGCGCTCGTGGCCTTCCTCTACTCCCTTTCGAGCGACACCGCACCAAGGCCGTCCACCGAGCCTTGGGTTGCTATTGCGCGCAATGAGCCGGAGCGCGCCAGCACGGCTGCGGTCCGGGGAGCAACTGTCATCAGCCAACGCAACAAGCAGTTCACGCCGGGCCATGTGGTTGTCCGAGCCGGTGAGCCATTGACGATCCTCAATGATGACACGCGCACACACAATGTGCGCATCTTCGACCCTCGATTTGATTTCAACTCGGGGGCCCAGGAGCCGGGCGAGAGCATCTCGCTCCGGCTGCCTTCGGAAGGCACTTACAACGTCTTCTGCGGCATCCATCCGACGATGCGGCTCACGATCGAGGTGGAGTAGAGCGGAGTGCGCTGCCGCGAATATTGAAGGCCGTCTCTTGCACCCTATATCGACCGGTGGCCAAGAACACGGCTATCGCGGCTAGGCGCTAGGCTGTCGTCGAGATGCAGCGAACCGTGTCTCGACGTCATGTCGCGCGCCAATGGCCGGGCTGTCTCCTGTTCAAGGCAATCAACCAACCAAATTGAACGTTCTCCATGCGTGGGAGTTGTCTCGTGCAGCAACGAAAAATTGCTCACCAGGCTTGGCGCGCCCTGGAGGGCAGGACAGCCACTCGCGCCGACAGAGGCGGCATGAAGATCGCACTTGTTTCCCCCCTCATCGAGTCTGTCCCCCCGGTTCTTTATGGCGGGACTGAGCGCATAGTCTCCATTCTTGCGGATGAATTGGTTCTTCAAGGTCACGACGTGACCTTGTTCGCGAGCGGAGACTCAGTTTCCGCAGCGAGGCTCGTGCCCTGCTGCGAGCGAGCCTTAAGGCTCAATCCGAATGTCCGCGACATCCTTCCTCATCATCTGATGATGCTCGATGAGGTAAGGCGGCAAGCAGATGACTTCGACATCATCCACTTCCACAGCGATCTAATTCATTTTCCTCTGCTCCCGACACTGAATAGACCGAGCGTTACGACGCTTCACGGTCGCCTGGATATTCCGGACTTGAAGCCGTTCTACGCCAGGTTCTGCGAAGCGCCACTGGTGGCCATCTCCAATAGCCAGCGCTCGTTCTTGCCGCAGGGCAACTTCGTGGCAACGATCCACCATGGGCTGCGCAAAGACAGCCTGAGCTTCAATCCTGTGGCGAAAGGTGGCTACTTTGCTTTCCTCGGGCGCATCTCCCCGGAGAAACGGCCGGATCGCGCTATTGAGATCGCTGCCCGCACCGGGGTGCCGCTGAAAATCGCTGCCAAGATTGATCGCGCGGATCGCGAGTATTGGGAGGAGGTCATCCGTCCCATGGTGGCCAACAACCCCAATGTCGAGTACATCGGCGAGATCAACGAGCGGCAGAAATCCGAGTTTCTCGGAAACGCGCTGGCACTTCTGTTCCCGATTGACTGGCCCGAGCCATTTGGCATTGTCATGATCGAGGCCATGGCCTGTGGCACGCCGGTTCTCGCATTCCGCTGTGGATCGGTTCCAGAGGTTATCGACGAGGGCGTAACCGGTTATATCGTAGACACCGTAGATGATGCCGTTGCTGTCGTTGGAGATCTGCTGCGGCTGGACCGAATGGTTGTTCGTCGCAGGTTCGAGGAGCGGTTTACGGCGGAAAGGATGACTCGAGCTTACGTCGAAACCTACAGGCGTCTCATCAGCTTCTCGGATGAGCCGATGCTCATCCAGGATACCACTCTCATTCGTCGGGCCTCGCGCGAGCAGATCTCACTGACTCCTCGTGGCACGAGTTGAGAACATGCCAGACGCTGCACCTGTTTTTGTAGAGGCCGAGGAGAAGCCGCCCTTATTTACCGTTACATCAACGGTCTCTCTCCAGGGGCGGCGCCTCCGAACATTGAAGCACGGCGACACGTTCGCCGTGCTTGGCACAAACGGCGACATCCAAATCGGAGATGCGTCGGTCGAGGGCCTCTATCATCGGGATACGCGGCACCTCTCGCATTTCGCCATCGGTTTAAATGGAATGCGGCCATTGCTGCTCAGCTCGATGGTGCGGGACGACAACTCGGCTCTGACATGCGACTATACCAATCCGGCCATTAGAGATGATGGAGACGTTCTTCTCGATCAGGACCTGATACACCTCAGACGCGCCCAGTTCGTCTGGCAGGGCGTGCTTTATGAACGGATCGCAATCAGGAATTTCGACGAGACCACCAGAAAGATCACCCTGGACTTTGCGTTCTCTGCAGATTTCGCCGACCTGTTCGAAGTCCGCGGCTTGACCAGAGCGAAGAGAGGTCGCTTTCACCGTCCTTCAGTTTCCGGCTCCTGCGTGCATCTGGCGTACACCGGCCTCGATAATCGCACGCGCTCGACGCGCATCTGCTTCGATCCGATGCCTCAGCACATCGGTACGAGCCACGCACAATACGTTCTCGAGCTCAAACCCAAAGCGCACGCCATCATTCATATCACCATCAGATGTGACGAGCAGGGCAGTCGCCGCCGCCCGCGTGAGGCGTTTCTATCCGCATTGCGCGCATCGCGGAACGAGCTGCACCGAATGGCCTCTCGCGCTGCTGCAATCGAATCGTCGAACGACATTTATAATGAGGCGATAAGGCGCTCCATTGCCGATCTCTACATGCTGATGACGCGGACCGAGGAGGGTTATCTCGTTCCGTATGCCGGCATTCCTTGGTACAGCACCGTCTTTGGCCGCGATTCCCTCATTACCGCGCTTTTGATGCTTTGGGTTGATCCGAGCATTGCGCGGGGCGTGCTGAAGTATCTCGCTGCGCACCAAGCAAAGGACTTCAGGCCGGAGGCTGATGCCGAGCCAGGCAAGATCCTGCACGAGATCAGGCTTGGTGAAATGGCGGAGCTCGGGGAAGTGCCATTCGGTCGCTACTATGGGACCGTGGATGCCACGCCACTTTTCGTCATTCTGGCTGGCGCTTATCTCGAGCGCACTGATGACATTCAGACCATCCGGGAGCTTTGGCCGAATATCGAGGCTGCCCTCAACTGGATCGACGAGTTCGGAGACCGGGACGGGGATGGCTTCGTGGAATACGAGACCAGAACCGCTTCGGGGCTCGTGAACCAAGGTTGGAAGGACAGCTACGACTCGGTGTTCCACGCCGACGGGCGGCTTGCGCAGGGCCCAATCGCCCTTGTCGAAGTGCAGGGCTACGTTTATGCCGCGAAGAGAAGAGCCGCCGAAATGGCACAGCGGCTGGATCGAAGCCCGCGGGCTCTGGAGCTACTGCAGCAGGCGGACGAGCTGCGCGAGCGGTTTCACCGCGCGTTCTGGTCGGACGAGATCGGGACCTACGCGTTGGCGCTCGATGGAGAAAAGCGCCCGTGTCTGGTGCAGACGTCCAATGCGGGGCATGCCCTTCTCACGGGTATTGCATCTCCGGAATGCGCTGAAATTGTCGTGCAGACGCTGATGTCTCGCGAGTCCTTCTCGGGTTGGGGAATCCGAACCGTCTCGACGAATGCGCCGCGTTTCAGCCCGATTTCCTATCACAACGGCTCTGTTTGGCCGCATGATAATGCGCTAATCGCACTAGGCTTCGCGCGCTACGGTTTCAAGGAGGAGGCGGCGAGAGTTCTTCACGCTCTCTTCGACGCTTCGATGTACCTCGACCTGCGGCGGTTACCGGAGCTTTTCTGCGGGTTCACGAGGCGGCGCAGTCAAGCACCCACTTTGTATCCGGTCGCGTGCGCACCGCAGGCCTGGGCCGCCGCCGCACCGCTCGCGCTCATTCAGGCCTGCCTTGGGCTGAGGGTTCAATCGACGCTTGGAACGGTGAACCTTCAGCACCCAATGCTTCCCGATTTTCTCGATTACATCATCATCCGCGGGCTCGAATGTGGCTCGGTGAGGCTCGATATCGAGATTCGACGCACCGGTGATCAGGTTGCCATGCAGGTTCTCGGGGCGACCGGAGAGGCGCGCCTGACGATGATGGTCTAGCCGGGAGAAGGGCGTTCGCCATCCGAACTTAACTAACAGCTCCTTCAATGAGGTACGGGGGTGGAGAGTGGCCCCCTTTGAGATTCGAATAGCTCTGCTTCACTCATCTGCCGCTATTCAGTCGCCCTCTCGATTCCCTATCGTCTCCGCGTTTGCCGTGCTGTCGAAACCGGCGATTTCAGACCAGCTGTATTGACGGAATTCGGCTAAGGCGTTTTGAACCGTTTCCTTTGGGGCAGCTGTTCCTATTTGTTGCATCAGGCCGTGCCAGCTATCGGCATAATGGACGAGCACATCGCTTAGGCTATTGCCGGGCAGATCCCGCGCCCACCTCTGAAGACCGCTCGAGTTGAACACGAGCAGCAGCAGCATGACCGTGACCATGATTATGCTGGTGTCACGGACGGCGCGCGAAGTCTCAGCTTGCTGATCTGGGCCTGGCTCGTCCCGGCGAGTGGCTCTCCCAGGTCGCCTGTACATTTTATGCCGAGATGCCATCGCCAACCTCTAGAACTGGAAGTAGATGAATGGCGCAACCCCGCGCGGGCCAAGCATCTCCATGGCAAGTAGCCCGGTGCCGATCAGTAGTCCCAGGGTAACGGGTCGGAGAGCTTGAACACGTCGATCCAGGTGGACGAGCGTTTCCGTGCGGACGAATTGCGCTGCTATCACCCCCCCAATAAGAAGCGCGATGAATGGCGTAAATTTTTCGGTTTCGAAAGAAAACTGGAGCAGGCCTGCGTAGTAATCGTGCACCGTCGCCATATCCGGCGCACGAAAGAAGACGCCAGTAATCGCAAACAGGTTGATTGTAATGAACCAGCCAACGGCCGGGTGCGAGGGAATGAAGCTCGTCAGCACTGCATGGCCGTTCCTCTCTAAGCTTCGGATCGCGCCTTTCAAGACGCGCTCGATAACGAGAATGATGCCTTGGAGGGCACCCCAGATGACGAACGTCCATGCTGCGCCGTGCCACAAGCCAGCAATCGTCATGGTTAGGATGAGATTGCGGTACATCCGGCCCTGCCCGCGTTTGCCGCCTTTCAAGGGGCGATAGAGGTAATCGCGAAGCCAGCTCGTGAGAGAAATGTGCCAGCGCTGCCAGAGCTCCTGCAGGGTCGTCGCGCTCAATGGCCGGTCGAAGTTCTTCTTGAACCGATATCCCAGAAGCGCAGCCACTCCGATGGCAATGTCGCTATAGCCCGAAAAATCGCAATACACCTGCACCACGAATGCGTGCGCAGCGACGAACAAATCGAGGCTGGAGTAGGCGCTTGGGACAGCAAAGACATCGTCCACGATCTCCGTGGCGAGATAGCTGGCGATGATCATTTTCTTGAAAAGGCCAAGCAGTATGAGGCCAAAGCCGAAGGTAAGCATGGCGCGATTGAGAACCGGCCGCACGTCGAGCTGCGGCAGAAAATGTGCCGCGCGTACGATCGGACCAGCGACAAGCTGGGGAAAGAATGAGATGTAGAGGTAAAGGTCGATCGGGCGCTTCACTGGCTGGACATCACCCCGGTAGACGTCGATGACATATGAAATGCCCTGAAATGTGAAGAACGATATTCCGATCGGGAGGATTACGTCGAGCAGGGGCAGGTCACGCTCGAGACCGATTGATGTCAGTAAATTGGCTAGGGAGATTATGAAAAATCCATAGTACTTGAAGAAGCCCAGAATAACCAGGTTGAGCGCAACAGAAACTCCAACGACCCATTTTCTGTGTCGATCCAAGGTGAGGGATGTAAGCAGGACACCGGCTACGTAATTGATGGTAGTGCTGACGAACAGGAGGCCCAGAAAACGCCAGTCCCAATATCCGTAGAAGAAGTAGCTCACCCCTAAGAGGAACGCCTTGTGCAGATCGAGGCGATCGCGCAGCATCCAGCTGACCAGGAACACCACCACGAAGAAGACGCCGAAGTCAAACGTCGGGAACAGCATGACCGGGTGTTTTCTTCCTCGAGATATTGATCCTGTTCACCTCCCCCAATGAAAAGTAATAAGATCGGACAATGCCGAATTAGCGCGTCCTCGTCCCAAGGGCGCAAGCCACCCAGATCAATAGGGTGGACTATGAATTAAGTTTGCAGCTCCCTTCAGAGCTGGCTTTCGGCAATAACCTCGTAAACCCAGCACGTAGACTGGATTGATTTCAATTTGCAGAGCGCGACGCGGCGGCCGCGGCCCGCAGGTCAGCGCGTATACGTCGAGCGACGAACTCGCCGAGTTTCTGCGAGCCCGCGACTGTCAAGTGGATGCCATCGCCGTCCCGCAGGCGTTGCATTCGGCCGTCGAGAGCTTTTCCATAGGCGCTATAGCCCCCGTCCTCGCCTGCGAACAGCTTTTCGATGTCGAGAAACACCATGTCGTAGCGTCTCGTGGCTTGGCGGAAATAGGCGTTGAACCGCCGATAATCACGCGTCATTTGGCCCGAGCGCACACTTGGCAAGCCGACCCAGTAGACGGCAGCGCCACTCTCGTTGAGCATGGAAAGGAGCCGGTCGACCCGTCGAAGATACTCAGCGCGCCATGGCTCCGAGAACCGCTCGAGCCGCCGGCCCGCCACGCGCATGTCCTGGCGGTCGTTGCCTCCCATGGCAATCACGACGATCTGCGGCTCACGCCTGTCGAGCACTTCCCGGATGACCGCCATCCAGTCGTACACGTCGTCGCGCACCAAGCCAGTGGCCGCTTTGGTCCGTTTGATCACGGTGACATCTTTGCGATCGCGCAGAGCCCATCGGAGGCCATCGGCAAGCTCTGCTGCAAAGGAATCACCGAACACGTAAAGCCGGTAGGGTTCCTTCCGCTTCAGTGGCTTGATGTAGGGTTCTTCCGTGAGCTGCCCAGCGCCCACTACCGCACTCGGCTGCACGAGGAGCCCTAGCGAGAGGGCGATGGCAGAGAGAAGAGTACGGACGACAACTCCGCCTCGGGCAAGCTCGCCAGAGGTTTCTCGCATCACGTGCTCCCGGTTGTGGACTTCTCGTATTAGCAGAAGCTGTTAACTGGCTCACACATATGAGCTAGCATGTCAACCGTGAAACCCGAACCAGGCTGCCTGACAGTCAAATCAGGTAAACCTTCTTTTACCTAAGGTTGTATGCTGATCATTCTTGAGAGCTGCTCCAATCGTCGTGGAACAGACTAGGAAGAGGGTCCGCAGAGGAAGGACTTCGGATGCGTTTGCTCATTTGTGCGACGAACTGAGAGCCACTGTGACGACGCTCGGGTCGCATCGTTGCTGGACAAAGTTAAGTCTTACCTCAGCAGCTCACGAAAAGAGAGGCGTCGATCCCTAGACGCGGTACGCACAGTCTTCAAGACTATCATGGCCGGAGAAACTGCCGTAGCAGATCTTTCGCTTTCCTTCTCTTGCCGCCCCCATCGCCCTCATCGTCACCCAGAAGGTTCTGCAGCGTTTGCTCCAGATCCTTGCCCTTGAGCTGTTTTCCGATCTCCTTGACCGCCTCGACAACGTCGTTCGGATTCTTGAGCACGGTTTCGAGATCAGCCGTGTAGACTGGGCGATCCCAGGAGCCGGTGATGCGGATCGGGAGCTCGAGCTCCGCGGCAGCTTTGCCCTGTCCATCCGCCGGTGATGCCACAAGCTTCGGGCGGAGTGTGTAGTCGAGCGTGCGGCGCGGGAGATCTGCCGTGCCGGAGCCCGTGGCGCGAACGAGCGAGCTCACAATCCGTAAATCGCGGTTCTCTGCAATTCCGTTGCGGATTGTGAATGATGCTGCAAGCTCGCTGAAGCTGGTCCTGTCCGCCGCGTTGCGTTCCAGTTGCGGAAGGCGTCCTCGTTGCAGGGCGGTGATCATTCCGGGAATGTCGAGACCGACCAGGGCACCGTCGCGAAATGCGAATTCCGCACTGCCGTTTAGCGTCTCGACGAACTCTTTCTCCGAGCGCCCTTTCCCTTCGAGGGTGAGTGCCACGCGGCCCTTGCCATCGATCCAGTCGAACTCGGCGGCATCTCTCAGCAGGTCGAGTGCGGAAACGTCATCGAGCCGCAGATTGGCTTGCAGAACGGGTACGGTTTCGGCTCCGTCGAGCCGGATGGTGCCGGTTGCCGTGCCGTCATAAAGCTGCATCCGGTCGATGGTGGCGTTCAGGACGCGGTCGGCCAGGATCGCCGTGATATGGGTAGTTCCGGCCTGTATGTCGCGATAGGTGAGGCGGTCGACGACAAGGCTGACGACTGCATCCAACTCTCCCAAGCCGTCGAGCTCGAAAGGAACCTCGCTCCATCCGTGCCTGGCGATGAACCCGCGGACCTGCGTACCGTCCGTTTGCGTACCTCTCAGCGAGATCATCTGTAGCGCGCGGTGCAGCGTCGGGGATGTCCGTGCTGTCGCTATGGAGGTCACTGGACGCAGCAGATCGCTGGCCGCCGGGCCTCAGCCAAGGGGTGAGGTCCAGCGCACTGATTTTGAGTTCGGCATCGAGCCGCGGTCTGGGCCCTGAACCCGTTTCCAGGGCGGCGGCTCCTTTGATTGTCCGATCCGCGATTGTTCCGCTGATGCCGGAAAGTGAGACCGATTTTGCCGACGTCTCGAGCTGTCCGCGCAAGAGAACCGGCCCATCTTCCTCTTCTGGAAACGAGGTGTCGAACCACGCGGCGAGCGCGCGCAATGACGAGGCTTTCACCTCCAGCTCGCCTTCCAGCCTGGTCGCAGGCGCCGTCGCGATTGTTCCGTCGTAGTTCACTTCGGCCGGATCGCTGGAAAGCTGTATCGCGAGCTGTGATGGGGCTCCAGAGAGCAGGTTTGCAAGCGAGTCGAGCCTGCTGCGGAAGTCAACTCTCTGATCCCGCAGGACGAAGCTGCCCTGAGCCTCCAGTCGATCGGTGAGGCTCGGGACGCTGGCCTCAAGGTTCAGGCCGTTAATCGTCTCCCTGAGATCACGTCTTGCGTCCGCATAATGCAGCTTACCATCCTCAATGCGCACGTTGGCGACAGGAATAGCCGCCAGCATCGCAAATCGGCTTGGGGCCGTCGAGCCGCCCGCGTCCAGTCCCGAGCCGCCGGCCCCACGGGCAGGTCGATCGAAAACCCAGTTACGGCGACCGTCGGGATCGACCCGTAGATTGAGCTCAGGCTTCCGCAGCACGACCCGCTCAACCTTCAGCTCGCCGACGAGGAGCTGGCGCAGCGGAGTCTCGATCTCCAGCTCTTCGACGCGAGCCATCGGCCCTCCTGCCATCCCGGGTGGCGCCGAAAGCACGACATCGCGCAGTGTGAGGCCGATGCTCGGGTAGAGCCTCAGGGAGGCACCGCCAGCGACGGAGAGGTCGCGCCCGGTCTGCTCCCTCACTTCCTGCACGATCTTGTCGCGCAGAAGATCGGTCGGCGTTGCGATGAAGAGGAACGTCGCTACCGCTACGGCAAGAGCGGCAATGCTGACCGCGCCCCACGTCAGGGCAGCAGCGAGGGGGCTAGTCCGACCGCGCCTGCCGGGACGCTCCGAGGGCCGCCGCGACGGAGGGCGCGAAGGGCGTGCCGGGACAGAGCTGCGGCCTGGTCGCTGCGGCCGGGAGCTGTCGGTGTCCGATCGACGTGGATGTGTCATCAGTCAGCTGCAGCCTCAAATTGCATCAATGCGAATCGGCCATAACTTTCGCGCGCAATTATGTCTCTCAGAAGGGGCGATCGATCTGTCAGCCATCAGCATGGAGTGAGGCTGGCCGCTTGCACTGTGCATTGCAGCCAACGCAGTATGGCCACGACAGACGAAACAAGACGGATCGCAGGGCGAGATGGCCATACGATATCTGAAGGAGGCGTCCAAATCTCCGCAGACCGGCGAGGACGAGACGCGTGCCCGGGTGGCCGAGATGCTCAAGGAGATCGAGCAGGGCGGAGAGGCCGTGGCGCGGGCTTACGGCGAAAAGCTTGACGGCTACACCGGTGAGATCGAGGTCTCGCAGGCCACGATCGAGGCGGCCGCTCGTCAAATCCCGGATAAGCTCAAGAGCGATATTGCGTTCGCTCACGAACGGGTGCGCAAGTTCGCCGAGTGCCAGAAGGCGAGCCTCAGGGCATTTGAGACGGAGATTGAGCCGGGCGTCACCCTTGGCCAGCGATTGATCCCCGTCGAAACGGCAGGCTGCTATGTGCCGGGCGGGCGCTATGCCCATGTTGCCTCGGCCATCATGAGCATCACGACGGCCAAGGTCGCCGGAGTGAAGAATGTGATCGCCTGCTCGGCCCCTCATGGTGCTGCGGGTATCAACCCGGCCATTCTTTACGCGATGCACTATTGCGGCGCAGATCGCATCCTGGCGCTTGGCGGCGTGCAGGGGATCGCAGCTCTTGCGTTCGGTCTGTTCACCGGTCGACCGGCCGACATACTGGTCGGCCCGGGCAACCGGTTCGTGGCCGAGGCCAAGCGAATGCTGTTCGGGCGGGTGGGGATCGACCTCTTCGCAGGCCCGACGGAAATCGCGATCATCGCCGATGCGGCAGCCGACCCTGCCATCGTCGCGGCGGATCTTGTCGGGCAGGCAGAGCACGGGCCGGACAGCCCGGCTTGGCTCGTTACGACGAATGAAGCGCTCGCGCAGGAGGTGATGCGTCGCGTGCCGGACCTGATTTCTGCGCTGCCCGAGCCCCAGAGGCGGAGCGCGGAAGCAGCTTGGCGAGACTACGGGGAGGTGGTCGTCGTCGAAACGGACGAGGAGGCGGCCCAGGTTTCAGACGCGTGGGCACCGGAGCATCTTGAGCTGCTGACCAGCAAGAATGACTGGTACGTCGAACGGTTAAGAAACTACGGCTCCCTTTTCATCGGCGAGGAGACGACCGTGGCCTATGGCGACAAGGCCCAGGGCACTAATCACATTCTGCCGACGAAAGGCGCCGCACGGTATACGGGCGGGCTTTCGGTGCACAAGTTCATAAAGGTTGTTACCACCCAACGCATGACGCGAGAGGCCTCGCGAGGGGTGGCGGCCGCGTCGGCGCGCATCTCACGCCTCGAAGGGATGGAGGCCCACGCCCGAACGGCGGATATCCGGCTCGCCAAATACTTCCCAGGCGAGGTTTTCGATCTCAAGCCGAACTGACAAGTCGCAACCGGTGCGCTAGTCGTCCTCGTCGTCCGACTTGTGTGAAAAACTCGAGACCTGGCGGCCGATGTAGTACTGGTCGCCCATCAATTCGAGCAGATTGAACTGGTCCTCGAGGAAGTCGATGTGGCCCTCCTCTTCCTTGAGGATGGAGACGAAAAGGTCGAAGGTGCCGCTGTCTCCCGCCTGCTGGCACTCTCGGGCTGCCTTGTCATAGTAGGCGCGGGCTTCGAGCTCCATCTTGTGCTGTGTCTCGAAGATCTGCCGTACATTTACCGGTTTCACGATCTCGTCGAGGTCACGGACGTTGGGCTCACCGTCGAGGAACAGCATGCGCTCGATGAATTGGTTCGCGTGCCCGCGTTCTTCTTCGACTTCCTCGAACATGCGATCGGCAAGCCGGTCGATGCCCCAATTTGCCAGCTGATGCGCCTGCAGCAGGTACTGATTGACCGTGGTCAGCTCCATCGTGATCGCTCGCTGGAGATGCGTGAGCGAGATCTCGGGACCTTTCATCGGCTCTCTCCTCGTAATGGGATGGCTGCGTGGACTGGGTCTGGATGGCGCAACGAAGCCGGCAGTCCACGAGTGGTCGGACCTGAACGTCCCTCTGAGGAGGCAGGTTCCGGGGCGAAAGCCGTCGCTTACGAAGAGAGCCGCTTGATGAAGGCGGGGTTTGCGTCAGTCGCCTTTCTTGCCAGCCGCCAGCTCTGTTTCGAGGCTGCTGAGCCGGGCGTCAGAGGAGGCGCCTGTTAGCTTGGCGATCAGGGAATCGATTTCGGCCTGGCTCATGCCGGCCACGCGCCGCTCGAGAAGGGACATGAGGTGAGCGCGCGAGGCGTGCAACACCTTTTGGCTCAGCTCCTCCGGTGAGCGCTCTGTATCGAACCTGGCGGCCTCTTCCCGGAAGCCACCGGCCGGCTCGAGGCGACTCGGGACGGCTGATGTCCGGCCGCCTGTCCCCGCAACTGCGAAGGGCGAGGGCAAACCTGCCGCGACGTCCCCGCCGCTGACGAGGATATCCACCGGGATGTTCAGGACCTCGGCCATCTTGGCGAGCATGGCGACGCTCGGCTCGACCTCGCCACGCTCCCAGCGCGTATAACGATTTTCGTCGATCCCCAGCGCCTGTGCAAAGGCTCGTGCCGTGCGGAACCCGCGCAGCACTCTGAGCTGCTTCAGACGCATGGCAAAGGCCGACGAGCTCTGCCGGTCCGTTGTCTGCTTCCGATTGTTATCCGCCTTCGCTTCCATGGATGCGAGAGTTGCGGAATTGTTTGCAGAAATCACGGGAAATTATTGACGAATATTAACATTTTAGAGATGGAAACACACTTTTATGAAGATTCTGAGGCGAGAATTCTCACTGGAGGGATGAGACTAGGCGCTTCCTATGAGAATCCCCGCAGCGAAGACGATCAGGCCACCGACGACGACCTCGAAGGCCGCTTGCAGGAAGGGGGTGTCCATGTAGCGCGCCCGGATCCAGGCGATGGCCCACAGCTCGACGAGCACCACGGCGATAGCCAGCATCGTGGCTGACCAGAAGTCCTGGATGAGGTAGGGGAGGGTGTGGCCCACGCCTCCGAGGGTCGTCATGATGCCGGTGATGGTTCCCCGGATCCATGGCCGGCCGCGGCCGGTCATCGAGCCGTCGTCCGAGAGAGCTTCGGCAAAGCCCATGGAAATGCCAGCGCCGACGGACGCTGCCATGCCGACCAGGAAGGTCTCCCACGTGTTGTGGGTCGCGAACGCTGCAGCGAACAGCGGCGCCAGCGTCGAAACGGAGCCGTCCATGAGGCCGGCCAGCCCCGGTTGCACCACCTGGAGCACGAACATGCGTCGTTGAGTTTCGGCCTCCTGCTGCTTCGCATCGGCCGTCAGGTGAGTCTCGCCGAGCTGCCGGGCGAGGGCGATGTGATCACGTTCAGCCGCCGCGAGGTCGCCGAGCAGCTTCCGGATGGAGGCATCCGAGGTGCGCTCCAGCGCCCGCTCGTAAAAGCGGCGGGTTTCGTACTCGATCGCCTCGGCTTGGGCGCGCACTTTTTCCAGGCCGAGTGGCCGGACCAGCCAGATTGGCTTGTGCCTGATGAAGCCCTTGACATCCTGGCTGCGGATGAGCGGGATGTGATCCCCGAACTTCTCCCGGAACAGGTCGATCAGCGAACGGCGGTGCTCGTCCTCCTCCTGGGCCATGTCCTTGAAGATCTTCGCCGTAGCGGGGAAATTGTCGGCCAGGGCATGGGCATATTCGTCATAAATCCGACCATGCTCCTCCTCGAGGGAGATAGCGAGCGCCAAAATTTCCTTCTCGGAAAGCTCCGCAAACGTCCTCACCGGGAATCCTCAACGGCTGTAGCAGTTTAGAATGATTCTAGATAACATGGATTGCTCACCCTGTCAGCCGCTGCCACTTAGCAGAAACGCCAGCCGGGCGTGAGGCCAACAGCGGTCAATCTATGCGCTTCGACGTTCCGCTTCCCATTGATGCCGTGCTGGATGAGCTGCGGACCGCACTCCAGGCCCATAGCGCAGCGGTGCTCGTCGCGCCTCCTGGGGCCGGCAAGACGACCCGTGTACCGCTGGCGCTGCTCGATGCCGACTGGCTGGAGGGTCGCAAAATCCTCATCCTCGAGCCGCGGCGGCTGGCAGCCCGGGCTGCCGCGGAGCGCATGGCGGAGTCGCTTGGCGAAAAGCTGGGAGAGACGATCGGCCTCCGCGCACGTCTCACCTCAAAGGTCGGCCCGCGGACGCGAGTCGAGGTGATCACCGAGGGCGTCTTCACGCGCATGATCCTCGATGACCCTGAGCTGACGGGCGTCGGGGCAGTGCTGTTCGACGAGTTCCACGAGCGCTCGCTCGATGCAGATCTCGGGTTGGCGCTGGCGCTTGACGCCAAGCACGCCCTGCGTGAGGACCTGCGGCTGTTGATCATGTCGGCAACGCTGGACGGCGCACGGGTGGCGGAATTGTTGGGGGGCGCGCCGGTGATCCAAAGCGAGGGCCGCGCCTTCCCGGTTGAGACGCGCTACCTCGGCCGCGATCCTGGGCAGCCCATCGAGGACCAAATGGCCGCGGCGATAATGCGCGCGCTCCGCAGTGAGCCCGGGTCTGTGCTGGCGTTTCTGCCGGGACAACGCGAGATCCGCCGCGTAGCCGACCGGCTGGCCGGTCAACTTGATGATGCTCGGATCAAGGTCGTTCCCCTTCACGGCGGGCTCGATATCCGCGAGCAGGACGAGGCCGTAGCGCCCGCGGAGCCGGGTTACCGCAAGGTGGTGCTGGCCACGTCCATCGCAGAGACGTCACTGACGATCGAAGGCGTGCGCATCGTCGTCGACAGCGGCCTGGCGCGCGTGCCGCGGTACGAGCCCGGCGTCGGCATCACGCGTCTGGTGACGGTGCGCGCATCGCGGGCTTCGGTGGATCAGCGCCGCGGCCGCGCCGGACGTACCGAGCCGGGCGTCTGTTATCGCCTGTGGGATGAGCCCGCCACCGCGAGCCTTCCTGCGCATACGGAGCCCGAAATCCGCAATGCGGACCTTTCAGGGCTTCTGCTGGACTGCGCGGCTTGGGGCGTCACCGATCCGCGTCGCTTAACGTGGCTTGATCCGCCCGCTGAGGCTCCGCTTTCAGCAGCGCGGACCGAGCTGCAATCCTTGGGCGCGCTCGACGCAGAGGGGCGCATTACCGAGCTAGGAAAGCGTCTGCGGCTGCTGCCGCTGCCACCCGCGCTTGGCACGGATGGTCCTCAGCGGCGGCGGAGCTTGGTGCTGCGGATGAAGCCGCCGAGATCGCCGCAATTCTTGTCGAGCGGGGGCTCGGCGGTGCGGACACGGACATCGAGCAGCGCATTGCATCGTTCCGCAACGATCGCTCGCAACGGGCGCGAGCCATGCGAAGCTTGGCGAAGGGGTGGGCTCAAGCTGCAGAAAAGGTCGTATCTCCCTCGCCGGCATCTGCGGGCCAGCGCCTCTCCGCAGCCGCGCTGCTGGGGCTTGCTTATCCCGATCGTATCGCCAAGGCGCGCGGCGCGCCCGGCCAGTATCTGCTGGCAAATGGCCGCGGCGCCGCGCTCGATCCGGCTGATCTGCTCGCACGCTCGCCGTATCTGGTCGTCGCCGAGCTGCAGGGCACGGCCGCAGCCGCGCGCATCCTGCTCGCTGCGGCCACGGACGAGGCGGAAATCCTTCAAATCGCGGGCGATCGGATCACCGATGCCGACGAGATCACATTCGATCGCGAATCGGCTGCACTGCGCGCCCGGCGCGTGCGGCGGCTCGGCGCGATCGTGCTCGTCCAGCGAGCCTCGCCCAGTACCGCCTGACGTTGCTCCTGAAGAGCTGGCACGGGGCATCGCGCAGATCGGCATCGATCGTCTGCCGTGGACCAAGGCACAGAGGCAGCTCCGCGACCGCGTGCAGTTTCTCCGGTCCGTTGAGCCTGAGACCTGGCCCGATCTCTCGGACGAAGCGCTCGCCGCCACGGTGTGTGACTGGCTCGCACCATTCCTTACCGGAAAGACGCGGCTCGACGAGATCTCACCCCAGGACCTCGATTTAGCCCTGGACACACTGTTGCCTTGGGATCTGAAGCGTCGCCTGGACTCCGAGGCGCCGACTCGCTTCGTCGCTCCGACAGGCCAGAGCCACACCATTCGCTACGACGGGCCCGATGCACCGGCATTGCACATCCGTGTGCAGGAGCTTTTTGGCCTGGATGAGCATCCCGCCGTCGCGGGCGGAAGATTGCCGCTGACGTTGCACCTGCTTTCGCCTGCGCACCGGCCGATCCAGATCACGCGCGATCTGCCCGGTTTCTGGCGGGGCTCATGGGCCGCAGTAAAGGCGGAGATGAAAGGCCGGTATCCGAAGCATCCCTGGCCTGATGATCCGGCGTCCGCCAAGCCGACCACCCGCGCAAAGCCACGGGTGTAAATCACCAGGCTTGTTCGAGGAAGGACAGAATGCTTCCGTTCCCTTTCATCGAGCTGTTAATCTGTGGAGCTAAGCGAGGACCGAATTAACACTCGTGGCTCGAGGAGGTGCCCAAAATGCAAGTTCTTCTCCATCGAGGGCTGCGCCTGATCGCGGCGCTCTTGCTCACTGCCATCATCGCTGCGCCGGCATCGGCGCTTGATCCGCGGTACAAGGACGAAGACGGTGATCTCCTCGCGGATATCCCGACTGATCCCAGCGAGCTCGTTGATCCGCCCACTCTCATTTTCGCCTATACCCCGGTCGAGGATCCCGCCGTGTATGCCAAGGTGTGGGACGGCTTCCTCAAGCATATGGAGAAGGTAACGGGCAAGAAGGTGCAGTTTTTCCCCGTGCAGTCCAATGCGGCGCAGATCGAGGCGATGCGCGCCGGCCGTTTGCACATCGCGGGGTTCAACACCGGGTCCAACCCGCTCGCAGTCGCCTGTGCAGGCTTCCGCCCGTTCGCGATCATGGCCAGTGCGGATGGCTCGTATGGCTACGAGATGGAGATCATCACCTACCCGGGCTCGGGCATCGAAAAGGTCGAGGACATCAGGGGCAAGAAGTTGGCCTTTACCGCCGAGACCTCGAACTCGGGGTACAAGGCACCCTCGGCCCTTCTCAAGAGCGAGTTCGGTATGGAGGCTGGCCGGGATTACGAGGCGGTGTTCTCGGGTAAGCACGACAACTCGGTTCTCGGCGTCGCCAATAAAGATTATCCGGCAGCGGCTGTTGCGAACTCCGTCATGCAGCGCATGATCGAGCGCGGTGTGGTGAAGGCTGAGCAGATCAAATCGATCTACAAGTCACAGACCTTCCCGACCACCGGTTATGGGGTCGTCTACAACCTGAAGCCGGAGCTGCAGGAGAAGATCAAGGAGGCTTTCTTCAGCTTCCCGTGGGAGGGTTCCGAGCTGCAGAAGGAGTTCGCCAAGTCCGGCGAGGCCAAGTTCATCGAGATCAGCCACAAGGTGCATTGGGACGTGGTGCGCAAGATCGACGCCGCTATGGGCGTTCAGTATACCTGCAAATGATCGATGCCGCAGATTGACGGAACAACCTGATGCTGCGCATCGAGGCGCTTCACAAACGCTATAAGACTGGAGATGCTGCCCTCCGCGGCGTCTCTTTCTCCGTGGGCTCCGGGGAAATCATCGGGCTGATCGGGCCTTCGGGGGCCGGCAAGTCGACATTGATCCGGTGCGTCAACCGCCTTGTCGAGCCGACCTCGGGCAAGGTTTATCTCGGGGACCTGGAGTTGACGGCGCTCGGCCGGACCGAGCTGCGCCGGGCCCGACGCCGCATCGGCATGATTTTCCAGGAGTATGCGCTGGTCGAGCGGCTGACGGTGATGGAGAACGTGCTCTCCGGCCGTCTCGGCTATACGGGCTTCTGGGCCAGCTATTTCCGCCGTTTTCCGCAAGCCGATATCGAGCGTGCTTTCGCGGTGCTGGAGCGCGTCGGCTTGCTGGACCATGTGGACAAGCGGGCCGATGCGCTCTCCGGCGGTCAGCGTCAGCGGGTGGGTATCGCACGTGCGCTCGTTCAGGAACCGGAGCTCCTGCTTGTCGACGAGCCGACGGCCAGCCTCGATCCCAAGACGTCCCGCCAGGTCATGCGGCTCATCACCGAGCTTTGCGCGGAGCGGCGATTGGCGGCCATCGTCAACATCCACGATGTTGCTCTGGCGCAGATGTTCCTGCCTCGGATCGTCGGGTTGCGCGCGGGCGAGATCGTTTATGACGGCCCGGCCAGCGGCCTCACGCCCGAGGTGCTGACGCGGATTTATGGCGAGGAGGACTGGTCGAAAACCTCCGCCGTGGCGGGCGAAGGCGCAGACGAAGAGCCGGCCCACGATCGCGGTCACCACGCTCACGACCACCATCACGAGCGCGACTTGAGTGCTGCGGTGCGCTGACATGGACGCTGAGACGCTGCCAGCATCCGCCGTTCCCCGCACGTGGCGCCCCCCACGCATGATCGAAAGCACCTGGTTGCGGTGGACCGTCGCAATCGGTGTTCTCGTCTATCTCGTCCTGGCCCTTGGCTCGGTCGAGGTGAACTGGACGCGGGTGGTCGAAGGCATAGCTCGCGCCGGCCGCCTGTTCGCAGGCTTCCTGACGCCGGACTTCGTGTCCCGCTGGGAAGACATCCAGATCGGCATGATCGAAAGCCTGACGATGACTGTCACGGCGACGGTCGCGGGCGTGGCGCTTTCGATCCCTGTGGCGCTCGGAGCGGCGCGGAACATCGCGCCGTTATGGCTCTATGGCCTCTGCCGCGCGATCATTGCGCTCTCGCGTACCTTCCAGGAGGTCATCATTGCGATCTTCTTCGTCGCGATGTTCGGGTTCGGTCCGCTCGCGGGCTTTCTCACATTGTCCGTCGCGACCATCGGCTTTCTGGCGAAGCTTCTCGCCGACGATATCGAGGAGATCGACCCTGTTCAGGTGGAGGCGATCCGGGCAACTGGCGCGAGCTTCTGGCAGGTAATCGACTATGCCGTGTCGAGCCAAGTGAAGCCGCGGCTCATCGGGCTCTCGCTCTACCGCGTCGATATCAACTTTCGCGAGTCGGCCGTGGTCGGGATCGTTGGAGCAGGCGGGATCGGCGCCACGCTGAACACCGCGCTCGACCGCTACGAGTTCGACAGCGCAGCCGCCATCCTCATTCTCATCATCGCCATTGTCATGGCGTGCGAATATTCCTCCAGCTTCATCCGCAAGTGGACGCAGTAGCATGCCGGTCGTCGCGACAGCTGCAGGTCAGCCCACCACTTGGCGGTTCAGAACGCGGCTGCAGCAACTCGCCGTCTGGCTTGGCTGGCTGGCGCTCGTTGCGCTCACGGTGTTCTGCTGGCGGGTGATGACGGCCAACACCATCTGGGCGTTCGTCGAGGACGCGCCGCGTCAGGCAGCCGACATCTTCGGGCGCATGCTTCCCCCACGTTGGGAATACACCGATAAGCTGTGGCTGCCGCTTTGGGATACGCTCAACATCGCCACACTCGGCACTGCGCTGGCAATCCTGCTCGGCACGCCGCTGGGCTTTCTCGCCGCTCGCAACACCACGCCCAGCGTGCTCTTCGTCCGTCCGATCGCACTTCTCATCATTGTTTCTTCGCGCTCGATCAATTCGCTGATCTGGGGGCTGCTGCTGGTGGCGGTCTTCGGGCCGGGCGTCTTCGCTGGCATTCTCGCCATCGCGCTGCGTTCGATCGGCTTCATCGGCAAGCTGCTCTACGAAGCCATCGAGGAGATCGACGAAAGCCAGGTGGAGGCCGTCCGCGCCACGGGGGCCAGCCCGGCCCAGGTCATGGCCTACGGTATGGTGCCGCAGATCCTGCCGGCCTTCGCCACGATCTGCGTGTTCCGGTGGGACATCAACATCCGCGAGTCGACCGTGCTGGGGCTCGTCGGGGCCGGCGGGCTGGGGCTGGCGCTCGAGGCCTCGCTCAACGTTCTCGCGTGGCCGCAGGTGACCGTGATCCTGCTCATGATCCTGGCGACGGTGCTCCTCAGCGAGTGGATCACGGCGCGGGTGCGTGCGGCCATTATCTGACAGGGTGCCGCGCCCCTTTTGCGGTTGCAGGCCGGGTGCTATCTAGCCCCGGCATGACCGACACATCCCTGATCCGAAATTTTTCGATCATCGCGCACATCGACCACGGTAAGTCGACGCTGTCCGACCGGCTGATCCAGCTCTGCGGCAACGTCACCGACCGGGAGATGAAGGAGCAGATCCTCAACTCGATGGACATCGAGCGCGAGCGCGGAATCACGATCAAGGCTCAGACGGTCCGCCTCGACTACCGGCACAAGGACGGCAAGACCTACCAGCTCAATCTGATGGACACGCCAGGCCACGTGGACTTCGCCTATGAGGTCTCACGGTGTCTGGCTGCGTGCGAAGGCGCGATCCTCGTCGTGGACGCGTCGCCAGGGGGTGGAGGCGCAAACGCTCGCCAATGTCTATCAGGCGATCGACAACGACCTCGAGATTCTGCCGGTCCTTAACAAGGTCGACCTGCCGGCCGCCGATGCCGGACCGCGTCAAGCAGCAGATCGAGGATGTGATCGGCATCGATGCCTCGGAGGCGATCCCGATCTCGGCCAAGACCGGCCTAAACGTCGAGGCTGTTCTCGAAGCCATCGTCGAAAAGCTGCCTCCGCCCAAGGGCGAGCGCGAACAAGCCGCTGAAGGCGATGCTCGTCGACAGCTGGTACGACGCTTACCTCGGCGTCATCGTGCTCGTGCGCGTCATGGAGGGGGTGCTGAAGAAGGGGCAGCGCATCAAGCTGATGGCCTCGGGCGGCAGCTACCAGGTCGAGCGCGTCGGCGTCTTCCGGCCCAAGCAGGAGATGCTGGACGAGCTCGGCCCAGGCGAGATCGGCTTCTTCACGGCGGCCATCAAGCAGGTGGCCGACACGCGCGTCGGCGACACGATCACCGACGAGAAGAACCCGACAGCCGAGCCGCTGCCTGGCTTCAAGCCCGTGCAGCCGGTGGTGTTCTGCGGCCTGTTCCCGGTCGATGCGGCGGATTTCGAGGACCTGCGCGAGGCGATGGCCAAGCTCAGGCTCAACGACGCGAGCTTCACCTACGAGATGGAGACCTCGGCGGCGCTGGGCTTCGGCTTCCGCTGCGGCTTCCTCGGCCTGCTGCACCTCGAGATCATCACCGAGCGGCTCGAGCGCGAGTTCGGGATGGACCTCATCACCACGGCGCCGAGCGTCATCTATCACGTCCATCTGACCGACGGCACGCATGATCGAGCTGCACAATCCGGCGGACATGCCGGACCCGGTTCGGATCGATCACATCGAGGAGCCGTGGATCGAGGCGACGATTCTGGTGCCGGACGAATATCTCGGCGGCGTGCTCAAGCTCTGCCAGGACCGCCGCGGCCGGCAGAAGAACCTCACCTACGCCGGCACCCGCGCCATGCTGGTCTACGAGCTGCCGCTCAATGAGGTGGTGTTCGACTTCTACGATCGGCTGAAGTCGGTGAGCCGCGGCTACGCCTCGTTCGACTATCAGATGATCGGCTACGAGGAGGACGACCTCGTCAAGATGTCGATCCTGGTCAACGGTGAGCCGGTCGATGCGCTCTCCATCATCGTCCATCGCTCACGCGCCGAGCAGCCGCGGCCGGGCCATGTGCGAGAAGCTCAAGGAGCTCATCCCGCCGCATCTCTTCCAGATCCCGATTCAGGCGGCGATCGGCGGCCGGATCATTGCGCGCGAAACCATCCGTGCCCTTCGGAAGGACGTGCTCGCCAAGTGCTACGGCGGTGACATCACCCGCAAGCGCAAGCTGCTCGAGAAGCAGAAGGCCGGCAAGAAGAAGATGCGCGAATTCGGAAAGGTGGAAATCCCGCAAGAGGCTTTCATTGCGGCGCTGAAAATGGATGAGAATTAAAGGCGGATATCTCTGCCCTACGATCGAATGTCTTGGAAGAGGCGCTTATCCCAGCAAATCGGCTTTTCGGAACCAGGCTTTAATGATCTGGCCGCGCAAGCTCTCGAACTCAAGTAATCAATTCGAGAATTGGCTCGTGATCACTCCCCATATTGTCCAGCTGCTGAGGCCGATCACAACACACCCCACAATCGCCATCAGAACTCTCGGCGGAAAATAGCGAACTGCCAGCGCCGCGAGTGGCGCAGCTATTGCGCCTCCGATCACCAGTCCCACTATGATCGGCCAAAGCGAAAGGCCGATCGTGGCTATGAAGGTGATTGAGATCGTCGTGGTCACGAAGAACTCGGTCGAGATTCACCGAGCCGATGACCGTGCGCGGCGCAGCGCCATAGCCGAGAAGCGTAGAGGTGACGAGCGGACCCCAGCCACCGCCGCCCATCGCGTCGAGAATGCCGCCGAAAAAACCGAGAGCTCCGACTCCCTTTCGGGTGGTCAACGTGGTGCGGGCGAGGTCGAAAAGCTTTGCTCAGGATGATGAAACCCAGCACGAGCAAATAGCCACTGACCCAGGGCCGGATCATTTCCCCAGGTACGTTCGACAGCACGTATGCGCCGATTGCGCCGCCGATCATCCCGGGAATCACCAGCCGAAGGATCAGGCGACGGTCTACGTTGCCAGCACACCAGTGTGCAAAACCCGATGTTGCGGTCGTGAACACCTCCGCCGCATGTACGGAGGCGCTGGTGACCGCCGGTGGCACGCCGGTGCTGAGCAGCACTGACGACACTGTCACGCCGTAGGCCATGCCCAGCGCGCCATCGATCGTTTGGGCGAAAAACCCCACCAGAACATAGAAGATAATTTCTTCCCACATGCGCGTCGGCGTTATGTCGAACGAGAGCGAGTGTCCCAGTCCACCTGCGACCAAGCTTCAGTCATTTGCAGATGAGATGGGGTCTGACCGGCTCAACCCTTCGAGCTGATCTGCCTGAGGCATCGAGCGCCTATGCATTCCCGACGACGCGCGTACTTGGCGATCGCGAAACCACACCACGGGAATGGAAGGGGCCAGCGCGCAGATATTGGTCCCGGCCAGCTGCCGCTGGAGTTTGCCGAGGCGTTGGTGACGCAGCGAGGGCTACAGGGAGCAGCGCCCTCTGGGGTACGCGCGTTCGAGCGCTGCTCAGTCCATTCGCGGAGAATGATAGACCGAGCCTGCTTACGTGCCCCTCACGGGCTCTGCGGGATCCTTCGGCCGCTCCTCTTCGAGGGCGATCTCACCGGTCTCGGACAAGCCAGGCGAGGTTTCCTCGTTGGCGATCGCCTGCTGGGTCTGACCGATTCCAGCAAGGTGTTCCAATTCTCGAACGGGGGCTCGCTTCTGAGATGTTGCCGCGCCGCCTTTGCGGCCGAGCTCGCGATAACCCTCTGACCCTAACTTGCCGCGGCGAGCCTCTCCGCCCTTGCGGCCGATCTCCCTATAGAACTCTCTTCCACGCGCCTGTGCTGTGGCTGCACCGCCTCTCCGGCCAGCCTCCTCTACGGTCATCTTTCCGCCGCCGTCGGACCTGTTTTTTGCCATGACACACAGCCTCTTGTTACGCAATACACAGGGAATGACGCCGATCCGCAGTGCCGGCCTCATCACACGATGTCGCCATAGGCTTTCTGCACCTCCTGTGGGCCTCTGAACTTGTTTTTGGGGAGCCGCCAAATCGCTTCCACGATCTCATCCGGTGCTTCGTTTCGGCGCGCAGCTGAGATCAGGTCGTCCTTGCTGGCCGGGTACGAAACGCCTGCCAGGTAATGCTCCAAGTCGGCAGGCGAGATATTGCGAACGCCCCTGGCCATTTGCTCTTCCCTGACTATTGGCGTTCGCGCAAACGCTGTTCGCCCTTCTCCGCCCGCGCCTCACCTCCCTTGCGCCCGATTTGGCTCATATGTTCGCGGTTCCGGCTAACGGCTTCGCCGCCCTTCCTGCCGATTTCGGCATAGAAGCCGGAGCCATGCCTGACGTTGGTTGCCTCGCCTCCCTTGCGGCCGAGCGCTGAATAGCCTTCACGGCCGAGCTGGCCACGCCGTGCCGCTCCGCCCTTCTGGCCGATTTCCTCGTAGAAGCTGCGACCGTGAAGTGTGGATGTCGCTTCCCCCTTTGCGTCCGGCCTCCTCGACCGTCATTTTGCCGGTTCTTCTGGCAGTCATTTGAGAGCACTCCACCAATCGCGAACCGCATCTGCAACTCTTAGGGGTGGGGAAGGTTCCGGTTGCCGGACGGAGGGTTGCACGGTTGAGTTGAGGAAGCGAGGGAAGTCCGGCGGGTGCCGGCTGCGAGCTTGGCTTGCGGTCGGCTCGATGTCTGCCTGCTACCGTGCCAGCCTGCTATAGAGCGCACCCAGAGCCACACCATAGGCCGCATGGATCAGGACGCCGGCCAGGAGGCGGGGCACGGAAAGCCCTGCCAGGAAAGGCTGGCCTTTGATGAGTGGCACGAGGATCCAAGCCCCTATGAGAAGCGGGAACACCAGCCCGAACACGAGGCCTTTTGACCAGGGTTTTGTAGCGGGAAGCCGGCCAGCGATGAGTGCGAAAATCGCTCCCCAGACCCCGCCCCAGAAGGCGCTGTTGAGCAGGGCTGGCACGTCGAACGGCCCCACCGGATGCATCGACCAAGGCCTCGCGGTGATGATCCCCGTCGCCGAAAGAGCGTACACCACCAGCTGATGCGCGGTCAGGACTGCCATCGCCCCGGCGAGGAAGCCCATTCCAACATTCCGCAGATCTATCGGCATCGGGTCCCCTCCAGCGTAGCCCGTTCAAGACCTGGTGGATGAATGTCGCGAACTGGCTAAACAGGCAATCGCGCTACTCCTTGCGTTTGCCGCGCCGTGGGTTCATATACCATCCATCGAATTCGCTTTGCGCATAGGAGGCGGCATCAGGTCCGCAGATAAGAAGGTCCCCAAAGCGTTATTTGATGGTCTCGGGGACTAGGCCCTGAGGTCGGCTAGAAATGCGCGAGTAATTGATATGGCGTCAGGAACGGTGAAGTGGTTCAACGGCCAGAAGGGCTACGGTTTTATTCAACCTGAGGAAGGTGGAGCCGACGTATTTGTACACATCTCGGCCGTTGAGCGGGCTGGGCTGTCGACCTTGAGGGAAGGTCAGAAGGTTTCATACGAGCTCGAGCGCGGCCGCAACGGCAAAACATCGGCTGTGAACCTTCGCGTCTCCTAAGCGGCGCGGAGGTGGAAGTGAAGCAATGCCCCCGGCGCCCTAAGGGTACCGGGGGCTTTGGTGCGTCAGAGCATCTGACGCGAAAGGAGAGTTATGGCAAAAGAAGAGGTACTTGAATTCGAAGGAGTTGTTACGGAAGTTCTGCCGGACGCGCGTTGCCGCGTTCAGCTCGACAATGGCCATGAGGTCGTCGCCTATACCTCGGGCCGAATGAAGAAGAACCGGATCCGGATCCTTGCCGGGGATCGGGTGACCGTAGAGATGACCCCTTACGACCTGACGAAGGGACGCATCAACTTCCGGCACAGGGACACACGGTCATCTCCGCCGCCTGGTGGCGGAGGGTATCGGCCGCAGCAACGCCGGCGCTGAAAAGCCTCGCGCCAGCTCGATTTTCCATCCTCCCAATTGAGTCGACAGGCTGGGCTGTTCGCTTGTGTGAGCAGCCTGTTGTCCTTTCCCGTTGTGCGTGCAGAACTTCTCGAGGTGCACGTTCTCCGTGTATCGACGACGCGAATCGCGTAATCTGCCCTGCGGGGCAGGGACGTGTGCTGTGGTGTGCACGTCTGGGAGAAATGGCAATGCCGCTCACCCGCCGCGAACTGCTAGGCTTGAGCCTTGCCGCCGTCTTGTGGCCGATGCCGCAGCCGGCAGAGGCCAAGCGCTTCATCAATCGGACGGGGCTGCGGCGCGGTCAGTTCGTTTGGGAGCCAACGCAGCCCATCGAAGGGCCGGTCACCATCATCGCATCTTTGCGCGACCGGCTGGTGCACGTCTACAAGGCCGGCATACTCATCGGCATCTCGACGTGCGAGGTCGGTTGCCGTGGACGTCGTACGCCGACAGGCGTTTTCGCCCTTGCGGAGCGCAGGGCGAACAACGGCAAGCTCTCCTGGACGGGGCACGCGTTGCATGCCGACCACGTGCGCGGCTATCCGGCCCCACTTGGGTGCATCAGGCTGCCTTCAGCATTCGCGCGCCTTCTCGATGGCGTCGCGGGCCCCGGAACCCTGGTCATCCTCGCACACCAACGCACCGAGCCCGTGGATGTCGTCCATTCCGGCACACTCTTTCCGGCGGTGCCGATCTACGAAGCGGGCAGGTTGGTACGGACCGTAGCCGTGCGCTCCATGCCAGAGCTGCTGGCGAGGAGTTCCGGAGTCCGGCCATGTAGCGATCGTCGTCTCCCGATCGGGGGGCAACGCAATTCTTCTGCGTGATGGACTTCGGGAGCACATAGCGCGGGTGACGTTCACAAACCCGGACCGCCGCATCGGCACACACGTCTACTCACTTACAGGCACGTCGCTTGGAGGGCACGAGCTGGTCTGGCTGGCGTTCGGCATTGGCCGCAATCGCCGTGAGCCGCACCTCGTCTCTTGGCGCGGAGACGAGATCCTTGATCAGGTCTCGTTCGAGGATCGCGCCGAAGCGATGGCAATGGCCAGGCTGCTTCACACGGGCGCCACGCTCGTCATCACTGATGACCGCGCGACCGGGCGCAAGCACCAGAGTCCCGAAGGGTTCGTTCTGATCTCGACGCAAGGCTCGGAGCCGCAGCAGGCGTCGCGCCAACGTCGACGACGGAGACGGCGCGCGCGTGTCGCGCGGCGGCGGCAGACATGGGCGAGTGCCCTGCTCAACGCTTGGCGTTGACGTATCAATTCGGCAATCCGTGAGAGCCGATACGCCGTGTCAGTGGCCTGGTAGCACCAGGACCTGGGCGACCTTGGCAATGTGGCGCGAGAGATGACCGTGGTCGGCACCTCACTTCTGACCACTTCGAAACTGTCTTCGATGCGAGACAAGAAGCGGTTCAACGTGAAGCTCGAGAAATAGTGCATCGGGATGACCAGAGGAGCCTTGAGCGCCCGGAGCACCTCGAGCATGCCATCGAGATCCAGCGTGAAGCTCCCGTCCACCGGCACTAGGACGACGTCCATCTGCCCGATCTGTGCCAATTGCTGCGTCGTCAACGTGTGATGGAGATGCCCGAGATGGGCGATGCACAGGCCCGCAATTTCGAATACGAAAATTGAATTGCCGTAAGGCATTGTGCCGCCGTCCCACGTGCGAATGTTTGTGGGCACGTTGCGCACCCGCACGTCGCGGAACGTGAAATCGTGCACAGCAGGACCCGCCCTCCGGATTCCAGCCGCGCAGCACGTGCTCAATGCGAGGATCAGGAAAGCTCGTGTGATGCGTATCATGCGCCCGGTTCATTGTTATGATGTCGGGCACTTCGCGGGGGCGCACATAATCATTGTAATCCGTCGCAATCTTCACCCCGGCCGCACTTTCGATCAGGAACGTCGAGTGTCCGATGTAGGACAGACGCACCTCGGAAGCCTTGAGCTGCGCAACTCTGAGCGACGCTCGTTGAACCAAAGCGCGTGACGGAGTTTCGGCGAGTGCGAGGCACTGATCCGGGGCCACGGCACGGGCAGGCAAACTTGCAACCAGAAAGACCGAAAGCCCAACTGCAGCCGAAAGGAATACAGATACGAGCCGGCGCATGCATCGCTCCTGCCGTTCGTCTGCAAGCATCCTAATTCATTGAGGCCGGCGGCGCCAACGCACTCTGCAGATAGATCGCTAAGCTGCGCTCCCTGTTCCTTGCGGAACAGAACGTGCAGAGCAATGCGCCTATGGTCGATGCGACCTGACCGGTGAGGAGCAGCGGTCTCCTCCTTTTCCCCCGGTAAGAGATGATCATGAGCAAGTGGACCGCCTGCTCCCTCGGTCAGGTTAGCTGCCAGTGATCGCAAGCGAATAGCGACACGTGGCCAGCGCGTCGTGACAGTCGCGCCCGTATCTGCCAAACAAGGCGCGGCGATCATGACGACCGAGAAATCCCAGGCCCAGCTTCCGCGAGAAGACAGCGCAAGTGATCCTCCGCATCGTCTGCTTGACGGAGCGTTGTGGTTTTTCGTGCTGCTCGCGGCGGCCTCTGCGCTATTGCTGGTCTGGCTCAGAGGCTTTGATGCGCTGTCCAGAGCGGCCACGCAGTCCGCGACGCTGCTCCTGACGGTCACGCCCATGATCGTCGTCGGCCTGTTTCTCGGCGGCCTCGTAAAGGAGCTGTCCGACCCGAAGCAAATTGCTCCCATTCTTGGCGCCAATTCAGGGCTGAGGGGCTTGGCGCTGGCGACAGCGCTCGGCGCTGCTACGCCGGGCGGGCCGTTTGCCGCGTTCCCGATCGTCTACGCGCTGGCGCTGGCAGGCGCCGATGTTGGCGCGGTTGTCGCCTATCTCACAGCCTGGTCGGTGCTCGGTCTGCATCGGCTGATCATATGGGAGCTGCCGTTGATGGGGCTGGATTTCGTCACGGCACGCACCCTGGCTAGCCTTCCGTTGCCGCTCGTATCGGGGCTGATCGCCCGCCTGCTGATGCGCTTCATTCCAGAGCTGCCGATTGGGCGCACCCAGGTCAAAGGTGGAGGCGAGTGATGCTCGGATCGCTCCTCATCCTCATCGCCGTGACCGTGCCTGTCGCAATTTACGCTTGGCGCAAGAGCAGTGAGACTTTGCCGCGCGCGACAATGTTTGCGCGCCAGGAAGTCTCTCGCATCCTCGTGCGGCTGCCGTTTGCGCTCTTCGCCGCGTCGTGCATTGCCGAGCTGGTGCCGCAGCGGGCGATTGCAGCCGTGCTGGGGAGCGAGGCGGGATTTACCGGCATCATCGCGGCGTCGCTGCTCGGGGGCCTCATGCCGGGAGGTCCGATCGTTTCGTTCCCGATCGCAATTCTGTTTGCTCACCAAGGCGCCGGCGGCCCACAGGTGATCGCGCTGATCACCGGCTGGTCAGTGTACGCCTTCCACCGCGTCATCTCTTACGAGGGCCCGATCATGGGCTGGCCGTTCGTGGGGTTGAGGATCGCCTCCTCCTGGTTCGTGCCGCCGTTGGCGGGGGTCTTTGCAGGCGTGCTGGCCAGCATATTTGGTCTGTCGATCAACATTTCGTGATGCTAAGGAGAGCCTGCGACGATCAGCTGGGCATCGGCTTTGCATTTTGCCCAATTTGATCGTCTCATTGCTCGTCCGAATTGCTTGTCTGCCACGGGAGGATGGGATGGGACGCGAGTTTTTCGCCTTGCTGGCCTGTGCTGCAGTTGCAGCCGCCCCGCTTGGTTTGGTTGAGCCTGCCTCGGCCCAGGATCAGGCATTCGTAGCGGTAACGGCGATCGTCGAGCATCCCGCGCTCGATGCGGCTCGGGACGGTGTTCGTGATGAGCTGATCGCCAACGGCTACGAGCCTGGCCGCAATCTGCGTTTCGAGTACGAGAGCGCCCAGAATAACCCGACGACCGCGGCCCAAATCGCGCGCCAGTTCGTAGGCGAAGGGCCGGATGTTATCGTGCCGATCTCTACTCCCTCTGCGCAGGCAGTCGCCGCAGCGACCAAGGACATTCCCGTCGTCTTCACCGCAGTAACAGATCCGGTCGGAGCCAAGCTGGTAGCCGATCCAGAAAAACCGGGCGGCAACATCACAGGCGTTACGGACATGTCGCCCATTCGGGCGCACCTCCAGCTGATCCAGGAGATCACGCCTAACGCGAAGCGCGTCGGGGTTCCCCATAATCCCGGCGAGGCGAATTCGCTCTCCCTGCTGGAGCGGCTGAAGGAAGAGGCTGGTCCGCTGGGTTTGGAAATCGTCGAGGCGCCTGCAACCCGATCATCCGATGTGCTCGGAGCCGCGCAAAGCTTGGTCGGCAAGGCGGATGCGATGTACATCCCGACGGACAACACGATCGTATCGGCGCTTGAAGCGGTGATCCGCGTCGCGGTCGAGAACAAGATCCCCGTTTATGCAGCCGATACAGATTCGGTGCCGCGGGGCGCGATGGCTGCGCTCGGGTTCAATTACTACGACGTTGGTCGGCAGACCGGCAAAATCGTGTTGCGGATTCTGAAGGGTGAGAAGCCCGGCGACATTCCGGTCGAAGGCATTGAGAAGACCGAGCTGTACGTGAACGTGACTTCCGCCGAGCGGATGGGAGTGGCCATTCCACAAGCCGTATTGGATCGCGCTAAGCAGGTCGTGAAATAGCGCCGCTCGGGGCTTCAAGGCATCTCGCTATTTTCGCAACTCCGCGTTAGGTGGCGTCTGTTTCGCGCGCCACCTTTGCAGTTGGTGGAACAGCTCTCTGATGCCGCTGCCCCCGTGATAATGAGAACTCCGATGATAATGAGACTGGACTGCTGCAGGAGCTCGCACTTGCCATGAACCTGGTCGCGTTTCTGGGCGCAATCGAGATCGGGCTGGTGTTTGGCCTGGTCGGGCTTGGCGTGTTCCTGTCGTTCCGGGTCCTCAACTTCCCAGACCTGACGGTCGACGGCAGTTTTCCTCTGGGGGCCGCAGTCAGCGCCGCGTTGATCGTCGGCGGCCTCGATCCTTATTCCGCAACGTTGGTCGCCATTGCTTGCGGCTGCCTCGCCGGGCTCGTGACAGCGTTCCTGAATATTCGCTTCGGAATTCTCCATCTCCTGGCGAGCATTCTCACCATGATCGCGCTCTATTCGATCAACTTGCGCATCATGGGACGTCCCAACCTCGCCATCATTTCCGAGCCGACCGTGCTTTCTGCATTCGAAGGCTTCGGGCTCGCCATGCTGTACCTCAAGCCGCTGTTCGCAGGCGTGGTGGCGATTGCGGGCGTGCTTCTCGTTTCGCGATTCTTGGCTTCCGAATACGGTCTTGCGATGCGGGCCACCGGAGCCAATCCGCGCATGGCGCGGGCGCAGGGCGTGGAGACGAGCCGAGCGACTTACGTCGGCATGGCCATGAGCAATGGGCTCGTTGCGCTGGCCGGCGCACTGTTCGCGCAGATGAACGGGTTCGCTGATGTGACGCTTGGGACCGGAACCATTGTCGTCGGCCTCGCCGCTGTCATCGTCGGTGAAGCCTTGCTCGGGACCCGCTCCGTCCTGATCTGGGCTGCGGGCTGCGTCGTCGGTTCGGTCGCCTATCGTTTGGCCGTTGCGCTGGCGCTCAACAGCGACGTTCTCGGGCTCCAGGCTTCGGATCTCAACCTCGTGACGGCGGTCCTCGTGACGATCGCACTGATCTTACCGGGAGCGCAGAGCAGCATCCGTTCTATGTTCTCCACCGTCCGCTGGAGGCGTGCGCCCACATGATTCGAGTGGAAGGTCTCAACGTCACGTTTCACAGCGGAACGCCGATGGAGACACGAGCCCTCAGAGGGCTCGATCTCGAGGTCCCCAGCGGTCAGTTCGTGACTGTCATCGGCTCCAACGGTGCGGGTAAGTCGACGCTGCTGAATGCACTGGCCGGAGAGGTCGTTCCGCAATCGGGGCGCGTCGTCATCAATGACGAGGACGTTACGCGATGGTCAGCACCCCGCCGAAGTGCGCTCGTCGCGCGTGTCTTTCAGGATCCGCTCGCCGGCACCTGCGAGTCGCTGACGATCGAGGAAAACCTGTCATTGGCTGCCGCACGCGGCCGGCGCCGCGGCTTGCGGCTCGCCATCGATCGATATGCCCGCGAGGAGTTCCGGGCGCGGTTACGATCGCTCGGCCTCGGTCTGGAGAACCGTCTCGGCGACAAAGTCGGGCTTCTGTCCGGCGGCCAGCGGCAGGCCGTCAGTCTTCTGATGGCGACGCTGCGGCCGATGGAGGTGCTGCTGCTCGATGAGCATACCGCTGCGCTCGATCCGAAGACGGCTGATTTCGTGCTGGAGCTCACGAACCGGATCGTCACAGAGCAGCGGCTGACCACGCTCATGGTCACCCATTCCATGCGCCAGGCGCTCGATATGGGTGAGCGCACAGTGATGCTGCACGAAGGGAAAGTGGTCCTGGACGTCGCCGGCAAAGAGCGGGCAGGTCTCGATGTGCCGGACCTCCTGGCCGAGTTCGCCGGCTGCGCGGCGAGCAACTCGCAGACGACAGCTTGCTGTTGGACTAACCCGCCTTCGTTTCGGTGAAGTTACTACGTCCGGGCGAAGCGGATTACGCCGTCATTGCCCACCTCACGGCGTGCTGCCCCGATTGTGACGAGGTGATGCAGATGAGCGATCGTCTCGGCGAGCGCCAGAAACCACTGACCCTCTGCCATGGCCCGGGCGAAGAGCACCTGGGAGCACTCCGTCGCCGTGCGTGGTCGGTCGAGGGCTTCGTGAACGAGCTCCAGCCGACGCCGGTGGTGCTGCTTGAGCTGGTCAAGCCGCGCGTCGAGGCCGCGGAACGGCAGCCCGTGCGAAGGAAGCACGAGCGTATCGGCCGCAAGCCCG
This sequence comes from uncultured Pseudomonadota bacterium, assembly GCA_963786775.1. Taxonomy (GTDB): domain Bacteria; phylum Pseudomonadota; class Alphaproteobacteria; order Rhizobiales; family Hyphomicrobiaceae; genus ZC4RG25. The sequence continues at coordinate 24,209 of CAWBAM010000051.1, read as the reverse complement.
CGAAACCGTTCGAGGGAGTCGAGATAGGTTGTCAGCGGATCGGCGTTCGGCTCACCGGCGAACACACCCACGACCGGTGAGATGCGCTGGAGGATCTGATCTCCGGCGATCACCACTTTCTCATCGACGCTGACGAAGGAGGCGTGCTCGTCCGCGTGACCGTCGTTCGTCAGGACGCGCCAGCGCCGACTGCCCATTTCGAGGGCATCTCCCTCTTTCAGGCGGACATGGGCTGCGGGTGGTTGGCAGAAGAGTTTCAGCAACGGTCCGCGGTCACGCGCGTATGCTTGAATGTGCGCAGGATCACAGCCATGACTGCGCAGATGTTCGAGCGCATGGGGACTGGTGGGCTCGTTCCGGCCCGCAAACGTCACCCGAGCCCATAGCCAGCAGGCGCGCGTGGCGTGGAAGGACGTATTGAATCGCTCGGTAATCCAACCCGCCAGTCCCACGTGATCGACGTGCCCATCAGTCGCCACGAGCCGCCTGATCGGCTTGCCTTGAAGCGGACCGGAGATGAGCTTGTCCCAAGCCGCGCGCGTCTCGGATGAATCCAGGCCACAATCGACGACCGTCCAGCCGTCGTCATCGGCGAGGATCCACACGTTCACGTGGTTGAGGCGTACAGGAAGCGGCATCCTGGCCCACAACACTCCCGGTGCGACCTCCACCGCTTCGCCGGGCGCCGGGGGCTCCTCGAATGGCAATTGGATGAGGTCGGCGGAATCGATCCCGTCTTTCATTGGCGGGGGTCCTTCGATCGGTCAGCGGAGTGGCAGATGGCTGACGCACCTGCTGCGAGAGTGCCCGTCTGGCCCATTGGCGAGCCGTTGGCAAGCGGCGATCAGCTAGGCACTGGATCAGCTGAGCGGGCAACCCATTGGTTCGGTTGCGAAAATGTACCGCGTGGGGCGGTTTGCCCCAGAAATCAGCTCATCGCACCAGTGTTGGTTTGCCCAGTCAGCGTGGGCAGAGCCCGCGTGCGTTCCAGGAGCTTGACCATGCGAAAGCCGAGGCACCGGCGGGTGCCTCGGTCAGTAGATGGGAAATCGCCAGTTCAACCCCGGGTCAATCCCTTCTGCTCAAGCTCACGGAGATATGCCGCCCATCTGAGCTCCTTTTCCCGCCCCAGGGTCCGAAGATAGGTCCAGGTGTAAAGCCCTGTGTCGTGCCCATCGTCGAAGACGATTCGCACCGCGTAGTTCCCGACAGGACGCAGATCCGAAATCTTCACATGGCGCTTGCGCGCAACCGTAACCCGCTGGTCAGGGCTGTGGCCCTGCACCTCGGCGGATGGGCTCATCACGCGCAGCATCTCGGCTGTCAGCTCGTAGCTCTCGCCATCCTCGAACGTAACCTTGAGCGCATCACGGTCGGGGCTGAGCTCGAGCTTGGGCGGGTTGATGCGGGCGCCCCGCGCTGATTCCAGCTCGGTCCAGGCCTTCGCCGCGATGTCACGATAAATCTGGGCATGTGGGCTGTCGGGGTTGGTAGCGACCACTGGCTGGCCGCTATCCGATCGCGACCGGATCTCCATGTGCAGGGGCACGGCGCCGAGGAATGGAATGCCGAGCTTCTCCGCTTCTGTCTCCGCGCCTCCGTGGCCGAAAATGTCGGAGCGCTCCCCGCATTTCGGGCAGATGAAGTAGCTCATGTTCTCGATGATGCCGAGCACCGGCACATCGACCCTGCGGAACATGTTGAGCCCTTTGCGGGCATCGATGAGGGCGAGGTCCTGAGGCGTCGAAACGATTATCGCGCCGGAGAGCGGCACTTGCTGCGCCATGGTGAGCTGCACATCGCCTGTGCCCGGGGGCATGTCGATGACCATGACGTCGAGCTCACCCCAGGCGACCTCCCGGAGCATCTGGTTCAGCGCCGAAACGACCATCGGGCCGCGCCAGATGATGGGTGTGCCCTCGTCGACGAGGAAGCCCATCGACATGACCTGCAGGCCGTAGCCCTGCATCGGCATCATTCTGTTGCCGGAGACGACCTGCGGCCGTCCCGATAGGCCCAGAAGGCGTGGCTGAGAGGGTCCATAAATATCAGCGTCGAGGATGCCGACCTTGAGCCCAATGGCGCGGAACCCGAGCGCCAGATTGACGGCGGTGGTCGACTTGCCGACGCCGCCCTTGCCTGAGGCAACGGCAACGAGGTGCTTCACTCCCGGCACGCCGACGGTCTGCCGGCCGGCACCCGGTTGCGGCCTTGGCCCACCGGGAGCTGCCTGCGCCGCCCGCGCCTGCTGAACACGCGGATGCTCGACCACATTCGGGCGACCTGCGCCAGCTGGCGGCCTCCCCCCTCCGCCTTGTTTCGGCGGTCAGCACCGCGGTGACACCGGCAACGCCCGGGATCTCCTTGACGACCTTCTCCGCAGCCTGACGCAGCGGCTCCAGCTCATGAGCACGCTCTGGGGGAACGGTGATCGAAAAATAGACGCGCTCGTCCTTGATCAGGATTTCCGATACCAGCCCGAGATCGACGATGTTGCCCTCTAGGTCAGGTCCCTTCACGCGCCGCAGCTCCTCCAGGACCTGCGTCTTCGTCACTGACATTGATTGTCTCCAAGAGGTCTTCCGGGCAGCAAAATGCCCTGGTGAAATATGCCGTGCATTGTGACAGGTGATGGCGTTGAAGTCACGGCTTGCGACCTGCGCTACAGAGCCACGAAATGGCTTGAGATTGGCTCGTTCAGGGCACCTGCGCGCGTTCATGCGTTCCAGTCGATGATTGCCAGCACCGGTATGCTCGGGCTTAATCCGCGCAGAAGCACTCCGGTGAGGCCCGAGCGCAGTGGCCCGAAGTCAGGAGCATGGATCATGAAGGAATTCGAGGTTCGGCCGACGCCGGATGATCCGCGCCTTTCGGTGACCGTCTCCGGCATCGATCACGAAGGCAAGGCGATTGAGACGTCGGTCGTCACGGAGCGGCCGCTGACCCTCTTTCTCAACTCTCGCGAAATCGTGACCATGATGACCATTGGCGATCGCCCCGACCTGCTCGCCGTCGGTTATCTGCTCAACCAGAACATGCTCCGTCCTGACGACGAGATCACGGCGATTGAGTACGACGAGGACATCGAGACGGTGGTGGTGCGGACCCGCCGCCAGACGGACTTCGAGGAAAAGCTCAAGAAGAAGATCCAGACCTCCGGCTGCGCTCAGGGCACGATCTTCGGCGACTTGATGGAGGAGTTCGACAAGATCAAGCTCAATCCGGACGCCCGGCTCAGAACCAGCTGGCTCTATCAGCTGATGAAGAAGATCAACACAGAGCCCAGCCTTTACCTCAAGGCCGGCGCCATTCACGGTTGCGTGCTTTGCCAGGAGGACCGGCCGCTGATCTACATGGAGGACGTTGGCCGGCATAACGCCGTCGACAAGATCGCCGGCTACATGTTCCTCAACAACATCAAGCCGGACGACAAGATCTTCTACACCACCGGCCGGCTCACCTCGGAGATGGTCATCAAGACCGTCAAGATGCGCATCCCGATCCTGATGTCCCGCTCTGGCTTCACCGCCTGGGGCGTCGATCTCGCACGCCGCGCCGGCCTGACGCTGATCGGCCGGGCACGGGGAAAGCGATTCATCGCCCTATCCGGCCTGGAGCGCATCATCTACGATGCCGACTTGGCGCGTGTGGACGAAGAGGATCGCAAGTTCGTGCGCAAAGGCAGCCTCGCCACGGCCGAGGACTGATCGCGAATGATTGATCGAGCGAGAAATCGGGTGACGGGCGTCCTGCTCGCGGGTGGCCTCTCGCGACGGATGGGCGGTGGCGACAAGTGCCTCCGTGATCTCGCGGGCAAGCCGATGCTGGCGCACATCATCGAGCGGCTTAAGCCTCAGGTCGGCGCTATGGTGATCAACGCCAATGGCGATCCTGCCCGCTTCGCTCAGTTTGGCTTGGATGTCGTGCCCGATACGATCGAGGGGTTCGCCGGCCCGCTCGCAGGCGTCCTCGCCGGGATGCGTTGGTCGGCCACCCATGCGCCGGAGGCCCGCTGGATCGTCACAGTCTCCACAGATGCACCATTTCTGCCGCTCGATCTGACAGAGCGATTTCTGGCAGCGGTTTCTGACGCGCGGACGATTGCGCTTGCGGCTTCTGGCGGCGATGTTCACCCGGTTATTGGCCTGTGGCCCGTGGCGTTGGCCGATGACTTGGAGGAGCAGCTCAAGGCGGGTGTGCGCAAGGTCTTGCACTGGACGGATCGCCATTCCACCGTGGTGGTCGAGTTCCCGTTCCTGCAGCTTCACGGCCGCATGATCGACCCGTTCTTCAACGCCAATACGCCTGAGGAGCTGGACGAGGCACGCACCCTGATCGAGAGCAGAAGTCCGTGAGATCGGCACACCGCGCACCAGATACGCCCATCATTGGCATCGCGGGCTGGAAGAATTCCGGCAAGACGATGTTGGTGGTTCGGCTTGTCGAGGAGTTCACACGGCGCGGTCTCAAGGTGGCAAGCGTGAAGCACGCCCACCACGGTTTTCAGGTGGATGAGGGTGAAACAGACAGCGCCCGCCATCGCCGTGCCGGGGCGCAGCAGGTTGCCATTGTTTCCAGCCGGCGTTGGGCAATGATCCGCGAGCTTGGCGAAGAGCCAGAGCCCAGCTTCGAGGAGGTGATCAGCTGGCTGGACCCGTGCGATCTGATCATTGTCGAGGGCTACAAATCTGCGCCGATCCACAAGATCGAAACGCGTCGGCTGGAATCAACAACGAAGCGGCCGCTGGCGGCGGAGGATCCGATGGTCATCGCCATCGCGTCTGATCATCCGGTCGAAGACGCGGCGCTCCCTGTATTCTCGCTCGACGACATCCAGGCAATCGCGGATTTCATCGACAAGACGATTGGGCCGCTCGGGATGCGGCGGGACATTGAGACCGGCCGTTCGTCTTCGATCCCGGCTCAAAAGCGAAGCGAATGAAAAAGATTTTCGCTCTCGCGTGGGCGATGTCGCTTCTCGCCCTGATCGCACCTACGGAGTTGGCGGCTGGCGGCAGCGATCCTCGTGTGCCGCCTGGAACAGATCCCGGTGGCGTCGCTGTGGCCGTGATTTCGCCTGGGATTGATTACACGCAGCCGAACATCGCCGCCAGGCTGGCCCGAGATGGCGAAGGGGAGATCATCGGCTGGGATTTCGTGGACGACGACGCGTTCCCGTTTGCAGCAGCGGAGTCGGACGGAAATGGAACCGCTTTCGCTAGCGAATTGCTGGCTGAGGCACCCGGCGCAAGGCTTGTTCCAATCCGTATCGACTTGGAGAGGCCGGCAACCCTTCTCCTCGCCATTGCATTCATAAATCAGACACCTGCTCGCGTGGTGGTGTTGTCGAGCGACGGTCTTCGACCGGAGCACAGGAGCGCAATTCAACAGGCCGCCTCGCAATTCGATCGCCTGCTGATCATCATGGCTGATGGCGAGGGGCGAGGCGATACGGCAAGCGACGTTGCAAATGTATTGACCGTCGGAGCTGGTGATACGCACGGTGCGGATCAGGAGACGCCGTTTTCCGGCGAGCCGAATCCTGCACAGCTTCCGCGGAGCTTGGCCGCAATGGTGCGCGCTGCTGCAATCGCGCTGGAAATCGCAGAGAACGAGCCGGAGTTGGATGGAGCAAATCTAAAGCGCGCGGTGCTCGCGAGGTTGGCCAGTCAGGGATGGACATCTCGATAGAGAGCCCTACCGGAAATGCGCGTCGCACATGCCGCGCCAGCACGTCCACGAACCAAACTTCGAAACGCGCGAAATTCGAAATGCTCGACTAGACCGCGATCCGGCGTTTACCCGCCCGTCACACTCATGTGCCGCGAAACCGCCGGCCGGCGGGTGCGGCGGTCGATCACGAAATCGTGGCCCTTCGGCTTGCGGCTGATGGCTTCGTCAATGGCCGCATAAAGCAGCTCATCGTCGGCGCTGGCGCGCAGAGGCGCACGCAGATCGGCCGCATCCTCTTGCCCAAGGCACATGTACAGCGTGCCAGTACAAGTCAGCCGCACGCGATTGCAGCTTTCGCAGAAGTTGTGGGTCATCGGAGTGATGAACCCGAGCCGGCCGCCCGTCTCCGCGACCCGCACGTAGCGGGCGGGCCCGCCGGTGCGATAGGGGATGTCCTCCAGCGTAAAGCGATCCATCAGGCGCGCACGCACGATGGAAAGCGGCAGATACTGTTCCGTGCGATCGCCATCGATGTCGCCGAGTGGCATCGTCTCGATGAGCGTCAGGTCGTATCCGCGCCCATGGGCAAAGCGCAACAGGTCCTCGATCTCGTCCTCGTTGACGCCTTTGAGCGCCACGGCATTGATTTTGATGGCCAGCCCCGCCTTTTCGGCAGCCGCCAATCCGTCCATCACCTGGCGGAAGTCGCCCCAGCGGGTGATCGCCTTGAAGCGATCGGGATTGAGCGTGTCGAGCGAGACGTTGATCCGCTTCACACCGCAGGCCGCCAGCTCACTGGCGTATTTCGGAAGCTGACTGCCGTTTGTCGTGAGCGTCAGCTCCTCGAGCGCGCCCGTCTCGAGATGCCGTGAGAGAGCGCGGAACAGCCACATGATGTTCTTGCGCACAAGCGGCTCACCGCCCGTGATCCGCAGCTTGTTCACGCCCTTGGCGATGAAGGCCGAGCACAGCCGGTCAAGCTCCTCCAGCGTCAGAAGGTCCTTCTTCGGCAGGAAGGTCATGTGCTCGGACATGCAGTAGACGCAGCGAAAATCGCAGCGGTCCGTCACGGAGACCCGCAGGTACGTCACGTGGCGCCCGAAAGGGTCGATCATCGGGGCAGGGGCCACACGGGTCTCTTGCACAACCATTCGGCTACCTCATGGGTCGAGCAGTGTCCGGTGTCGGGAAATATCTTACGCCTAAAGGCAAGGTACCGCAGCACCAAGATTGATCAAGTGCTTCCAACTACGTGGCTTGTTCAGTTCGTCGCGATTTGTGCTGCTGCGCCTGCGGCCTCAACCACTGTCCAGATCGGTTCAAGGCGCCTATACCTATCATAAGCTTGCGCGACTGTAGCTGCTTACGAGAGGTCGTCATGTCAGAGCCTGATCGGTTCAACATCTCCCTTCGGAAGTTTCTGAAACAGGTGGGCGTTACGTCGCAGCGCGAGATCGAGCGCATCGTTCGCGAGAAGGACCTCGCGGGCAAAGGCCGGCTCAAAGTGCGCATGGAGCTGACGGCGGAGGGGACCGACCTGAAACACGTCGTCGAGGAAGAGATCGACCTCGGCTAGGCCAGTGGAGCTTGGGCCGGCCTGTCCGCTGAGCCATTTGTGAAAAAGGACGTCTTTGGATCAGGTCTGCTCAATCGCGTTTCGCCGTTGCAGCACCAGTGCGACGAGCCAGCAGAAGAGGGCCCAGGCGGAGCCGACCGCCCAGCCCGCAAGCACATCTGTCGGCCAGTGCACGCCGAGATAAACGCGCGTGACGCCGACGATCAGTGTTATCAGCACCGACAAAGTGAGGACGTAGATCTTGACCCGCGGATCGGGATGGAGCCGGGCGATCAATGCGCCGATAGTCAAATAGACTACTGCGGCCATAGTCGAGTGTCCGCTCGGGAAGCTGGCAGAGGAGAGGAACGGTTCGTACGCAGCCAGGTCGGGACGGGGGCGCCCGAACCCTATCTTGAGGACGTTGTTCAGCACGACACCGCCCAGGACGGCCACGGCGAGGAGAACCGCCGCGCTGTCCTTCCTTTCGAGCAGAAAGAAGCCGACCGCGCTCAACGTAATCAGCGTGAGCACGCCGGTGCCGCCCAATCCTGTGAAGTCTCGCATCATCTCCCGAAACCAAGGCGATCCTATCGGGCGCGTCGGGTCCTCGGGGTCGCGGAACAGCTCGAGCAGCTGGTGGTCGATTGCCGGCGTGTCGTTCGCGACAACCTTGCCGGCGAGCGCGATGAAGGCCCAGACCGATGCCGCTGCGAGGAGGAAAATGAGCAGAATGGGCCACTCGCGCTTGGCGCCGCTCAGGATCCGCATGATCTGGGCCCCAGGGCCTTGCTGGTTCCCTTTTTCATCGGGTCGGGAGTTGGTCATGAGTTCTCTGATCCGGTCGTTGCAGTTTCGGCCGAATGAGCGCGTGCGTTAGAACGTCTACTCAAGCTAGATCTGTCGGCTGCCGTGAAACCGGCTTGGCAGGAAGGTGGCCGAGCTTGGCGCGCACTGTAGTTGTCTTCCACCGCACTGCAAGCCGCTCCGCTAACCAGCCGCTCGAGCAAGGAACGCAACCGTTCCCAGTGCTCTTCGACCCATTCATCGGCGGGCCAGTCGAAATAGTTCCACGCACTATGATGCGTATTGAGGACCGACCAAGTGAGCTCCACAGCGCCTGAGTGCAAGGAGTTTCGAAGCTGACGAACAGAGCGCGCGTCAGCAAGGCTCGGACCCCATGCAATGCAAAACCATGCGCCGCGGAAGCGCGTGGATTGGGCAATCCGCTGCTACTGATTTTTCACCTGCCAGCGGTTAGCGGAAGTCGTGCGGCTGCTTTGCATTCCGTATCCGGGTGCCCGGGAACGAGAAATGTGGCGGCTACCTGTACGGCGTCGTTCGTTACGCGTCCTTTGTAGCGTTGGATCTTAGTACCGAGCCGGTGCTGGCGCAGCGGCATCTCGCCGGCAAAGCTTCCATCTGCGGTAAGTGCCCAGTCGAAAGTTTGACCGCGCGCCGCACGACCTGAGATGCGGCCATTACCTACTTTGCCGCTAAAGCGCGGTTCTCCACCCTCGTTGGGGCACGGTGGCGAGAATTTCAGGGTGCCGTCAAAGCGACCATTGATGTTTACGGTCTGTGCGCTGGTGGCTGAAGACGATAAAACTAAAGCGAGTAGCAATAAGCCGCTCGCAAGTAGCGCGCGTAAGCAATCCATAAGAACCCCCCTCATCGTGGCATGTTAATGCTAATGAGGAGAGGGGATTTTGGTCAATTCGATGCTGCGTGCTTTCAAGCGAAAACGGTCAAAGCCTAAATCGCTTTTGGGGTGCAGCCTTGGGCGGTGGAAGCTAATCGATCACCGTGACCGAGCAAACCGGGTCAATAACGACCGAAAAGGAGCGCAATCAGGACTCGAGCTGGTACCCCGGGGCCGGCGCGAGGAAAGCGCTTCGATGCCCCGGGTCAGTCGCTTAGGCGGCCTTTTTGATCTCGCCCTTTTCCACTTCCTTGCGGAGCCATTTGCGGTGATGGCGCCAGCCCCAGCCGCCGGTCACCGTGCCACGCGTCATTCCACTCAGCGTGCCGCGTACCCAGATCGCTGCATAGACGTGGATAATCCAGACAGCGATGGCGAGCACGGCCGCTGACGAGTGGAGCAGGGCCGCCCACCGCTGCTGCTCGATGGTCGCCGTGAAACCGAACAGACCCTCGACGTAGGAGAGGCCCTCATCCCAGAGACCGAGACCGGTCACGAGCATGACGCCGACGAGTACGAACTGCGACCAGAATACGAACTTCTGCCCGGCGTTATATTTGCCGACCTCCGGCAGAAATTTATCGTTGGCGGTGAGCACGTGGCGAAGACGTGCGAGCCAGACGAAATCGGTCCTCTCAGGCAAGTTCTGGGGAAGGAAGCGGATGAACAGCCCGAGGAAACCAACCACCAGCACCAGCCCAATCCAGGGATGCAGCTCGCGCGCCGTTTGCAATCCGCCAAACAGTACGCTCAGCGGATAGAATGTGGGATAAAAGAGCGAAAGCCCGCTCAGCATCAGGAGAACGAAGCTGATCGCAACGATCCAGTGGTTTATGCGGGCGCTTCCCGGAATATCGGCGCACACGAATGTGCGCCGAACTGTTGTCCTGACCCATTACGAGTTTCCTCCGGCAAGCCTGTCGGCGTTCTCTTCGTCCTCTTCCGACACTCGGTTCGGACCCTGCAGAACGTAGTGGATGAAGCCTGCGGCCGCGGTCAGGCCAAGAACGGCCATTCCGGCATACTTGCTCAAGCCCTTCCACGCCTCGACGACTGGGCTGATCCTGGGATTATTGGGCAACCCAGCGTAGAGTTCCGGCTTGTCCGCGTGGTGCAGCACGTACATCACGTGGGTGCCACCGACTCCCGGCGGATCGTAAAGGCCTGCATTTTCGAACCCGCGCGATTTGAGGTCCTTAATCCGCTCATCAGCCCATTTTTTCATTTCATCCTTCGGGCCGAAAACGATGGCCTGGGTCGGACAAGCCTTCTGACATGCAGGACCCTGCCCTACTGCGACGCGGTCGGAGCAGAGCGTGCACTTATAGGCCTTGTTGTCGACCTTGGAGATGCGCGGGATATTGAAGGGGCAGCCCTTCACGCAGTAGCCGCAGCCGATGCAGTTCTCCTGGATGAAATCAACGATTCCGTTCGAGTACTGCACGATGGCGCCGGGTGACGGGCACGCCTTGAGACAACCCGGATCCTCGCAATGCAGGCAGCCGTCTTTACGGATCAGCCATTCGAGATTGCCGGTGTCCGGGTTCTCCCACTCGGTGTAACGCATCAACGTCCAGGTGTTCGGCGTGAGATCGTGGGGGTTGTCGTAGACCCCGACATTCACACCGACCTCTTCCTCGAGCTCATTCCATTCGAGGCACGCCGTCTGGCAGGCCTTGCAGCCGATGCACTTTGAAACATCGATCAGCTTGGCCACCTCGGTCTGGCGCTGGGCAGGCGGCGTCACTGTGGACGCCGACCGCCGTATCAGGTCCGCCTCCCCGAATTTCGGGGGAGTTGGCTCGGTGGTGGGGTTTGCAATTGGAGGATACATGGTTCTCGGCCTCCCTATGCCACCGGCCCGCGAATGGGCTCGATATCAACCAGGAACGCCTTGAACTCCGGTGTTTGCGCATTGGCGTCGCCGACAGGCGGCGTCAGCGAATTTATCGGCGCTGCTTTCTTGGTCTCGCCGATAAAGCCGAAGTTCAGCGGCAGTCCAACCGAATGCACGACCTTTCCATTGATCGTGAGCGGCCTGAGCCGCTTGGTCACGACGGCCTTGCCTTTCACCGTGCCGCGGTTGGACCAAACCTTCACCATGTCGCCCGGCTTTATGCCTTTCTCCTTCGCAAGCTCCTCCGACATTTCCACGAAGAACTCGGGCTGCATGACCGCGTTCATGTGGACCATTTTCGTCCAGTAGTGGAAGTGCTCCGTGAGCCGGTACGTCGTCGCGACAATCGGAAATTCCTTCGGGTCGCCGAAGACATCCAGATCGGTCGCGAACACCCGGGCCGCCGGATTTCCCTTGATCTTTGGGAACAGGGGATTTTCCACCGGAGACTCGAAGGGCTCGTAGTGCACCGGGAATGGTCCATCCGCCATCAGCCCACGAACCCACAGGCGGGAAACGCCCTCGGGGTTCATGATGAACGGACCCGTCGCCCGCTCCGGCGGGATCGTCGGCACATAGTCCGGGACGTCCGGACCGGTCCAACGACTGCCGTCCCAGTACATGTACTTCTTCGCCTCGCTCCAAGGTCTCCCTTGGGGATCCGCTGAAGCGCGGTTGTACTGGATGCGGCGATTGGCAGGCCAGCTGAAGCCCCAGTTCGGGTAGACGCCCAACCCCGAAGGATCGCTGTTATCCCGGCGTTGAGAGAAATTCCCGTTTGGACCGTACACACCTGTGTAGATCCACATGGAGCCGTCTGTAGACCCATCGTCCCGCATCTCGCCGAAGCTGGCGAGTTGCTCGCCGGCCCTGCGGATGATGTTGCCTTCGGCGTCCCTGAGGTCCGCCAAAGCTTTGCCGTTGAGCTCCTTCAGGAGTTCGTCCGGCGTTGGATCGAGCGGGTTCGCGTACTCCCAGCTCACGTTGAGAAGCGGCTCTGCGCCCTTGCCTCCCTCCTCCTCGTAGAGCTTGCGAATCCGTGTGAACAGATCGGCCAGGATAACAAGGTCCGACCTTGCCTCGAATGATGGATCCGCGGCCCGCCACTTCCACTGGATGCAGCGGCTGGAATTGGTGAGGCTTCCCTCTTCCTCGACGAATGTCGTCGCCGGGAGCATGAACACCTCGGTTTGGATTTTCGAGGGGTCCACATCGTTGAACTCGCCGTGATTCTCCCAGAATCGAGCCGTGTCCGTCTCGATGGGATCAATGCTGACGAGGAACTTCAGCTTCGAAAGCCCAGCGATGCTCTTGTTCTTATGAGCGATCGCCATCAGCGGATTGAAGCCCTGACAGATCAGGCCATTGACCTTGCCCTGGAACATGGTCTCGAACATGCGCAGGCAGTCGTAGGCCACATCCAGTTTCGGCAACCAGTCATATCCGAAGCTGTTCTCCGGGGTCGCCTTGTCGCCGTAGAACGACTTCAAGAAACTGACGAAGAACTTCGGATAGTTCTGCCAATAGCTCGTCTGGTTTGGCTGCAAGGGCGTAAACTTGCGCTTGGCCAAATGCGATTCGAGCGTGGGCTCATCATCCCTCGGCAATGCCAGATAGCCAGGAATGGCTGCCGTCAGTGTGCCGACGTCCGTGATGCCCTGGACGTTGGAGTGGCCGCGCAATGCGTTCACGCCTCCGCCCGGGATGCCGATGTTGCCGCAAAGCAGCTGGATCATCGCGGCGGTACGAATGTTCTGAGCACCGTGCGAATGCTGTGTCCAGCCGAGCGCGTACATGATGGTCATTGACCGCTCGCCATTGGCGGTCGACGCCACCCATTCGCAAACGCGCAGGAATTTGTCCTCCGGCGTTCCGCAGATGCGTGACACCATTTCGGGCGTATATGGCGCGAAATGCTGCTTCATCAGCTGGAAAACGCAGCGAGGATGCTGGAGCGTCATGTCGCGTACGGCGTAGCCGTCCGGACCGATCTCGTATTCCCACGTGCTGCGATCGTACGTCCGCTTTTCCTCATCGTAGCCAGAGAACAGACCTTCATTGAAGGAATATCCTTCCCTGACGAGATAAGACGCGTTCGTGTAGTGGCGTACGTACTCGGTATGGATTTTGTTATTGGTAAGAAGGTAATTCACAACGCCGGACAAGAAGGCGATATCGCTTCCGGCCCGAATGGGTGCGTAGTGATCCGCAACAGCAGCCGATCGGTTGAAGCGTGGATCGACCACCATCAGCTTGGCACCGCGATGGTGCTTCGCCTCAGTTACCCATTTAAATCCGCAAGGGTGAGCCTCTGCTGCATTTCCACCCATAATCCAGACGACATCTGCATTGCGGATGTCCGTCCAGCTGTTGGTCATTGCACCGCGACCGAATGTTGGGCCCAAACTGGACACCGTCGGTCCGTGTCAAATCCTCGCCTGGTTTTCGATCTGCAGCATCCCCAGGCCGCGCGCGACCTTGTAGGTCAGCCAGCCGCCTTCGTTGGTCAGCGAGCTTCCAGATAGGAAGGCCGTCGTGGTCCAGCGATTAACGGGGGTACCGTCCCTGTTTCTCTCGATGAAGTTCGCGTCGCGATCTTCCTTCATGAGCCTCGCGATGCGATCCATCGCGAAATCCCAAGTTACGCGCTCGAACTCGTTGGAGCCAGGCTTGCGATACATCGGGTATTTCACCCGCGACTTCGACCGGATGTAATCGATCGCAGCCGAGCCCTTTGGGCAAAGCGTACCCCGATTTACCGGGTGATCCAAGTCGCCCTCAATATGTGTCACCTCAAGCTTGCCGCCATTTTCCTTATTTGGCGCGGCAAAAACCAACATCCCGCAACTCACGGCACAATATGGACAGATTGTGCGGGCTTCCTTCGTATGAGTAAGTCTGAAAGGCCGAACGTGGGCAGCAAGCTGAGCTTCGGCTTCACTAAATCCGAAAGCACCTATTGCTGATCCTCCCACACCGGCCCCGGCCAGCTTCATAAAGTGCCGCCGGGAAACCTCGATGTTCATGAGTTGTTTCCTCCTGAAGGGGCCTGGGAGCAAAATCAGGTTAGGCTGAAAATCTGAATTCAGTCAATGTCATACAAGAGAATTATGCGAAAACAGCGAAAAAACATCTATTTTCAATGCATTGTTGATGAACCCTTTGAAACGTCACTTGAAGGCTGCTAATTCAAGTATTGCGGTAAATCAAATTACTTTGCTTTTTGCGACAAGGCTCAATTTGATTTACCCTGAATTCTGGCTAGCTCTCTATTTCGAGTTCCCATCGGTCGCCCATATTGAAATGCCAGGACGGTTCTACCCCGAGCGCCGGTTCAAGGTTTCGAGCGATGTGAGCAGGCGCTCGCGATTGCTGATCTTCAGAAATGGGAGCGCACACTCGAGATTTTGCGGGTCACGAGTGCTCACGCCAGGAGGGCAGTCGACCACATTTGTCCATTTACCCGAGCATGGCTAATCTGCGGGCGCGTCAGCGCCTGCACATCACAGACTTGCTGCTGATGACTAAGGAATTGATGCTGAAATCAAGGCGCTGCTTTTGTGACACGCTTAACGACCGCACTAGGTCATTCTGACCTGTCTCAGTCACATAGCCTGACAGAAACCGCGAATGCAGTCCCGCCTCCGTGATGTCAGCTTGCTGTCACCATCGCGGTTTTTGAAGTCTCAGTGCCAGGGGGTGGGAAGAGGGCGCGGCTTAGATAAGCCGCGGTGTCGCGCAGCTCGAAGCCCAAACGGTCGATTTGTTCGGGAGCGTGCTGTCCCTGGATCGCGATGCCGCTGATGCCGAACCGCGGCATTCCGGTCTGATCTACGACGACGCTGGCGACAGTCGTAATTCCGCGATAAAGGCGGCCGACGTCTTTCGCCCAGCCGTCGCGCGCGGCTTGGTCAACTTCCGCCCGATATTCTTCGAAACTCGGAGGGTCCTGCCATCGCAGTTTGGTGAAGCGCCGCCGAAGCTCCTGCGATGGCAACCGCAGGTGAGCGGCGATGCAACGCCCGACTGCTCCGATTAAAAAAGGCAGACGCGACCCAATCCGCATGTCAACCCGGACGGCATGTTCGCCATAAGCGCGATCGACGACAATGATGTGTCCGTCTTCTGAAATGCGCCACAACGCGATTAGCATGTTGTGATTGAGGGCAAGACGCTCGAGCTCAGGTCGAATCAGATCGAGGTAACTGGTCCCGATCAGCCCGATGGCGAGCTCGGCAACAGCGAGCCCGAGCGCATATGTCTTATCCTTCTCGTGAAAGCTGACAAAACGTGCGCGCGCCATCGTTCGTAGTATGCCGAAACAGGTGCTGGGACTGATGCCAGTTGCACGCGCCACAGCGGCAACGCCTTGGGGACTGGGCGCAGTGGCGAGATGCTGCAAAATGCGCAATGCGTGGACGACAGCTCCGACGTCCTTCTGCTTATCGGGAACTTCAGTCATTCACAATTCCGATTGCAATTCTGAATGTCGAATGTACCATGGCTTGCGTAGATGGCGCCAGAGGGAGGAGTTGGCGAGGCTTTCACAAGTGTGGTCTGATCAGGCTTACGTTCGACTAGCGGCTTCAGGCTAGTGCTCAATTGAGAGTGTGGCAGTGACTTGGCGCGATTTCATTCACTGAATGCCTTTCCGTGGATCGAACGAAAACAAAATCACAAGAGTTGACCTGAAGTGAACTGAGGAAACGCATGATACCCAAGCAAACATCAGGCCCTGGCCCCGAGGAACAATACCGCGCGTATCTATCGGAGGGGCGGTTCATGATACAGCGGAGCCGGTCCTCGGGTCGTTACGTCTTCTTTCCGCGCGTAGCTGAACCCGGCAGCGGCCGAAACGATCTTGAGTGGGTCGAAGCGTCAGGTCTTGGCACAGTCTATTCGATCACCGTCAATCGCACACGCGCCGGAGACTACAATGTTGCTCTTGTCGAGCTTGACGAGGGGCCGCGACTGATGAGTCGGGTTGAGGGCGTCGAGACCGTGCCAATCGGCACACGCGTGAAGGCGCGGATCGTGGAAATTGACGGTGAACCCGCAGTCGTTTTCGATGTCCTCAGTGAGGGAGGTGCCGCATGAACGGCAATTCCATCCGAGGGCGCACCGCAATTGTGGGTATCGGAGGGGCAGGCTGGGGCGAAGCGCCAGGCCGCACGGCGATTGAGCTCTTGGCGGAGGCGGCGCTTGCCGCCATCGAGGATGCGGGCCTCGAGCTGAAAGATATTGACGGAACTCTGCGCAGCAACGAGCGTGCACGCGTTTCCGACGCTTTCCGTGGCGGAGTACCTCGGCATCAAGCCCACATTTTTCGATGGCACGAATATCGGCGGCTCCTCGTTCGTCATGCACCTGTTGCATGCGGCGCTAGCGCTCGAAGCCGGCCTCTGCAATGCGGTGCTGATCTGCTATGGCTCCAACCAGCGGACGGCGGGTGGGCGGCTCGTGTCTCTAAGTGAGCCGCAGTGGCATGAGAAACCGTATAAACCGCGTCATCCGATTACATCTTATGCTCTTGCCGCCCAACGTCATATGTACGAGTTCGGCACCACGCGCGAGATGCTGGCTGATATTGCGGTGGCTGCGCGACAATGGGCCAATCTAAATCCCAATGCCTTCGCCCGAGGTCCGCTCACCCGCGAAGATGTGCTCAACGCGCGCATGGTGAGTGATCCGCTGACGAGCCGTGATTGCTGTCTCGTTACAGACGGCGGTGCAGCCTGTGTAATGGTTCGGGCTGATCGCGCAAAAAGTATGAAAAGGAAACCAGTATACTTGCTAGGCGTGGGCGGAGCTCATTCCCATCGCTCAATAACGCAAATGGCGGATCTCACGCGCACGGCCGCTGCCGAGAGTGGACCGCGGGCATTTGCAATGGCCGGGCTGAAGCCGTCTGACGTCGATCTGGTCATGTTGTACGATGCCTTCACGATAACAACGCTCCTCTTTTTGGAAGACTTGGGATTCTGTCCAAAAGGAGAGGGTGGCCGTTTTGTGCAGGATGGCGCCATTGCGCCGGGCGGTAAGCTCGCGGTGAATACCAGCGGCGGCGGCCTGTCGTGTGTGCATCCCGGCATGTACGGACTGTTTCTGATTCTAGAAGCGGTCACGCAAATCCGTGGAGATGCGGGTGAGCGGCAGCTCAAAACCTGTGATGTTGCCCTTTGCCACGGGAATGGTGGCACGCTGTCGAGCCAGGTGACGGCGCTTCTTGGTTCGGAGGCGGTATTGTGACAGAAGGGCTATCGCGATTGTTCGCGCCGCGTTCCGTAGCTGTGGTTGGCGCCTCGTCCGATCCACGGCGAATCGGTGGCCGGCCGATCGCCGCGATGCTGGAGAGGGGGTTCAAGGGCACGATTTTGCCGGTGAATCCGAACAGGGCCGAGGTGCAGGGCCTCAAAGCATATCCCTCTGTTGCCGAGCTGCCGGATGATCCCGACGTTGCCATCATCGCCGTGCCAGCCGCGCTAGTATGTGAGACGATTACCGAGCTGGCGAAGCGCGGCACGTCAGCAGCCATTGTGTTCAGCTCAGGCTTTGCTGAAATGGACAGCAAAGGCCAAGCCGAGCAGAACCGAATGATTGAGGCTGCGAAAGCCAGCGACATGCGGATTCTTGGGCCGAACACGCTCGGTCTTTTCGACCTTCGCACCGGTTTTTGCGGCAGTTTCGCCTCCGTTTTCGACGTCGGTTATCCGCCGGTTGGCCGTATTGGCATAGCGAGCCAGTCGGGGGCCTATTGCGGGCATATCGTTAGCGTTATGCGTGGCCGCGGCCTCGGTATCGCTCAGGGCGTGATGACGGGAAACGAGGCCGACATCACTCTTGGCGATGTTATCGCCCACATGGTTTCGGACGATGGCATCGACGTGATCGCCGTTTATGCAGAGGGTATCAATCAGGGCGAAAAGTTCGTTGCGGCGCTAGAAGCGGCACGTCGAGCGCGCAAACCGGTCGTTGTGATGAGGGTTGGGCGCAGCGCGCTCGGCAGCGCGGCGGCGAAATCGCATACGGCGGCGATTGCTAGTAGCGACGCTGTGGCCAGCGCCGTGCTCGCAAGCTGCGGTGCGGTCGAGGCGCGCACCACGGAAGAGTTGCTCGATATCGCACAGCTGGCTACTCGCCGAATTTATCCCGCGGGCAACACGCTGGGCGTCATTACCATAAGCGGCGGCGGTGGCGTAATTATTTCCGATGCAGCGGAAGAGTGCGGGCTTCCAATGCCGGAAATGCCGGACGCCGCGCAGAAACGGCTTAAGGAAATCCTACCATATGCAGCTCCGCGTAATCCCGTCGACGCCACGGCCCAGGTGCTGAATGATCTTTCATTGATGGGAAAATTTGCGGAAGCTGTGGTGGAGGAAGGCGGATACAAGTCGATCCTCTGCTTCCTCACCTACACGGCGGCCTCGCCGAGCTTGGCTCCCCGATTGCGCGAGCAATTGCGCACTTTGAGAGAGAAGCATCCCGACAGACTGTACGTGCTCAGCATCGTTGGCGACCGCGAGTGCATCACAAATTACGAAGCCGCCGGTTTTACCGTTTTCGAGGACCCGAGTAGGGCTGTCGTAGCGATTTCGGCTATGGGCAAATTCGGTGACGCGTTTGCGCGCTCGCCCGGTCTACCGCCGCCGACAATTCCTGACCTTAAGCTACCAGACCACACGCCGAATGAGGCGGAAGCGAAGCGGCTTCTGGCCAAGGCTGGCATCTCCGCCGCACCAGAGGTGATCTGCCAAACCGAAGAAGAGGCGGTCGCCGCTGCCGAGCGATTCGGGTTTCCTGTGGTGATGAAAATCGTTTCTCCCGACATTCTCCACAAATCCGAAATCGGCGGCGTCCTGCTCGATGTGGCCGATGCCGAGTCCGTGCGGAAGAGTTTCGAAATATTGATACAGCGCGCTGAACGCCACGCGCCGGGAGCGCGAATTGAGGGTGTTCTAGTGGCGCGGCAACTCAAAGGCGGCGTCGAATGCATTCTCGGCGTTCATCGCGATCCGGCGTTTGGGCCCGTAGCAATGGTCGGCTTGGGTGGCGTTTTTGTTGAGGTGATGAAGGACGTTGCTTTCCATCGCTGTCCGTTCGGAGTTGACGTTGCGAAATCGATGATCTTTTCTCTCAAAGGAGCGCCATTGCTGGAAGGGCGCGCGCGGGCGTCCGAAAGCCGATGTTGACGCGCTGGCAGAGATGCTTTCTCGGCTGTCGGTCGTCGCCCATCAGTCCGGGGAGAAGTTACGCTCCATCGATCTAAACCCTGTCATCGTTTTGCCGGAGGGGCAGGGCGCGTTTGCCGTCGATGCCCTCGTCGAGATCGGACAATAAAAATAACGATGGATTACGATAATCTGAGAACTACCCGATTCCCGAGAGACGTCAGGTTGTCACCATACGGGATTGGTCATCAGGATACCGAGCGCCCTCTTCTGACTTACACATGTTCAAGCAGCGCATCGAGGTTGAGCGTCGAGCGCTTTCCCAGAGCAGCGCCGTAGGTCCTGAGAAATAAGTCGGCGGACCGGCGCCCTTCGTCGCGCAAAGTCCGGAGGAAATCCCACTCTGCATTCAGCTTGGAGGAGTAGCCGAGCTCTGCCATAGCAGGGCTATCCAACAACCTCCGGTCGTTCTCCGACGAGTGGAACGCCGGCTTCAAGAACGCCAACTTCGCCACGATCGCCTGCCCGGCCTGGATGACCGGCTACATCAAGGAGCAGGCCGGTGACGGAGCAAGGGCAAGTGGGACATCGCCACGGTGCCCGGCGGCGGCGGCAACTGGGGCGGCTCCTTCCTCGCCGTGCCGAAGCAGAGCAAGCACCCGAAGGAGGCGGCCGAGCTGGTCGAGTTCCTGACCAGCGCCGGAGGGCCAGATCGCGGCCTTCAAGGCAGGTGGCAACCTGCCGTCCTCGCCGCAGGCGCTGCGACGACCCGGCGGTGCAGGCCGCGACCAACGAGTACTTCACCAACGCTCCGACCGGCAAGATCTTCGGCGCCGGCGCGAGGAGCTGAAGCCGGTCTACCTCGGCCCGAAGAACCAGGCGGTCCGCGACGCGGTGGAGAACGCTCTCCGCGCGCGTCGAGCAGGGCAAGCTCAAGCCCGACGCGGCCTGGGCGACGCCGTCAAGACGCCAAGCAAGGCCGCCGAGTACGGTCGCGAGACCGGCGGGTGGCGCCGGCGGCGTCCCGCGCACCGCGCGCCGCGCCCGACCCCGCGGCCGCCGGCCGTAGCGAGGACCGCCGCCGCTCCGACGAACGGACCCCTCGATGGCCTGGACGTCGACGCCCGCGCCGGCCGCGCGCCGACCGCCGGCGCCGCGCGGCGCGGTCGCGCCGCGGCGCTCGCTGGCCGGATCGACTCAAGTTCTCGCCCGTACCTCTACATCGCGCCGTTCTTCCTGCTCTTCGGCGATCTTCGGCGCTGTACCCGCTGGTCTACACGGTCTGGGTCTCGCTGCACGACTGGGAGCTGCATCGGCGGCACCAGAGTTCGTCGGCCTGGACAACTACCGCGAGCTGCTCAGCGACGACGCAGTTCTGGAACGCGGTCGTACAACACCGTCGGCATCTTCGTGTCGCCACCGTGCCGCAGCTGCTGCTGGCGCTGCTGCTGGCCAACGTGCTCAACCGGCAGTCTGCGGGCGCGCACGCTGTTCCGGATGGGCGTGCTCATGCCGAACATCACCTCGGTCGCCGCGGTCGGCGATCGTCTTCACCCAGCTCTTCGGCCGCGACTTCGGCCTGGTCAACTGGCTGCTCGACCTGGTCGGCATCGACCCGATCGACTGGCAGGCGAGCAAGTGGTCGCTCCTGGATCGCCATCTCCACGATGGTCGACTGGCGCTGGACCGGCTACAACGCGCTGATCTTCCTGGCCGCGATGCAGGCGATCCCGCGGACCTCTACGAGGCGGCGGCGATCGACGGCGCCGGCCGCTGGCGGCAGTTCTGGAGATCACGGTCCCGCTGCTCCGGCCGACGATCATCTTCACGGTGATCATCTCCACCATCGGCGGGCTTGCAGCTCTTCACCGAGCCGCTGCTGTTCAACAGCGGCAGCGGCTGATCCGGGCGGCTCGCTACGGCAGTCCCAGACCATGACGATGTTCCTGTACGAGAGACGCGTTCCCGCCGCATTCCGACTTCGGCTACGCCTCGGCGGTCGCCTGGCTGCTCTTCGTGCTGATCATCGTCTTCGCGCTGATCAACTTCCTGTTCGTCCGCCGGCTCGGTCGGACAAGTGAGGCACCGACGATGACCACGCACTCGCCGACGTCGGCGAACCGCCAGTCCCGCCGCCGCGGCGCGGCCGAGCCGGAGCCGAGCTCTGGCAGGCCAGCCCGCTGACCTACATCACGCTGATCGTCGCCGTCGTGCTGTCGTTCTTCCCGCTCTACTGCATGTTCGTCGTCGCGACCCGGACCAACGACGCGATCGACGCGCTGCCGCCGCCGTTCACGCCCGGCGGCAACCTGGCGACAACATCCAGCGGGTGCTCGACAACGAGCGACGCCACTTCCTCACCGGCCTGCTCAACTCGGTCGATCGTCGCGGCACGGTCACCGTCTCGGTGGTCTTCTTCTCCACGCTGGCCGGATTCGCCTTCGCGAAGCTGCGCTTCCGCGGCCGCAACGCGCTGCTGCTGGTCATCCTCGCCACGATGATGGTCCCGACCCAGCTCGGCGTCATGCCGCTCTACATGCTGATGGTGGAGCTCGGCTGGACCGGCAGCTGCCCGCGGTGATCGTGCCGTTCCTGGTCAGCGGCTTCGGCGTCTTCATGATGCGCCAGTACGCCGACCAGGCCGTGCCGGACGAGCTCATCGAGGCCGCGCGGGTCGACGGCTGCACCACGTTCCGCATCTACTGGAACGTGGTGCTGCCGGCGCTGCGCCCCGCCGCCGCCGTGCTCGGCCTGCTCACCTTCATGGAGCACTGGAACGAGTTCCTCTGGCCGTACGTCGGTGCTCGCGACCCGGATAACCCGACCGTGCAGCTCTCCCTGCGGCGCTTCTCTCGGGCTACTACAACGACACGTCGCAGGTCTTCGCCGGAACGCGATCGCCACCCTGCCGCTGTTCTCGTCTTCGTCCTGTTCGGCCGCCAGATCATCGGCGGCATCATGGAAGGTGCCGTCAAGGCATGACCACTCCAGCGAGCCCCGTCCGCCGAGGTCCTCGACGAGAGCCGGGCTGCGCTTCCCGCGCCGGCTTCCTCTGGGGCGCGGCCACCGCGGCGTACCAGATCGAGGGCGCGGCGACCGAGGACGGCCGCGGCCCGTCCATCTGGGACACCTTCAGCCACACCCCGGGCCGGGTGCGTCGACGGGCACACCGGCGACGTCGCCTGCGACCACTACCACCGGTACCGCGACGACGTGCGCTCATGGCCGAGCTGGGGCTGCAGTCGTACCGCTTCTCGGTCGCCTGGCCGCGGGTCCAGCCGGGCGGCTCCGGCCCGGTCAACCAGGCCGGGCCTCGACTTCTACCGGCGGCTGGTCGACGAGCTGCTCGGCGCACGGCATCGAGCCGTGGGTCGACCCTCTACCACTGGGACCTGCCGCAGGCGCTCGAGGACGCCGGCGGCTGGCCCGTCCGCGACACCGCGGACCGCTTCGCCGAGTACGCGCGGCTCGTCGCCGACGCGCTCGGCGACCGGGTGCCGGTTCTGGACGACGCTCAACGAGCCGTGGTGCTCGGCGTTCCTCGGCTACGGCTCCGGCGTGCACGCGCCGGGCCGTCGCGAGGCCCGGCCGCGGTCCGGGCCGGCGCACCACCTGCTGCTCGGGCACGGCCTGGCCGTCGCAGGCGATGCGCGCCGCCGCGCCCGGACCGCAGATCGGCATCACGCTCAACCTCTACGCCGTCTCGCCGGCAGACCGACGCGCCCGGCCGACGCCGACGCGGCCCGGCGCATCGACGGCCTGGCCAACCGGTTCTTCCTCGACCCGGTGCTGCGCGGCGGCGTACCCGGCGGACCTGCTCGAGGACCTGCGCCGGGTGACCGACTTCGGCCTCGTCCGCGACGGCGACCTGGAGATCATCGCCACGCCGCTGGACGTGCTCGGCGTCAACTACTACAGCCGGCACGTGGTCGCCGCGCCCTCCGACGAGCAGGCCGGCGAGCCGTACTGGCGGGCTCCGTCCTGCTGGCCCGGCAGCGAGGACGTCCGGTTCGTCACCCGGGGCCTGCCGGTGACCGAGATGGACTGGGAGGTCGACGCGGCCGGGCTGGTCGAGATGCTGCAGCGGGTGCACCGCGAATACCCGGCGATCCCGCTGTACATCACCGAGAACGGCGCCGCTTTCGACGACGAGGTCGGTCGACGGCAAGGTCGACGACCCCGACCGGCGTGGCGTACCTCGACGCCCACCTGCGGGCCTGCCATGAGGCGATCGCGTCCGGGGTGCCGCTGCGCGGTTACTTCGCGTGGTCGCTGATGGACAACTTCGAGTGGGCCTGGGGTTACGCGAAGCGTTTCGGCATCGTCCACGTCGACTACGACACCCAGGAGCCGCATCCCCAAGTCCAGTGCCAGGTGGTACGCGGACGTGATTCGGCGTAACGCTTTGGCCGCACAATGTCGCAGACAGCAGCTCATAGGGCGGCGGCGCCGGCCCCGCACCCGGGGCCGGCGCCCGAACGCCTAGGTCGAGGAGCAAGACGATGACAACGCAGCGCACCCGCTCCCTCGGGCGACCGACGCTGGACGAGGTCGCCGCTCGCGCCGGCGTCGGCCGGGGCACCGTCTCCCGGGTCGTCAACGGCTCACCGCAGGTCAGCCCAGAGGCGCGCGCCGCCGTGCAGCGCGCGATCGCCGAGCTGGGCTACGTCCCCAACCGAGCGGCCCGCGCCTTGGTCACCCGGAGAACGGACTCGGTTGCGCTGGTGGTCTCCGAATCGGAGGAGCGTGTCTTCGGCGAGCCGTTCTTCGCCGGAATCGTGCGCGGCATCAGCTCCGGGCTGGTGGACACGCCGTTGCAGCTGTGGCTGGCGATGGCCCAGTCGCCCCGTGAGCGTGAGCGCATCGAACGCCACTTGACCAGTCAGCACGTAGACGGCGTGTTGCTGCTGTCGCTGCACGACTCCGATCCGCTGCCCACCCTGCTGGAGCAGCGGGAACTGCCGACCGTGCTCGGCGGCCGTCCGGCGCGGATGCTCAAGCCGGACGCGAAACAGGAGAAGGTGTACTTCGTCGACGTCGACAACGCCGGCGGAGCGCGCCAAGCGGTCGAGCACCTCTACTCGCGCGGCCGGCGGCGGATCGCCACCATCGCCGGTCCCCAGGACATGGGCGCCGGCCTCGCCCGGTTGACCGGCTACCGGGAGGCGGTGCGGGAAACCGGCAGCGTCGAGTCGGAAGAGTTGATCGCCTACG
>CAWBAM010000050.1:0-55949 GCA_963786775.1 uncultured Pseudomonadota bacterium | reverse complement strand
TGACATCGAGGCCGACCTCAGCGACCTCGGGTCGATGCGTGCGGTCTTCTCACCGCAAGGGGTGAAGGGCGTCGTCATCGCCTGCCAGGACTGCGGAGCCAACCACTTCTACGAATGGGAGCTCCTGCGCGACAACCTCGAGCACATGTTGAGTTCGGGCGAGCCCCGGATGCACGAACCCGCCTTCGACCTCGTCGAGGAGGAGTACATCCAGTGGGACTACGGCAAGGGCTACATCGACGCCCTCGCCGACACCGGCCTCCAGCCCGATCGCACGATCGAGGTCACGCAGTGTCCGTGGTGCCAGACCCCGTTCGGGGACGAGTTCGCGTTCTGCCCCGTGTGCGGTCGGACGCTCGCCACGGTGCGCCTCTATCGCGAACTGCTCGACCGCGGGTTCGACGAGCGTGACGCGCGCGCGATGCTGATCCGCGCCGGCTACGAAGCCTTCTGACCCCGGGTTGCGCCCCGGCGCCGAGCCGGAGGAACATCGGCGCACCATCCGTTGCCCGCGGGAGGAGGCCGTCATGGCACGGTTCATGTTCAAGGTCAGTTACAGCAAGGAAGGGATGCAGGGCGTGATCAAGGAGGGCGCCGCCAACCGGCGGACCTTCATCGAGAAGATGGCGGCCGATATGGGCGGGTCGATCACCTCGTTCGACTTCGCGTTCGGTGAGACCGATGTCTACGCGATCGCCGAGATGCCCGACGCCATCACCGCCGCGGCCGTCGCGACGGCGGTCGGTGCCGCCGGCACCGGCAGCATCGAGACCGTGGTGCTCCTGTCGGCCGGGGACATCGACCGGGCGATCGAACAGCACGCGCCCTATCGGGCTCCGGGAGGCTAGCTCAGCTCCACCGCTAGCCGGCGCGACGGGAGCCACGCCGCGGCTCGAGCACGCATTCGTCCGGCGTCTTGTCCGGCCGCATGCCCTTGAAGGTCGGGGCGCGCATCTTCTTCGTGCTCTTCGTGATCTCGAGATAGCCGACCTCGCACACGAGCTCGGGCTCCACGAACGTCGCGCCCTTGACGGCGGCGAGCTCCGGATCGTCGATCGGCGGGTCGGCGCGGACGAGCGGCTCCAGCTGGGCCAAGACGGCCTTCAGCGTGGTGTCGGTGAAGCCGGTGCCCACCTGCCCGATCCATCGCATCTCACCGTCGGCGTCGATCGCGCCCACGAGCAGCGCGCCGAACGAGGCGCCGCGCCCTCCCTGGCCCGGGGTCCACCCCAGGATCACGCAGTCCTGGGTGTCGGTGAGCTTGATCTTGCGCCAGTCGGGCGAGCGACGGCCCGGCAGATACGTCGAGCCCATCCGCTTGGCGACCACCCCTTCGAGCTCGAGGGCCCGCGCACTCTCGGTGAACGCCTTCCCCTCGCCCTGCACGTGCGACATCACCTGCAGCCGCGGGTCCTCCTCCACGACCAGCTCCAGGAGCTCGCGCCGCTGCTCCAGGCCGAGCCCGGTGGTCTCGTGGCCGTCGAGCCACAGCAGGTCGAACACGACCAGGGCCACCGGGATCTGTTTCGAGGCCCGGGCGATCGCGCGTTGGCCCTGCAGGTTCATCCGCTGCTGCAACGCCTCGAACGAATTCCTGCCCCGCTCGTCGAAGGCCACGATCTCGCCGTCGATCACGGCGTTCACCTGGTCGACGAGCTCGTGCACCATGTGCAGCTCGGGGTACTGGGCCGTGACGTCGCGGCCGCGGCGGGTCCGCAGGATGGTCTCGCCCGTGGCGAGGTCGGCGAGGCACCGGATCCCGTCGAGCTTGGGCTCGAACCACCATCCGTCGTCGTCGAACGCCTCCCATCCGCCCTCGGCCAGCATCGGCTGGAGCCGCTCGGGCATCAATGAATGGCCCTCGGTCGTTGATCCTGACCACGACGCTCTTGCCATTGGTGCGGTCCGTCACCCGCACAAGCGAGTTGAAGGGCAGCGTTCGATGAGCTGCCGTCAGCGCACGCTTGTCGAACGGCTCGCCCGATGCAGTCTTTTCCCCGTGCCAGTAATACGAAGCAATCCCTTCCAACGCGTGTTTGCGCAAGCTTCCCGTCGCGACGGCTCTCACTCTCTGTCATAGGAATGACAGTGGTTTTCCATCCACCCGCCACATCATCGGCAAAGCTTGGTCCGCTGCACGTCAGAAGCGGGACCAGGGCAGACGCAAAGAATGATGCCACTCTCTTCACAATCAGCCGTTCGAAGGTCATTCGGCAGGCCTTTGGATGTGATTCTGGGCATAGAGATGGCAGGGCCGTGTTTGCGATGGCGGTAGGGAAATCCCGCCGCCATCGCATTCGCGTTCAGCGATGGACTATCGACCAACAACCTCGACGTGCACTGGTACGACGCCGGCCTTTTTCATGCCGATTTTACCGGCCGCGGCATCCGACAAGTCGATGATGCGGCCCGGAATATAGGGTCCGCGATCGTTGATAGTCACCTCGACCGAGCGGCCATTGCGTTTATTCGTGACGCGCACCCGCGTGCCGAATGGCAACGTCTTGTGCGCGGCCGTCATGGCCTTCGGGTTGAACCAGCCACCGGATGCCACACGCTGTGGCTGCCAGTAATAGGAGGCAAGACCCGTCATCGTCGTGCCGACGGGTACAGACTTCGCAGTACGCCGCCCTTTGCGGACCGCAGCGCGCCGAGTTCGCTTGGCCTCCTGAGAAACGTCGGCCTGGGCGACACTGGTGAAACGGCGGGAGCGATAGGCATAGACCTTCGACCTCCGCGACTTCTGCGCGGTGCGGCGGCTATGAGAGGCCACTTTGGCCCGCTTACGCTTGTTGACCGACTTTGCCCGGCGCTTCGCCGGATAAGCTTTCTTGTTGCTTTGGAATTCGGAACCAATCTCGGTCCTTACCGAACCGGCAGTCTCGCCAATGGGCGCCACGGCCTGAGCTTGCGAGGCGAACAACACCACTCCCAGAGCCCAGACGAACGTGAGCATCCGATACATGAGACCTCCATACGCAGTTTCACGATTGCCTTGGCGGGCATTTGAAAACCTCCTTTGCTCGGATGAATTTGGCCGAATGGCCGCGAAACGTTTCCCCCGCAACGTGAGTTTTCTCAGTGCGGACCCATCGTCAGTTCAGGGCTGAAATGCCGCCAAAGCGCGGCGCCAGAAACCGTTCAGTTGTCGTGGAGACCAAAATCCCCCCGTGGTCTGGCGGAGCGGGAGAACAGCATTCATGAGTTCCGTAGTCAACTCTAAATTTTCAGTATGAGTTTATCCGCGGCGAAACGACCAACGCCTCCGTGCACGGCCGAAGGAAACTCCGGCCATCGCCAATCTCCGAAAAAAGCTGCATCTGAAAATGAAAGAACGCCGTTAAATCAACGCGTTGGCGCACTAGGTCGCGCGATCAGAATTACCCCTGAAGGATCATTGAGGATCTCAAGTTGCATGCCCGAAGTATTTGCGAGTCGCCACGTGTAATAGGCTTGGATGCTCATGGCATCGAGCCGCGGCATTGGGCCACCGCTGATGAATTCCGCCAAATGCTGGGGCGGCCGTGCTCCAGCCCCACGGCAACGGAGAACAAACGCCGGCTCAGCGATCGTCCCTGCCATGACCACTTCGATTTCGCCACCGCGAGGCAGCGCCGTCACCGCGCTTGCAATCAGATTGAGCAATAGCTTCACCCGATCCTTCGCCATTTGACCGGGCGGAACCTTCCAATTCAACTTATGCTTGCCGTTACCAACAAATCCGCGGGAAATCTGTTCAGCCGTTCCCAAGATCGATCACAGCCCCGGCTGATCCCGCGGCACCGAAAGCGAATTGTGCGAATTGCAGGCGGGCTGAAGCCTGCTCCGTCACATTGCGGATGACTTCGAGCGCATAAGTGTGAGCTTCTTCGTTATCATCCTCGTCCAGGATCTCCAGCCCGTTGTAGATAGCTCCTACAGGACCGATGACGTCATGGCAGATCTTGCTCGAAATGAGGGCAGCGAGCTCGAGATCGGTCGGATGCGAGGTCTGAGTCATCAAGGCCTCCTCAACCGGAGATTGTTTTATAGCCCATGCGCGGGGAGGCGCTCACGCGGGCAGACTGGCGCCTTGCAAATTGGCTTTTGAGTGTTGATACATGCGCCGCCACATCGTTGCCAAGATCGGATCGCCGCGCTGGGGCGGGCTGCCCACATTTCCTGGGGATTGGATTTTGGTGATGAAGCTGAGGCACCTTTGAAGACCTCGAAGGTTCACCTGCTAACTGGGAGACGCTGGGTCGGCTCATGGATCTGAATCCCAACAGGCTTGCCAATCTGATGCTTGGACCCGCGCTGGCGGCAGGAGCTGCCATCATGCGCCACCGGCGAACAGGGTTTACCGTTGAGAGGAAAACGGATTCGAGCCCCGTCACTGCCGCCGACCGAGAGGCCGAGGAGATTATCGTCGAGGCGCTGGCCCGGTGTGCACCCGGCGTCCCCGTGATTGCCGAGGAGGCCATGAGCCGGGGCGAGCAGCCTCGAACTCGACGATGCTTTTTTCCTCGTTGATCCGCTCGATGGAACACGTGAATTCGTGGCCGGCGGTACAGATTTCACAGTGAACATCGGTCTCATCGTTGAGCGGACGCCCCGATTTGGGCTGATCTACGCTCCGGCCTCCGATTGGCTCTTCGTCACAATTGGTCCGGACGAAGCGGCGGAGATCCGCATTTCCCCGGAGGCCGGGTCTGTCAGCCTTGACGATGTTCAGACAACCCCGATTCGGACGCGCGAACCTGATCCAGCGCGGCTCGTTGCTGTGGCAAGCCGGTCCCATCGCACACCCGACACCGACCGTTTCCTGGCCGACCCGCGGATCGCCAGCTGCCGGAACATCGGCTCGTCGCTCAAATTTTGCCTCGTAGCCCGCGGCGACGCCGACATATATCCGCGATTCGGCCAAACGAGCGAATGGGATACGGCTGCCGGCCACGCGATCGTGCTGGCGGCTGGAGGCCTCGTGACGACATTCGACAAGCACCCGCTCGAGTACGGCAAGTCAGCAACCGGATTTACGAACCCTTCATTCGTGGTTTGGGGGCGGCCATCGCTTCTGCCATCGATCCGTCTTTGATCGGACGTGTCAGCCACACTTTGGTAATAGTTTTGGGGAATGGTTGACGGTCGATTATCCGTCGGCCCGCGCGTCGGCGCGATCAGTGACGAGTGGATTCATGCTCGCAAAACGCTCGCTATTCTCTAAGGCCAAGGTTCTCGCCGTTAGCGTCGCTCTGGGAGCGGTGCTCGGCGGCGCGGAATTGGGCCAGGCTCAGGATCGTTTGCCTTGGGAAACCCCGTCGTCGAAGGCCGGCGCGGGCTACGATACGTATGCCGCCCGCGGCGATGACGCTTACCGCCCAAATGACAGCTACGGCGGGGGCGCAAGCTATCCACAGTCTGGGGCCTATGGAGACGCGTATCGCGCTGACGATGCGTACCGTCCCAATGACGCCTATCGGCCTGACAACTCCTACCATCCCGGTGGCGATACGTACGTGCCGCCACCACCGGGATCGGGGCCTACCTACAGCGACACCCCGAGATACACGCCGTACCCGGATTCACGGCCGGAGCCTTATGAGCGGGATTATGGCCCGCCACCGCGCGAGTACGATCGGTATGGGGAGCCACCGCCCCCAGCTTACGACCGCTACGACGACCGCACCTACTCGCGTAACGAGATCCTGGAGGCGGGGCATGCGTTCTTCGGCTCGGTGAGCAGGGGATTAGCTGCCGCCGTTGAGTATGCTTTCCAGAAGGCGGGCCGGCCGAACGGCTATATTCTTGGCGAGGATGCAGGCGGTGCCTTCATTGCCGGCTTGCGCTATGGCGAGGGCACGCTCTACACGAAGGACGCAGGCCGGCATAAGGTGTACTGGCAAGGCCCCTCGATCGGCTACGATTTCGGAGGCGAAGGCTCAAAGACGATGGTTCTCGTCTACAACCTGCGCCATCCGGGCGAGATCTACAATCGCTTCGCCGGTGTTCAGGGGTCTGCCTATGTGGTGGGCGGCGTGAGCATCCAGTTCCAGAAGCACGATCACGTGGTGCTTGCGCCGATTCGTTCAGGAGTTGGCTTTAGGCTAGGTGCGAACGTCGGCTACTTGAAGTATACCCGGACTCCGACTTGGAATCCCTTCTGATCAGGCGTTAGCCGATCCGTGAAGGGGAACGGATCGGGACGAACGAGATTGCGTTGTAACTTCATCGGGGGCCGGTCGTCAAATTCGGCCCGGTCCACTGTGTGCTGTTAGGATTGCGTTCGGGGATGCCTCAGTGATCACGATCGAGTTGACCATGCTCGTGGCGCTGGGGTTCCTGCTTGCGACCCTCATTGCCGTTCTTCTCGCCCCGGCCTACCGGGCACGCGCCATGCGCTTGACCTACAAGCACATGCGCCGCGTGATGCCGCTCACCGAAAGCGAGCTGCTGCTCGATAGAGACAGGCTCCGGGCCCATTACGCCGTTCGCATCCACGAGCTTGAAACGAAGCTGGAGAAGCTGCGCCTGGCGGCCGCCCGCCAGCAGGTGGAGGTCAACAGGCGCGACGCTACTATCTCCGCGCTGGAATCCGAGCTGGCCAAGCTCCGCTCCGAGCTGGAAGAGAACGTCAACGCACGCCGCGTGCTCGAGCAGACCGTCATGGATCGTCTGCCTGCCGTCGAGCAGCGGCTTGCCGAAACCCGCAAGCTGCTCGAGCAGCGGGACCGCGAGCTGGCTACGATCACGGCCGATACGAGCAAGAATGCCCGCGCGCTCGACGAGGTCATGCAGATCAATGCCCAGCAAAGGGCTGAGATCGAGCGCCTCAACGCAGTCATAGCCACGCGCGGCCTCCGCACCAACCGCGGGTCGAGGGATCCGCGCTTCGAAAACGAGCTGGCGCTCAGGTCGGAGCTGGAGGCCCTGCGCGCCAAGACCCGCGAGCAAGAGTCGCTGATTTCGCGCCTGCAAACTTCGTAACCATGCCCTCGCAGGCCGGGCAGGCTGGTCGTGCGAATGGTGGCGGCTCCAGCACCGAGCAAGAGGCCGAGCTCGATCGCCTGCGCCGCGACCTCGTAGAAGCCGAGAGCGCCCTCAAGTCCATCGCCGAGCAATCCGATGGCAAGGAGGTTGCTGATGAGACCATGAGGGCGCGGTTGCAGTCGCTCGAAAACCTCGTCGCCGACCAAACGGCGAAGATCAAGCGGCTCGAGGCAGCTCTCGCGGTGTACGAGAAGGGTGACGGCGATGGCCGCGCGATCTCGTTGAAGGACAGCAAGATCGCGATGAAGGCGCGGATTGCGTCCCTTCAGGCCGAGGCCGGACGAGCGCGCCGCCACCATCGAGAAGCTGCGCGCCGAGCTCGCCGCGGCCAACGAGCGGCTCGCCTTGCAGGCCGCCCAGTTCAGGGACGAGGTCCGCCGGCTGCGCTCCGGTCCTCAGCCCACAGCGCCGCAGAAGGACGAGCCGAAGGCCGCAGCCCGGCGCTCGCTCGCCCAGCGCATCACCGACGTCAACCCCGCACTGGCCGCATCGCTCAGGGCGGGATCTTACGGCGCCGCAAGGCGCAAAGCGGCGGCGGCCGAACCCGCCGACGAACAAGCCCCCGTCAACGACGCCCAGGAACAAGCTCCCTTGCCGCAGTTGAACGGCCCCTCCGCCGGCCCCGTGGCCGCAAAGGCTGACGGCAAGGAAAACGGCAAAGCACCGGAAGCCGCCGAATTGGACGCTGCAGCGTCCGAAATCCGACGCCCAGCCGAAGCCGCGATTGCTCGACCGGCTCGCCGGCATCAGCAAACAGTGAGCTGACGACTATCCACCGGCTTGACCTTTGATCCACAGCCGAGTGTTTTTCGCTTTCCGCGCGAGCGTTTGGCAGTTAAATCAACCTTAAGGGGAGGAGAAGCCCGCAATGCACAGTGTAGAAGAGCATGTCCAAGTTCGTCTCGGAACTGAGTAAAGCGAAGGCCCCCTTTGCGACCCACCCATCGACCCTCCAGCACCAGCCCCGGCCGCGCCTTGCCGAACGGCTTGCTGCTCTTGCGCCGCTGGCCCGTGCGCCTCTGGTCGCAGACGTCGATCGCGATGAGCCGGACGGCTTGAGCCGTTTGCCCCACACGACGCGCTCGCGATCTTATCAGCCGAATGCTCTGGTTCCGTTGGAGCCGCCCCAGCTCCCTCTCACCAGCGAGCCGCCGATGCTCTCTCCGGTCGGCGTTGCTCCCCTTCACCTGGACTTCGATGATGATGCACGCGCAGAATTGCGGCTGAAGTGGCTAGGCTTCTTCGTCGGCCTTGCGATCTCCGCGGCTATAGGCGTCGGTCTCTACGTCGCGCTGGCCTGAGCCAGCGCTCCTCATTGCAAGTTGTGCAACCCTCCTCTTGCGGGACACCACTTCCCCTTCTACTCGCCTCGTGCAAGATTCCTCACGAATAGCATATTGATGGGGAGCGACATGCTGCAGCTTGCAGAAAATCTTAACCGCCTGGGTACAGAAACGGCGTTCGAAGTGCTTGCGCGCGCCGCCGAGCTGCAGCGACAAGGCCGCGACATCATCAACCTCGGCATCGGCCAGCCGGACTTCGAGACACCGCCGCACATCGTCGAGGCTGCCGTGAAGGCGCTGCGGGACGGGCACCACGGCTACACGCCGGCGCAAGGCATCCTGCCCCTCCGCGAAGCCGTCGCCGCGGACCTGAAGCGCCGCCATGATGTCGAGGTCAACCCGGACAACATCGTCATCATGCCCGGCGGCAAGCCGACGATGTTCTTCTCCATTCTCATGTTCGGCGAGCCGGGCACCGAGATCATGTACCCCGATCCGGGCTTCCCCATTTACCGGTCCATGATCGAGTACACCGGCGCCACACCCGTGCCGATCGCGCTGAAGGAGGAGAACGAATTCGCCTTCAGCGCCGACGAGGTGCTGGCGCAGATCACGCCGCGGACGCGTCTCATCATCATCAACAGCCCGGGCAATCCGACAGGCGGCGCCGTTCCGGAGGAGGAGATCAAGCGCCTTGTCAGTGGCCTCGAGCGGCACCCGCACGTCGCGGTGCTGTCGGACGAAATCTACAGCCAGATCCTCTACGACGGCCGCGAGCACGTGAGCTTTCTCAAGTTCCCCGAAATTCGCGACCGGCTCATTCTGCTCGACGGCTGGTCGAAGACCTACGCGATGACGGGCTGGCGGCTCGGCTTCAGCGTGTGGCCGACGAATCTCGTCGAGAAGGTCGTGCGGCTGTGCGTGAACTGCCATTCCTGCGTCAACGCGCCGACACAGTATGCCGGCATCGCCGCGCTCGAAGGGCCGCAGGATGACGTGCTCAAGATGGTTCGGGCCTTCGACGAGCGCCGCCGTGTCATCATTCCGATGCTAACCAGCTCCCCGGTTTCCGCTGCGTCGAGCCAGGCGGCGCCTTCTACGCCTTCCCGAACATCACCGGCACCGGCATGACGGCGAAGGAGCTGCAGAACAAGATGCTGGAGGAGGCAGGGGTTGCGACCGTCGCCGGCACCAGCTTCGGCATCCACGGCGAGGGCTACATCCGCTTCTCCTACGCCAACTCCGTCGAGAACATCCGCGCGGCGATTCAGCGGATTGGGACGTTGTTGACGAAGTGACGATCTAGCAGGCTCTCTCACGACTTTGAGGGGGCGTATCCAGCCACAGCACGCTAGCGGGATGTGGCTCGTCGACACCTTTCAGTCGAACAAATTGACGAGCGGGCGGTCAAGATGAGCCTGCCCGCCAAGAGATAACACCCCATTCCTCGACTACGATCCCAGTTGTTGGCCGCCTCTCCCTTAACGGAGCCGGCCAATATGCCACTTATTGCGCGTATGACACTTATGACATATATTGAGTAGCCAATATAACACGGGAGGACGTAACCGTGGCGCGTGCAGAAAATCATACAACCAGACCTGTCGTACCTACGCCGAAGACAGTCGAATTCGCCCGTGATTTAGTTCACCGGCTGGGGAACGATAGCGCTCGCTTCGAAATTAGAGATCGCCATACTGGGCAATCTATCGAAATCGACGAGACGGCGTTTGAGTTAATCCGTCGCATTCTCATCGATTTTGCGCAGAACAGGCCGATTTCTCTTATCCCGTACGACCATGAGCTGACGACATATCAGGCGGCAGACTTGCTCAACGTTTCCCGAGGGTACATACTAAAATTGCTGAATGAGGGGGAACTCAGTTATAGGATGGTTGGTACCCATAGGCGTATTCGTCTCGAAGACCTCTTAGCCTATAGAGATACCATGCGCATCGAGAGCGAAAAAGCCATGCAGGAACTAGCTAATATCAGTCAGGAGCTTGAATTAGAGTAGCCCGCATGGCGCGCTTCTCTGCGTTTCTAGATGCCAACGTCCTCTACTCAATGACGCAAACTGATCTCATCCTGGAAGTGGCGGGCATTGGTGTTTATCGGGCGTTGTGGAGCGAAGATGTTCACCGCGAATGGATGCAGAAACTGGCGGAATCTGGTCGTGATCCTCAAAAAATCGAACGCCGCCGGAAAGCGATAGATGCAGCACTCCCGGACGCTTTGGTCGCCGGATATGAAGCACTTATTGGATCACTGATTTTACCGGATCCCGATGATCGGCATGTATTGGCCGCGGCAATCGTAGGTGGCGCAGATGTAATAGTGACGCGGAATGTCAGAGATTTCCCAGAAGATGCCGTCGCGCAATATGGAATAGAAGTCCAGCACCCTGACACGTTCCTCATCCATCAGCGCTGCCTGAATGAGCAATTGTTCCTACAGTGCGTTCGTAGGGTACGGCGTCGCTTGAAAAATCCAGAACTAACACCCGACGAATATCTTGAGAGATTGCGGAAGGCTGAACTAGTCGTCTTAGCTGAGGAGCTGGAGAAGGTGAAAACTCTTCTCTAGATGGATTCAAGGACGGTTCCGGCACCGTTCCTCACCTCTCCGGGTCAATCCATTCCTACGCGACGATGTGCTTAGCGCGAAGTGCTGCGGGTACGCGAAGCCTTACGTGTCTAAGCTGCGGATAAATCCAGGCGCGCCCCTAGAACGTTATCCCCAACCACGCCTTGACCTGCTCGTGCAGATCGCCCTCGAACTCCTCGCGCGGGCCTTCGGCAGTGATCTGGCCGAGGCTTAGAACATAGATGTAGCTCGACATCTTCACCACACGGCGCACGTTGTGGTCGACCAGCAGAATCGCTGTGCGCTCGCTGGCGAGAAGGTCGATCCAGTCGTAGACCTCCGCCGCAATTTTCGGCGCAAGGCCGATTGCAGGCTCGTCGATAAGACAGAGTCGCGGCCGCACGAGATAAGCCTTGGCGAACTCCACCATCTTCTGTTGGCCGCCGGAAAGCGCTCCCGCCTTCTCGGTTCTACGCTCGCGCAACACCGGGAACTTCGAGAACGTGTCCTCCAGGCGCGCGGCAATGTCCCCCTGCGTCGGGCCGCCGGGCTGGCGAGAAAGATGCTCGAGCGGCAGCAACAGATTGTTCTCGACGCTCATATGCGGGAACAGGCTCGATTCCTGCGGAACGTAGAAAATTCCGCGGCCGAGCACGGTATGCGCGGCGATCCCCGTGATGTCCTCGCCATCGAAACGGATCACGCCGGATTTCGGGCGCAGGAAGCCGCAAATCGTTTTCATAATGGTCGATTTGCCAGCGCCGTTGAGGCCGATCAGCCCCGTGATCGTGTTCGGCTGCACCTTGAGGCTGACACCGCGCAGAATGTCGATGTCGCCAATGTAGCTCGCCGTCACGTTTTCCATGGACAGGAGCGCCGTCATATCTCCGCTCCTCCGAGATAAGCTTCGATCACCACCTTATCGGTCAACACGGCGCGGGTGCTTTCATCAGCGATGACCGTGCCGGCGTTCATGCACACGGTGCGCGGGCAAAGCTCGACGACCACCGGCATGTCGTGGCTGACCACCAGGAACGTTTGCCCTTCGGCATGCCGACGACGGATGAACCCGGCCATGATCTCCTTCATGGTCGGATGGATGGCGGCGAATGGCTCATCGAGCAGTGCGATGCGCGGCGGCACCATGAAGCAGGAGCCGAACTCCAGGAGTTTCTGCTGACCACCCGAAAGCTGACCGGCGTCGAGCGCGGCCACACGCGTGAGCGAAAGATCCTCGACGAGCTGCCATGCGCGCTCCTCGGCTTCGCTCTGCGGAAGCCCCAGCGCGCAGCCCGCAACCATGAGGTTGTCGATGACGCTCATGCGCGGGAATACGCGCGTCAGCTGAAACATGCGCATGACGCCGCGGCGCGCCAGCTCCGCCGGCGGGAGGCCTTCGATGGAATTTCCATCGAGAAGCACGCGTCCGGAATCCGGGGCGAGATGGCCGCTCAGGATGTTGATGAGCGTCGTCTTGCCCGAGCCGTTCGGACCGATCAGCCCGACGAGCTCGCCGTCGTCGATCGAAAAGCTGACGCCGTCGAGGGCCCTCACGCCGCCGAAGCTCTTCGATACGTTCTCTATGACAAGGCACGGCATGGCGACCTCACTTCTCCGGCACCGCATCTTTCAGCGCCGGGCGGCGAATGCCGGTGCGCAAGACGTAGCGCGAGAAAAGGCCCCACAACCCCTCGCGGAAGAACCGGCCGAATATGATGACGAGCAGCGCGAAAATGATGAGCTGCAGGCCGCCGAAATCGCGCAGATACTCAGACGCGACATAGACCAGGAATGCGCCGATGAGCGGCCCGGCCAGCGTGCCGAGCCCGCCGATCACCGCCATGCTGATGATGATGCCCGTCTGCGCGATGAGGCCCAGCTCGGGACTGACGAGGCCGGCGAAATGGCCGTAAAGTGCGCCGGCAAGACCGCTGACGGCCGCGCTGATCGCGAAGGCGTTGGTCTTCCACAATACGACCTTCACGCCACGGCTCGCGGCGGCGATCTGGTCGTCGCGTATGGCGCGGAGGTAAAGGCCGGCCGGCGTGCGCAGCAGGAAGAACAGGCCGACCTGCGTGAGCGTCAGAATTGCGAGCATAAAGTAATAATAAGTGAGCCGATCGTCGAAGAGGCCGGGGACGTTCAGGCCGAGATCGCCGCGCGTGATGTCGATCGAGTTGGAGATGACGAGCCGCATGATCTCGGCAAACGACAGCGTGGTCAGCGCGAGATAGGCGCCGGTGAGACGCAGCACGATGCGCCCGAGCAGCAGCCCGATCAGGCCCGCGACGACGATTGCCGCAAAGATGCCGATGAGCGGCGGGACGTTGTAGTAGTACGAAAGCAGCCCTGTCGAATAGGCGCCGATCATCGCGAACGTCGCCGGCGCCAGCGAAAATTGCCCCGTATAACCCGCGAGCAAATTCCAGGCGCCGGCCAGCATCGCGAAGTACATCGAGACG
Source organism: uncultured Pseudomonadota bacterium (assembly GCA_963786775.1). Lineage (GTDB taxonomy): Bacteria > Pseudomonadota > Alphaproteobacteria > Rhizobiales > Hyphomicrobiaceae > ZC4RG25. Next base: position 42,589 of record CAWBAM010000050.1, on the reverse strand, counting down.
ATGACGACGCCGCGCCAATACTCATTGCCCATCACGAGCGGCAAAAGCGCAACGAAGGCGAGGATCGCGAGGGAGGCGATGAACTCCTGCCTGTTGCGGGCACTCGAGTCGGTCCAGCGTTCCATGGCGTCACACCTCGCGCACGCGTTCGCCGAACAGGCCCTGCGGGCGGAACAGGAGCACCAGGATCAGCAGGATCAGCCCGAAGGTGTCGCGATACTGGTAGGAGATGTAGACGCCGCCGAAGCTCTCCAGCACGCCGAGGCCTAGGCTCGCGATGATGCTCCCGGGTATCGATCCCATCCCCCCGAGCACGACGATCACGTAGGACTTGACCGCCGGGAAGATGCCCACGTCAGGGGTCGGATTGAAAATGTTTGCGAGCAATCCGCCTGACAGCGCCGCAAGCCCGCCCGCAAGCGCGAAGACGAAGGCGCTCACCTTCGCCGTGTCGATGCCGGCGAGAGACGCGCCCAGCCGGTTCTGCGCCACCGCCTGAATCTGCCGCCCCCAATAGGAATAGCGCACGATGAGCGCCACGATGACGATGACGGCAACGGCAATCGCAAAGGCGACCAGCCGGTGGCCGCTGACGATAACCGGCCCAAGCGAAATGCGGCTCACGCTCGTCAACGGCGGCCCTTTGTAGGCGTAGGGACCGATCACCTTGTCGACGAGATTGATGAGGAGCAGCGAGAGCCCGAAAGTGACGATGACCGCATACTCGTCCCGCAGGAAGCCCCAGCTGATATATCCGGAATACAGCGGCCGCATGAGCAGCCGCTCGACCACCAGGCCGAGGACGACACCGGCCACGAACGCCGTCGGCAAGGCCAGCCACGGCGGCACGCCGAAGGCGAGCGCGATGAGCGTGTAGGTATAGGCACCCACCATGTAGAACTCGCCGTGGGCGAAGTTCACGATCTTGAGGATGCCGAAGATCAGCGACAGCCCGATCGCCATCAGCGCGTAGAACACGCCGATGATCAGGCCATTGATGACGAGATCGAGAGCGAGCATGCGGGCGGTTGCGAATGGCGGGACGGGGAGGATGCCAGTCGGCAGCACCCTCCCCTGAAGTTACGGAACGCCCTGACTGGGCAAGCTGCTTAGTTCGGACGCTCGATCAGCGAAAGATCGATCGGCTGACCGGCTTCCTGAACGAGCTTGGTGTCCTTCACGGGCTGGTTCACATCAGTGATCTGGAACGTGACGTAGGGCACATCCAGCCACTGGTGATACTTGTAGCCGCCCTTCTCGGTGGAGAAGGTGATCTCCCCGCGCGCGCCGGTCCACTTGATGCCTTCCAGCGCCTTGATCATCGCATCGGGATCCGTGCTCCCCGCGATCTTGATCGCCTCGGCGATGAGGAAAACGCTGTCCGCCGCCTGGAACAGCAGCCGGTTCGGCTCGAAGCCCGTCTTCGCCGTATAGGCCTCGGCCACCTGCCTGCCGAGCTCGGGCAGCTGCATCTTCGGATGGTAGAGCCCGAAGACGAGCATGTACTTGGCCGAATTCGCTCACGTTCTGCCAGAAGTCGGGGTAATCCGCGATGCCGGACGCATCATAGATTAGCGTCTTCGACGTCGGCGCGATGCCTTGCTCATAGAGCTGGTTGATCAGGATGTAGGCCGCCGGCGGCAGCATGATCTCCACGATCACATCGGGCGGATTGGCCTTGAGCGGCAGCAGCGCCGGCAGGAAGTCCTTCGCCGCGCGGTCGAGCGTCTCATAGCGGTACTCGACATCGGGCGCCTTCTCCTTGAGCACGTCACCGATCAGCTTGGCGAGACCCACGCCGTAGTCCGTGTTCTCAGGGAACGCGAGCACATTCTTGGCGCCCATGGCCGCGATCGTCTCCGCGGCGGCGATGGCGACACGGCTGTTGAAGTTGCCCGGATTGAAGACCTGCGGATAGCCCTTCTCGCGAATAACGTCGGACCAGCCGTTCGTGTTGACGTACGGCACGTTGTAGCGATGCGCCACCTCGATGCCCGCGAGCGCCGCGGAGCTTTGGTGCTCGCCCGTCACGGCGATAACCTTGTCACGCGTAATCAGCTTCTCGACCGCTGCACGGGCCTTCTCAGGAATGCCCTGCGTATCCTCGACGATCAGCTCGAGCGGCCGCCCGAGGACGCCGCCGGCATCGTTGATCATCTTCACGGCCACTTCGGCGCCATCCCTCACCTGCACGCCCTGGGACACGGATCCGGGCGGCGAGAGCGTGACGGTCAGGCCGATTTTGATGGGCTCTTGCGCGACGGCCCCTCCGCCGGCGAATAAGCCCGCGGCGACAGCCAAGGCCGCACAACCAAAATATTTAAGTATTGATACAGGTCCCACGACGTTCCTCCATTTGACGCTTCTTCATCGACGCGTTTGGGCTGGATCGTAGAGCAGCCCCTACGGAAAAGGAAGCGGGAACCAGCACCGCTTTCTTACGCCAACTCCATCGAGAACATCCTCGCGGCCATTCCAGCGTATTAGCGCGCTAGTGACCGGCTGAACGCATACAGACTTTCTCCTTGATCGAGAGATCGGGCCTCGGGCGCACGCACTCGAGAATATTCAGCGGCGGCCAACAAGAACAGCGCACGCGCGCTTCAAGATGTGTCGGAATGCCACGCAAAACCTGCGCGCTGTATCGCACCCTCCTCGCAAGTTGAATTGGGGCCTTTCGCCGAAGATCGACTACGGAAGACTTCGGCACGCGTCAGAAAAAATACCGGCGCGCAGGCGCTAACCACAACTTCGGGAGACGTCGTATGAAACCTTCTACAGCATGTTCCTTGGCCGCAGCAGCGGCCTTGCTGGTGTTCGCTTCACCGCCCGTGGGCGCAACGTTGTCCTCAGCGGCCGTATCGAAGCTCGGGGTGAGCAGCAGCTCGGTCATTCGGATACAGGGCGCCGGCGGGCAGCAAGGCGGACAAAGGGGCGGCGGAGGCGGTGGGGGTATGCAAAGCGGCCAGGGCGGTGGTGGAGGCACCATGGAGAACAGGGGTGGCGGAGGCGGAATGGCCGAGCCCCGGGGTGGTGGCGGAGGCACCATCGAAAAAAGAGGCGGTGGCGGCAGTATGTCGAGAGGCGGCCGCGGGACCTGGGAGGGCAGGAGGGGCGGTAGAGGCGGCGGAACCTTGGAACGTCGGAGAGGCGGCGGCGGTGGCATCATATTGGAAGAGAGGCGGAGACCGCGCGGCTATCGCGGCCCGCGCTTCCGTGAGGGCCCCACGCTCAGATTCCGGACGTCGTGCGGCTGGCTGAGAGAACGGGCCCGGGATACCGGCAGCCGCTACTGGTGGCGCCGCTATCGTGATTGCGTGCGTGGCTGATCACGCGAAAAGCGGGCGTCGCAATTGCGCCGTTGCTGGCCTCGGCGCCCGCTTCATCGATTTAATGAGAGCATCCTGGCAGCGGGCCGCCTGTCGGCCTGCTGCCGGCAGCTGTCGCAATCTCCCGGCCCTTTGACCGACCACGGATCGATTCCTCCCGGTAACAAAAATCGGGAGCGGATGGATCAGTTCAGTTGCCAGATCCGGATGTTGAGAATGGCGGCATAGGTGACCCAGGCCAAATAGGGCACGAACAGCAGCGTTGCAGTCCGGCTCACGAGCCGGGCGAGCACCATAAATGCGAGAATGGCCAGCCAGAGCATCACGATGATAATCATCGCGAGGCCGATCTGCTGTGCGCCGAACATCGCAAACGACCATGCGCCGTTGAACACGAGTTGCACAATCCACGCGGCGAGTGTTGCGCCCATGCCCACAGCACGCCAGACCAGCCATCCGGCCACCGCGATGAGTACGTAGAGGACTGTCCAAACTGGACCGAACACCCAACCGGGCGCCGTCCAAGCCGGCTTCTCCAGCGCCTCATACCACTCCCCCGGCTCGAACCACGCCCCGAACGCACCGACCGCTGCCACGGCGGCGAGGAAGGGGAGGAAGGAGAGGAACCGCATCATGCGGCGTGAACGGACGGGGCGGCTGCTAAGTTCCTGATCACGCGGGAGTTCAAGAAGGAACTGGACTTACCTTCGTCGGATGCTAGCCGCAGATAGCCGGCTCTAAGCTCCGGTTGCATGTTGCCGCATACTCCCGAACCGCTATTATCGTCTTGTCAGTAGGCGTTGTGGGGTGTGGGGGCGTTGCCATGCGTTCGTTGGATCTGCTGCAAAAGCTTTGGCAGTCCCTAGCCAGTATCGCAGGCAAGGAGTTGGGTGCCATACTTGCGGCAACCATAATCGCTCTTGTTTGTGAGGTTTGTCGAAGGCTCATAAGATCCGTCCGGTGGCTAGTTGATTATCATCGACGGCTCAGACGCGTTCAGCGCGACATTGGCCGCGAACTTCGCCACGGGCGAGCCAAGGAAGGAAAAGGACTTTGGCTCGCGGTACCCGTCACCCCCCCACATATAACATTGAGACCCGGGCTGACGCCAAAAGTTCTGGTTGTTGCGAATGCCAAGGGAGGCGTGGGGAAAACAACGGTTGCCGCCAATGTAGCTGCGAGGCTTGCGGAACTTGCAATGGCTTCCCAGGAAAAACCGCTACTGTTGATCGACTTAGATTTCCAGGGAACACTATCCACGATGGCCATTCACGGTCAGCCAGCAGCTCCTTCGGACGATGATCCCGACTTCGACGCAACATATTTGATAAGTGGGGACCTCACTCCGGAAAACATTGTGCGCACCCAAAAATGCGCAACCTACGTTGGCCTAACACAGAATCGCATTCTTCCCAAGCTCGTGTACAGAGGTGGTTGCGGTTGATCACATCGCATTACGACCTCGCCCAGGCGGAAAGTCGCGTAATGGTTGAGTGGTTAATCAGCGACAGAAAAAAAGATATTCGTTTCAGACTTCGCGAGCTCCTTTGGTCGGATACAGTTGTATCGAATTTCAGCGCAGTGATTATCGATTGTCCACCTCGGTTTACGACCGGCGCAATCCAAGCATTTGCAGCGGCAACGCACGTACTTATTCCAACAAGCTGATTACGCCTCTAGCGAAGCGGTTGTAACCTTCGCCAGGCAATTGGAGCTGCTCCGCGATTTCGGAATCTGTTGGGACGGATTGAAGCATATTGGCGTGGTAGCAACCATGGTAAATGCGGCCGCCAATGTGGAGAATGTACGAATAGAGCTGGACGACAAGTTATCTCTTTCCTTCAATCGAGGAGGCGTGGACGGCAAGACGCAATGCATCGGCTCAGCCATAATATAAGATCTAGAGAAACACTATTTTCCGCGATGCAGGTGGCGGGAATTGCGCATTTGTTATGGGAGATGGACAGAGTAACTGCCCGGGTCAAAGTCAACAATTTCAAAAATTTTAGCACACGACGTCGCTCGCCGAATGCGTCAGTCTTCCGTAAGGTCTACAGAGGTATCCTCTCGATGAAGGTTTCAGCGCTGCGAAGAATGGCTGTTTAAGCAATCCGATCTACTGGAGAAGGCCGTGCAGGGCAGGAACGCGCGTCCGAGCGCGCGCGATACATCGGCAGACCTGGCTAAGAGCGCGCTTCGGAGTAATTTAATCTGTTGACGGAGATCTGTAAAATACTCCAAGCCGTGAAGCCAGCCAGCGGTAAGGAACCCTCGCTTGGAAATATTTCAGAGCTGTTGACTGCAATGGCGGAAGCAGCTTGCATATTTGCCAAATCTGCAGTATGCGAAAGATCTAAGACAGTTTGTTGCTGTTATCGAGGGAAAACGAGAGCATTCACTGGACGCATTCCTTCAACAAGCGACCGAAGCATTGATTAAACGGTCGACGCGTTCGGCCCCATCTGGTGTCAGTGAGGAAGTTCTGCGCAGCTACCTCAAGAGGCTGGAAGAGGCATTAGGGGACGAGCAGGGTTTTGAAGAAGTCTACCAGCAGCTTCAGGCTGATACGCGACTGAAGGCACCTGACTTTAAGAAGCTGGCAAAGTCCTTCGTCGGAAAATCTGGCAAGAGCAAAACTGACGCTCTTGGGCTTATCTACGGGCGACATAAGTCACTCATCAGTGCAAGGGCCGCGGCTGGCTCGACCGGTCGCAGGTTAGCAGGATGAGACTAGCGGGACGATCGCGCCACCCGACTACATAATCTGTTACAAGTAATTTAAGTGGTTCGACCAGCCAGAACTTATCCCCGTCCCCCAAACTGAGTTATAATCCCACTCGTCCGTCCACGAGGGGACGTTCTCCGGAGGCGTCAGTGAACGGGGAGCGGATGCGGTCTCACAGGTGCTAGCGGCAGGCGGTAACGTCTGTCGTGATGCAGGCAGCGGAGGACTCCCGTTAGCCCACCGGCGGACGCGGCCGGTACCTGGTGGTCCAACGCCGACCGGCGGTTCAACTCCGCCCCTCGAGTACGGAAAAATCACAATAGGCGGCGCTAGGGGACAGCGGACCGCAGCGGGGCGGTGAGGAGCCGCCAGAAAAAACTAGGATGCGGCGCCTCACGCCCCGCACCCCTCAGTCACTCTGCCCGCGAGCGTTCCAGGCGCCCGCGGATCTCGGGCGTGGCAATTTGTGGATGAGACCGAAACGTGAAAGGCCCTTCCCCGGGCGGGGAAGGGAAGTCGGGCAACGCTACTTCATCGGCGGCGCCATCACCGCGCCCGGCTGCGCCTGCACTGCTCCGTGGACGCCGTTCGGAGCAGCGCCGACAGCTCGAGCGTGTGCGGCTTCGGGACGATGCCGAGGCGCTCCTCCGCGGCGGCGAGGATCTGGCCCAGAAGCTCCGCGTACCGCATGCCCTGGAAGCCAGCCATGATGTTGAGCTTGCCGTCCCAGCACCAGCCCGGATTTGGATTGACCTCCAGCAGCTTGATCTCGCCGTTGGCATCGGCACGGAAGTCGAAGCGGGCGTAGTCGCGGCAGCCGAGGCGCTCGAACAGACGCGCCGAGTGCTCGATGAGCTGCGACTGGATGTGATCCGGCAGGTTCGCTTCGTGATAGCGGATCTGCGTCCAGTAGGGACTGTCCGGCTCCCACTTCGACTCGTAGCCGAGGATCTTCGGCAGGCTGGGATCGAGCCGCGAGTAGTCGACCTCGAGGATGGGCAGCGCGCGCAATCCCTGGTCCGGATTGCCGATAAGGCTAACCGAATACTCTGGCCCCGTCAGGTACTCCTGCACCAGGATCGGCCGGCGCGGGAACTCGGCCCGCAGCCGCTCCAGATAGTCGAGCAGCGCGCGCTCGTTGGTCACCACCGCATCCTTGGTGATGCCCTGTGAGCTGTCGCCGTAGTTGGGCTTGAGCAGCGCCGGGAACACGGACGGCAGCGTGGCGCCCTGGTCGCCGGGGCGCACGTAGGTTTCGAGCGGCACCGGCACGTCGAGCGTCATGGCCACCGCGCGCACGAGGCCCTTGTCGTAGCAGGCCGCGAGAGCCTGCGGCGCCGCGCCCGTGTAGGGGAGCCCCAGCACCTCCAGCATCGCCGGAACGTGCAGCTCCTTGAACGGATCGTTGTTGAGCCCCTCGTCGCAGAGGTTGAACACGAGGTCCGTCCGCAGGCCCGCCAGGTCGCGCTCCAGCGTGGCGTGGTTGTCGAGATAGCGGAACGTGTAGTTCGGCAGCGTCGACAGCGCGTCCTTGAGCTTGCGGATGGTCTCCAGGTCTTCCGGATTGAAGGTCCCGCCGCGCTTCACCGTATCCGGCAACCGCGGGTCGCCCAGAAGCACGGTGACATCGAGCTTCTGCACCTTGCCGCGACTTTTACGGGCAGGAAGCTGCGGAGCATCCGCCGTCAACAGGATGCGCCGTGCCATCATGCCGAGGTCCTGGTCGCGGTCGGACAGCGCCTCCGCATGACCGTGATAGCGGACGTTGCGGAAGCCGGTCTTCGCCAGAAGCTTCGCGATGCTCTCCTTGGTGTAGAGCCGCTCGGCGTAGAACTGGTCCGCAATCACGCCCATCTCGTCGTGTACGATCACCTCGCGGCTGATGAGGCGCTCTCGATCCTGGCTGATGGAGCGTTCACGGCAGACGAAGTGGTGCTCGTCGATCCACTCCCACGAACGGCGCTCGAAGTGCTCCGCCATGTAGGCGCCGTCGGTGATGTCGAGCACGAGCTGCCCTGTCGGCCGCAGCATCTTGCCGACCGTCGTCAGCACCTTCTCGTCGTCCTGCTTGTTGGAGAAGTAGCCGAACGAGTTGCCCATGATGGCAACGCAATCGAACGTGCTCTCCGGCAGGCGCGGATTGCGGGCGTCACCTTCCTTGAAGACGACCTGCAGGCCCTCGTTTTGTGCCCGCTTGCGCGCAAGACGGATAAGATAGCGGGAGCGGTCGACGCCGGTCACATTCCTGAAGCCGCGCCGTGCCAGCTCCAGGCTGTGGCGGCCCTGGCCGCAGCATAGGTCGAGGATGGCGCTGTGCGGCTGGATCGCGGTGGCCGACACGATGAAGTCGACCTCGCGGCGGGTGTTCTCGATGTTCTCGACGACGTCGCCGTCCGTCTTCACGTAGAGGGCATTGAAGGCTTGCGCCACCACTCCTGGGGAAGATGCGCCTCGAGATCGGCGACGGGGCCCAGGCAGGAGCGGGCCGGCGCGCGTCGCGGCCGCTTCACCTTCGAAGCTATTGCCATGATGGACGGAAATTCCTTTGCGATGCCGCCGGATCGACGGCGAGGGTGTGCGCCTTTGCCCCCGTCAGCCGGCCGTACGGCCAGGCCATGAAACGAGGCCCCTTTGGCCTCAGCGCGAAGACAGTTACCGGGTTGCAAGGTCAATGCAAGTGACAAGTTGGAGGACAATTTCCACCGAAACGGTGCTCAAGTGAAATTGTCGAAGCCGCTACTTGCGGCGCTCGAGGATGGCGATGAAGAAGCCGTCCGTGCCGTGCGTAGCGGGCGTAAGAAGAAGGGTGTCGCTACTGCCATCTGCGGAAGCAGGCGGCGTGCCGCCGATGTAGGCAGCCCAGCTTTCGGCATAGGGCTGCACTGAGAATTCCGGATGTCGCTCGAGAAAGGCAGTAACCTGATCCCTGTTCTCTTCCGGCAGCACGGAGCATGTCACATAAACGAGCCGCCCGCCCGGCTTCACCAACGGCGCGGCGAGCTCCAGCACCTCCTGCTGTTCTTTCTGCCGGTCGGCGAGGTTTTGCGGCTTCACGCGCCACTTCGCATCAGGCGCGGCGCCGCCAAACGCCCGAGCCGGTGCAGGGCGCATCGACGAACACGATATCGAAGTGGGCGCCCAGCGCGCGCACGGACGCTTCGTCGCCCGCGGGCAGGACTTGCACGTTGCGCACGCCGGCGCGTTTCAGCCGCTCGAAGATGGGTCGGAGCTGTACGCGATCGGCATCGTAGGCGTAGACCTGCCCCGTGTTCTGCATCGCCGCGGCCATCGCCAGCGTCTTGCCGCCGGCTCCGGCGCAAAGATCGAGAACCTGGCGGCGCGGCGAGGCCCCGGAGAGAAGCGCAGCGATCTGGCTCGCCTCGTCCTGGATCTCGAACCAGCCTTTTCCATGCCCCGGCTCGGCCTCGACATTCGGCGTGCGGCCCGGTCCCGTGGGCGGTGGAATACGGACGCCAACCGGAGACATGGGTGTCGGCTCGGCGCCGAATCGCGAGCAGCGCCTTGAGCACGCGCTCACGATCAGCCTTCAGCGTATTCACCCGGAGGTCGACAGGTGCCCGACGCGCCAAGGCCCTGCCCTCTTCGACGAGGCGATCGCCGAACACCCTCTCGAACGATGGCGCCAGCCATTCGGGAATGTCGGCGCGGACATGGGGGGGCGCCTCTTCTGGCACCTCGCGTTCGAGCCCCGCGCGCTCCGATGGCGAGAGCGGATCGAGCGCATATTCGGAGCCGTCGGCCGCTGCCGCGACCTCCTCGGCCGTCATGGCCAAGGCTTCGGGCGCAGCGGCGAGAACGAGCGCACGGGTGGAGTTGTCGCCCATTTGTGCCGCAAGCGAGAGCCGGCGGCGGAGAACGTCGAACACAAGATTGCCGATAGCAGCCCGATCGCCGGAGCCGGCGAAGCGATGCGCCTTGCCCCAGTCGGCCAGGGCCTGTGCTGCGGGCCGGTGGCGGACGAAGATTTCGTCCAGCACCTCGACTGCAGCTTTCATTCGGGCACCCGGCCGCATCGACTACAACCCCACTTGCAGAGTGCGCCAGAGGAGCAGCACCCACGTTGCGACAAGAGCAATGAAGAAGGCGACAAATCCTCCCCAGCGGACCACCTCGATGGTCCTGTGGATCACACGCGACACCACGAAGTCCAAGCGAACGTGCGACAACTGCAGATCAGCCGTTGCCTGGGTAGTTCGGGCTTTCTCGCGTGATGCCAACCCCATGTATATGGCTCTCGCGAACAGAGGCTTGAGAGATGCGAACGAACTTGGCTTTTGCCTGCAGCTCCGCGATGCTGGCGGCGCCGACGTAGCCCATCCCAGCGCGCAATCCGCCGACGAGCTGGTGCAGTACCGTAGCAACCGGTCCCTTGTAGGGTACTTGGCCCTCGATACCCTCCGGTACGAGTTTCAGGGTATCCTTCACCTCTTGCTGGAAGTAGCGGTCGGCGCTGCCGCGGGCCATGGCCCCAACCGATCCCATGCCGCGGTAAGCTTTGTATGTGCGCCCCTGGTAGAGGTAGGTTTCTCCGGGGCTCTCATCCGTGCCGGCCAACAACGAGCCGATCATTACGGCGTCAGCGCCAGCTGCAAGAGCTTTGGTGATATCCCCGGAAAACTTTACGCCGCCGTCCGCAATGACCGGTATGCCAGACTTTCGCGCCTCATTTACACAATCGATTATAGCAGTGAACTGGGGGACGCCTACGCCTGCCACAACGCGCGTGGTGCAGATGGAACCTGGTCCAATCCCAACCTTCACCGCATCCGCGCCGGCATCGATCAGCGCCCGTGTCGCCTCTGCAGTGGCTACATTGCCGGCAATGACCTGAGTGCTGTTCGAGAGTCGCTTGATCCGAGTTACTGCATCGAGCACGCGCCGCGAATGGCCGTGCGCGGTGTCGACGACGATCACGTCACAGCCAGCTGCGATGAGGCGCTCCGTACGCTCGTGTCCCTCGTCACCCACGGTCGTCGCTGCCGCGACCCGCAGCCGGCCCTGCTCATCCTTACACGCGTTGGGAAAAAGCGCCGCCTTCTCGATGTCTTTGACAGTGATGAGACCAATACAGCGGTAGTCGTCATCTACGACGAGCAGCTTCTCAATTCGATACTGATGCAGAAGCCGCTTTGCTTCCTCGCGATCCACGCCGGATTTAACCGTGATCAACCGGTCTTTCGTCATCAGCTCGGAGACCGGGGTCTCCATGTTCGTGGCGAATCGCACGTCCCGGTGGGTCAAAATGCCCACGAGTTTGCCGTTGCGCCCGTTTCCTGCGTCCTCGACCACGGGAATGCCGGAGATGCGATGCTCCTTCATAAGGGCGAGAGCATCCCTGAGCTTTGCAGAGGGCCGGATAGTCAACGGATTGACCACCATCCCGCTCTCGAACTTCTTGACCGTTTCTACCTCCTTGGCCTGCTGCTCCGGCGTGAGGTTGCGATGGATTACGCCGATACCGCCAGCTTGCGCCATCGCAATAGCCAGCCGCGAACTCGGTCACGGTATCCATGGCCGATGAGATGATCGGGATGTTGAGGGTCACCGTCTTGGTGATCCGAGTTGTGACGTCGACCTCACTTGGTAGGGTCTCAGAGGCTTGAGGCACCAGCAGAACATCGTCGAACGTCAGACCGACGTTTTCGACGATCTCGATCGGGCGAACCGCCATTGGCGTGGCTCCTGGGATGAGTGAAATGGTCCGTCTCGGCCGGACGATTTCGCAACGCGCATACCATGCAAGATGGTGCAAAGGAAGCGAGCGGGACGTCATGGGCGTCGGTCCGCCACTGGTTTCCCCAAGTGGGGCTTAGCGATCGGCAGGCCGCGCTGGCGAAACCAACGTTATACTAAGAATGAGCCTTATGCCCCCCTCGATCAAGAGACCTGATCTGGCACAAGGACAAATCAAGGCGTGGTCCTACCCGCGTGAGGCTTCGGTGGCAAGTTGCCAAGTCGTAATGGCTATGGCGCCTTCAGGCTCAACCTCGGAACCCGGTCGCGAGCACATAAAGCTCAGGACTTTCGGGACGACTGGCCGGCGGCTTTACGTGGCGCACCTTGGCGAAATCGCGTTTGAGAGCTGTCAATAGCTCTCCTTCAGTGCCTCCACGAAAGACCTTGGCGAGGAAAGTGCCACCAGGAGTAAGCACCTCGCGCGCAAATTCTGCCGCCGCCTCGGCTAGTGCCATGATGCGCAAGTGGTCCGTCTTGGAATGTCCGGTCGTCGGCGCCGCCATATCCGATAGCACCACGTCCGCACCGCGGTCCCGCAACGTAGACCGCAAGACCTCCGGTGCGGAAGGGTCCATAAAGTCGAGGTGAACAAGCTCGACGCCAGCAAGAGGCTCCATCTCCTCGATGTCGATCGCGACCACTTGCCCTCGCCCCTCGACGGACATGACGCGCTTCGCCGCCACTTGGCTCCATCCGCCGGGGGCCGCTCCGAGGTCGACGACTTGCTGGCCCGGTTTCAGGATGTGATACTTGTCATCGATCTCGATCAGTTTGTAGGCCGCGCGCGAACGAAATCCCTCACGCTGCGCGGCCAAAACGTAGGGATCCGCGAGTTGCCGCTCGAGCCACCGACGCGACGATGGCTTGCGAGCTTTACCACTGCGCAGGCGGGACTTTCGAGTGGCCGTTGACCGCCTCGGCCGCTCTTTTGCGGTGACTTGACCATGATCCCTTGTGCTGGGGTGGCGCAGGTTTGTCGATTCAGGAGGGTCTGCTGGCGCGGCGATAGAAGCCCCTGTAGCAGCCGTCCTCAGCCATCATGGTGGCGAGCATGCCTTCCCGCAAGCCGCGGTCCGCGACTCGGAGTCGCTTCGCCGGCCACATCCTGAGCAAGCCTTCAAGGATTGCACATCCGGCGAGGACCAGGTCTGCTCGTTCCTTGCCGATGCACGGTTCGGCGACACGCTGCTCGTACGAGCGCGCGAGCAAGTCATAGGTGATGGCTCGGGCCTCCGAGGCTTTGAGCCAGCAACCATCTACCCGGTTGCGATCATAGCGTGGCAGACCGAGTTCGATGCCCGCCATCGTCGTGACGGTTCCGGATGTGCCGAGCAATGAGCGCGGCCACGCTCCACACGCGGCCGGAAACCGTGTTTGGCCTCGAACGGCTTCAGGAGCTCCGAGACCGTGTCGACCATCTGCTCGAACCCTGCCTGCGTCAGTTGGCGTCCCCCAAATCGCTCCGCCAGCGTCACGACACCGACGGGAAGGGAGGTCCATGCGGCGATGCAGTTCATTGCCTCGAGACGGTGGCCCAGCGAGCGCCGCCAATTGCCACGGCGTTGCGCCAGATCGAGCCACACCAGTTCGGACGATCCTCCGCCGATATCGAAGACCAGAGCGAGGTCCGCGTTGTCGTCCAAGAGGGTCGCGCAACCGGAGACAGCCAGTCGCGCCTCCGTCTCCCGCGAGAGGATTTCGATTTCAGCCCCAGCTCGCGGCTAATCCTATCAATAAATTCCTGGCCGTTCTCTGCCACACGGCAGGCCTCCGTCGCCACCAATCGGGCGCGAGCAACATTGTGCCGGCGCATCTTGGCGGCACAGACTTTGAGTGCATCCAGGGTACGCACCATGGCCGCTTCAGACAGGCGCCCAGTGGTGCTCAGCCCCTCTCCCAATCGGATGATCCGAGAAAACGCATCGACGACCTGGAAACCGCGGCGCGTAGGACGAGCGATGAGAAGGCGGCAGTTGTTCGTCCCGAGATCTAGGGCGGCATAGACCCGCCTTTCACGTCTTTCAAAGGATGTCGGTCTAAGCGTGAGAGGAGTAGGCGGCGCGGGCCAAACCGGCGGCAATACGGGCGAGCGTTCGACGGGCGGAACCTCGACCACCATGTCGCGGCGGGAATCCCCAGAGACAGACAGCTCAACTGCCGGCCTCAGCGGCTCCCTTTCATCGGTTGGCACCTCCACGGTCCTTCCCCAGCGCCTGGATCAGCTCCGCCGAGATGTGTCGATGCGCGGTCGGAGAGTAGGTCATCAGGCGTCATCTGGTTGCACTTGCGATCAGTGTAGCAGCTTGGCCGTCCCGGTAAACATATTGTTATGGACTTCGTTGAAGCTCAGCTCAACTGCCGGAGTTATCATCCAATTTGCTGCCTGGTTATTGTCGCGTGAACACTTTGCGACTGGGATGTCGGGCCGTTCTGTTGGCTAGACGACCTGGTTGCGCAGGTTGGATTCGCCGCGCCAGAGCCGCTCCAGGTTCTCCATCAAGATGTCGAGAACGTTGTCCTCGTAGCGGCTGGTCTCCCCTGCTGTGTGAGGAGTCAGGAGAACGTTGGGCATGCCCCACAACGGTGAGGTGTGTGGCAGCGGCTCCTCGCGTGTAACGTCGAGCGCTGCAGCAGCAATCTTTCCCTCCTGAAGAGCCGAGATCAGCGCCTCCTCATCGACGACCTTACCTCGTGCGACATTGATGAGACGCGCCGATGGCTTCATCAATGACAGGGCATTGGCGTCGATCAGGTCTTCCGTCTCTGGCGTTAGCGGACAGGTGAGTGCCACGATGTCGGCCTGCGGCAGCAGCGCGTGAAGCTCGCTGTGGGGATGGATGCTTTCCACACCGCCGCCACCAGTGCTTGGATCGCGCTTCGTTGCGATCACCCTCGAGATCGAAGGCTTTGGCGAGCTGGGCAAGCCTTGCGCCGATCGTGCCGAGGCCGACGATGAGCAGCGTCTTTCCGCCAAGTTCTTCTTCCCGCTTCGCCGGATCGCCGATCATCCCGCGCCAGTGCTTCTCTTTCTGATGATCACGGCCGGTATGGAGCTGACGCGACAAAGCCAGGATCAATGCCATGGCGTGCTCGGCGACAGCATTGGCGTTCGCGCCTTTGGCACTGGCGAGCCGCACTCCCTTTTCCCGGAAACGCTCCAGATCGTACTGATCCGTTCCTGCGCTGATTGACTGAACGAAGCGCAAATTGGGCGCTCGATCCAGAAGCTCGTTCCGCCAGAACCCCGATGCCACGATCACATGAGCCTGCGGCGCCACCGAAAACAGGTCTTCGACAGAGCGCACCTCGATCGCGTTGATGCCGGTCTCACGTGCGCAAGAACGCATCCTTCATCCTGTAAGCCGCGTGAGCGAAGCAGATGAGGAGCTCGTCGCGGCGCGGAAGTGAGGTCGATGGCATGAAGCTCCGTTCCCCCAAGGCTAGCAGAAACAACGGCTAACGGACGCCAGAATGCCCCAGCGGGATGCTCCAGGCAATTCATCGACAGCAATTTGCCTCGCTGCCGCGGCGATCAATAGACAGGGTTAGGGAAGTAACGGAGCACCAGCTCCTCATAGCGGCCGCTCTCGCGAACCCGTTTGAGGGCTTGATTGAGCAAGTGCTTCAGATCTTGATCTCTCTTCGATACTGCAATCGCCAACCCATCCCCGAAGTACTTCGGCTCGTAGTAGGGTCCACCCCTTAGCTCGCAGCATTCGCGAGATGCCGTCCCAATGACCCAAAAGCTGAGCCCAATACCATCATCGAACACGAGGTCAACGTCACCGTTCATCAGCGCCTCGCGGGCAAGTTCGGGACTGTCGAACTCTCTGATGGAGCTGAACCGGAAGAAAGCCTTCAAGTAAGCCTCGTGGGCCGTTCCTTTCGCCACCGCGATCGATCGTCCATCAAGACCCTCCGGATTGACTTCGAACTCCTCAGCATCGCGCCTTGCCGCAAAACGGGCGGGTGTGTGGAAGTAACGATCCGTGAAATCGACTGATTGGAGCAGGTGTGGAGAAATCTTGTGCCCGGCGATGATCGCATCTGCATCGCCTCGATTGAGCGCAGGCACCAGCGCTTCCCACGGCCTAGCTTGTATATCGCAGGACGTGTTCACCTCGAGGCACAGGGCACGGGCTAGGTCCACATTGAAGCCGGTTAGGATGCCTTCTTCGTCGAAATAGTTGAACGGCGGAAAATCACCGTCGGTGACGAAGCGCAGCAAAGATCGACGGGTTCCGGTCTCCGCGGTGGTTCCTTCAGGGTCCGGTGTCTGGGCCTTGGGAGCGCCGATGAGGATCGGCATAATCAATAGACAGGTCAGCAGTTGCTGCCATCGTCTCATCGTGAACCGATCCTCACTCGCTCACCGCGACTTCCAGCATAACCGCCTTGTCCTCCTAGGTCGCTACCTAGGGTGCTGCTTCATCGTGCAACACTTAATGTGAGCGGGCTTCTCAGACAACGGGTTCTCCAGCTCGCGTTGACCGTGAACCATCACGATGAGGCTTTATCAAAGAAGCCATACTCAAAACGCCACGGACCTGACCGAAGCTGAGTACTCATTCCTGGTCGGCAGTCTGCTGGACCGGGAAACCCTCCTCCAAGCCATTGCGATCAGCAGGCAATGGGGAGTTGCCCCGCACGAGGTGCTGATTGCGCAGGGCTGGATCACCGACACCGATTACGTCGAGGCTTTGGCCCGGCATCTCGGGCTGCGCGCGCTGAGCCAGATCCGGACTCCGTTGAAAGCAGGGGTCGTTCTCATCGACGGTATCGCAACATCGCCTTGGCTAGTCGCTCGTTGCGTTGCCGAGCGCAAATCTGCTGGCAGTGTAGTAGTCCTGGCGTTGCCTCGCGAGATTGCCGACCGGGCGCCGGCTAATGCGCGGCGCCTGCGATTGCAGCGGGCCATCGCGGGCCTCCTCCGCTGGCGCCCGGTATGGTCGGCAGGAATGCCGATGTGGTTTTGGCAACGATTGGCCCTCGTCGCCGGAGGAGGCTTCCTGGCGGGTCAGGCCGTGACGGAGCCTGCGGTTGCGTACACCACCTTGCTCATCGTCCTCACCCTTGCGTTCACACCGATCGTTGTAATGCGGCTGGTGATCCTTGCACTGGGGTTGCTACCCGAATGGAGAACATCCGTTCGAGCACGTATCCCCGACGCGGAGCTACCTGTTTACTCCATCCTCGTGCCGATGTTTCGCGAGGGGGAAGTCTTGCCGGATCTCGTGGCCGCGATCTCAGCAATTGACTATCCGGCGGCTAAACTCGACGTGCTGCTCGTCCTCGAAAGTGTCGACCGTGAAACACAGGAGGTCGCGGCGTCCTTGGACCTCCCCGGCTTCATGCGGGTCGTCGTCGTTCCGGACTCGCAGCCGCGTACCAAGCCCAAGGCCCTCAACTATGCGCTGCAACTTGCGCGGGGCGATTACGTCGTCGTCTACGATGCCGAAGACGCACCCGAGCCTGACCAGCTCCGAAAGGCGATTTCCCGCTTTCGTGAATCTCCCGCCCACGTGGCTTGCCTACAGGGCAGGCTCAACATCCATAATGTGCGCGATAGCTGGCTCACACGTCAGTTTACGCTGGAATATACTGTCCTGTTCGATGTGATCCTGCCTGGATTGGCACGGCTCGGTTTGCCGATCCCACTCGGCGGCACCTCGAACCACTTTCCTCGCCAAGTGCTGGACCGTTGGTTCGGCTGGGACCCTTTCAACGTAACGGAGGATGCCGACCTCGGTATACGGCTGGCGCGGACCGGTGCCCGAGTCGAAATGCTGAGCTCCACGACCTGGGAGGAAGCACCAGCCCGGTTCGGCAGCTGGTTCCGACAGCGCACTCGATGGATCAAAGGGTGGATGCAAACATACCTCGTGCACACCCGCCAGCCGCTGCGGTTGATGCGAGACCTTGGATGGGCAGCCTTCGTGGGCTTCCACCTCTATTCCGGCGGGCTGGTCCTGTCGGCACTCGTGTTTCCGATCTTCTGCATAATGGTAGCCGTGGAGCTCTGGCAGGGCGTATGGCTGGACCTCCCGGTATCCATTCCCAGTGGCGCGCTATGGACCCTTGCCGTTTTCAACCTGGCGGCAGCTTACACGTCGATACTTGCAGCTACTGTCGTGGCGATCTGGAGACGCGGCCGCATCTGGCTCTTACCAGCTGTGCTGCTCATGCCAGTGTATTGGCTGCTCATCTCTCTTGCTGCCTATCGTGCTGCCATTCAGCTCGCGACGGCGCCTTACTACTGGGAAAAGACAGATCATCGCTCCCGCACGCGCCGACGGCAGGTGACGTAATCCAGACAGATCCTTACTCTCAGCTGTGCGCTTGATCGACGGCTTGAGAGAGGATCGCGCATGTCCGGCTTCGTTCTCGCCATAGACCAGGGGACCACCTCAACACGCGCCATCGTTTTCGATAGCGAATACCGCATCCGTGGCCTCGGCCAGCAGGAGTTCCCCCAGCATTTCCCCCGCTCTGGCTGGGTCGAGCACGATGCGCAGGACCTGTGGCGCACGACAGTGGAAACGGTCAGGGCGGCATTAGCACAGTCCGGAGTGTCGACAGACCAGATCGCTGGTTGCGGCATCACCAATCAGCGCGAGACTACTCTGCTTTGGGATCGTGAGACCGGACATCCCATCGGACCGGCGATTGTTTGGCAGGACCGGCGTACGACCGAAACCTGCGCCGCGCTTAAAGGAGACGGGTTGGAGCCCGACGTGATGACGCGAACGGGCCTGCTGCTTGACCCATACTTCTCCGCAACGAAGCTTGCCTGGCTTCTCGACAACATCGAAGGTGCCCGGGCTAAGGCCGCAGATGGCCGCCTCGCATTCGGCACGGTCGATAGCTGGCTTTTGTGGAACCTGACCGGCGGCAAGGTGCACGCTACTGAGGTGACGAACGCGTCACGTACTTTGCTGTTCAACATCAGGCAACAGAAGTGGGACGAGGAGCTGCTGCGCATATTCCGCATCCCAGCTGCAGTCTTGCCGGAGGTTCGAGACACGGCTTCCGAATTCGGCACCATCGATCCGGCCCTGTTTGGCGCGCCGATACCAATCCGCGGCATTGCCGGTGACCAGCAGGCGGCCACGATTGGGCAGGCCTGTTTCACCCCGGGGATGATGAAATCGACTTACGGCACCGGTTGCTTCGCCCTGCTTAACACAGGGACCGATCTCGTACCCTCGACAGAATCGTCTGCTTACCACCATCGCCTACCGGCTCGACGGCCGAACGACTTATGCCCTCGAAGGCTCCATCTTCATCGCCGGCGCGGCGGTGCAATGGTTGCGGGACGGGCTCAAGATCTTGGAGCGGGCCGACCAATCCGGCATGATGGCCGCTGCGGCTGACCCCCACCAGGATGTGTATCTCGTCCCCGCTTTCACCGGCCTGGGAGCGCCATACTGGGACGCGGACGCCCGTGGAGCCCTGTTCGGCTTGACCCGCAATACGGGACCGAACGAGCTTGTCCGGGCGGCGCTGGAAGCGGTCTGCTATCAAACATGCGATCTCGTCGACGCCATGCGCCGGGATTGGTCCGAGAGTGCAGGTACGGTCTTGCGCGTCGACGGCGGCATGGTGGCGAGCGACCTGACGATGCAGTGGCTCGCCGATCTCCTTGGTGCCCCGGTGGACCGCCCTGCCGTGCTGGAGACTACGGCTCTCGGCGCCGCCTGGCTCGCCGGGCGTCAGGCGGGAGTATGGCCGGACGAGGAGGGATTTGCGAAGAGCTGGCGTCGCGACCGCCGCTTCGAACCATCTATGGACACGTCCACGCGCGCCCGCAAGCTCGCTGGCTGGCGGGATGCAGTGCAGCGAACGCTCAGCCGGGGTCGAGAATCCCTCATGGCATGATGCCCGTCGATCCGCCTGAGCAAGGCGAGTTCGCCTCGCTAACGCTCATCGCGCTCGGGGACACTCCCGAAGCGGGGGGTGCCCCATGATGCACGAGCTATAAACCAAGGAGACTATTGAGGATTTTGGAGCGGGCGAAGGGAATCGAACCCTCGACACTCAGCTTGGGAAGCTGATGTTCTACCACTGAACTACGCCCGCAAATCCGGTCAGCTTGACTTGCTGGTTAGCCACGACCTCCGGCGTCGTGATCTATAATGGTCGGCTCCTGCGCGGTGCGCAAGAGGCACGTCGAGGCTGTTGTTGCATATCTCACGCACGAGAACGCCAGCTCGCCCTCGACCCCGGAATCAGGCTAGCCTTTCAGCCGAAGCTGAACGGCCTAAGAGGAGTTGATCATGCCAGTTACATTTGAGGATATCGAGGCGCTCAAGAAGCGTTCGGAGGATAATAAGAAGGCTCCGGTCGATCAAAGAAGTTATCTCGCGCTGGAGCTTATAGCCGACGCATTGATCCTGACGCTCGAGCAAGAACTCGACGAAGAGCTGGCGGACGAAGAGGATGAAGAGGAGGACGAAGAGGAGTTCGAAGAGGAACCGGAAGACGAAGGCTAGAGCTTCACAGACGCAAGGCGATGTGCTGGCGCGCGAGTTCTAGCCGTTACGATCCCGCGTACCCTCCTTTTTTCAGCTCGCGCAGGATTGATCGAAGGTTGAGCGGGTGGCACAAAGCCGTTGTGATAGTGTCTTGCGGTTCATGACTACCCCCCTCCAGAGGTCTTTCATTGGCTATGGAACTCCCCGCGACCACAGCCAGCCGTCGCCTTGCCAAGTTTGAGGACCCGGACTGGACTGCATCCCTCGAACCTAGAGCCGTTGTGCCACTAGTCCGGCTCGAGACACTCTGGATCAACACCGGAACGCTCTGCAACATCACCTGCCGTAGTTGCTACATCGAATCGAGTCCGAAGAACGACCGGCTGACCTTCATTACCGCCACCGAGGTGGCGGCATACCTCGATGAGATCGAAGCGCATCACATCCCAACTCGGGAAATCGGCTTCACCGGCGGGGAGCCATTCCTGAATCCGGAAATCCTAGTAATGTTGGGAGACGCGTTGAGACGCGGATTTCAGGTCTTAGTGCTGACCAACGCCATGCGACCAATGCAGCGGCCGCGTATCAAGGAGGGCCTGCTGGCGCTGCTGGCCGAGTATGGCTCTCAGCTCAAAATCCGCGTGAGCCTTGATCATTACACGCAGGCTCTACACGAACGCGAGCGCGGCGCTCGGACATGGGCGAAGACTTTAGAGGGCTTAGACTGGCTGTCGAATTACGGCTTCAACATCGCCATCGCTGGGCGGATGTGCTGGGATGAGGATGAACATGCGTTGAGGGCCGGCTACAGCAAACTGATCACTGACCGGGGATGGCAAATCGATCCGACGGACCCCGGCCAGCTCACCCTACTGCCCGAGATGGACGGCAGCCACGATGTACCAGAGATCACGACTCGCTGCTGGGGCATGCTCAAGAAGTCACCCGCCGACGTCATGTGCGCAACGAGCCGCATGGTCGTGAAGCGGAAGGGTGCAGCTGCCCCGGTCGTCGTACCCTGCACGCTGCTACCCTACGAACCGGCCTTCGAGATGGGGCCAACATTAGCAGACGCCGCACGGGTCGATGGCGGGATGTTCGCCAAAGGCGCCGTCAAGCTTTGCCATGTCCACTGCGCCAAATTCTGCGTGCTCGGGGGAGGCAGCTGCTCCTAAGCCTTTCTCGATTGAAGTCCCTACTTCTTCACCAAGGCGTCGCGAATTTCGCGCAGATAGACCTCGGTCGGCGATTCAGCCGCGGGCGCTTCAGGTGCCGGCCGGCGAAACCGGTTCACTGCCTTGACCAGCAAGAAAATTGCAAACGCTGTGATCAAGAAGGTGATGACCGCATTGAGAAACATTCCATATTTGATCTCGACGCCATCGCCCGTCGGCGTCGGCAGCGTGATCGCTAGCGCAGAAAAATCTATGCCTGCCAACAAATACCCGATCGGCGGCATGATGATGCCTTCCACGAGCGTTGTTACGACGGGTCCAAACGCAGCACCCATGATGACTGCAATGGCAAGGTCCAGAACATTGCCGCGCATCGCAAATTCTTTGAACTCTTGGATAAAGCTCATCTTCCGCCTCCTTCTCCTGCCAAGCAGGTCTGGCATTTTCGCTTGCAACCAAAACGAATCCCCTGTCGGACGCGGAGGCTAGTCTAGGCTCAGCAAACTGTAAATCTTGACCATGATCTGTGTTAGTGGCGCTTACTTCTGAAGCACCTACTTTCGTTGACCAGGGATTGCGCAAGGGCCACCGTTTTGTGCAACATCAAGAGCTCGTGCGCTCCGCGATCCATGCTGGGCCTATGAGCAAGTAACTCAATCTGTTTACCAGACGCGAAGGCCAGCATTTATGTTCGACGGTTGGGCCATACTGGCGCTCGGAATTGCCTACATCGGCGTTCTGTTCGCTATCGCCTGGACCGGGGACCGGACGATTCGTTCACGCAAGGGCGGCGAGGGTCGCCCCCTCATCTACGCACTTTCGCTTGGTGTTTACTGCACATCGTGGACCTTTTTCGGAAGCGTTGGACTTGCTGCATCGACGGGCTACGATTTCATCCCCGTCTACATCGGCCCAATTCTGATGTTCGTGTTCGGCTGGCCACTGATCCTACGGATCATCCGCCTGTCGAAAAGCCAGAACATCACGTCGGTGGCCGACTTTCTCGCCGCACGCTATGGAAGAGCCAGGCGGTGGCCGCTGTAGTGACGATCGTCGCAGTCGTTGGGACGCTGCCCTACATCGCTCTTCAGCTCAAGGCAGTAGTCATTTCGACAGACGCGCTGCTCAACGGCAACTCGCAACTCCCCGAGGAGTGGACGGAAGTCGTTGGTTTCGGCGAGACGGCCCTTCTCGCAGCCATCGCCCTTGCCGCCTTTGCCGTCTTGTTTGGCACCCGTCACATCGACGCCACGGAACACCAGGACGGCTTGATGCTGGCCGTCTCGGCTGAATTGCTGGTCAAGCTTGCAGCCTTTCTGACAGTCGGCATCTTCGTCATGGTTTCCATATTCGGC
This sequence comes from uncultured Pseudomonadota bacterium, assembly GCA_963786775.1. Lineage (GTDB taxonomy): Bacteria > Pseudomonadota > Alphaproteobacteria > Rhizobiales > Hyphomicrobiaceae > ZC4RG25. Next base: position 19,774 of record CAWBAM010000050.1, on the reverse strand, counting down.
GGTATTGATGGGTTCGCCGAACGCGTCAGCCAGAATGCCGAAATCCAGGCGACATTCGTTAGACCTTTCCACGGCGGCGTTTGGCTGACCGTATCCTTTCTGAGCTTCGTCTGCATTATTCTGCTACCCCGGCAGTTCCATGTGACGGTGGTCGAAAACAACTCCGAGCGCGAAATCCACCGCGCGCGCTGGATGTTCCCGCTATACCTCGTCCTCATAAACATCTTTGTGGTGCCCATTGCGGCAGCGGGCCTGCTGGAGTTCCCAGACCGCTCGGTCGATGCAGACCTTTTCGTGTTGTCGCTGCCGATCTCACATCACAACAATCTGCTCACCACAGTCGCTTATGTTGGTGGCCTATCTGCAGCCACCGCGATGGTGATCGTCGAGTCGATCGCGCTGGCGATCATGGTCTGCAATGGGCTCGTTATCCCGCTCTTGCTGCGTCAGAGGCTGCTCGAAGCGAATGAGCAGGACAACCTCTCAAGCATGCTGCTGATCATTCGACGGGTTGCAATCCTGCTAATCGTGCTGCTTGGCTATCTCGTTTATCGCGCACTCGGGGAGGCCCAAGGCTTAGCGGCAATTGGACTCATTTCGTTTGCAGCTATTGCCCAACTCGCACCGGCGTTTTTCGGTGGTCTCTTCTGGCGCAATGGGACCGCCCGCGGCGCCATAGCGGGAATATTGGCGGGGTTTGGCACGTGGGCCTATACGCTGCTGCTGCCGTGGGTGGTGAAAGCCGGGTGGCTCGGCCCCGACATTCTGGAGCACGGGCCACTCGGGATCGCAATGTTGCGGCCACAAGCGCTGTTCTTCCTTGAATTCGAGCCGCTGACCCATGGCGTCTTGTGGAGCATCTTTGCCAATGTGCTCGCGCTCGTCATGGTCTCACTGCTGCGGCCACCCGAGCCCGTCGAGCGTCTGCAGGCCCATGTCTTCGTAAAGGATGACTTGCCGCGACCGGCGCCAACGCCAAGCTTCCGCCTATGGCGGACGTCGATTACGGTAGGCGACCTGCAGGCAACCGTAGCCCGTTATCTCGGGGCAGAACGCGCAGAACGCTCTTTCGCAGAATTCGGCGCCAGCAGGAACACGACGCTATCGCCGGATGCAGAAGCGGACATCCACATTATCCGCTTCACCGAGCATCTGCTTACAAGCGCCATCGGTGCTGCATCGTCCAGGCTGGTACTGTCTCTGTTGCTGAGGCGTAGTAATGTCGGAAGCCAGTCCGCGCTCGAGACTCCTCGACGATGCCTCGGAAGCCCTGCAATACAATCGCGACCTGCTGCAGTCGGCACTCGACCAGGTACGACATGGCCTAAGCGTCTTCGACAAAGACCTTAAGCTCATCTGCTGGAATCGACAGTTCAGGGAGCTGCTGGACTTGCCCGCCGAGCTCGGGCGGATCGGAATGCCACTCGATCGTATCCTGCGAGCTTGCGCAGAACGGGGTGACTTCGGTGAAGGATCCACGGACGAGCTCGTCGCCGATCGCCTTGTCCGCCTCGCCGTCCGAAAAGAGACGATTTAAGAGAAGTTGAGCAACGGTCGCATTCTCGAGATCCGTAGTGCGGCCATGCCCCAAGGCGGTATCGTCGCAACTTATTCCGACATAACGGACCGAGTTGCTGCCGCAAATGCTTTGGCGCGGGCCAATGAGACGCTGAGAAACGGAGAGTGCGCGAGCGCACGGCAGAGCTATTGCGGGTTAATGCGGCGCTCGCAGTCGCAAAGGCGAAAGCGGACGAGGCAAATCTCGATAAGACCCGATTTCTTGCTGCTGCCAGCCACGACCTTTTACAACCGCTCAACGCGGCTCGGCTCTATGCATCGAGCCTCGTCGAACGTCCTCTTGCCGAGGCCGACGCTGTCATCGCCCGCAACATCGATGCTTCGCTCGCGGCAGTGGAAGAGATTCTGAGCGCCTTGATCGATATTTCGCGATTGGATGCAGGTCGGCTCGAGCCGGAAATCACCGATGTACCTCTCAATGAACTTTTCCTTCACTTGGAAGTCGAGTTCGCACCGCTGGCACGCGAGAAGGGCCTGAAACTGAAAGTCGTCCCGACCTCGCTTTGGGTGCGCACAGACCGCAAGCTTTTGCGCCGCGTACTCCAGAACCTCGTTGCCAATGCTGTTAAGTACACGAGCAGCGGGGCCGTGCTCCTCGGCGCACGCCGGAAGAATGGTTCGGTCCTCGTCCAGGTCATCGATACCGGCCGGGGTATTCCCCCTTCCAAACACAAGCTGATCTTCAAAGAGTTCCAGCGGCTTGAAGAGCATGGTCCCGAAATCCGCGGCTTAGGTCTCGGCCTTTCCATAGTCGAGCGTATCTGCCGCGTGCTCCAGACGCCCATTACCGTCAACTCGCGGCCGGGTCAGGGATCGACATTCTCAGTACTGCTTCCGAGTGCAGAAGCCCGCGGTGTCCAGGTAGTGCCCCCGCCTCGAAAACCGCTTTATGGTCCAATTAAAGGTTCCTTCGTTCTCTGCATAGAGAACGAGCCTGCAGTGCTGGAGGGCATGGCCACACTGCTCCGCGGCTGGGGTTGCGAGGTTATATGCGCAGCTAGCAGTGATGGCGCGCTAGAGGCCATCGCACAGTCCAAGCACATGCCGGATATCATTCTCGCGGACTACCATTTGGACGGCGAGACCGGGCTCGAAGCCGTCATGCGTGTCAGGGAGCACTTGAATTCAGACGTTCCGGCCGTGTTCATCACGGCTGATCATTCGCCGGAAGTTGAGCGTGAACTGCGCGCCTCCGGGTTTGTTCTCCTGCGAAAACCCCTCAAGGCGGCTTCACTCCGTGCAATCATGACCCGCCTTACTCTGCGACGCGTGGCAGCGGAGTAGAGCGACTAGGAATTCCAGCGCGGTGTGTGTCTGCTTTTCGGCATTCCTGGATAAGAGCTCATCGCCGTCGAGCCGCGGGCGGTCATTGTGACCGATGCCGAAGGCCGACCTACCGCTGAGGAAACCGCGTCGCAAGAACTCCCTATCCCATCTTTGGGAGGCTCCGGAAAGGGTGATATGCACTTGATCAAAACTCGGCTACTTCCGCTTCACACCGTGTCGAGCCTGCCGCTTTAATCTGTACTCCGACGAGAAACGCTCCTTTCTCGTACGATTTTCAGGAACCTTGCCCACGTGGTCGGAGTTTGACCGCAGGGGGACGTTGACGGAGGTCCCCATGCCCAAATTCCAAATCGCCATCTTTGCAGCTGCACTCACCCTTGCTAGCGCCGCGCCAGCCTTTGGTGACGGCTACCGTGAAGTCCGGAAAGTCTATCGCTATGCTCCCGTCCCGGAGGTCGTCGAGGCACCTGATAACGGTAAAGTCGTTTACTCCTATACGGAGGTGAGGATTCGCTATCGTGGCGCTCCGACCATTGGCCATGGCATCGCGTATTTCAACGGTCCGCCTGAGCTCTGGCGTCAGAGAGAGGTTGCCTATGACGCAATCTTCACGCAGGATAAGCGCATCATCTACGATGCTGGGCGAGCCGCCCAAACCCGGGCCTTCATAAAAGGCTATGCGCCCAGGTGGTACTACGCTCCGCCACCAGCAGGTATTGCCGAGCCGATCTTTGACCCCGCAGGAACATGCGGCACGTTCAGATACTGGAATGGCGCCGATTGGTCGATGCGCGGTACTACTCCCGATATAAGAACCCGTACAAATGGTGATCTTTCCGCGACTAACAAGCTCCGAGTAACTCAGTGCAGATAGTGGTACGCAAGCCCACCGCACCTCTCTTTGGGAGCTAGATTGGCGCGAGGGCGCATTTCAGGCTGATCGAACACAAAAGAGCTGCGCCCCGGGGGTTCCCTCCCGGGGCGCGTTGATGACATCGTTGACTCCGCGGCAAACGTGCGCCTTCCGCGCGTCAGATGAGTTCCTTCAGCTCCTTGGCCGGCCGGAAGGCGATCTTCTTGCTCGCTTTGATCTTGATAGGCTCGCCCGTCGCCGGGTTCCGCCCCATGCGAGCAGGACGTTTCCGCACTTGCAGAGTGCCGAGCCCACCGATGCGGACTTTAGCGCCCTTCTTAAGATGCTTCTGAATCATCGAGGTCAGCTCGGATAGCAGCGCGGTTGTCTGCTTCCGCGGCATCTCGTGCGCTTCGGACAACTCCTTCGCCATCTGGTTCAGTGTTATCGTTGCCGGCTTCGCTGCGGCCTTCGTAGCGGCCGTTTTCGAAGCGGCTTTCGAAGTAGCCTTTCCAGATGCGGCCTTCTTGGAAGCCTTGGATGCGGCTGGGGCTTTCATCGTCGTTGACATTCTCCTTGGATGATATGTGTGTCAGTTGATCTAAATCAGGCAACGCGAAAACGCTCGACGTCGCCGCCCTCCGCTACGAGCCACTTAGGCCTGCGGCCTCGGCCCGTCCAGACCAGAGAGCAATTCGTAGGGTGGCGATATTTCACCTTGATGCTCGGACTTGGAGAACCCTCTCGAGTTTTACCGAACAGATCGTGGATCTCGAAGCCGGCTTGCTCGGCCATTGATTTCAGCTTCTGCTTCAGAGCAGCGCGCTCCGCGCCCCTCTTCTTCTCAATGGCTTCTGCCACCCGCTGCTGGAGCTTCAGCAGCTCCTTATAGCTCATCTTCTGAAGTTCGCTGTCCCTCATCATTATCCTCGCCTTCAATTTCCGTAACGCCTCGCAGCAACAAGTGCGGGCTCGAAACTCTACATTTTGGGGCACTTAACCGAGTTCAACTCATTTGCGAACCTAATTAGAGGGTCCAACAATAAACTAAATATTACCGTGTGCCTGGATTGCAACAAAAATAACGAATTTAGATCGACTTTCGCACTGTTTTCGGCCGAAAATCGACGTCTCTCGCTGTAAGGAGAGGAGGAAAGCCGGTCATATAGGACTGAACAACGGCAGTCATTAGAGTTCCCGGCAAGAAACTCGTCCTCTAAATCGGGCTGATCGGCGGTTTGACATCTCGTCGCAGCAACTCTTCCAATCGTTCCGCAACCGACAGCACCAAATCATCATGTCCGGGGCGCCCGATGATCTGGATGCCGACTGGCAAGCCTGTTTGGGACAGCACAGGAAGCGAAAGTGCCGGTTGCCCAGTTATATTGAATGGCCAAGTCCAGCTGAACCATGCGTGGGGCGAGGTCTTCTTGCCTGATATCACGCGCGGTCCGAGCGTTCCTATTGGAAATGCCGTAACCGGCGACGTTGGTACGATAAGGACATCGTAATCGCGAAACCAGGTGAGAACGCAGCTCGTGAAGGAACGTCTCCAACGCAAGGCTCGCGCAAGATCCCCAGCGGTTAATGTCGACCCGAACTCCAGCATTTTCGTCAATGTCGGATCCATGGCGCTGCGGTCCTGCTCGGAGTCTAGTTTAGAGCCAAGCGCGGATACCAGATCCGAACAAACGATAACTCGAAACTGCTGGTCGGGATCGCTCCAGTTCAGCGTGACTTCATCGATGCTATGAGCAATTTTGCGGGCGGCCGCGACGGCTTCATTCAACGCATGAACAACTTCGGATTCGGGCTCGAGATCATCGAGTGAACGTGTCCAGGCAATCCGCAATCTATCGGGGCACTCGGCTTTGAACTGAACAAGCAACTCCGGATCACGAGTATCCGGTCCAGCAATGACGCTCATCACTCGCTTGATATCAGCGACAGAGCGGGCCAGCGGACCTGTATGGCCGAGCATGTCCCATCCGGCGATCACGGGCCATTGCGGAACCATGCCGATTGTCGGCTTGAAGCCCACGACTCCACACAGCGCTGCGGGGAGCCTGATTGATCCGCCACCATCCGTTCCGATGCTGATCGGCCCCATGCCAGTCGCAACCGCGACCGCACTTCCTCCCGAGGAGCCGCCGGGTGTCCGGCTAAGATCCCAGGGATTGAGAGTCTCGCCCGTGAGGGGGCTCGTCGTCACTGTCTTGTGGCAGTACTCGGGAGTTGTCGTCTTACCGATGATGATGGCACCAGCCGCCTTAAGCCGCTCGACAACAATTGCATCCTCTTCAGGAACGAAGCTTTCCTGCAATCTGGACCCAGCGGTGGTGCGAATATCCTTTGTGAGGATGATATCCTTGATCGAAACAGGCACACCATCAAGGGGCCCTAGCACCTCGCCTTTCGGGCGCCGCGCGTCGGCAGCTCGGGCGGTGGCGATCGCCTCATCCGCACACACGGTCACGAAGGCTCGAAGCACGCCGTCGATCTTGTCAATCCGCTGTAGGATGGCTTCGACGACCTCGGCAGCCGTTATGAGGCCAGACCGTATGCCTTCGACGATCTGACTGGCCTCCATCCAACAAATATCTTCGTTACTCATCCTTGCTGATCAACGATGCCCAGCGACCGAGCCCCGTGCTGCCCCTATCGAGTAGGGGTTCCACGAACGATTAAGCATCTCTTCGCGCAGATGCCAATTACCGGCCGCGTTCCAAAATTACTGAACTGCACGGTGCCGATTGCCGCACGAAGTTGAAATATCATCCAAGCCTAGTCGTCGCACGGTCGGGAATGGCGATGCGGAAAGCAGCGCCAGTTTCCACATCCACCAGCTCGATCGTCCCACCATGCGCACGTACAAGCTCAGCCGCGATCGCAAGACCTAACCCCGAGCCGCCGTTGCGCGCCGAACTGCCGAACGCCTGAAACAGTCGTGATCGAGCCTCGGGCGACAAGCCCGGACCGGTATCGCGTACCTCTATGATTGAGCGCAAGGCCTCACGCCGTGCCTCAACTACGATTTCGCCCTGGGCGTTCGGTCCAAGAGATTCGATTGCCTGGATGGCGTTGCGGCAAAGGTTATTCAACACCCGGAACATGTGCTCCGGATCAGCGTCGACGCGTAAAGTCGGATCAATGGCAATGGTCCATTTTATTCCGTCGCGCGGCAGGCCGAGACCTTCGCCAACCTCCTCCACCATATCGCGAAGCACCAGAAGCTCACGATGCGGCGCGCGCTCTTCTGCGCGGCCGAACCTTAGCGTATCGCTGCAGAAGCTGATCGCGCGGTCGAGCGAGGCTATGAGTTTCGGGGCGAAACGCTGCACCGTGGGATCGGGGATGGCCGCCAGGCGATCGGATATGAGCTGTGCGCTGGCCAACATGTTCCGCAGGTCGTGATTGATCTTGCTCACCGCCAGCCCGACCTGCGCAAGCCTACTCTTTTGGTGGAGCATTTGTGAGAGCTGCCGTTGCATTCGCGCGAGCTCCCGCTCGGCAATGCCAATCTCGTCGCGACGCTCGGAAGGAATGATGATCCGACTCGCATCCTCTGGGTTCTCACTGAAAGCGAGCATGTTGTGCGTAATACGCATCATCGGGCGCACGAACATGGCACTCAATGCTACGTAGACCAGCGCAGCGGCAATAATCGAGATGATGATCGACAGCCCCATCACGTTGAGACCATACCGGATCATGGCCGATTTGAGCGTTGCCTCAGGTAGGACGATCTCGACGAACTCGAACATGGGCTGTGCTTCACGATTCCCCGCCGCGGGATGCCCCCGAACCAAGATCATGCGTCCCGGCGGGGCGAAGAAGACTGCGATAGCATCGGCGATAAGCCCAAGACGATTGGAAAGCCGCTCCAGAAAGTCTGCTTCAGCAGGCTCGCGCAGGTCGTACTTCGCGTCGACCACGAAGTCTCCATCAGGCGGCAGCACGAGCTTTCGCATACCGTTGGCTTTGATCGCCACAGAGCGCAACTGCGCCGTGCTCAGTAGCTCGCTGCGAACGCCCTCGGGGATGATCCCGCCAGGAGCGGCATCGGCCGCCAATGATGCCAATCGCGCCGCCGTCAAACGATCCGTCAGCCACGTCAAACGAAAATTGGCGACGGATGGCACGAAGATCAGCACCTCCGCCAGCATAACGAACAGAGCCGTGAGGTAGAGCAGCTTTGCCGGCAGCCCATACAGCAGCTTCTCCGACGCACCGTGCGCCGAAGATTGAGTGGGCTTCACGCCGGTATCGGGAGCCTTCCGGCCGCCAACCTCAGAAGAAACCGAGTCCTGCGGCACTCACGCCTCGAGCCTTCGCTAACCGAGCTTGGCCAGTAGCGAAAGCACCCTACGCACAAAAGCGCTACCAGCCGTCGTCGCATAATAGCGGAAAGCAGCACGTTTGTTGATCTCTGAAAGGGTGGGATAGGGCGAAACCCAGCCGACCATGGCCTTGATCTTAAGCCTCTGAGAGAGAGCAAGCGACCACATCTGAATAAGCTCACCCGCCTGCTCGCCGACGATACCTGCTCCCAGAATGCGTCCGCGCTTATCCGTAATCACCTTGACGAAACCGCGCGTCGCCCGTTCGGCCTGGGCCCTGTCGTTCTCAGAATATGGCCAGCGTAGGACCCGCACGTTGCCCTTGGTCCTGCGAGCCTCCTCCTCGGAAAGGCCAACATTGGCGAGCTCTGGGTCAGTGAACGTCACCCGCGGCATCAGCATCTCGTCGACCTTTGCCGGAAGCCGGAACAGTGCGCGCCGGATCACGATATCGGCATGGTAGTTGGCGACATGCGTGAACTGCGGGCCCCCAATGCAGTCGCCGATGGCGAAAATTCGCCGGTTCGAGGTGACGAGGCCGCTGTTCACCTTGATGCCGGAATTGGGATCGTACTTGACCTTGGCTGCCTCGAGGTTGAGGTCTGCGACATTCGGACGGCGCCCGGCTGCAATGAGCAAGTGGGTGCCGTCGATCGTTTCGCTAGTTGAGCCAGTCTTGATCGTCACGCGAATCTCACCTTCGCGACCATCGACCCGCTCGACGGCTGTGTTTTCTCGAAGATCCAGGCCTTCCTGGCGCAAAGCCTTTAGGACATGCGTTGCGAGCTCCGGATCCTCCGCTTGAAGAGCGGCTGCCGCTTCGAGGACCGTAACGCGGCTTCCGAGCCGCAGGTAGGCTTGCGCCAGCTCAAGGCCGATTGGACCGCCGCCTATGACAATCAAGTGCGGAACGGGGGAGGCGTTGTCGAAAATCGTCTCATTCGTGAAGAACGGAACTTCATCGAGCCCAGGGATCGGCGGCACCACCGGCGACGAACCCGTAGCGATGACAAATCGGCGCGCACGGATGCGATGCTCGCCCGCCTCGACGGTGCGCTTGTCAACGAATCTGGCTTTGGCCTGGATCACGCGCACACCGAGACCGGTGAAGCGCTCGACAAAATCATTGGGTGCGATCTCTGCGATAACGCCACGGATATGATCTCGGACGCTTTGCCAATTAACGCTGGGCGAGACAGCCTCGATACCAAAGCTGTCGCTGGTACGCATGATGTGCGCACGCTTGGCCGCGGCGATCAACGCTTTCGAGGGCACACAGCCATAGTTGAGGCAGTCGCCGCCCATCTTGTGCTTTTCGATCAGCACTACGCTCCGGCCCAATGCAGCGCCAGCAGCAGCTACGGACAGCCCACCCGATCCCGCCCCGATGACGCACAGATCGGCGGTGATCACATCGCTGCTAGTGGCCGAGAGCTCAGCCGGCGCCCCGCTGCCAGCTCCGCTCTTACCTTTCAGCATGCCGCTTGCTCCACTTCTTCACCGCCACAGGAATGAGTGCCGCAAGGCCGAGAAGCACGAATGCGGCGATGAGCTCAGGCGTTACGAGTGCGCCAGCATCAACGACGTATCCGCATTGGTCCTTGTCGTCAGCCGTCGCAATACAGGCTCTGTAGAGCTGATTCTGGGCCTCTATGACACTGCCGAGCCCCGAGCCGGCCACCGAGAACGCCAGCGTGGCTGGCATGATGCCAAGGAACGTTCCGACCACGAAGGTCCTGAGTGGAACATCGAGTAGTGCTGGGACCAAATTCACGACGAAGAACGGAAAGAGCGGCACGAGGCGCAAGAACAGCAGATAACTCAGGGCGTCTTCCCGAAACCCTTGTCTCAGCCTTTCGACCCACGGGCCCATCTTCGCGACGAGAGGCCTTCCGATGGACGTCCTCGCGATGAGAAAAATGATCGTTGCACCTGTTGTGGCGGCAACGACGGTGGCCAGAAAAGCAAGCTGCCAGCCAAACAGCAGTCCTCCCGAAACGGTCATGACCAGCGCACCCGGCAGCGAGAGCGTCACCACTGCAACGTAGATAAGAACATAGAGAACACCGCTGTGCCCATGTGGGCATCGATGAAGCTGCGTAGCGCCTCGTAGTGAAGACCAATCGTCTTGAAACTCAGAAGCTTGTGCCAGCCCATCCCGTAGGCCAACACCGTGGCTGCCAGCAGCAGCGCGAGCGGTAGCAGACGGCGGGCCATCGACCCGGACTGTTCAGGCATTCGTGTCATTAGATGGTGCCGCAATCGACTATGGACTGAATGTGGGGTTGCAGCAGCCGATATTGGCGGCCGACTACTTCGCCAGCTGTAACTCTCGACAACCCCAGAGATATGCCACGTTCACCCGCTTTCGGGGCCTAATCTTCCAAGTGCGTAAAGCGTGCGGGCAAGGGCTGAAAGGAAACCAAAGCTTCAAGAACGCGTGAACCTGCGCGCAAATAGCTGATCCGCGCTGCGCCCGCGGCCGAATTGACTTGCTGCGAGCTGCCGCCTATAAGCACGCCGTCCCAATATCCAAGCATCACGAGGGCAGCTGGAACCGTGACCGCTCGGGTGACGTGCACGTGGTGAGCCGTTCGGGCCTCTCCGCTCGGCCAGCCCCGTGATCGACTGCCATACGGAGAGAGAACGTGAAACGCACCTACCAGCCGAGCCGCCTGGTCCGCAAGCGTCGCCACGGATTCCGCGCGCGTATGCGCACGGCCGGTGGCGCCAAGGTCATCGCGCGCCGGAGGGCCAAGGGCCGCAAGCGCCTCTCTGCCTAGTCGTGAGGGCCGCCACGGGCGGCATGTCGCAGCCCTAAGATGGTATGGGCCAGACCGTGGGGCTGACGACACTCAAACGGCGGGCGGAGTTCCTCCAAGTCAGGGGCGGCCTGAGATGGAGCACCCCCACTCTTGTGCTCGAAGCAAAGCCGCGCGATTGCGACGCGTTGGCTGGAAAAGAGGCGCAGGGTGCCCGATTTGGCTACACCGTAAGCAAGAAGGTCGGCAAAGCCGTCGTGCGCAACCGCATTCGGCGGCGTCTCAAGGCTGCGACCAGGGAAGCCTCCTAGAATTTGCGCGCCCTGGGTACGACTACGTCATCATAGCTCGGCCCGATGCCGCCGAGCGATCGTACGCGGAGCCCAAGGCGGATCTGGCGCAAGCACTCTTGCGCGTTCACCGCACGCCTCGAGCCAGGCGGCGGCAATAACGATTTTGCCGGACGCGACCTGCTGCCTCTTCCCCCAGGCGCGAAAAACCGGCAGACACGCCTTAGCCAAGTAACGAATTCGAGGGCAAGTCGAGGGTCCATGCAACAGCCCGATACTCAGAAGAACTTGCTGATCGCGATCATCCTGTCCATCGCGGTCCTGTTGGGCTGGCAGATGCTGGTCGGCACACCGCAACCGCACCGGGAGCAGGCTCCGCCGGCGCCGACCGATGCCATCCCGTCACCGGGCGCGACACCCGATGCCGCAGCGCCGGCTGCACCGGGCACGGGAGCACCTTCGGTGCCCGCCGTCGCCCCTACTCGCGAGGCGGCCCTCGCAGCATCGCCGCGCGTTGCAATCGATACGCCATCGGTCAGGGGTTCGATCGCGCTCAAAGGTGGCCGCATCGACGACCTCATCCTCAAGCACTACCGGGAGACTGTCGATCCCAGCAGTCCGAAACGTCGTGCTGCTCTCGCCAGCAGACGGGCCTGATGCCTACTTCGCTGAGCACGGCTGGGTAGCGCCTGGAGGAACCAATCTGGCTCTGCCGGACCGGGATACGTTGTGGCAGGTGGAACGGCATGGTCCGCTCGACTCCCACCAATCCCGTCACCCTCGTCTGGGATAATCAGCAGGGCCTGATCTTCCGCCGCACGATCTCTGTCGACGATCGCTACATGTTCAAGGTGACGGACTCGGTCGAGAATACAGACCGGGGCCGACGTTACCCTGTATCCCTACGCCAGGCTGCGCCGAGAGGGTACGCCGGTAGTGCAAGGTTTCTTCATCTTGCACGAGGGTCTGATCGGTGTGCTCGGTGATGCCGGATTGCACGAAATTACATATTCGGATGCGTTGAAAGCTGACGGCAGTACCACCGTCAACGACGCCAACGGTGGATGGCTCGGGATCACGGACAAGTACTGGGCCGCCACGCTCATCCCGAACCAGAATACTGCCTACAATGCCAGGATGACCGGCCGGCCAGCGAGCGCAGGGCAGCCGGAGTTCTATCAGGCCGACTATATGCTCCCGGCAACTGTCATCCCGGCTGGGGGGCAATCGAGCGTCGAAGGCATGCTATTTGCCGGCGCACGCGAGGTCGGGACAGTGCAGAACTATGCCGACACCTTCGGCATCAAGCAGTTCGACCTGCTGATCGATTGGGGCTGGTTCTACTTTATCACCAAGCCGCTCTACTACCTCATCAATTGGTTCTACGGACTGCTCGGCAACTTTGGTTTGGCCATCCTTGCGGTGACCGTTGTCGTCAAGGCAGCCTTCTTCCCGCTCGCCAACAAGTCCTACGAGTCGATGGCGAAGATGAAGAAGCTGCAGCCCGAGATGGAGCGCATCCGGGACCGCTTCAAAGACGACAAAATGCGCCAGCAGCAGGAACTGATGGCGCTGTACCAGAAGGAGAAGATCAATCCGCTCGCGGGCTGTCTGCCGATTCTGGTGCAGATCCCCGTCTTCTTCGCTCTCTACAAGGTGCTGTTCGTCAGCATCGACATGCGGCATGCGCCGTTCTTCGGCTGGATCAAGGATCTTTCGGCGCCTGATCCGACGTCAATCTTCAACCTGTTTGGTCTCCTGCCGTTTGGGGTGCCTGAGTTCCTGCATATCGGCGCCTGGCCCGTGATAATGGGCATCACGATGTGGCTGCAAATGCAGCTCAACCCGCAGCAGCCGGACCCCATTCAGCAGAAGATCTTCAACTGGATGCCGGTGCTGTTCACCTTCCTGCTGGCAGCGTTCCCAGCCGGACTTGTCATCTACTGGGCGTGGAACAACGTGCTGTCGTTGGCTCAGCAGTGGATCATCATGAAGCGCCAGGGCGTCGAGGTGCCCATTGTTAGCAACCTGAAGCGGAATTTCGCACCCGTCATCGGGCTCGTCGCCGGCAAGAACTCCGCTGATGCCCGACCCGCAAAGTCGGCGCAAGCGGCAAAGCAGAAAGAGGGGCAACCCCAAGCGGCACCCAAGCAAACGGACTCGACCGAACAGGCCAGCGTTTCAGCCAAAACCTCCGACGAACTCGACCACGGAAGGCACCGAGCCGACCCAAGCCGTTCAAGCTGGGGTCCAGGATCGTGCCGCAACCCGTAAGGCCGAAGCCAAGGCGCGCAAAGCCAAAGGGTAGCCGGCCATCCGTAAGAGGCAATGATGGAGCCCCCTCGGCGCGGAGCAGCAGCTGTCGCAAATGAGACTGACGCAGCGAGCCCGAGTGGATCGCGGCGGGGGCTGCCCTGTTCGCCCGTCCATGGGTCTTCGTGCGCGGCGTGCCGTCGTTGGAGTTCCTGCCTGAAGCAGACCGGCCCGAAGTCGCATTCGCTGGGCGGTCCAACGTCGGCAAATCCAGTCTCATCAATGCAGTTGTCGGCCAGCGCGGACTGGCCCGCACATCGAGCACACCCGGTCGTACGCAGGAGCTCAACTTCTTCGCCACAGCGGACGTGCCGCTCGTATATCGTCGATCTGCCGGGCTACGGTTTTGCGCAGGCGCCAAAACAAAAGGTCAAAGCCTGGATCGAGCTGGTGCGGGCCTATCTGAGTGGCCGCCCGACTCTCAAACGCGTTTTCCTGCTCATCAATTCGCGGCACGGGATAAAGCCGCTGGATCGCGAAATCATGCAGCTCCTCGACGGGGCAGCTGTGTCTTATCAGATTGTTCTGACCAAAGCCGACAAGCCGAACCGCAGCCAACTGGACGCCGTGGCTGCCGCAACCCGCACCGTGATCGCTTCTCATCCGGCTGCCTATCCGGACATCATCGTCACCTCGGCGGCCAAGGGCAAAGGGATCGACGTTTTGCGCGCAACGATAGCCGAGCTGTATCAGACGTCCGGAGCCGCCTGAGATCGACGTGTCAGATCAAACCAATCTGCGTCAGCAGCGCACTGCCGATCTCCCAAACCCCCTCGCCGAACCGCGCAAGAATCGCGCCTAACCCAGCTGCAGCAATCCAACCACCCCACTGCACTGCCGTCTTGTGGTAGTTGGTCCGGATCTTCACCTCGACAACTTGGTCTGGCAGCGCGGTCTCCGCCGCCAGCCCATCCGCGCCGACGGTGCGAGCTGAAACGATAAGCTGTAGCCGCGCTTTGCCCCGGCGCTGTGGCGTCACGATCCAGCGCCAGCTTGCATAATCGTCGGAAAGCAGCCCCAAGGTGTTCTCGATCCACTGGGTCTCCGGCGAAGCCATTTCAATCCAGAAACCGCCCTCAGGTGCGCGCAACCGCACAGACATCGCTTTTGTCACGACAACGTCGTGCCGATACGCGGTACCTGAACCCTGAAGCCGCCCGGCAAGAGCCTTCACCTCCGCTTTGGCAATGCTGATCTCGATAAGCTCCGGCACATGGGCGGTCATCCGGCGTGGGATGTTCTCTACCAGCTGACCGGCAAAGGCTTCCGTGGCGGTAGACACCTCGTGACCCGGCGTCGCCTTTGGACGCGCACCGTGTTGCGACGGCCGGGATCCGGACAAAGGCGGTTCCGCCCGGGGCGAACGGTGGTGGCGTCGGCTCAGACCAAGGCGACTGCTCTCTCGGATAATGAGGCGGCGGCGGGGGATGTGCTTGCACCGCGCCCTGCACGGGCTGCCCAGGCATCCGAGGCGGAGGCGGCGGTCGTTTCGCATCAGGTTCGCGCAAGACTTGTGGCCGATAGTATCCATCCATTCGAGAATGGCTCGGCCAGTCGAGTGTCGGAGCAGGTGGCCCGAACGTGATTGGAACCTCGGGGTGCGGGCTCGGGGCTGACGAAGATCGCCCGACTTACCTTGGTGATGATGCTGTGCTCCGTGCGGAATGGACTGGCCCATCGCCGGCGCATCATGACCATGCTTACCGATCTCCGAGCGGAGTGCATCGGGAGGCAAGCTCGCGGGCCTCGCCTCAGGGTGCGGGCCATGCTGTACTTCGGCCCTCGGACGAACAGCGGTGGGCTCCGGCTGCTGAGAAGAATAGCGGCCGTCAGGCTGCCCATGCGCTCGACCGTGCTCTGCCGCGTGAACGGAATCCTCTGACGGGCGGACTCTGCCTCAGGCCTACGTGAGCCATTGATCCCAGTCGCAACGCGTCGCCGTGCCGCCGCAAGAATATCTTCAGTCGTTAGGCCAGATGGGCCATTCCGTTGGTTGTGGACGAGATATGGCTCTCGTGAGACCGGCCTCCCGGCCTCGGGACCCCCAGATTGAGCTTCCGGAGCTGCTTGATGTCCAGGCTCTGGCGCTGATTGTGTCGGCGGCTGCCCTGCGCTGCGCGCCGTTGCGTTGACCTTCTGCAGAGCCTTGATTGCCTCCTCGAACGTCAGTCCCTGATCGCGCAGCATGCTTGCTGCCGCGCTTCGGCCGTCGCCAACAATTGCTGCCAAGACGATGGCGCCGTTCACCTCGCGGCGACGACTTTGCCTCGCCGCAGCCGCGGCATATTCCACAATACGGATCAGCTCGGGGGACGCTATCGGGTCCGATGACTCGCCCGGCGACGAGCGCTCAACCGACTTCTGCAACGTAGCTCGAGGCATCGCCACTTAGTCTATCAAGGTCGACATGGCAGGCCTGCAGCACCGTCGACGCGTCTTTGTCAGCAATCAGGGCCAGGAGCAAATGCTCCAAAGTGACTGTGCGATGCGACTGGCTCTTGGCGTAGTCGAAAGCGCGCGCGAGCGTTGTCGCCAGGTCGCGTGACTTCGGCACCCAGCTCAATGCATCGGCGTACGGCTGCGACATCCAAGCTCCCCTTTCGGCTCCTACCACTATGAGAAAGGAGCCGGCCCCACCCTCATTGTCAGGCGAATTCTGCTCGTCTCGTGGCGAGATTAGCCGATCGGGCCGACGCCTGCACGCTCGACCACCGGCCAAAGCCGTCACGTAGCGAAAGGTCGCGAGCCTCTGGCCGCAGGACCTCGGGGAAAGTCGTTGTGGGGTAGCGCCGACCCGCTATAACTGCACTCGCCAGTCAGGCAAGGAAAGACGCGAATATGGCCGGCAGAACCAACAATCCGCAAAGCTCTGGTACAAAAGGCGCCGTCTCGGCGCATTCGAAGGCGCAGATTTTCGCCGAGGCGCTGCCCTATCTGCAGCGCTATGACAACCAGACGGTTGTCATCAAGTTCGGCGGCCATGCCATGGGGGACGCCGCCCTCGCTGATGCCTTCGCGCAGGACATCGTCTACCTCAAGCTGTCGGGCGTGAACCCTATTGTAGTGCACGGCGGCGGGCCGCAGATCGCGGCTATGCTCAAGAAGCTCCAAATCAAGTCAGAGTTCGTAAACGGCCTCCGCGTCACGGACAAGCCGACGGTCGAGGTGGTCGAGATGGTGCTCGCCGGCGCCATCAATAAGGAGATCGTCTCGGCCATCAATCGCCAGGGTGGCAAGGCGGTTGGCATCTGCGGCAAGGATGCCAATCTTATGATCGCCCGCCGGATCACGGAGATGCCCGATCCGGAATTGAACATCATGAAGGCGGTGGACATCGGCTACGTAGGTGTTCCGGAGGAGGTCAATCCCCATATCGTGGAGGTGATCTCGAATTCCGACCTCATCCCAGTCATCGCCCCGGTTGGCGTCAGCCGCGATGGCCATACCCTCAACATCAACGCGGATACCTTTGCGAGCGCGTTGGCCGCGAAGATGAAGGCGAAGCGGCTGCTACTGCTGACCGACGTCGAAGGCGTGCTGGACAAGGAGAAAAGGCTGATTCCAGAGCTTTCTGTTGCCAAAGCACGCGAGCTGATCCGAAATGGCACGATCACCGGTGGTATGATCCCGAAAGTCGAGGGCTGCATCGAGGTCGTTGAGGCCGGTGTCGAGGCAGTCGTCATCATCGACGGCCGCGTGCCACACTGCGTTCTCCTGGAACTCTTTACCGAGCACGGTGTCGGCACGCTGGTCGGAACCTCGGAGGAGCCCACAGTACCATGAGCACCGGAGCACCCAGAGCCGCTGCACCAGCGCAGCCGCGTGGGTTCGACGCAACCACTACTTGGATTTTCGATCTCGACAACACTCTGTACCCGGCCGATTGCAACCTATTCGCCCAGGTCGACCAACGGATGGGTGAGTTCATCGCCCAATATCTCGGCGTGTCCTTTGAGCACGCTCGGCACCTTCAGAAGACCTACTACCGCCAATTCGGCACCACGCTCTGCGGCCTGATGCAGGTGCACAACTTGGATCCTAAACCTTTCTTGGATTACGTCCACGATATCGATCTATCCGTAGTGCCCGAGCACCCAGAGCTGGCGGCTGCCATCGAAACGTTGCCCGGCCGGCGGCTGATTTTCACCAACGGCTCACGTCGGCACGCGGAACGCGTGGCAGAGAAGCTTGGTGTGCTCCATCTGTTCGATGACATCTGCGACATCGCAGCATGCGAGTATGTTCCGAAGCCGAGTCCCGATGCTTTTGATCGTATGATCCGCCGGCACGGGGTTGCGCCAAGGACGGCCGCGATGTTCGAGGACATGCCGCAAAATCTCGAGGCTCCGCACACCCTGGGTATGACGACCGTGCTCGTTCATTCCAGCTACTACGATCATCCTGTTCAGCTCGCGATCCGCCGCTGGCGTGAGCCACCTGAACACATCCACCATATGACGGATGATCTAGCGGCCTTCCTCAGACAGATAATCGCCGCAACCAAGAGCTGAACTTCCACTCTCCGAGCCACGCCATCGTCACGCTGAATTATTGAGCGAAGGACGAAGGACTTGGCTCCGGCATGCGATTTGGGCGAAAACCCTCCTACCACGTCGCATGCAGGCGAGGGTGGTCTGGGCTAAGGAGGGGGAGCCGTGCTTGAGAGGCAGCCCACGAGGAACCGGCAAGGAGGCGTCGGCTGGTATGTCAGCTTCGCGCTGATTGCCATCGTCGCTTTCGTCGGAATTGGAGCGGCTACGGGGCAGGATGCACTCGCGGCCGCTGCCCGCATATTGTGGAATGCGTTTGCCTTCCTTATCAACGGCCTCATCCGAGTATTCGGTAGTTTGCTCGGCCTCATAGCAAAGGGCGTTGGATGGCGACGCCTAACACGTGTCGCGAACACAATTTGCGGAATTGGTCTCGGGTATGCCGCCAGCGTTGTGCTCAGTGAGGAGAAGGTGCAAAGGGCACGTGGCTGGCGCGGCAAGCTACGTGCAGCTATCGCCTCCATCAGAGATCGCTGGCAAGCGCTGCACCTATTCTGGAAGCTGGTGATCGTAGCTGCACTGATCGCCAGTCAGATCTATCTCCACACCATGCTCATTATTTTCCCGATCGCTTTCCTCGTCCCGGTCGTGCGGCGGCTCTGGGTGCGGCTTGCCGACTTGTTCTTCGGGGCATGGTATTGGAAGAAATTCGGTGCAAGGCACCGAAAGATGGTGGCATGGCTGCGGACCTTGCCCGTGATACGCAACATCATCGGTTGGGCGCGCCTGACACGAATTCGATACCTTACCGCCTGGCGGCTCTGGAAATACCACCCGCGCTATCTCGACCCCGACACCGGTAAGCGGCAAGTGAGTTTAGTTGAGCCCCTGCGCCTTTGGTGGCGCAACGAGCTCGACGGCTATATTGGTCGCCCCCTGTTGGCCGGTGGATTGCATCGCCCAGGCCTTATGCCCTCGACTTCGCTGGCATCTTCCCAGTCTGATGCACAGCCGAACAGCCACACGCGTACGGTGCCGGGCTGATCCCGCGGACAGGAGCCAAGGCCGCTGCGGCGGGTTAACCAGACTCTTGAACAAATTCTAAACCCGACGCTGGTTTCCTGCGTGCCGGGCACGTCAAGGCGCATGCGTATCATCTTCGCTCAGAAGCAGCCTGGCGGGAGGGGGGATTTGGCCCAAGCTCTCACGCTCTGGAGCGACAGGTGAATGTGCAGGCGGTTTTCGCGCTATCTCCTACTCTTGCGTATCGTGCTCGCCATCTTTGTCCCAAGGCGCGACAGACGCGAGCAAAGTGAAGGCCAGCAAGCGGCGGAGCTTAGTCCCAATCGATCTCACGCGCCCCCTAAGCCGCTGCCACCGCTTCAAACAGCGAGTTCTGCCATCGACGCCAAGCATAGCGTCTTGCCCACTCGCATCCTGAATTGCTCATCGGCGCAAATGGATGGACCGGCACCGTTGAATTGCGAAAAGAAGCGAGCCCCGTCGCTCAGCAGAAAGCGTAGGAAAAACCTGGCGGGCAAGCGGATTTTGATTGCAGAGGACGACACTATCAATGCGCGGCTCATTCAGTGCATGGTCCACCGGGCTGGTTGTAGGAGCGTAATCGCCAGCACTGGCCGAGCCGCAGTCGATGCTGTACGCGCCAGCCTTCAAGGAAAGCGGCCTAGGATCGACCTCGTGCTTATGGACGTCCACATGCCTGATCTCGACGGCCTCGCTGCTGCACAGCAAATCCGTCAGCTGACCGATGATCTGACCAGCCGTGCGCAGCTGCCCACGAAACGTCCACCACTGATCGCCATCACGGCCAACGCTTTTCCCGAGGACCGCCAGATTTGCC
>CAWBAM010000049.1:0-37947 GCA_963786775.1 uncultured Pseudomonadota bacterium | reverse complement strand
CCTGTCCGCCTTACAGACGCTCGATCCACCCGGCGTGTTCGCACGCAACTTGGCCGAGTGCCTCGCCCTGCAGCTGAAGGATCAGAACCGCTACGATCCTTGCATCGCCCGTCTGCTCGACAATCTCCATTTGCTCGCCGCCCATAATCTTCCCGCCCTGCGTAAGGTCGTCGGTGTAGAGATGGACGACCTGCTGGACATGATCGCTGAGATCAAACGGCTTAATCCGAAGCCGGGCCTGCAATTCGGCTCCGTGCAGGTGCAGCCTGTGATCCCTGACGTCTTCGTCCGCGCAGCCAAAGACGGCAGCTGGCGCGTCGAGCTGAACTCCGAGACCCTGCCGCGGGTCCTGGTCGATCGCACCTACTACGCGCGCGTCTCGAGACGTCGAGGGATGCTCGGGAGAAATCCTATCTGTTGGATTGCCTGCAATCGGCCAACTGGCTGGTCAAGAGCCTCGACCAACGCGCTCGGACGATTCTGCGGGTGGCGGAGGAAATCGTGCGCCAGCAGGACGCGTTCTTCAGCTACGGGATCGAGCACCTTAAGCCCCTGAACCTGCGCAAGGTTGCAGAGGCCGTTGCCATGCACGAATCGACGATCAGTCGGGTCACGTCCAACAAGTACATGGCCACGCCGCGCGGCATCTTCGAAATGAAGTACTTCTTCACATCTGCCATTCCGGCCGGCGGGCGAGGGCGACGCATTCTCGTCCGAGGCGGTCCGCCATCGCATTCGTCAGATGATCGAGCTGAGACGTTTGAAACCGTGCTGTCCGATGACATGATCGTGGACCGGCTGAAGGCGGAAGGGATCGACATAGCCCGCCGCACAGTGGCGAAGTATCGCGGAAGCGATGCGCATCCCTTCATCCGTGCAAAGGCGGCGGGAGAAGCGGCTCGCGTTGGGAGGCGTAACGTCGCCTGAGTGGGACAGCACTCGGGACGGAGATCTTCTCCCTGCGTGCGATGAATGGCCGAAGTGCGGACGGCCTTCTGCTCCACACTAGCGACACTGTTCCCGACACGCACGCGATTGACACTGATGAGGTCCAGGTCTAACTGATCCAGCCAGTGACCCGAGTGTGTCGATTTTCCGAGCAGTTGGATCGTCAGAGTCCAAGTTGAGCGAAGCGCTCAGCTGAGGGGTAAGGCCGCGCATTCGCTGAGCCGACAGGTTGGCGGACAGCGATGGCAGCAAGGTGCTGCAGCCTTGTTCTTGGGCTGATTGCACTAGCAATCGCCAATGCCCCGAGTTCACGATGCTTCTGCTGAGCAGCGTGAACCGATATCGATCAACGCCGTCGGGGGAGGAGCACCGATGATGAGGTACCGTCTCCGAGTTGGCGCAAATATTGCGCGATGCGTTTAAGCCAGGCCGGCCGGACAAATGTCGCATCGCGTTTGCTGCGGCCTTGATGCGGTCGGACTTGACCAGACATATGTTCCTTGGTGTTTCGCGAGGCTTGGGCTATTGGACTTGCATATCATATCCCCGAAGCAGCAATTGCTGCACCGCACAAGGCGAGCCCACGCGCCCATCGCCGATGCCGGAACGCTGAGCGCTTCTCGCTTGGGCAAGGCGCGCGCTCGTGCATGCGCCGCCCGGGTTAATTCGTACTGGAGGCTCTCACCCCGAAGGGATGACTTCATCATGGATCTTGGGGACTTGCTGACGCCGGAAAGCGTCATTCCGTCCCTGAAGGCAAAGAGCAAGAAGCAGGCGCTACAGGATCTGAGCCAGCGCGCTGCCGAGCTCACAGGACTTCAGGCACGGGATCTCTTCGACACCCTCTTGCAGCGGGAACGCCTCGGTTCGACAGGCCTCGGCCGAGGAATTGCGATCCCGCACGTAAAAGTCAAAGGCTTGAAGAAGATCGTGTGCCTGTTCGCTCGCTTGGACGAACCGATCGAGTTCGAATCACTGGATGACGAGCCGGTGGACTTGATCTTCCTGCTGCTCGCCCCAGAACACGCAAGCGGAGATCACCTCAAGGCACTTGCACGCATCTCGCGGCTGCTGCGCGAGCCGCAAACCGCTGGCCGCCTGCGCGCAGCGAAAGACCCGGCGGCACTTTATGCCATACTGACAGAGACGGCGACGTCGTCGTCCGAAGCAGTCTGAGCGGCGGTGGCGCCTTAGCCGAGAACTGCCAAGGCGCCGAGCCCAAGCCCCCGACCACAATTCGCCACCAGCCAAACAAGGCATAGCCGTAGCGGCTCACAAACCGCAGCAGCGTGCGCACGACAATCACGGCGGCCACGAATGCGGCGACGAAGCCGACGGCTATCCCAACAAGGTCATCCGGCTGCAGGATCAGCCAGTTCTTGTAAAGGTCGTAGGCAAAAGCACCAGCCATCGTGGGCATTGCCAAGAAGAAGGAAAACTCGGCCGCCGAGCGCTTGTCCGTTCCGAGCAGCATAGCGCCGACGATGGTGGCGCCGGACCGGGATACGCCGGGGATGAGAGCCGCGGTCTGGCACAGACCGA
The DNA here is from genome assembly GCA_963786775.1 of uncultured Pseudomonadota bacterium. Taxonomy (GTDB): domain Bacteria; phylum Pseudomonadota; class Alphaproteobacteria; order Rhizobiales; family Hyphomicrobiaceae; genus ZC4RG25. The sequence continues at coordinate 35,457 of CAWBAM010000049.1, read as the reverse complement.
TCTTGAGGGCCAGGGAAGGCGTGAACTCCATCACGTCTTTGAAGCGCGGCTTGAAGGCGATCTGGTCCACGTAGAGAAGGACGACACCGCCGACAATTAGGGTTATGCAGACGAGCATCGGCGTCTCGAAGAGCACCGTCTTGATGAAGCCGTGCAGGGCTACTCCTACTGCCGCGGCTGGTAGAAAGGCCAGCACGAGGCCCAAGACGAAGCGGCGGGCACGTGCGTCGCGCGGCAAGTCGACCGCCAGCGTAAAGAGCCTGGCAGCGTAAACACTGAGGACGGCGAGGACGGCGCCGAGCTGGATCAGCACCTCGAATGCCTTGCCGGGCGAATTGAAGCCAAGGAAGTGACCGGCAAGCAGGAGGTGACCCGTGGAGGAGACGGGGATGAATTCGGTTAAGCCCTCGATCAATCCTAGTAGCAGAACTTGCCAGATCGGCATGTGCACTCCGTCCAGTTCACCACGCCGACCGGCGCAGAACCATGTGAGCTCGCCTCACCCGAGCCGCATCTAGCAGATTTAACGCGCAAAAGTCTTACGACTTTGCCTCGCTGCCTCGATCTTGACGAATCGCGTCGCTGGGCTCCAACAACAACAAACCGAAGTTGTATGACGCCATGACCACGCTCATTCACTATCGGCTTTGTCCCGCCTCCCGCGCGATTCGCATTGTCCTCGCCGAGTTGGCGATCGAGGCTGAACTGGTCGAGGAGAAGCCGTGGGAGTGGCGGCCTGAGTTCCTTGCTCTCAATCCTTCGGGCGAGTTGCCGGTCTTGCAATTCGACGACGGCGTGCTGCTCTGCGGCGCCTATGCAATTTCAGAGTACTTGGCGGAAGAAATCACCGAGCACCCCTTCGACGGCCGCACGGTGCCCTTGTTTCCAGGAAATAGCGAGGAGCGTGCCGAGGTCCGGAGACTGGTCGACTGGTTCTACCGCAAGCTCAACCGTGAAGTGGTGAACGATCTGCTTCACGAGAAGCTTTATGGCCGCCTCATGGGTCAACCCTCGTCCGGCCCCGATCTGCAGCTGCTGCGCGCCGTCCGGGCAAACTTGCGCTACCACCTGAAGTACATCAGCTTCCTTTCTGATCACCGGCGTTGGCTGGCCGGCGACGAGATGAGCTTTGCCGACATTGTCGCAGCGGCGCATCTATCGTCCGTCGACTATTTTGGGGAGGTGCCCTGGGAGGACCATCCCTTGGCGAAGGCTTGGTACACGCGCATCAAGTCTCGGCGGTCGTTCCGAGCCATTCTGGCGGACCGCGTGGCTGGCTTTCCGCCGCCGCCCCATTACGAGGATCTCGATTTCTGATCCTCCAAGCACGCAAGAGAAATGGGCCAAGAGCTCAAGGACAAGCTAATTGCGCACGCTCGGGAGCTTGGCTTCGTCGATGTGCGAGTAACAACACCGGATCGAATAGGTCCGGCGGGCGAGCGATTGCGTGCCTTCGTGGCCGAGGGGCGCCACGGCGACATGAAGTGGATGGAGACCACCGTTGACCGGCGCGCTGACCCGAAGGTGCTGTGGCCGGACGTTCGGTCCATCATCATGCTCGGCTTCAGCTACGCTCCGGCCCACGATCCGTTATCCGCGCTGGCTTGTCCTTCGGTCGGAGCGGTATCGAGCTACGCGCAAAGCAAGGATTATCACGACATCATCAAGGGTCGACTGAAGCAGATAGCCGGCATGCTGGCCCGAGCCGCAGAGGCGGAAGTCAAGGTCTTTGTCGACACGGCTCCTTTGATGGAGAAGCCACTGGCGGCCGCGGCTGGTCTCGGCTGGCAGGGCAAGCACACGAATCTCGTATCTCGCGAGCATGGCTCCTGGCTATTCCTGGGTGCCATCCTCACCACGGCCGAATTGCCTCCAGATCCTCCCGGCGAGGACCACTGCGGATCCTGCCGGCGGTGCCTCGACATCTGCCCGACGCGCGCGTTCCCAGCCCCATACCAACTCGATGCGCGCCGCTGCATCGCGTACCTCACCATTGAGCACCAGGGCCACATCGACGAGGAGTTCCGTGTCGCAATCGGCAACCGAGTGTTCGGATGCGACGACTGCTTGGCCGTCTGCCCTTGGAACAAGTTCGCAAGGGCCTCGCGGGCGATGCAGCCCTATGTTCGGCCTGAGACCGCCAATCCACCGCTGGCCGAGCTGTTGAACTCGACGATGCCGCCTTCCGCAAGCGCTTTGCAGGCACGCCGGTCAAGCGGACTGGGCGAAATCGGTTCATGCGTAACGTCTTGATCGCGGCAGGGAATTCTGGTGATGTCCGCCTGATGCGCGAGATCGAGCCGCTGATCACCGATCCCTCGCCGCTCGTGCGTGCCATGGCTGCATGGGCTTCCTGGCGGCTCTGCGATTCAGAGCGCTTTCGGGAATTGAAATCACGCCATCTCCAAACAGAAACCGATCCGGTCGTTCGCGCAGAGTGGGATCGGACCTAATCGGCTGGCGAAGACGGCCGTTCACCGTTGGTTCATCTGTACACCGCGCTCCTGCCCCACTTTTCACGCATGTGATGAAAGGCCGCGGCGTAGGCGATCAGAGGCCTCCCGCGCGTCTCCCCTGCCTTTCCGTTGCAGAGCGTGTCGTCCGATGTTTACGACCAACCGTCGCCGCCTCCATCCATAGCCGTCGCCCTTGCTGCAGCAGTTTTGCTGCCCGCCTGCACCGTCGAGGCAGGTGACGAAGCTGCCCACGCCATAGCGGCGAAGTTTGCCGAGAGCGATCTCTCAGGCGCGGAAGCCGCTCCTGCTCCTGCGCCGGATTCACCGGAGCCAATCACCGTCGAGGTGATCAACTCCGCGCAGCCGGTGAAGGCGGATGAACAGCTCAAGGCAGAGGAAGCCGAGATGCTGGCCCGTGCCCGCGCGGAAGCGGAGGAGCGGCGCCGGGCTGAACAGGAACAAGCGCGGGCAGCCGAACAGGCCAAGATTGAGCAGGAGCGCCTTCGCGCCAGAAAAGCTGCTGAAGAGAAGCGCCAGCGGGAGATAGAAGAGCAGCGCCAAGCGGCAGAGGCTAGACGCCTTGCCGAAATCGCGGCGCAGGAGGAAGCCCGCCGGATCGCAGAAGAGCAGCGGCGGATGGCAGAGGAAGAGGAGCGTAGAGCAGCCGAATTCCAGCGCCGTCTTGAAGAAGAGCAGAAGCGAAAAGCGGCTGAAGCAAAGCGGCGAGCGGAAATCGCTGCACAGGAGGAAGCGCGTAGGGCTGCAGAAGCCCGCCGGCTCACGGCCTTGAAACAGCTCGAGCAGGAGGAGCGCCTAAGGGTCGAGCAAATCCAGGCGATTGCCGCGCTCGCAGCTGCCGCTGAGGATGCCCGAAAGCCTCGAGTTGAACCTCAACGCCGATCGGAGCACCTGATCCGCGAGCAGCAGGTGCCAAGTCGGAAGTCCTTCTCTTCGCCGCACGCGCTCGGCGGCCCGACGCCGCAGGCTATTCCCGACCCTCTCCGGGGTCTGCCCCGCAGCTCACGAGTTACGATTCTGCTGGTGATGGAGCCGGGCTCCCGTGGCATCCGCCGCTTCAACAAGACGGCCGATCCCATCTTGTGCGTCGATACGCATTGCTACATCAGCAACGGCCCTGGTCAGCCCGCCCGCGCCATGACGCGCCCACGAGCCCTCGGACCGGCCGTGACCATAGGCACCCGAGCTGGCTACTGCCGCCGCTCCCTCGCCTGTGTCTTCCGCGGAGTTGATTTCAAGCACACGATGGCCGTCGTCCAGCCGATCGACCTGAGGATCCTGCGCCATGATCGTCGGGAGCCCCGCGCCGTGACCGTCGACCCGACTTGCCGAATCGAAGGTCATCGCCTGACTTGCAGCCGGCCAATTCTCGCCCGAGGGCTATAAGCTTTGGGTGGTGCCCGAGATCATCGCAGAACGCGCCGGCGCTCTAGCCCTTGAGATGGCCGTTCGTGCTGGGCTGCCCGGAAGCCCCGCCACAGCTCGAGCGGGGATCGACTAGCTTGCCCTACCTGCGCTCGAGACAATCTGGTCCAAGACGCCGAACAACAGTTGCAGATCCTCCGGCCGTGACAACCGATGATCACCGTCTGGAACGGCGGTCACGCGTGTCCATCCGCCGGTCAGAAAGCGCTCGAGCTCCAGGGTATGCTCCCAGGGCACATCGACATCCTGTTGCCCGTGAAGAATATAGATCGGCCGACCAGGGTCCCACGGCTGACCTCCAATCAGATGTCGGCGGCCATCTTCGATGAGCCCCCGGGTAATCGGGTAGGGCTCGCCATAGGCCGACGGCCGCAACCAGACACCCTTCTCCATGATCTCCTGCCGGATCTCGTCCGGGAACTCCTTCCACATCAGCTCCTCGGTCATGTCCCAGGCAGGCGCGATTAGAACCAGCGCCTTGATCCGCGCGGCTTCATTTGGTGCTTCAGCCATGAGCTGGCGCAGCAGCAGAAGAGCGATGTAGCCGCCCATGCTCGAGCCGAGGACAATCGACCGGTCCTTCGGTCCTCTGGGTGAAAACGGCTCGCGTCTCCTCCAGCCAGCGGGTCAGTGTCCCGTCCTCGAACCGTCCCCTCCGACTGACCATGGCCGCTGTAGTCGAACCGCGTGCAAGCGAGCCCTTTCTCGCGGGCCCACTCACTCAAGGCCGTTGCCTTGGTGCTGACCATGTCGGAGTTGAAACCCGGCAACCAGAGCAAACACGGCGCACGCCCCTCGTCCCGCAGAACAGCGATGCGGCGCCGGTTTGCGCCTGTACCGACGTCGAGATGTTGCGTCTTGGAGTCGGGCATCCTACTGAGGTCCTTTCCTGCTAATGGGGCCGTCCGTGCCTAACCATCGCCCGACCATACTGCAGATCATCCCACGCCTCGACACAGGTGGCGCCGAGCGCACCACGATCGAGATGACGCAGGCGATTACCGCCGCTGGTGGCCGGGCGCTTGTGGTCACCGAGGGCGGCCGGATGGTGCCCCAGGTGACCGAAGCTGGCGGTGAGATCATCACTTTCAACGCCGGCACGAAGAATCCGTTGTCGATGCTGATCAACGCCCGGCAGTTGCGGAACTTGGTTGAGCGCGAGCAGGTCGATCTTATCCACGCCCGCAGCCGTGCCCCGGCCTGGACAGCTTTGTGGGCGGCACGCCTGAGTGGCCGGCCATTCGTGACCACATATCACGGTGCCTACAACGAGAACGGCGCGCTTAAGCGCATGTACAACAGTGTCATGGCCCGCGGGGACGTGGTAATTGCCAACTCCCATTACACATCGCGCTTAATCCAGTCGCGCTACGGCACTCCCGAGACCCGCATCCGCGTTATCCACCGTGGCATCGACGAAGAGAGCTTTGATCCCAGCAAGGTTTCAGCCGAAAGGATCGAGCGACTGCAGCAGCACTGGGGTGTTCGGCCAGGGCAGCGCGTTGTGCTCCACGCCGCGCGGCTGACGGGGTGGAAGGGCCAGAGCGTCGTCATCGCTGCAGCGGCGCGTCTCGTTCAACAAATTGCAGCCGGCGACGATTGGGTCGTTATCCTGGCTGGCGATGCGCAAGGCCGGCTGGAATACGTTCGCGATTTGGAGCAGCAGATCGCAGCCAGCGGACTCTCCCAGCGCGTCCGTCTCGTCGGTCACGTCGAGGATATGCCAGCGGCCTACCTCGCAGCCCATGTTGCCGTCGTTGCCTCGACCGAGCCCGAAGCGTTCGGCCGCGCGGCTGCTGAAGCCGAGGCCATGTGCTGCCCAGTCATCGCAACTGACATCGGCGCCACCCCGGAAACGGTCCGCGCCGAACCTCGCGTAGCAGCGGAGGAGATTACCGGCTGGCTGGTCCCCCCGGGCGATTCGGAGGCGCTGGCGCAACGGATTTGCGCGGCTCTTTCGCTCTCTGACGCCGAGCGTGCCGCCATCGGCAGGCGAGCCCGCGATCATGTGTGCCAATCGTTCTCACTCCGCGCCATGCAGTCGGCGACTTTACAGATCTACGATAGCCTTCTAGGTACACATCTCGCCGAAGCGTGGTCGGCCACAAGCTCATTTCGCAACCGCGTTCCTTCCGCTTGACTTGGCCGAGGACATTCCCGATCTTCGCGAGTCCAAGTATGACGGTGGTCGCCCTGAGCGTCCGCCGCCTTTCGTGTACGAGAAGCTCAGTTCCGAAGACAACAGAGGGAGACTGAACATCCGCCGACCAATGCTTAGGGGCGCGCCAGAGCGCGAGCCCACCGGCCCAAGGGTCAACGAAGCGATCAGGGCCAGAGAGGTGCGACTGATCGACGAGAACGGGCAGAATCTGGGCATCGTGTCCCGCTCAGAAGCCTTGGAGCGTGCCGAAGCCGCGGGGCTCGACCTCGTCGAGGTGTCCCCCGACTCCACCCCTCCCGTTTGCAAAATCCTCGACTACGGCAAATTCAAATATCAGGAGCAGAAGAAGGCAGCCGAGGCGCGCAAACACCAGAAGACCGTCGAGGTCAAAGAGATCAAGATGCGACCCAGCATCGATGATCACGATTATGAGGTGAAAATGCGCGCGATTAGGCGCTTCTTCGACGAGGGGGACAAGGTGAAGATCACCTTGCGCTTCCGGGGGCGCGAGATGGCGCACCAGGAACTGGGGATGGACCTTCTGCAGAGGGTCAAGGCCGATCTGGGCGAACTCGCCAAAGTGGAGGCCGAACCCCGTCTTGAAGGTCGCCAGATGGTGATGGTCCTGGCGCCGCGCTGAACGCTGGAGCAGCTTGCACCAGCGGCACCTTCTGCATTATAAGCGAGCCGAGCCGCCCGGCGGGGCATGCCGTGGCGGCTCCATTACGTTTGCACTAAAGACGGCGGTCGCATCCTTGCTCCCTGACAGGCGCCTTGGGCGCGTTCGTCTCGGTTGCGATGCGAGTGCAGCGGCGCCGCCACCTACAAGACAAGGAGCAAGCAAAATGCCCAAACTGAAGACGAAGAGCAGCGCGAAAAAGCGCTTCAAGATGACCGCCACCGGCAAGGTGAAGGTTCAGGCGCAGGGCAAGCGCCACGGCATGATCAAGCGGACCGCCAAGTTCATCCGCAACGCGCGCGGCACCATGGTGCTGTGCGACAGCGACGCGAAAATCGTCAAGAAGTACATGCCGTACGACCGGTGATGCGCTGATCGAACATCGACGCGATCCCCATCCCAACCCCTTCATCTGACGGAGCACGACAATGCGTGTCAAACGCGGCCCCGTAGGCCACGCGAAGCACAAGAAAGTTCTCAAAGCTGCCAAAGGCTATTACGGCCGGCGAAAGAATACGATCCGGATCGCCAAACAGGCGGTCGAGCGGGCGCAGCAGTACGCTTATCGCGACCGTAAGCGCCGCAAGCGCAATTTCCGCGCGCTTTGGATCCAGCGTATCAACGCCGCTGCCCGCGAGTGCGGCACGACTTATGGCCAGTTCATCAACGGCTTGAACAAGGCTGGCATCGCGGTCGACCGCAAGGTTCTCGCTGACCTTGCCGTGCGTGACTCGGATGCCTTCAAGGCGCTGGTCGAGCAGGCAACGGCTGCCGTGCAGGCCGCCCGCCAGGCAGCATCGGCCTGAGGCAGGCGCGAGGCGGCTCAGGCATTCGCCGGCCGCGGCAGCTGGCACGTCCCGACCTCCTCGAGCGGGAGATGTGCTGCCCCGGCTAGGTCCGGGGCAGATTTGAAGTGGGGGTTGCGCAGCAGCTATGGTGTACCTTTCCCTTAACCTCCCACCTGGGTGGAGGCGTGCCGAAGCAACCTGAGCGCTGGTTGAATTGCATTCGCGGGGCAGAGGCAATCCCGATGGCGAAATTCCCCGAACTCGAGACGCTCAAGTCCGAGCTGCTGAACCAAATTGAAGGCGCGAAGAACCTCGCCGCACTCGAGCAAGTGCGCATCGCCGCGCTCGGCAAGAAGGGCAAGATTTCCGAGCAGATGGCAAAGCTCGGCACGCTGCCGGCGGAGCAGAGGCGTGAGTTCGGGCAGGCCACCAACGCCGTCAAGGCGGCAGTAACCGAAGCCCTCGAGGCACGGAAGGCTGTGCTCGAGGCTGCGGCGCTCGAGGAGCGCCTCGCCACCGAACGCGCCGACGTCACCCTACCGGTCAGGCTTGGTCCTCTCGCTGAGGGGCGCATTCATCCGGTCTCCCAGGTCTTCGACGAGGTCATCGAGATCTTCGCCGACATGGGCTTCTCGGTGGCCGAGGGGCCGGACATTGAGACGGACGACTACAACTTCACCAAGCTCAATATTCCGGAAGAGCACCCGGCTCGTCAGGAGCACGACACTTTTTATTTCCGCGAGATGGCCGCGGCGGACGGAACAACCCGGCAGCGCATGCTGCTCCGCACGCACACGAGCCCGGTACAGATCCGCACCATGCTCTCGCAGAAGCCGCCGATCCGGATCATCGCGCCCGGCCGCGTCTACCGCTGCGACAGTGACCAGACGCACACGCCGATGTTCCACCAGATCGAGGGCCTCGTCATCGACGAGAGCACGCACATGGGCCACCTCAAGTGGTGCCTTGAGGAGTTCTGCAAAGCCTTCTTCGAGGTGGACGAGGTGAAGATGCGCTTCCGCGCCTCCCACTTCCCGTTCACCGAACCGTCGATGGAGGTGGACATCGACGCGGCGGCCATCGGCAAGCCGGGGCACTGGTTGGAGATCCTCGGCTCTGGCATGGTACACCCGAACGTGATCCGCAACTGCGGCCTCGATCCGGAGAAGTACCAGGGCTTCGCCTTCGGCATGGGCCTCGATCGCATCACCATGCTGAAGTACGGCATCCCGGACCTGCGGGACATGTTCTCCGCCGATCTGCGCTGGATGAAGCATTACGGCTTCCTTGCCGTCGACGTGCCAACGCTCGCCGGCGGGCTTTCGCCCTGACCGGCCAGATCATCCGAGCCTCACAATTGTCGAGCTCAGACTCTTCTCAGATCGAGCGGGCGAACGGGATTAGCTGAGTTGCAGGGCGACCGGACCTGGTCAGAAAGGCAGTGATCGCCCGCGCCGTACAGAGGGGTGCCGAGAGGGCAAGAGGGGCGCCACGATGCTCGCAATCCTGAACACCACGCCGGCCGTGCTGGTGGCCCTTGCCATCGCCGCGCTGATGATTGCGGCGTCGGTGTTCATCATTTTCTATCACGACCGAAAGCACGAAGAGCTCGACCAGTGGGTCAACTTCTCCTTCAGCCGTGAAACGCTTCGGAATGCGGCCATGTACTACCGCTTCATGGCCGTTTCGATGCTCGTGTTCTACGTGCTCTTCACGATCAGCTGCCTGCTGCTCCAGGCGGAAGGGCACATGATCTTCTCGGATGGCAAAGAGCCGATCTATGCCGGCCCGATCGGCGCGTCGCTCTTCACGATCGACCTCGTCCTTCGAGGCGGGTTTTTCGACATCATGGAGCACTTCGATCTGGGCGTGTCGCCGATCGCCATGAACCGGAAGCTGTTCTGGTTCGTCATCTACGCCTTCGTTTTTCGGATGTTCTACGCCGTCACGCTCATCAAAATCGTGATCTCGTTCGTCTGGATTTACGGAAAGATCCGGATGGCGCGACAAATGTTCGGAACGAGCAGCAGCCAGCTCCGGCTATTCGAATGACGTGGCCCTTGGCGGCTGCCACGCAAAAGGGGTAAGACGCACACGCCAAATGCACCCGGGAAGACCGGGAAACCTTCCAAACCCGCGGGACGAAGTACACAATGAAATTCACGCTGTCCTGGCTCAAGGACCATCTCGATACGAACGCCTCGCTAGAGGACATCGCGGAGAAGCTGTCCGCCATTGGACTCGAGGTCGAAAGCATCGACAATCCCGCGGAGAAGCTGGCGCCGTTTACCGTTGCGCGCGTCCTTGAGGCCAAGCAGCATCCGAATGCGGATCGCCTGCGTGTTTGCCAGGTCGAGGTTGCGCCGGGCCAACCGCCGGTGGAGGTCGTCTGCGGCGCGCCCAACGCCCGCACCGGCATGATTGGCGTGTTCGCGCCGATTGGCACGTACATCCCGGGCACCGGCATCACCTTGGACAAGCGGCCCGTTCGCGGCGTCGTCTCGAACGGCATGCTCGTCTCCGAGCGCGAGCTGGAGCTGTCCGACGACCACGAGGGCATCATTGAGCTCGACCCGAAATTCGGCGAGCGCGTGGGCGAGCGGTACATCGATGTCGTCGGCCTCAACGATCCGGTCATTGAGGTCAAGCTCACGCCGAATCGGCCCGACTGCACGGGTGTACGTGGCATCGCGCGTGATTTGGCCGCCGCCGGCCTGGGCACTTTGAAGCCGGAGCCTGAGATCGGCGCCGTCGAGGGAACCTTCGCATGCCCCATTGAGATCCGGCTCGAGTTCACACCTGAGACGGCGAGCGCGTGCCCCGTATTCGCTGGCCGGCTTGTGAAGGGCGTGAAGAACGGCCCCTCGCCGGCGTGGATGCAAAACCGCTTGAAGGCCGCTGGCCTCCGTCCGATCAGCGCGCTGGTCGACGTTACCAACTACGTGTCGCTCGACCGCGGCCGCCCGCTCCACGTCTATGATGCCGATAAGCTCCAGGGCGCCATCCGTGCCCGCCTCGGCCGTGCGGGTGAACGTTTCCTGGCGCTCGACGGCAAGGAGTACGAAGTCGACGAGACTATGTGCGTGATCGCGGACGACAGCGGTCCGCTCGGGCTCGGCGGCATTATCGGTGGTGAGAGCAGCGCCTGCACTGAAGAGACCACCAACGTCTTCATCGAGAGCGCCTACTTCGATCCAGTGCGCACGGCTGCCACAGGCCGCAAGGCGGGCGTACAGACCGATGCGCGCTACCGGTTCGAGCGCGGGGTCGATCCGGCCTATGTCGTGCCCGGGCTCGACTACGCGACCGATCTCATCCTGAAGCTCGCCGGCGGTAAGCCGTCAAAGCGGAGCGTTGCTGGTACGCCGCCTGAGGGTCGAATGACATTCGCCTTCGATTTTCGCCGTGTGGCGCGCCTTACCGGTCTCGAGGTTGATGACACCGTTAGCCGTAAGGTGCTGACGGATCTCGGGTTCGAGGTCGAAGGCACTGGTCTCGAGGTTCAAGTGACCAGACCGAGCTGGCGACCCGACGTGCATGGGCCGGCGGATCTGGTCGAGGAGGTTGTGCGCATCATCGGTCTCGACAAGGTGCCCTCAACGCCCATTCCGCGAACCCACGGCGTGACGCGAACTGTTCTGACGGAAGCGCAGCGTCGCGCGCGCCGGGCGCGCCGCGTTCTCGCCGGCCGCGGTCTGATTGAAGCGATCACCTGGTCCTTCATTCCGCGACGGCATTCGGAGCTGTTCGGCGGAGGGTTGGAGGCCCTGGAGCTGGCAAACCCGATTTCCGTCGAGATGTCCTCGATGCGCCCGAGCTTGTTGCCCGGGCTGCTGACGGCGGCGCAACGCAATCGCAACCGCGGCTTCGAGGATCTCGCGCTGTTCGAGCTCGGCCAAGCCTATCGTGGCGACAAACCGGAGGACCAGATCCAGATCGCGGCGGGCGTGCGCGCCGGTGCTGCGCGTCTGGCTGGGGTAGGTCGCCACTGGTCCGAATCGGCCAAAGAGGCCGATGTGTTCGACGTAAAAGCTGATGTTTTCGCAACCCTAGCCGCGCTCGGCTTCGATCCAAACCGAGCCCAGATCACGCGAGACGCTCCCGCCTGGTACCATCCTGGCCGCTCCGGAGTACTACGGCTTGGGCCAAGACGGTGCTCGCGCATTTTGGCGAAATTCACCCGAAGACGCTTGCTGAGCTTGACGTCGAAGGGCCAGTCGTTGCGTTCGAGATCTTCCTCGACGCGCTCCCGCCCGAAAAGCGCAAGTCACTCGCTCGGCCGGCGATGGTTGCGCCCGACCTGATGCCGGTGCGCCGCGACTTCGCCTTTGTCCTCGACGAGGCGGTGCCTGCTGGTGACGTCGTGAAAGCGGCCGCCGGAGCCGACAAGACGCTCATCACGGATGTTTCCGTGTTCGACGTGTTCGCCGGCAAGAGCCTGGGTGAGGGCAAGAAGTCCGTAGCCATTGAGGTTACGCTGCAGCCCCGCGAACGCACGCTGACGGACGCCGAAATCGACGCCGTCGCCAAGAAGGTGATCGCGGAGGTTAAGCGGGTGACGGGTGGTGAAATTCGGGGGTGAGAGCTCGCCTATGGCCTTGGAAAGCACGGGCTGAGGTCCGCCCTGCGTATGCCGTCTGCCTCAAGCGCGGGCCTTTTCTCCGCGACTGAAAAACATCCGCAATTAAAGGGCACCGCTGCCAGCAGTATCGCTTGCCTGGGTCGAGCCATGCGCGCTGATCCTGGACAGATTCGTCGCCGAGCGAACCAACACTTGCCGGCTTCTGGATCTCAGGCAAATGGTCCGTAGAGTCGCAAAAACGAGGAGCGGGGCTACACCAGAAATGCCGACGCCGTTACGGGCAGCGAACTCGCCGCAATCTGCCTGACGCCGTACGCACATAGCAGCGATTATTGCGCGTGATTAACGCGCCAATTGCTCCGCCGGCGACTGCGCCGACAACCCCGCCTGTCACCGCGCCGCCTACTGTACCTCGCGCCAAGCCCCCGACGACGGCTCCTGTTCCGGCCCCGATCAGGGCACCCTTCCTGATGTTGCGGTCGAGTTCCGAGTGGGAACAGCCCGCGAGCAGCAGCAGACAGAGGAAGGCAGCTGTCACTTTGGTCACTGCGAGCTCTCCGTCAACGAGAAGAAAGAAGGTTCACGAACTATGTCGTAGCTGAGTCGCCGGCACGTATTTGTGGCAAACGAACAAATGGGCGAAACGTGAGGCTTTCTGGCACCTTGTCCCTGTGCTTGGCGCTTGGCTCTGGCCATCGCCGGCGATGACGTGAGGCTAGCACGCAAGCACGAAATTCGCGGCTGACGTGGCTGGTAACCTAAGCTTTAGTCGCCTTTCGGCCCTTCTGCCCGGAAGGCGGCTTGCGCAGCGATGTGTCTGACCTGCGGCCCCGCTCGGCCGCCGTGTCGTCTGACGCGGGCGGCTTGCCCATAGGTTGCAAACCCGTCGAGAGCCTCTTGGATTTCCTTATCCGTCAGCAGCACCGGCCCGCCGATCTGGCGGCTAAGCCAGTACTGCTTCGCGAGCGTCTCCAGCTCCACGGCCAGCCACATGGCCTTCTCAATCGTCGGGCCGATCGTGATCACGCCGTGATTGGCCAGCAGGCAGCCGTTACGCCCTTCGAGCGCCGCAAGCGCAGCATCTGACAGCTCCTGAGTGCCGAAGCGTGCGTACTCCGAGCACCGGATGTCTCCCCCGCCGAACGCAGCAACCATGTAGTGGCACGCGGGAATGCCGACCCGCGCGATGGCCAGAGCCGTTGCGTAGGTCGAATGCGTGTGGACAACCGCGTTCACCTCGGGGCGCGATCGCAGAATATCGAGATGTATGCGCCATTCAGACGACGGCCTCTTTGGTCCGCGATACGATCCGTCACTGCGATCGAGCGGCATAGCCGCGATCATCTCCGGGGTCATCGTTTCGTAAGGAATGCCCGATGGCGTGATCAGCATCTCGTTGCCAAGGCGAACCGAGATGTTGCCGGACGTTCCCTGATTGAGACCAATGGCATTCATCCAGCGGCATTGGTCCACGATGGCTTGGCGGAGCTGACGTTCGCGAGCTGTCATGGCGGCTAATGACGGTAACAGAGTGTGAAACTTCCGGCAGAAAGCTCGTGGATAACCTGTTTGTACCGAAGTTCAAAAGGCTTAGCGCTGTTGCATTCACGCTTCGCCTGTATCGCGAATCGCTTCGTAAAGGCCAACGTGGGTTCGCAATTCAGCACCCAACGTGCTTCTATTAGCACCAGCGTTCGACAACGGCTCCGGTCAATTGGCAGATCAGTAGGAATGAACTCCAAGTCGGGAATTCTCCTTGCCGCAGCACTTGTTGCGGCTCCAATGGGTACTGCTCGGGCAGGGGGTGCCGAGCCGATCAGCCCAGCGACTTATCCGCTCGCGATCGTCAGCGTCTACGACTTGGCGAAAGACGCCTTTGCGACTTCTACCGCGCTCTACTTCGCGCTCAACGGCGACTTGGCGCGGGAAGGCTTCGTCGGCCGGCTATCTGTCAGCACGGATTCCTATAGCTACGATATTCCGGGCGTCCCTGGGGACATCGATGGCGATGCCTGGGCATCGATGCCATGCTCGGCTATCGCTGGATACGGGGAGACGTCGCTTCGAGCCTTTTCGTCGGCGCCGAGCACCAGGATCATGACCTTTCGCCGAAAGACCTTGGAAATCCGGTGAGGGGTAGCGAAACGGGGTTCAAGGTCGCCTTCGACATCACGAAAGCGCCTTCGGCCTACTCGCCGGTCTACGCCGAATTGGCGGCCAGCTATTCCACTGCATTCGACACGTACCAAGTTGATGGCCGCATCGGCTACGCATTCGACCGGATTATTATTGGGCCGGAAGCTTGGCTCTTGGGCGATGAGGCGAGCGACGCGCAGCGGATCGGCGGCTTCCTGAAAACTACCCTGCCGCCGTTGCTGTTCAGCGATGTTTCGACTGCGATCACGCTGTCCGCAGGCTACCAGTTCGTCGATGACGACCATGGAAGGTCGACCTTCGGCTCAGACGGCGCCTACGGCAGCGTGAGGTTCACGACGCTGATCGGCGAGAGCTGGTTCGCTCCGTTCAGATAGGTTGACCGGCCGCTACTTCGCCGACAGTCGATCGATTTCGGCAAGCTCCTCGGCCGTCAGCTTCCAGCTCACGGCCTTCACGTTCTGCTCCACCTGCTCAGGCCTCGTCGCACCCGCGATAACGCTGGCCACAACCGGTTGCGATGCAAGCCAGCTGAATGCGAGCTCCAGCAGAGTGTGGCCGCGCGACTGGGCGAACTCTGTCAGCCGCTCGACAATCGTGAAGTTTTCATCTGTGAGGTACTTGTCCGCCCACCGACTCATGCTTGCGAGGCGTGTTCCGGGAGGCGGCGCCTCACCCCGCTTGTACTTGCCCGTGAGCAAACCGCTTGCGAGCGGAAAATAAGGCAACAAGCCTAACCCATAGTGCTTCATCGCCGGGAATCAACTGCTTCTCGTGATCGCGGACGACGAGGCTGTACTCGTCTTGGCAGGAGATGAAGCTGGTCAGGTTGTGATAGCGCGACGTCCAAAGCGCATCGGCCACCTGCCAAGCCGGCAAGTTTGAACAGCCGATGTAGCGCACCTTCCCTTGCCGCACGAGATCGTCGAGCGCCCGCAAGGTCTCCTCGATTGGGGTCCGCGGATCCGGCTCATGGAGCTGATAGAGATCGATCCAGTCGGTCTTGAGCCGCCGCAAGCTCGCCTCCACCGCCGACATGATGTAGCGGCGGGAGGCGCCCATCAGGCCCCGGTCGCGGTCCATGGGCATGCCGAACTTCGTGGCGAGCACGATGTCCTTGCGGCGGGTGCCAGATCTCGCCCGAGCACCTTCTCGGAGCCGCCCTGGTCCCCGTAGATGTCGGCCGTGTCGAAAAAGGTGATCCCCAGGTCGAGCGCCTTGTGCACGACAGCCCGCGAGGCCTCGAGGTCGATGCGGCCGCCGAAATTGTTGCAGCCCAAACCGACCACCGAGACTTGCAGGCCAGACGGCCCGAGATTGCGCTGTTCCATTCACGTCCTCCAGATCAGAAGCCGTAGAGCTTTGCCGGATTTTCGACGAACATCTTGTACCTGGCCAACTCGTCAGGAACCCACTCCAACATCAAGTCGAGCAGATTCACGTCGCTTGGATAACGCTCACCACGCATTGCGGGATGCGGCCAATTGGTAGCCCACAGCAGCCGTTCGGGCGCGGCCTTGGCCAAGGCTTTCGCGAGAGCGGCAACGTCATCGTAACCGGGCGGGCCGACCTTCGAGACTTCATACGCCGCCGACAGCTTGACGTAGCAATTCCCGCGATCGACGAGCCGCAGCAACGTCTTGAACGCCTCATGGTCCGTCGGCACCGGCTCGAGGAACTTGCCGACGTGATCGATCACGTAATCGCCCTCGATGCGCTTCAGCTGTGCCTCTCGCTCCGGAAGCTCGCGACCATCGAACTGCACGATCGCGTGCCAGCCGAATGGGCGAACGCGGGCGATCATCTCATCCATCACGTCCCATTTCAGGTGGCCCGGCGGCAGGCACATGAAGCGGATGGCGCGTGCACCTGCCTTCGTCAGCCTTTCGAGCTCGTCGTCGGTAACGCCGGGCTTCACGACCACGACGGCGCGGGCTTTGTCGAGGCCCAGCTCGGCGACGCTGTCCATCGTGCAGCGGTTATCGTCGCCATAGGCGTTTGGCTGCACGACCACAACCCGCTCGATCCCCAGCCAACTCATGATCTGGCGGTAGTCCGAAACAGTCGCATCAGGCTCGGGCGGCACGCCGTCGGGATGCTTCGGATAGCGCGCATTGTAGAAGTGCATGTGAGTGTCGCAGGTGCCTTTTGGCGCCTTAAGGCGCGGGGCAGGTCCCGTCAGTGGCCGCTCCATGAGCATCCTCCGTCAGTTTTCGTCCGCTTATCAGCAGATGGGTGCCAGCATACCGTTCCAGTGGATAGCACGCCCACATCACAGCGCCCGTGGGGCTTAACTCCACACCTGCTCGGAATCGCCATCGAATTCCATGCTGCAGAAGGGGCCGCCCTGGTAGAAGTCGCCCACCGGGTCTGGCGGCAGCTTGGCCTGTTCGGCCATGGCCTCCTCGAGGAATTCCTCGGCCTGGCCAGTCGGCCTGTAGCCGTACCTGTAAGCAACCGAATTATCCCACCAGGCGCGCTCGTTCGAGTGAAGCGCCGTACATGACCTCGTACCGGAGATCAGGATGTTCCAGGCCGATCCGGATGAGCTGCACGAGGTCGGAAGGACTGATCCAAATCGACAAGCGGCGCTTATCGAGTGGTTTCTCTCCGACGTTTCCAATTCGAATGGAAAGCACGCGCATCCCGTGCTTGTAGGCATAGAGTGCGCCTAGGCCCTCACCGAAAAGCTTGCTGACTCCATATCGGCTATCCGGCCGAGGCACGACATCAACACCGATCGGCCGCACTCGAGGATAGAAGCCGACGACATGATTGGACGAGGCGAATACGACGCGTTTGACGCCCTGTCGGCGGGCAGCCTCGAATAAATTATAGCAGCCGATGATATTCGCCTCGAGAATATCCTCCCACGGGCCTTCGACCGAGTAGCCTCCCAAATGAATGACGCCGTCGACGCCTTCGCAGACGCGCTCGACACTTTCCATGTCCGCAAGATCGGCCCAAATGAAGGTCTCGTTGGCCTGAAGAGCCGGAGGCTCCTTAACGTCGCTCGACACGATATTCGGATAGATCGGCGCCAAAAGCGGTCGGATCAGAGTGCCCACCGATCCAGCCGCGCCGGTTATCAAGACTCGTTGCATGGCTCCCTCCTCGTCGCCGGGATGCCTGAGCGCGGAATGCTGCAGCCAGTCTTCTACGCCGGGCGCTGTTCCGCAAGGCGGCGGTAGCGAGAAAGACCGCGGGTCAGGTGGTCTCTCATCGCCCGCCGCGCAGCATGAGGATCTGCGCTTCGGATTGCGTTGAAAATCCGCCGGTGCTCGTTCTGAATTCGTTGGAGATACCGGCGCTGCTCTTGTGCATCGAGCGCCGTGCGAATGCTCTGCCGTGGAATGATGTGGCGGCCGAGAAACGCCAACAGCTCGGAGAATTTGGGATTTCCACTGGCCACCGCGATGGCCTGGTGGAACGCAAAATCCTCGCCGACGGCGTGCTCGCCCCGCTCGATCGAAGCATCGATGGCGTTCAAAGCCTGCTCGACCGCTTCTGTCCCCTCAGGCGTCGCGCGCTCCGCGGCCAATGCGGCGGCCTCGATTTCGATGGCAAGCCGCAACTCCATCACCTGGAGCACTTCCTCGATGGAGCTTAGTCCGTCCGCGCTAATGCGGAACGCCGCCCGACTCTCGTCAGCTACGAAAACTCCGGCACCCTGACGGGACACCACGAGGCCTTCGGCCCGCAATGCCGCGACGGCCTCCCGCACCACCGTGCGGCTTACCCCGAGCGCTTCCATCAGCTCGTGCTCTGTCGGCAGCTTTGCGCCTGGCGGCAGACGACCGCTGCGAATCTCCTGCGCAATCTGCTCCACGACCTCGAGTGTCAGGTTTCGCGAGGGACGTACGCGCTGTAGCGATGTCAGCTTGCCACTACGGGGGGAGGATGTTACGTTCTGAATTTGTCGGGTCATCGTACAACTTTTCTAGCATTGGCCCGACCTGTTCGCAAGGCGCAGCTCGGAATACCAGCTCTGCAGGAGGCTCAGGACGCGAACTATTCGGCATTTGCCTGGTTAAGAATAAGCGAATGAAAAGCCGAACAATAACGGCACGACTTAGTCCAGGAGGAAACGCTCATGAACAGACGTGAAGTGATCAAGCTCGGCGTGGCTTCCGTCGCAGCCAGTGGCCTCGGCGCAGCCGGAAGTCTGACCGCATTCGCCCAAGACAAGCTCGTCCTCAGATCTTCGGACGTTCACCCGCTCGGCTATCCCACCGTCGAAGCCGTCGTGCAAATGGGGAAGAAGCTCGAAGCGGCGACCAATGGGCGTATCTCTATTCAGATGTTCCCAGCCATGCAGCTCGGTGGCGAAAAGGAGATGATCGAGCAGGCGCAGATCGGCGCCCTTCACATGGCCCGCATCAGCGTCGGTCCCGTCGGAACAGTTGTCGATGAGCTCAACGTCTTCAACATGCCGTTCGTGTTCCGCGACGAAGCGCATATGCGCAAGGTCATCGACGGCGAAATCGGCCGAGAGATGCTGGAGAAGATTTCCTCCAATCCGGAAACGAAGCTGATCGGCCTGTGCTGGATGGATGCCGGATCGCGGAACGTCTACACCAGCAAGCCCATTCGCAAGCCCGAAGATTTGGCCGGCCTCAAGATCCGGATGATGGGCAATCCCATTTTCGTGGATACGATGAACGCCATGGGCGGAAACGGCATTTCGATGGGCTTCAGTGAGCTGTACAGCGCACTCCAAACCGGTGTCGTCGACGGTGCCGAGAACAATACGCCGACTTACGTCACCCACAATCACCATCAGATTTCGAAGTACTTCTCGTTCACCGAGCACCTCATCATTCCGGAGATCCTCGTATTCTCGCGCGTGGCCTGGGAGAAGCTGTCGAAAGAAGATCAGGATCTCATCAAGAAATTTGCCGCCGAGGCGCAACAGGAGCAGCGGCAGCTGTGGGACAAGATGGTTGAGGAGTCGATGGCGAAGCTCAAGCAAGCGGGCGTCACCTTCGTCACCGACGTCGACAAGACAGCTTTTCAGGAAGCGGTGAAGCCTGTCTACGACAAGTACGGTGCCGCTTATGGGGATCTGATTAAGCGCATCCAGGCGGTGCAGTAGCTGGTTGCGCCCCGCGGAGCCCAGGCTCCGCGGGCCCGCCGTCCACGTTCACGACCCAATAGCCTTTCCAGCTACTGCAGAAAGCCAGGCTCATGTTCGAACGCTACGTCAGAGCCATGGACGTCCTGCATCGCCTCTGCATGGTGATCGCAGGACTTTGCCTGCTCATCATCACTCTTATCATTCCGTGGGGCGTCTACAGCCGATACGTGCTCGGCTACGGATCCCAGTGGCCCGAGCCGATTGCCATCATTCTGATGATTCTTTTCACGTTTTCTGCGGGCGCCGCCTGCTATCGCGAAAACCTGCACATCGCGGTGATGATGGTGCCCGATATAACTTCTGGGATTGCCCGCACTTTGATCGCCTGGTTCATCGAGCTGTGCATGCTAGGCACCTCCTTGTTTCTCTTATTTTTTGGCTGGGGCCTCGTGAGGACCACTTGGAACCAAGTGATGGCGCAAATGCCCGTCATTCCTGTCGGGTTGACCTACCTGCCCATCCCTCACCGGCGGCCTGATTATCGCGCTATTTGTCATCGAGCGGCTCTGGTCGGGCCGCTTTTTCGCGCCGGCCGAAGGCGAAATACCGTACCAATCACCTGCAAACGACGCGAGCTGATCGAATTGGCGGCCAAGCGAGTTTCGCACGATGGATGCACTGGTCCTCCTCGGCACATTCGGGTTTCTCATCATTGTCGGTGTTCCAGTGGCGTTTTCGCTGGGGCTGGCTGCCATTGCCGCCGCACTCTGGTACGGCATACCTCTGCAAGCGGTGATGCTCAAAATTTCGGACGGCGTGGACGAGTTTGCGCTGCTCGCTATTCCATTTTTCGTATTAGCAGGCGCAATCATGGCCGAAGGAGGAATGGCGCTGCGCCTCATCAATCTGGCGAAAGTTTTCGTCGGATTTATTCGCGGTGGGCTCGCGCTCGTTAATGTGCTTGCCTCCACGTTTTTCGGATGCATCTCGGGGTCATCCGTCGCGGATACGGCGTCCGTCGGCTCAGTGATGATTCCGCAAATGGAAAAAAATGGTTATCCGCGGGTTTTCGCGACTAACGTCACAGTCTGCGGATCCGTGCAGGCCATCCTAATCCCGCCCTCGCACAACGCCGTCATCTACTCGCTCGCGGCGGGAGGCACCATCTCCATCGCCCACCTTTTTCTGGCGGGCGTTCTGCCGGGTTTGCTCCTCGGCGTCACTCTGATGGTCATGATTCTGTTCATGGCCCACCGCCACAACTATCCCAAGGGGGAAATCGTCTCCTTCGGGTCAGGCCGTTCACATTATGGTCGATGCGTTTTGGGGCCTCCTGACGATGTTCATTATCCTAGGAGGCATCTTGAGCGGTGTTTTCACGCCTACGGAGTCTGCGGCCGTGGCGTGCATCTATGCCTTCATCATCACGATGTTCGTCTACCGCGATTACAAATGGCGTGAGCTGCCGCTACTTATGGCGCGCGTCGTGCGCACGGTGGGCATGGTGATGATGCTGATCGGCTTCGCCGCGGCGTTCGGCTACATGATGGCGCTGATGCAGCTGCCTGCAAAGATCACGCAGTTTTTCCTATCGGTGTCCGACAACAAGTACATTATTCTGTTATTGATCAATATTATCTTGCTGATGCTCGGCTGCCTGATGGACATGGCGCCGCTGATCGTGATCTGCACGCCTATTCTTCTGCCGGTCGCCGTTAGCATCGGAATCGATCCCGTTCATTTCGGCATGATTTTGCTCGTCAACCTCGGCATGGGGTTGATCACGCCGCCTGTCGGCGCGACGCTATTCGTAGGTTGCGCCGTTGGCAGAGTGACCGATCGGCGAGATGGTGCGCACCATCTGGCCGTTCTACCTCGCCATGCTCGTTGTTCTGGCCTTGGTCACCTACGTTCCCGCAATTTCCATGTGGCTGCCATCCATGCTCAAGCTGTGAGCTGGGTGGCAGAGCGCGCTCCTGCCCGCGCAGGTTTGCTGACCAACGGTCGGCGGGCATTGCCGGCGGGACGATCGACATTCCAAGAAAACAACATCGCTTCTGTCCCTGGTCGGTCGCCAACTCGACCAGAGATGTTGAGGCACCAGGAGGTGTGACCCACCTAATCGGTCACCCCTCCTCGCGGTGGCGGAAACAAGCCGCTGATACCATGCCTATGGAATAGACCGTGTCGGTCCCGGAACGGGGCCGCCACTCTCAGTCGCCCGCACCGGGTTTGGGAGAGAAGAAGGCCTCGAACTTTCCTTCCATGTCGCGATATTCGTCCGCGTCCGGAGGTGGTGGCTTCTTGGCCGTGATGTTCGGCCACTTGTCCGCATACTCCCGGTTCAGTTCGAGCCATTTCTCAAGGCCCGGCTCCGTATCGGGCTTGATTGCCTCGACGGGACACTCCGGCTCGCACACCCCGCAGTCGATACACTCGTCGGGGTGAATCACGAGCATATTCTCACCCTCGTAGAAGCAGTCGACGGGACACACTTCCACACAATCAGTGTACTTGCATTTGATGCATTTGTCGGTGACTACAAATGTCATGTGCTCGGCACCCCGGTTGATCGGGTTTGACATATAACTCGCGACAGCATCCCGCACATTGGCAGGTTGTCGCAAGGCTCGCTTTTGTCCCAGGGCAAAGGACCTCAGCTTAGCGTTCGCGCTTCGTGAACTGCTGTATCGCGCGGCGATCTCGTTTGGTCGGACGACCAGAGCCTGGCTCCCGCTGGGGCACAGCTGTCTCTGATTCGCTTTTCCCATCGGCTGGCTGAGGAGTCAGATCCTCATACAGGGTCTGTGCGACGACTGCCGGCCCGCGGCGTTCGCCTGTGGATAGAACCTTGAGAACGCGCACACGGGAATGAGCAGTTACGGTGATCACGTCGCCGGGACGCACCGTCTGGCTTGGTTTATGGATGCGCAACCGATTCACCCGCACCTTGCCGTCGAGCACGAGTGAAGCCGCCAGCGTCCGCGTTTTCACGACGCGTGCAAACCATAGCCATTTGTCGAGCCGCTGCGTCCCTCCGGCGTCCGGATGGGTCCCAGGGTCGCCATTCATGAGGAGCCGGACTCCTGAGCCTGCTTCTCAAGCACTTCTTTGAGCGCCATCAACGCTGCAAAGGGCGAGTCGGGATCGACTTCTCCCCGTTTCGGCGGCGCAGCGGAGCGCATTTGCGCCGGGAACGACGGCCGATCCTGCCGACGACGCCCATCACGGCGGCCGTCCTTTCGATTACGATGCTTCTGGCCATCCCCGTGGACAGAACGCTTCGGCGAATCACCGGTGGGTGACGCCGCACGTGCTGCCGCCTGGTTCGATTCACCCTGCGCCCCTTGCGGACGGGCCTGGTGGGTACCACGGCGTTGGCCATGCTGCTGGTTGCGGTGCCGTCGGCGGTCCGGGCGCGAGCCATCATGCCGCCGCCGTGGGCGCCAAACCTCTTCGAAGATCACCACCTCCGCCTTGGACTCTTCGGTCTGACTGGCCGTGTGATCCGCCGCGGTGCTGGCTCCATTTAACTCCGCCGCAGGCTCCACGGAGGCATTCGCCGCAGCATCGCCAGTGGCACCACTCACCTCGACCGGTGCGGAAGGCTCGATTGCGATCTCCGAATCCGAGTCCGATGCTGCCCCGGCAGGAGCGCCTTCCGGGCCCGCTGCAATGGGCTGGGGTGCAGCGTCAATTAATTCTTCCAGCGGCAGCGGAATTTGTTCCGCATCATCCAAGGCCGATTCCTCGCTCGCGCCGCTCTCTTGCGCTGCAGCCGTTTCGGGCTGCTGCTCGGAGGTAGTCTCAGCAGGCGGCGCGACGGGAGGTTGAACTTTCTTGACCGGCCGCCGATCCAGCCGGAAGCCCAAGCTTACGAAGACTGGCGCGAGCTCGTCTGGCGAGCACCCGAGGATCGACATCATCTCTGGTATGACAACGAACCCACCGTCGCCGGTCGATCCCTTGGGCGGTGTCGCGGACGGATCTTCTGGATTTGGACGCCAGGCCAGCAGCGGCCGGATCAAATCCGCGAGACGCTCCAGAATATCGATCCGAACGGCACGCGGGCCGCACACGTGATAGCCGCACGCCCGATAGAAGGCTTCAGGGACGCCCTGCTCGGCCGGTGCGGACGTCAGCCCTGCCCGCGGCGGAGCCGGCAGATTGTCGATCGACAACCCGTGCTCGCCCGCATGCTTCAACGCCCAGAGGACCAGCGTCAGCTCCGCCGGCGCGGGCTTCAGCAGCAGCGGGAAATAAATGTTGAACGCGCCGAATCGAACGCCGAAACGACGCAGCTGTGCACGGCCGGACTGGTCGAGAGACTTCAATTCCTCGGCGATCGTCTCCCGCTTCAGAATTCCGAAGTTCTCAGTGAGGCGGAAAGCAATCCCGCGCGCCAGCCCGGAAAGATCCTGAGCCTCGCTGAGCTCCACGAGCGGTTTGAGGCGCTCACGGATCGTGTCGTTGAGCCAGGTCGTCAGGCGCTCCTGGATTTTCTCCTTGTCCGGCGCCTGCAAGTGCTCATCAGCTATTAGTACGAGCTGCGGCTTGAGCGGATGCTCGCCGGGCTCGAGTTTTGCGACCTCCTCGTCGCGCCAAAGGATGCGCCCATTGCGGGCGAGCTTGAACGCGTCGTTCTTGGCTGCCGAGATGCGCCGGGTGCGCATCGACAGCTCCTTGGCGAGCACCTGCGCAGCGGCGTTGCGGGCCGCCTTGCCGTGAATGCCTTCCGCCTGCGCGTCGGGAGAGAAGACCAACCCCTTCAGTCTGCCGACATAGTGGTTCTCGACGTGAATCGCGCCGTCCTCGCCGATGTCGGCAGCCAGCCCTTCCTTGTCGCGCATGCCACGCATGAGTGCGCTCGTGCGCCGATCTACGAACCGTTGAGTCAAGCTGTTCGTGCAGGGCGTCGGACAAGGCATCTTCGATCTCGCGCGTACGCCCTTGCCAATGCTCCGGATCACGCAGCCAGTCGGAGCGATTGGATACGAAGGTCCAGGTCCGAATGTGAGCAATGCGGTTGGCGAGCGTATCGATGTCTCCGTCCGTGCGATTGGCGAGCGCAACCTGGCGGGCGAACCAGTCCTCAGGGATACGCTCCTCGCCTGTCATCAGGAACTTGAATAGGGTCGCGACGAGCTCCGCATGAGTCTGCGGGGATATCTTGCGGTAGTCGGGGACCTGGCACACGTCCCACAATTTCGCGACTGCGGCGGGCCCGCGGACCATGTCGAGCACTTCGCGGTCCTGACTTACCGTTTCGAGCGCGATGACATCCTCGGCCATCCGCGCGCGGGTCAGACGATTTTCAGTCGGGAACGCGCGCAGGCTGTCCCGCAATGCATCGATGGACGAAAAATCGAGTTGCCGATTGCGCCACTGAAGGACCTTCACCGTGTCGAAGGTATGAGTTTCGAGCCGTTCAATGAGGTCATTTTCGAACGGCTCGACGTCACCAGTGACGCCGAACGTGCCATCGTTCATGTGCCGACCGGCGCGGCCCGCGATTTGCGCCAGCTCGGCCGGCGTGAGATTCCGATGGTTCTGCCCGTCGAACTTGCGGACCGAGGCGAACGCGACATGGTCCACCGTCAGGTTGAGCCCCATGCCTATGGCGTCCGTCGCCACGAGGAAGTCGACATCGCCCGACTGGTACATCGCCACCTGCGCATTGCGCGTTCGTGGCGATAGCGCGCCGAGCACCACTGCCGCGCCGCCCCGCTGCCGGCGGATGAGCTCGGCGATGGCATAAACGTCGTTCGCCGAGAACGCGACGACAGCAGTGCGCGCCGGGAGCCGTGTGATCTTCTTCTGGCCCGCGTAGGTGAGCTTCGAAAGGCGCGGCCGGGAGATGAAGTTCGCTCCAGGGATCAAATCGCTGATGGCCTCGCGCATCGTGCCGGCGCCAAGCAGCAGCGTTTCGAGCTTACCTCGCGCGTAGAGCAGGCGGTCGGTAAAGACGTGCCCACGCTCGGGGTCAGCAGCAAGCTGGATCTCGTCGATCGCGAGGAAATCGACATCGATCTCGCGCGGCATCGCCTCGACGGTCGAAACCCAGAATCGAGGGTTTTCCGGCTTGATCTTCTCCTCGCCGGTGATCAGCGCGACCTTTTCCGGCCCCACCCGTGCCGCGATCTTGTCATAGACCTCGCGCGCGAGCAGACGCAGCGGCAGCCCGATCATACCCGTGTCATGGCCGAGCATGCGCTCGATCGCCAGGTGCGTCTTGCCGGTGTTGGTCGGTCCCAGAACGGCGGTGACGTTCCGGATCCGCGTTTCAAGATCAATGCCCATGTGACGTTAGCCTCCAGCCTTGGTCTCGTAGGAGACGCAGGCGCCCCGGACGCAAGCTAATGTGTGGTGCAAGTTCCTGTCACCGCCGAAAAAAGGTCTCAATGCCGCTCTCGGCCCCTTGCCCAAAAGGGGGTTCGGCCAGACCTGAGTATGCCCATTTCAGTCCCTGAGAAGGCGTCTTGTGTCACCGGTCGCCCGTCCGATCAATGGACCAGTGCGATCTGCTTCATTCCGGTCGAAATCTCGACCCGTTGTGATCTAAGCACGGCCGAGCCAGCAAACGTTGGTATCGAAATCTCATACGGGACCAGAATATTTGCGCTCGGTATCGGACGCAAGGCGACTTCGATGCCCTCAGAAGCAGACAAGCTCCGAACCGTCCTGTTGTTCTTGTGGCCAGCAACGGGAATATAGCGGACGCCGCAAACAATTGCGACCGCCGGCTCGCCGCTAGGCCGCGCCTCTTTGATGCTCTCCTTGCGACGGAATGTCAGCGCAATATCAAAGCGATGCTTGCCGTCGAAGACAGCCACTTTGCGGTCGCAGGGATTGTCGAGGTGTCCAGTCGTCATCGCCAAGACGGCGCTCATGGGATCGAGGACGTCTTTGAGATGTTCCTCGGTCAAGGGCACCCTGCTCTTCGAAGGCGATTGGGGCGGCTCAAGTTTCGTCTCGGCGACACGCTTCTTATCGAAGCTCATCGCGACTGAGCCGGAGTCCGAGCTGCTCTTATACCGGAAGACGTAATCGGAT
The DNA here is from genome assembly GCA_963786775.1 of uncultured Pseudomonadota bacterium. Lineage (GTDB taxonomy): Bacteria > Pseudomonadota > Alphaproteobacteria > Rhizobiales > Hyphomicrobiaceae > ZC4RG25. The sequence continues at coordinate 9,064 of CAWBAM010000049.1, read as the reverse complement.
GGCGCCGGCTCCCCTCGTGCCAAGATACCCTCGCTTCGCATGGTGCCGGACCACTTGAGGACACCCAGGAGAGCGGAAAGTTTGGCCTGCCCAGCCAATGAATACTTTGCCGAGTCGGCATTGGACTCAAACCGGAAGCTGCCGATCTCGATGCCATTAAAGTAAATCTTGTAGCGTGCCGAGACCTTGCTGGGCGTGCCCGGATCGGCCATAGCCGCCGGCGCGCATAGCAGTAGCATCACCAGCCCGAATACAGCGCTGCTGATCGGGCTCACCCGGAGCGAGCGCCGGGCGAGTCGTGTCATCATGGTGACGCCTCCAGATTACGACGCTCCACCAATCGGCTACGGATTATTTTGGTCAATTGTATGTCGCTGCCGATACAACAAGTGCGTGCCGCACATAGGCTACATCTCGCGTGCTTGACGCTTGGCCTGATGCATAAGTATAGAGTTCCGCGAACTCCCGGCCGCTCTACTGACGGGACGTTGTCGACCCCAGAAGCGGAAAGAACTCTATGCGTCCCCCTCTAGGGTGCGCCAAGTGAGGATTTGTCATGACGAGACGCTGTGAGCTGAGCGGCAAGCTGCCGATGTCGGGCCAGCTGCGTAGCCACGCCGAAAATAAGACCAAGCGCACGTTCCGCCCGAACCTGTGCACCGTGACACTTATCAGCGACGTGTTGAAGCGCAGTTTTCGGCTGAGGGTGAGCGCCCATGCGCTGCGGACGGTCGAGCACCGGGGTGGGCTTGACGCCTATCTCTTGAAGGCACGGGACGAAGAGCTTTCATTGCGTTGCCGGCGACTGAAACGCCAGATTGAGAAGGCCAAGGCGGCGGCTGGCGCCGGGGAAGCGCAAGCCGCGTGAGGTCGCATTCGTGCGGCCTCCGTTTTCAAGCAGTTCACGCAACTGATCTGCTGGCTTCTGCACTTTCAGTTGAGAGCTTCTTTCTGAAGCGTGAACTGGAGCAGAATGGTTCGCTGGAATGGGGAATTGAAGTTGTCGTCCGACAATAACGTGACGACGGTTTCTCCGTGCGGTCCGCGATGGACGGCGACGGCTTCCATATTGTCGATCTCATAACCCATATCGGCCTCGAACAGCACCTCGCCCCGCATGACGGCTCCAACTGCAATCTCCTCGGGTCGGAGGAGCCGAAGCCTCATCTTGAGACCTTCGATCCAGTTGAAGCGCCGTTCGAGAACTATGAGACCGCCATCGTCCAGCGCTGCCGAGTCGGTAATATCGAAGCCGCCGATATCCGCCAGGTGAAGCTTTTGCGGCTTGCCGTCGACCCAAACCCAACCGGTGTGATGGCCACGCTCGTCCTTCAGCCGCTCTGCGAACACTATAGTCGAATCCTTGAGTGGTCCGCCTCGCAGAACGCTCACCGCTTCAATGCCCCGGTTTGACTTCATTTTCCCCGCCTCCGGTGGCAGCTCCAGGTAATGGAGTGGGGCAGATGGGCCGGCTTCAGTGCTTCGAAACCGACCGATCCGATGAAGTTGCTCGAAGGCGATCAGCAAAATCCCGTCCGTCAGGCTCCCCTCGGCCAAGGTCACCGCCTCAGCATCCCGGTCTCGATTACGCGTCAGTGGAGCGCCGTTTCGTGCCCGTAAAGGCCCCATCCAGGCGCGCTGAACACGAGCCGGCCGCGTCCCCTCGTAGTCGAGCTCCGCTGACAGCCACGCACCGGTATCGGACACGGCAAAAAGGCGCCGCCCGTCATCGTCGAGCACGACGCCGGAAAACCCACCGAACTCTTCTGCAAGCGAGCTTAGAGCCAGGCCGCCCCGCCATCTTCAAGCGGCCGAACTGTTGTCGGTCGATTGCCTGCCTATCGAAACCATGTATCGGCTGCGCCACGATCTCGATCGGCTTCGTATCCGTGATGACAGGCTTCTGCGCCCCAGCCCTCTCCGCGACAAGGACTGCAACGGAAACCGACAGCGCTAAAGCGAGCACTCCAAGCCCAACACGGCGCAATCGCGACGCCCGCCGCAACTTCCTCTCCTATCCGGTAGAGTCGATCAATGCAGAGTTAAGTGCCGCTTGGGAAACTTGCGCACTGGCGCGGCTGGGCCCTTCTCCTCGAACAGCTCGACCAACTTGTCCGTCATGGCGCCGGCCAGCTCCGATGGATCGGTGATCGTCACCGCGCGCCGGTAATAACGCGTGACGTCGTGCCCGATACCGATTGCAATGAGCTCGACCGGTGAGCGGGTCTCGATCTCCTCGATGACTTGGCGCAGGTGCTGCTCCAGATAAGAGCCTGAGTTGACGGATAGAGTTGAGTCATCCACAGGGGCGCCGTCCGAAATCATCATCAGAATTCGCCTCTGCTCGGGACGCGCGAGCAACCGGTTGTGGGCCCACGCCAACGCCTCGCCGTCGATGTTCTCCTTGAGCAGGCCCTCGCGCATCATGAGCGCCAAATTGCGCTTAGCACGGCGCCACGGCGCATCTGCCGCCTTGTAGATGATGTGGCGCAGGTCATTGAGCCGACCTGGATTGGGCGGCTTCCCGGCTGCGAGCCACTGCTCGCGAGACTGACCACCTTTCCACGCCCGCGTGGTGAAACCGAGGATCTCGACCTTTACCCCGCAGCGCTCGAGCGTACGCGCGAGAATATCCGCGCAGCAGGCCGCGACCATGATCGGCCGCCCCCGCATGCTTCCCGAGTTGTCGAGCAGGAGGGTCACAACCGTGTCGCGGAAATCGGTATCCCGCTCACGCTTGAACGAGAGGGGGTGTGTCGGATCGATGATAACCCGCGGCAACCGCGCCGGGTCGAGCATCCCCTCATCCAGGTCGAAATCCCAAGCCCGGTTCTGCTGCGCAAGAAGTCGCCGCTGCAAGCGATTGGCCAGCCGCGATACAGCGCCCGACAGCGAACGCAGCTCCTTGTCGAGAAAGGTCCTCAACCGCTCCAGCTCATCGGGAGTGGACAGATCCTCGGCTGCAACCTCCTCGTCGAAGGCGCGGGTGAAAACGCGATAGCCAAACTTCTCAGGATCGTCCAAGACGGAGGTGTTCGGCCGCCAGGGCTCGTGGGTCTCGGCCAACTCCTCGCCCTCGACATCCGCATCCAACTGATCAGCATCGGCAAGATCGGTGATGTCCTCAGATTCACCTTCCTCGCCTTCGGCAAGCTGCTCCTCGGAGCTTTGCTCCTGGCCCTCGGTGCCCTCCGTCGCCTCGGACTGCTGATCGCCGCCGTCTGCGTTCTCGTCGCTCTCGGAATCTTCCTGCTCTGGCTCGCCTTCGGCCAGATCTTCCGTCAGCTCTAGCTGGCGCAAGACGTCGCGCAACAGGCGCCCGAACGCCTCCTGATCTTCGCAGAGCGCCTCCATGCGCTCGAGTGTCTTGCCCGCCCTCTCTTCAATCCAGGGCCGCCACACATCAACAAGGGACTGCGCAGATTTCGGCGGCGGAAGACCGCACAGCCGCTCCCTGACCATCAGAGCAATCGCATCCTCGAGGGGGGCTTCGGCACGATCCTTCACGTCGGCGAAGCGGCCGTGGGCGTATTGATCCTCGAGCTTTGCCGTAAGGTTCTCGGCCATACCCGGCATGCGGTTGGCACCGAGCGCCTCAATGCGCGCTCGCTCCACCGCTTCGAATACGGCACGCGCCTGACCGCCTTCGGGCACCAATCTTCGATGAATCTTCTTGTCGTGGACGGCGGCCGTAAGCGCCAAGCTGTCGGCCCACCCGCGGATCACCGCCACCTCACGCGCACTCGGCACACGGGAGGGCTCCGGCAGTTGCACCGTGTTGCCGTCGAGCTCTGGTTTCGTTGCCGAGTAGGCGACCTGAAGTTGGTCGTTCCCCGCAATGGCGCGCACCGCTAGCCCGAGGACCCGCTTGAACGGCTCGGCAGGCGGTTCTCTGCGTTTTGGACCGTTTACCATTTCTCGTCTCAGGTTCGGCTCGTTACTAGAAGCGAGTTGAACACCGACTTCTCGGGTCAGCCCTCGCCTCCCCCATGGGAGACCGAAGGCATCTTTCGTTTCTAGCTCAAGGCCACATTGGCGGCGCTTTCCGGCAAGTCCTCGCCGAAGCAGCGCTGATAGAACTCGGCCACCAGCGGTCGCTCGAGCTCGTCGCACTTATTGAGGAACGTCAGCCGGAACGCGAAACCGATATCCCCGAAGATCTCGGCGTTTTCCGCCCAAGTAATCACCGTGCGAGGGCTCATGACCGTAGAAAGATCGCCGTTGATGAACGCGTTCCGCGTCAATTCGGCGACACGAACCATATTCGCTACGGTCTTCCGCTTCGCGTCCGACTTGGTGAACGCTTTCACCTTTTGCAGAACGATATTCACCTCATCATCGTGCGGCAGATAGTTGAGCGTGCAGACAATCGACCACCGGTCCATCTGGCCCTGGTTGATCTGTTGCGTGCCGTGATAGAGGCCGGACGTGTCGCCCAATCCAATCGTGTTCGTCGTCGCGAACAGGCGAAACGCCGGATGGGGTCGGATCACCCTCGACTGGTCGAGAAGGGTCAACTTGCCCGAGACCTCCAGGACGCGCTGGATAACGAACATCACGTCGGGCCGGCCTGCGTCGTACTCGTCAAAGACGAGCGCCGTGTTTGTCTGGAGAGCCCAGGGCAGAATACCCTCTTTGAACTCCGTCACCTGCTTCCCGTCGCGCAGAACGATCGCATCACGCCCGACAAGATCAATCCGGCTCACGTGGCTGTCGAGGTTGACGCGAACGCACGGCCAATTCAGCCGAGCCGCAACCTGCTCGATGTGAGTTGATTTTCCCGTGCCGTGATAGCCCTGGATCATTACACGCCGGTTGTGCTTGAAGCCGGCGAGAATGGCGAGCGTGACCTCGCGATTGAACAGGTAATCCGGATCCAGGTCCGGCACGTGCTCGTTGGGGCTGGAGTACGCCGGCACTTCGAGATCGCTATCGATCCCGAAAACCTGACGCACAGACACTTTCATGTCCGGGAGGCCGGGAGCCCCGGCTTGCTCTTGCATGCGCATGCTGATGGTTTTTCCGATTAGATCTGGTTCTTCATTACCCGGCACGGATCCTGTCGCGCCGAAGCCTTCGTCAACGCCAGCAATGGGCTGACGTCCAATCAAACGAGCCCCGCCTGCTTGAGATAATTATAAGCTTGTATGATCTCACGCAACCTGTCCTCCGATCCCCGATGGCCGCCATTGGCATCGGGATGATGCAGCTTTACGAGCGCCTTGTATCGGGCCTTGATCTCCGCGCCGCTTGCCGTCTCCGGCAAATCAAGGGTTTGCAATGCCTTACGCTCGAGCGGCTTGAGAGAACGACGATACTCCGGTCGCTCTGTCTGCCGTGCGCGCCACGCATAGAAGCTCTGCGCATGGGCGGCGCGTGCCTCTGCGAAGCGCCGGATGTCCTCCGCCGAAGCTCTCCGCGTCCCGCCATTAGACCACGCGTTGATGCCCACCTTCCAAGTTGGCCGGTGGCCGTACACCACCCCCTGTAGGTACTGCTCAACCTCGGCATTGGTCATGCCGTCGAAGTAGTTGTACGAGCTGTTATACCGCCGGATGTGCTCGTCGCAGAACACGTAGAATTGCCCATCCCGGCCGCGACCCTGGGGTGCTCGATACCGGCCCGGCTCGGTGCATCCCTTCCACTGACAGCACGGCAACTCACTCTTCGCATCGCGCTTTTCCGCCTTGGGGCGGTGGATGCGAATTATGTCGAAATATTTCGAGTTCGAGCTTCATGGCGCCGGAGTATGGTCATGCCGGCCAGCTCGCACAAGCAGGTCGGCTCGCGCGCATTGGCCGCGTGGTATACCGGCCATAAAACGGCTCTCCTTTCAACGTCAACTTGGGCCAAGAACCGATGTCGATCGAGCAAAGGATTCGCGAAAAGCTGATGGTGGCGCTTCGTCCAGTGCGCCTCGATGTCATCAACGAAAGTGAGTTGCACGCAGGCCACCGCAGCTCACCAGGAACCGGCGAGAGCCACTTCAGGGTCCTCGTTGTCTCGGAGCTCATGCGGGGCAAGTCCCGCCTCGAGCGGCACCGGATGGTCAACGAGGCACTAGCCGACGAGCTTAAAGGTGGGGTGCACGCCCTGGCTATCAAGGCTTACGCGCCCGGGGAAGACATTCTGCCCTAACGGGAAGGGCGCTCTAGCCCCCTCGAGGAGCATGCCACCCGATTTAGCCGGACCGCGACGCGCGCGCTGCACCGCGCGCAGATGGGATCTGCTTGAGTGGCTTGACCCGAAGTGCCGTGATTCGATTTCGGTTCTTGCGCAGGATTTCGAACCGGTAGCCGTAAAAGGTGAAGGCTTGGCCCGGCTCGGGAATGGCCTGGGCCTCGTGGATTACGAGCCCAGCAATCGTGGTCGCCTCCTCGTCCGGCAGGTCCCAACCCATGTACCGGTTGAGATCGCGGATCGGCACACTTCCATCGACGTTGACGGTGCCATCGGGCTGCGGGCGGATCGCCATTTCCTGGACGTCATGCTCGTCCGAGATTTGGCCGACGATCTCTTCGAGGATGTCCTCGAGCGTACCAAGCCTTGCACCTCGCCATACTCGTCGACGACGAGCGCGAAGTGGGTCTTGCGCTTGAGGAAAGCATTGAGCTGTTCCGACACCCGCCGCTGTCGGGCACGAACCAGGGCTCCATCATGAGCCAGCTCCTTGATGTCGAGCTCGAGGGATCCCAGTTCGCACCCCCGGACCGCGACCAGCAGGTCCTTCGTGTGCAGGACTCCGATGATGTTTTCCGGCTCGTTCTCGCCAGACAGGAAGCCGGGTGTATCGGTGGCCAGCACCTCACGCACCAGCTTGTCCGGCGGCGTGTCGCGTTGAGCGTCTGCATCTTCGTGCGATGGACCATGACATCGAGCACTTTGAGGTCCAACAGGTCCAGAACGCCGCCCAGCATCGCCGCGTCGAGCCGCGTAACCATTCCTTCCATCTGCTGAAGCTCGATGGCGCCTCGCAGCTCCTCGTGCGGAGCGAGGATGTTGGCCTCATCGTCCTTGGTGCCCGGCGTCGCCTTCAGAATGCGGGTGACAACGAACTGCACAGCGGCCGTGAGTGGCCACAGAACGGCATCACAACCCTCATGACAGGCGCGACGCTCAGGGCGATCCGGTCCGGATAGGCGATCGCGTAGGTCTTCGGCAGCACCTCGGCGAAGATGACGATCAGAACCGTCATTATGGCCGTGGCGTAGAGCACACCGAACTCACCGAATGCTCCGACGACAGGAAGTCCGGTCGCCAGCGCCGACGCTAGAATATTGACCACGATTGTTACCCAGCAATGACCGACCGATGATGTGTTCGGCTTGGCGCAGCAACTGTTCACCAGCTCCTCGCCCGGCGAAGTTTCCCTCCTGTTCGAGGGCAAGCACATGCGCGCCCGAGATGCCGCCGTCAGCGCCGTCTCCGAGCCCGAGAAGAATGCCGAGGCGAGGAGGAGGACCAGGACGAGGACCGCGGTGACGAGAAGTTCCAATGGAGTCGATGGGAGTTCTGAGCTCTGTTCGCCGGCACGGCGGGCCAGCATCAAAACTGTAGTTCTAGCCAAGCGCCCGTTAGTGGAACCTACCCGGTCGCTCGCCCGAGAAACTGACGAGATAATCAGGCTCCACGTCGCGCGTCACGAATGCATTGCCGATACCGCGGAGGAGGATTAGCGCCAGCCGGCCGCGCCGTACCTTCTTATCTTGGCGCATGATCCGAACCATCTCGTCTGGAACTGGTAACTCGCCTGGACCCGGGATGTCCTGAACCGTGGTGGGCAGCCCTACAGCCTTCAGATGCGCAGCAATACGCGCTGCGGTCTGTGGCGGGCAAAGTTGCAGCTCCTCCGACCATCTGGCTGCAAGGCAAATGCCGATTGCTACGGCCTCACCATGAAGCAATCTTTCCGAGTACCCTGTCCATGCCTCAAGAGCATGGCCGAACGTGTGACCAAGGTTGAGAAGGGCGCGATCACCGGCCTCAGTTTCATCGCGGGCAACGATGTCAGCCTTCATCTCGATGGAGCGCCCGATAGCCTGCATCAAGGCCGCCGGCTCGTGCTGGAACACCTTCTCCAGCTTTCCTCCAGCCATGCGAAAAACTCCGCATCACCGAGCAGACCGTATTTCGCGACCTCTGCATAGCCAGCACGCATCTGCCGTACTGGCAGGGTTGTGAGCACTTCTGTGTCGGCGAGAACGAGGCTCGGCTGATGGAAGGTCCCGATCAAATTTTTGCCTTGAGGGGTGTTGATGCCCGTCTTTCCGCCGACGGACGAGTTCACCTGAGCTAGCAACGTCGTCGGAATTTGCACGCAGCGCATGCCGCGACGCACGATGCTTGCGGCAAAGCCCGCCAGATCGCCAATCACGCCGCCGCCCAGCGCGATTACCGCATCGCCGCGCTCCAGACCCATCTCCAGAGTTGCTGGCAGAGGAGATCGAGTTGCGCGAAGCTCTTCGTGGCTTCGCCCGCGGGCAGCACGATGGAGCCCGCATATGTCCCGGCCTTGGCCAGTCCGCTTTCCACTTTTGCAAGGTGGTGACCGGCGACATTTTCGTCGGTCACGATGCCGCAGCGGCAGGACCCCAGCGCTGCCTCGATCAACTTCGCAGCTGCTGCAGAAGCCCGGGCCCGACGTGCACCTCATAGCTGCGCTCCCCGCAGCGCAACTGGGATGCGACGCACCTCGATCCCGCTTTCGCTCCTAACATTTTCGTCGCGTGATGACATGGCCATCCCGAGCTATTCCGGCGCATCGGAGTCTGGGCTGGGTGTGACTCGCTCTTCTGAGCGACAGCGACGGTCCTGAGAGCAGACCTTCGATGATTTCTTCGACGATCACCTCATGCGGCACATCGCGACTGTTGGCGACGAGATCGGCCTCGGCGTAGATCGGATAACGCGCGATCATCAGCTCACGCATGCGGGCTTCTGGATCAGCGGTCTTGAGCAGCGGGCGATTGTCCCGCCGCATGACCCGTCGCATGAGCACAGGCAACTCGGCCTTGAGCCAAATCGAAATACCGGCCCGCTTGATGTTCTCCCGCGTCTCAGGGTG
>CAWBAM010000048.1:0-273935 GCA_963786775.1 uncultured Pseudomonadota bacterium | reverse complement strand
ATCTTCCTGCCGCGTTTCTTCGACCGTTGCGTATTGCTATGCCCATGCTGGTCCGCCTCGTGAAGCAGGGCGACAGGCTGGTGCCGGACTGTCTCTTGCGCGCCTCCGATTTCGAAGGCGATATGGGCGAGACCAACAATCCCGATCGAAGACGGTCGCCTACGATGAAATCTGGGCGATCTCGTTGTGCCGCGCGGCTCGATCGGATTCCGGTGGGGCGAAAAGGGAAAATGGGATCTGAGGAGAAGGATTTGCGCGGAAATGCCGTGAAACTGCGGCTGTCGCTTACGCGCGATCAAGGATGACGTTGCGCCTGTCGCATTTCCCTACTTCGGCAATCGCGAGCACGATTATTTCACTGGCACAAGCCATCCGAGCATCTCGATCGCATGTCCCGGCGAAGCGCGTGAAGCTGAAGGATGGCGAGGCGCTGGTCGCCTCCGTCTATGATTTGTTCGTGGCGAACTACGGCGTCGATCGCGGGTTCGGCGGCGAATTTCTGGCCAGCTCCTATGATGACGGGCAGCCTTACACGCCGGCTTGGGCAGAGAAGATCACCGGCGTGTCGCGTGACAAGATCATCCACGTCGCGCGGGAGTTCGCGCGCAATGCCGAGAAAACCAATGGCCGCTCGATGGTAATTATCGGCGCCGGTATGAACCATTGGTACAACTCGGATATGAACTATCGCAGCGTCATCAATATGCTGGTGATGTGCGGCTGCGTTGGTCAGTCGGGCGGCGGCTGGTCGCATTATGTGGGTCAGGAGAAATTGCGCCCGCAGACCGGCTGGCTGCCTCTCGCGTTTGCCCTCGACTGGGCGCGACCGCCGCGCCAGCAAAACTCGACATCCGCCTTTTATGCCCACACCGACCAGTGGCGATACGAGAAGCTGGAAGTCTCGGACATTCTCTCTCCGATAGCGCCCGAAGGGCCGTGGGATGGGACACTGATCGACTACAACGTCCGGGCGGAGCGTATGGGCTGGCTGCCCTCAGCGCCGCAACTGGAGACCAACCCGCTGGAAATTGCTGAGAAAGCCGCCGCTGCCGGCATGGAGGTGAAGGACTATGTCGCGGCGAAGCTGAAGTAGGGCGAGCTTCGGATGAGCTGCGAGGACCCCGATAATCCGAAAAACTGGCCGCGCAATATGTTCGTGTGGCGCTCGAATTTCTCGGCTCATCCGGCAAAGGGCACGAGTATTTCCTGAAGCACCTGCTTGGCACGACGCACGGCGTTCTGGGCAAGGACCTGGCGAAACCGGGCTCAGAAACCAAAGAGGTGAAATGGCGGGATGAGGCGCCGGAAGGCAAGCTCGATCTCCTGGTGACACTCGACTTCCGTATGTCGACGACTTGCGTTTACTCCGACATTGTGCTCCCGACGGCCACCTGGTACGAGAAGAACGACCTCAACACCTCCGAATGCACCCGTTCATTCACCCGCTGACGAGTGCGGTCGATCCCGTTTGGAGGCGAAGAGCGACTGGGAAATTTACAAGGCAATCGCGCGCAAATTCTCCGAGGTCGCGCCCGAGGTGTTGGGGGTGGAGAAGGACGTTGTGCTCACGCCTATTCTTCACGACACCCCCTTGAGCTCGCGCAGGCCACAGAGGTCAAAGATTGGAAAAAAGGCGAGTGTGAGCCTGTTCCCGGCAAGACCATGCCTGCTGTGACAGTTGTCGAGCGCGACTATCCGAATGTGTATAAACGTTTCACCGCGCTCGGACCGCTGATGGAGAAAGGTCGGCAACGGCGGCAAAGGCCTGAGCTGGAATACCGAGCATGAGGTTGATTTGCTCGAAGCGCCTCAACGGCGTCGTCGAGGAGGAAGGGCCGACCAAAGGGCTTGCCCGCATTGATACGGACATCGACGCGGCCGAGGTCATACTTTCACTGGCACCGGAGACGAACGGCGAGGTCGCCGTTAAAGCGTGGTCAGCCTTGTCCAATACGACGGGTCGCGAGCACGCGCATCTCGCACTGCCGAAGGAGGACGAGAAAATCCGCTTCCGCGATCTCGTCGCGCAACCGCGGAAGATCATCTCCTCGCCGATCTGGTCGGGACTCGAAAGCGAGGAGGTCTGCTATAACGCCGGCTACACGAACGTGCACGAGCTCATTCCGTGGCGCACGCTTTCCGGGCGGCAGCAGCTTTATCAAGACCACCTTTGGATGCGCGCTTTCGGCGAGACGCTCTGCGTTTATCGGCCGCCGATCGACACGCGGACGGTAAAGCCGGTGATCGACAAGATGCCAACGGCGAGCGCCAAGTCGTTCTCAATTTCATTACGCCGCACCAGAAATGGGGCATTCACTCGACCTACACGGACAACCTGTTGATGCTCACGCTGAGCCGCGGCGGGCCGATCGTGTGGATCAGCGAAAAGGACGCGGCGAAGGCTGGCATCGTCGATAATGACTGGATCGAAGCCTATAACGCGAATGGCGCGCTGGTGGCACGCGCCGTCGTCTCGCAGCGCGTGAAAGAGGGCATGTGCCTGATGTATCACGCGCAGGAGAAGATCGTGAACGTGCCGGGGTCTGAAATCACCGGGCAACGCGGCGGCATTCACAACTCGGTCACCCGCGCGGTGCTGAAGCCGACGCACATGATCGGCGGCTATGCCCAGCAATCCTACGGCTTCAATTATTACGGCACGATCGGCACCAATCGCGATGAGTTCGTTATCGTCCGCAAGATGCGCAAGATCGACTGGCTCGAGCGGCCTGCTGCCGATGCGAAATGGAGGCTGCGGAGTGATCGGGTTCGTATGCCCGGGAAAACGGCGGACGGTCGTTTGCTACGCTCAGTTTGGCCAGATGAAGGTTCGAGAAGAGGTTAGGCCATGAAAATCCGCGCGCAAATCGCAATGGTGCTCAACCTCGACAAGTGCATTGGTTGCCACACGTGCTCGGTCACTTGCAAGAACGTATGGACCAATCGCGAGGGCATGGAATACGCGTGGTTCAACAACGTCGAGACCAAGCCCGGTATCGGATATCCGAAAGATTGGGAAAACCAGAACCGCTGGAATGGCGGCTGGATGCGTAAGGCGAATGGAAAAATCGAGCCGAAAATCGGCAGCAAGTGGCGCGTGCTTGCGAAGATTTTGCGAACCCAGATCTGCCGGAAATCGACGATTATTACGAGCCTTTCACGTTCGATTACGAGCACCTGCAGACGGCGCCGGAGCTCGAGGCATTTCCTACGGCCCGTCCACGTTCGCTCATTTCTGGCGAGCGCATGGAGAAGATCGAGTGGGGGCCGAACTGGGAGGAAATTCTCGGCGGCGAATTCTCGAAGCGCTCACAGGACTACAACTTCGAAGGGGTGCAGCGCGAGATCTATGGGCAGTTCGAGAACACGTTCATGATGTACCTGCCCAGGCTTTGCGAGCATTGCCTCAACCCGACTTGCGTCGCAGCCTGCCCGTCAGGCGCGATTTATAAGCGGGAAGAGGACGGCATTGTTCTCATCGATCAGGAAAAATGCCGTGGCTGGCGGATGTGCGTTTCCGGCTGCCCGTATAAGAAGATTTATTTCAACTGGTCTTCGGGCAAATCCGAGAAGTGCACATTCTGCTTCCCGCGCATCGAGGCAGGTTTGCCGACTGTGTGCTCGGAAACTTGCGTTGGCCGCATCCGTTATCTCGGCGTCGTTCTCTACAACGCCGATGGAATCGAGAAAGCCGCGAGCACGGAAAACGAGAAGGATCTGTATAAGGCGCAACTCGATCTGTTCCTCGATCCCAACGATCCGCAGGTGATCGCCCAGGCCCGCGCGGATGGTGTTCCGGATGCATGGCTCGAGGCGGCGCGGAAATCGCCGGTCTGGAAGATGGCGGTGGAGTGGCAGGTCGCCTTCCCGCTACCCGGAATACCGCACGCTGCCGATGGTCTGGTATGTGCCGCCGCTCTCGCCTATTCAGTCCGCAGCCGAAGCGGGCAAGATGGGAACGGACGGCGAAATGCCGGACGTTCGCTCATTGCGCATTCCGCTCAAGTACCTCGCCAATCTGCTGACTGCTGGTGATGAGGAGCCAATTGCGCGCTGCCTTGAGCGAATGCTCGCCATGCGCGCCTACATGCGGGCCAAGACGATCGATGGCGTCATTGATGAGGGGATCGCAAACAGGGTCGGCATGACGGGCCTCCAGATCGAGGAGATGTACCGCATCATGGCCATCGCCAATTTCGAGGATCGGTTCGTTATTCCGACGGCCCACCGCGAGCTCGGCGAGGATGCCTACGATCTGCGGGGCTCCTGCGGTTTCACTTTCGGCAACGGCTGTTCGGACGGGCGCACCGGCGTGAGCCTGTTCGGCGGGCCGAAAAAGGCCAAGAGCAAGACCCCAATGGAGGTGGCGTGAGCCGGGCTCTCGCCATGGGAGCAGAAATCGAAAGGCCCAGGGCGTTATGAAAAATACTTTGAAAGTTCTGTCCGCTCTCCTGACTTATCCGACCGCTGAGCTACAGGCGGCAGTGCCGGAGATGCGCTCCGCGATCGAGCTGGAAGGATCTCTGCCGCAGAAGTGCCGGCTGGAATTGAATCACATCCTGGAAGAGCTGGCGACGTGGGACCTTTACGAGCTGCAGGAGCGCTACGTTTTGCTGTTCGACCGCACGCGATCGTTGTCGCTCAACCTCTTCGAGCATGTCCACGGCGAAAGTCGGGACCGTGGCCAGGCGATGGTGGATCTCAAAACGCTTTACGAGCGCCATGGTCTCGAGCTCACATCGAATGAGCTGCCGGATTATCTGCCGCTGTTTCTGGAGTTTCTGTCGACGATCGCAGAAACCGAAGCGCGCGAGCTGCTTGCCGAAACGGCCCACATTCTGGAAGCAATTCGCCAAAGATTGGAACGGCGCAAGTCTTCTTATGCCGCCGTTTTCTCGTCAATTCAGGCGCTGAGCTGCGCGGCGCCATCCGGCGAATTTCTGCAAGCCTTGCTGGCGGCCCCAGACGACGACCCGAACGATTTCGAAGCACTAGATGCGGCGTGGATGGAGGAGGAGGTGAAATTCGGCCCTGGCGCAGCGTCAGAGTGCGGCGTCGATAGCCTCGCGGCGAAACTCCGCGCTGCGCGCAGGCCGGCGCCAGGCGTCGAACGACCCACGGACAGGAGCAATCGCCCCATCGTGACCTACACGACACGAAATTAGCTGCCCTCCTCTTGGGGAGAGGCGATCTGGATCGGAGCATTCGTGATGCGCGACACCATCAATTACATCGTGTTCGGCTGGTATCCCTACGTGTGCCTCACCGTTTTCGTGGTTGGCAATATTTTGCGCTTCGACCGGGAGCAGTACACGTGGAAGGCGGGATCGAGCCAGCTCCTTCGGCGGCGTCAGCTCATGTGGGGCTCGAACCTGTTCCACATCGGCGTGCTCGTCATTTTCATTGGGCACTTTTTCGGCCTGCTCACGCCGATCTGGGTGTTTGAAGCCATCGGCATCAGTCACACCGCCAAGCAGATTATGGCCATCGTTATCGGCGGCGTTGCTGGCATTGCCATGCTGGTCGGCGGTCTCCTTCTTGCACATCGGCGGTTGTTCGATCCGCGCATTCGGGCCAATTCGTCGTTTGCCGACACCAGCATCCTGCTAATCCTTCTGGCACAACTGCTACTTGGATTGGCGACGATCCCGATCTCCATGGGCCATCTCGATGGGCACGAGATGGTGCGCTTCATGAATTGGGCGCAGGGTATTCTTGTTTTGCGGCCGGATGCCTGGACGCTGGTCGCAGATGCGCATCCGATATTCAAGGCGCACCTGTTCCTCGGAATGACGATTTTTCTGATTTTCCCGTTCACGAGGCTCGTGCACGTTTGGAGCGCACCGATCTGGTATCTCGGCCGAAGGGGCTATCAGGTCGTCCGCACCCGCAGGCCAATCGCGCCTGCGAGCGGTGGCAGAGCAATCGAGCCTGCGGAGTGATCGCATGAGCTGCTCGGTCAAAGCGGTGCTCGCCGGGGCGAACCGAACGACGGTTTCCGTCAACGGCGTGGTCATTCCTCACGACGTCATTTCGCGTGAGGTGCAGCACCATCCCGCACCGACGCCTGTAGCAGCATGGACTGAGGCCGCCCGCGCTCTCGTTGTCCGTGAGCTGCTGCTGCAGGAGGCGCGGCGCAAAGGACTTTCGCCCGAGCCGCTGCGCGACGAAAAAGGCCGGCGCGAAACCGACGAGGAAGCGCTGATCCGCGCATTGGTCGAGCAGGAGGTCGTAACGCCGGAGCCGGACGAGGAGACCTGCCGGCGTTATTACGAGCAAAATCGGGCGCGCTTCCGCTCACGCGATCTATTCGAGGCTTCGCACATTCTTTTGGCAGCGCATCCCGAGGACGCGGCGGCGCGAGACGCGGCGCGGCGTGCAGCTGCCGAGCTAATTGCGCAGCTTCGAGATAAGCCGCAGCTGTTCGGCCAGCTGGCCGAGGCTTATTCGGCGTGCCCATCAGGCAAGTCGGGCGGTAATCTGGGGCAGATCGGACCTGGCGATACAACGCCGGAATTCGAGAAAGCGCTCTATCGCCTGCCCGCCGGATGAGATGACCAAGGAGCCGGTCGAAACCCGCTATGGCTTCCATATCGTCCGGCTCGATCGTCGCATCGACGGCCGCGAGTTGCCTTTTGAGCTGGTGCGCGACCGCATCGCCGACTACCTGTCTGAAAGGAGCCGTCGAGTCGCCATTGCGCAATACGTGGCCCGTCTCGCAGCAATGAGCGAAGTGAGCGGCGTCACCTTGCCGACGCCTGCAGACATGCGAGTTTCAGGAGGGCCAGTGCAGTGACGCTTGGTGAGTTGTTTGCAGCCTGGCAGGACGAGGCCACGATTCTCGATGCCCTGATTGGCCTTGAGGATCTTGCGTTGCTGGCCAGGCTGGAACAGGTCGCAGCGAAAGAGGGTTGCGATCTTGCCAGCGCCGTGCGCGAGACGGTCGGCCGTTTCATCGAGGAGGCAGACGACGAGACTTGGCTCACGCTGCTGGGGCGGCTCGGAAAGGCTGATGATCCGGCGAAGGCAGGCCTAAAGCTGATGCTCGAATACGGCCTCGACCATTCCGGCCACGCGTGAGGCTGCGACAGCTAAGACAGCCAAATTGGAGACAGCAGAAGCTCCGAGGAAAGAAGTGAGAGACCACCATGACAACCACCGCTGAGCAAATCCGCGCCTATACTGGGCCTGCCATTCTGAGCTACGGTTTCCGCCCATTCTTTCTCGCGGCCGGCATATGGGCCGCTTTCGCGGTCGCGCTGTGGCTGCCTATGCTGAGCGGGCACCTCGTTCTACCGACGGCATTCGCCCCAATTGAATGGCACGCGCACGAGCTGCTTTTTGGATTCGTTCCGGCCGCAGTTGCCGGTTTTCTGCTGACTGCAGTTCCGAACTGGACAGGGCGCTTGCCGGTCGTCGGAACGCCACTGCTGGGGCTTTTCCTCTTGTGGCTCAGCGGGCGTGTGGCGGTGCTCATTTCTGGCTGGATCGGGGCACCTTTGGCCGCCATCATCGATCTCAGCTTTCTCGCTTGTCTCATTGCTTTGGTGGCGCGGGAGGTCGTAGCGGCGCAGAACAAGCGCAACTGGAAGGTTCCTGCCATCGTGGGAATTCTGCTCCTCGGCAATGCCGCTTTTCATGCCGAGGTGATCTTCGGCATGGCGCAGGGTCTCGGGATTCGCATGGGCATCGCGGCCATCGTGCTGCTCATCATGCTTATCGGCGGGCGCATCGTCCCCAGCTTCACCCGGAATTGGCTTGTCCGGCAGGGACCTGGACGTTTGCCTGTGCCGTTCGGGCGTCTGGACGCGGCAATCATGCTGGCCAGCGGCGTTGCTCTCGTGAGCTGGATCGCAATGCCAGATCACACCGCAACGGCTCTACTGATGCTCGTCGCGGGGCTTCTCAACGTCACACGCCTTGCCCGATGGGCGGGAGAACGCACTGCGGCCGAGCCGCTCGTGCTGGTTCTTCACGTCGCCTATGCGTTCGTGCCTCTTGGGTTCCTGCTGTTAGCGCTCAGCATCTATGCGCCGGATATTCTGGTTCCCTCCGGCGCACTGCATAGCTGGACCACGGGGGCAATCGGCCTGATGATCCTGGCCGTGATGACGCGCGCGAGCCTCGGGCACACGGGGCAACCGCTCACAGCTACGCGCGGCATTACCGCAATTTACATTGCGACGTTCATTGCCGCGGCGGCGCGCATTATTGCTGCGTTCGATTTTGCCCCCGAGCCGATGCTGCACCTTTCCGCCACAGCCTGGGTATTGGGCTTTGCGGGATTCGCCGTGATCTACGCGCCGTTACTGACGCGGCCGCGCCAATAGCCCCGCGGCCGACATCGGTCTGCAAACGCCGATCCTTACGGGGTCGCCGACGCCTGTATCGGCGCCTCTTCGGATGAGGCATGGACGAAGACTGTGTCAGGGAAGACGGCACCTTGCGTTTGGCCATGCCCGGTAACCAGATCGTAGGCTTCCTGGGTCCTGTCCTCCAAAATCATGCGGTTGGCGAGCTCGTTGACTTTCCGATCGAGCTCCTCGCAGGTCGGCTCAGGCGGCAGATTTCGAATGGCGAACTCGATCTCTGCAGCAAGAGCGCGGGCGAGCTCCCCGTGCCCTTGCTCGTGCAACGTGAGCGCTTCGAGGAAACGGTTCCACCTCTCCCGGAGCTCCGGCTGAGCATTATCTGCATCGACCCAGCGGGGAAGCGTGTATTCGATGTCGGTCTCGGTTACGGCTCGTGAAATCTTGCAGCCTTGCGGCACCTGCTCGCGATCGAACCACCACCGGATCCGCCACTCCGCCCAGCCGGCAAAGCGCTGCCCGGTGCTGTCGTAGGGGCCGCGTGAGTAGACCTCGCGCCGCAGCTCCTCGATCGTGCTTCCGCGAACATCGTAGTACTTAATCGTCTCCTGCGCCTTGCTCATCTCCATGCTGGAGGTCGGCGCTGCGCTGCCTCCCGGCCCGAGCCCTATGAGGGCCATAGCCGCTGCGAAGGCAACCGTCAGAACGAGGGCCACCCAATTTTTTCTCATGCATCCCCCCACGGCTTGCTACAGCAACTTTCATCGCAAGATGCGGCAAAAATCGGACAAGCCGTTGAGCTGACAGGTAAACCAGCCGTCGCCAGCCGCTCACGATCGGCAACCATACTGTAACTTTGTCGGGACCTGGGCCATTTTTGGCTGACAAGGCGGGCTCGATGTGGCATACGCGGGGCGGGCATGGGGCCATCGCGCCCCCGTAGTCCGTTTCACAGGGCCCTTGATGATCTGCCTTCAGTGGCGGATCGGGTCCGCCCCTGTGACGTGCTCTTTGCGCGTCGGCATCGTTGGAGGGGGGCAGCGCAAGCATGTCAGATCGCAGCGCCGTAGATGCCGCGGGCGGATAGGTTTGCGTAGCTCTTCTTGAGTAGGGCGGCGGTCAGTTCGACCGTCGATGCTGGCGGATTTTTTGTCGCGGTGAGAATAGTCGTCGCGGCATGTCGGCGCAATTTAGCGGTATTCGCCAGTCGCAATAAGAGAGGTGACAGTTGCGCGGCAACGCAACAGAGCTGACAAACGGGATAGACCGTTTAAGGCCGATTACTGCGCAGGTGGCCGTGAAAGCCAACGGTTCGGCCTTGCGCAAACCGGAGGTCGCCGAGAAGGCACCTCGCGCCCAGGCGCCAATTCGGCTGGAGGTGCGTGGCCTTACCAAGGTTTTCGGCGACGATGAAAAAGCAGCGCTCGAAATGCTCGCGACGGGCGCGACCAAAGAAGAGGTTCATGAGAAGCTCGGCGTCGTGGTGGGCGTCGATAACGCGAGCTTCGAGGTAAGGGCCGGCGAAATCTTCGTCATAATGGGGCTCTCCGGCTCCGGAAAATCCACCATCATTCGTCTTCTCAATCGCCTGATCGAGCCGACCGCCGGCGCAATTCTGCTGGACGGGCGCGATCTTGCGCAGATGTCGCAGCGCGAGCTCATCGAAGTGCGGCGGCGCGACATGAGCATGGTTTTCCAATCGTTCGCGCTGATGCCGCATCTGACGGCGATCGAAAATGCGGCCTTCGGATTGGCCGTCGCGGGGATACCAGCCGCAAAGCGGCGGAAAATCGCATTGGAGGCGCTCGAGCAGGTCGGCCTTGCTGCCTATGCAGACCGATATCCGCACGAAATGTCCGGCGGAATGCAGCAGCGCGTCGGTCTCGCGCGCGCTCTCGCCAACAACCCAACCATCATGCTGATGGACGAGGCATTTTCAGCCCTCGACCCTCTCATTCGCTCGGAGATGCAGGACGAGCTGATCCGCCTGCAGAAGACCCAAAGGCGCACGATCATTTTCATTTCGCACGATCTCGACGAGGCAATGCGCATTGGTGATCGGATCGCCATCATGCGCGATGGCCGGATTGCGCAGGTCGGAACACCTTACGAAATCCTCCGAAATCCGGCTGACGATTACGTTCGCGCTTTTTTCCGCAACGTGAATATCGCCAAGGTGCTGCGCGCCGGAGACGTCGCCCATTACGAAGCGGCAAACACGATCATCCGTGTGCCAGGGGAGCTGGAGCCGGCTCTGCAGCAGCTTTGCGAAAACGAGCAATTCTACGGCTATGTGAAGTGCACGGCCGATCGTTATCAGGGGATCGTTTCTCGCGATACGCTGGAGCGAGAAGTTAAAGAGCCGAAACCCGCGCTTCGCCCACGCTTTCCTGCCCGGCATCGAACCAATTCGGCACGATACGCTCGTGCATGACATTCTTCGTCGCGTGGCTGCTTCGGAATGCCCGGTGCCTGTCGTCGACGATGATGGAGTCTATCTCGGAGCCATTTCGAAACAGGCATTGCTTGAAACGCTGGATCGGGAGGGCTGATCCATGGACTTCAAGCTACCTGTCGGCGAATGGGCCGAAGCTCTGGTCGACTTTATTCTCGACAATTTCCAACCCGCACTCGACTTTATCGCGGATGTCGTCGATGGATTCGGCGGCGCGATCAACTCGGTGCTTACGGCGCTGCCAGATTGGCTAATCGTTACCTTATTGGTCGGGCTGGCGCTCTGGCGGGTTGGCATTCCGTTCGCAGCATTCACCCTCGCATCACTGCTGCTCATCATGTCCATGGACCTGTGGTCGGCCATGGTGTCGACCCTTGGTCTCGTAATGGCCGCAACGATCTTCAGTCTGGCCGTTGGAATTCCGCTCGGAATTATGGCTTCGCGCAACGCTACGTTTGAAAGCGTTGTGAAAACGATGCTCGATTTCATGCAGACGATGCCGGCTTTCGTTTATCTCATCCCGGCCGTCATGTTTTTCGGCCTAGGACGCGTGCCCGGCATCATCGCGACAGTTGTCTTCGCAATGCCGCCTGCCGTGAGGCTCACCGCGCTGGGCATCAAGCAGGTGCCAACGGAGATCGTCGAGGCGGCGCGGGCATTCGGCTGTACGGAGCGGCAGCTTCTGTTCCGGGTTCAGCTTCCCACGGCGCTGCCGTCCATCATGGCCGGCGTCAATCAGACCATCATGCTTGCGCTGTCGATGATCGTCATCGCGTCGATGATCGGCGCTGGCGGCTTAGGTAACGTCGTGCTGCAAGGCATTCAGCGGCTCGACATCGGCCTTGGGTTCAAGAGCGGCCTCAGTGTCGTGCTGCTCGCTATCATCCTTGATCGGCTCACCCAGAGCTTTGGTCAAAGGAGTGCACCTCAGCACTCCTGGCTTTCAGCTCTGCTCGCCCGCTTGCGACTGGCACCGAGCCGCTGGTCGCAACAGCACGTCCGCCCCAGCCCCTAGGCCGGGGTGAGCGTGCGTTCATCCGTCGGAAAACTCAAACGAAAGGAGAGTCTATGAGGATGAAACATTGGGTGGCGGCCATCGCCATGGGCGCCGCGGCGCTGGCAAGCGCCCCGGGACAGGCGCAGGAAAAGAAGATCAACTTCGGTTGGACGGCGTGGGCCGATGCCGAGGCGGTCACCAAGCTGGCCCAGAAGATCATTCAGGATCGGTTCGGCTATGAGGTTGAGCTGACGCTCGCGGACATCGGCATTCAGTATCAGGGCGTCGCAACCGGCAAACTGGACGGCATGCTCATGTCCTGGCAGCCGGTGACCCATCAAGCCTACATGGAAAAGGTCGGCAAGGACGTGAACGATATCGGGCCGATCTACACGCAAGCCCGGCTCGGCTGGGTCGTTCCAACCTATGTTCCTGAGGATCAGGTCAAGTCAATCGAGGATCTGAAGAAGCCGGAGGTCCAGGAGAAGCTTAGCGGCAAGATCCAGGGCATCGATCCCGGCGCTGGCCTGATGCGGGCGTCTGACGAGGCGATCAAACAGTATGGCCTGGACAAGTACGAGCTAATCTCCGCAAGCGAAGCCGGCATGCTGGCGGCCTTGGAGCGGGCCACGAAGCGCAACGAGTGGATCGTCGTAACGGCCTGGAGCCCGCATTGGAAATTCGCCAAGTGGGATCTGCGTTACCTCGAAGACCCCAAGGGTGTGCTCGGCGGGCTCGAGACGGTTCACAAGCTGGTCCGGAAGGATTTCCACCAGGATCACCCGGAGGTCTATGACTTCCTGAATCGAATGGTGCTGCCGATGTCCGACGTGGAAGCCATCATGGCGGAGGCGCAGGACACCAGCTATGAGCAGGCCATCGAGAAGTACATCGAGGAGAACAAGGCCCTGGTCGATTACTGGGTGACCGGCAAGATCGACGGCGCCTGAGCACCAGAGACGACTTAGGCTTTCTTGGGCGGGGTCATGCGGCAGCAGCTCCGCCCTATTCGTATCCTAGTGAGGACAAGTCGACGCAGCCCATGTGGTCACATGAGAGCCTTGTTGCTCGTTTGCTGAGGCAGGGTAATCAATTAGCGTCTGTCGATCATGAGCGGGGTAGAATCCGTTGAAGTACTCGATCTTCAGCCTTCTCCGTCAGGCTGCCAATGCCCATCAGGGCTGGCCGCGGCAGTGGCGCGATCCTGAGCCCAAACCGGCCTATGATGTCGTGATCATCGGTGCTGGTGGGCATGGGCTCGCGACCGCCTATTACCTCGCCAAGGAACACGGCATTCGTAACGTCGCTGTCCTCGAGAAGGGCTGGCTCGGCGGCGGCAATACCGGGCGCAACACCACGATCATCCGCTCGAATTACCTCTGGGAGGAGAGCGAGGCGATCTACGAGCACGCGATGAAGCTCTGGGAGACGCTCTCCGACGAGCTGAACTATAACGTCATGTACTCCCCGCGCGGTGTGATGATGCTGGCGCACAATGTGCATGACGTGCAGAGCTTCAAGCGCCACGTTCATGCCAATCGGCTTGCGGGCATCGACAACGAATGGCTGACCCCGGAGGAAGCGAAGGCCTTCTGTCCGACCGCTCAATATCTCACCCAATCTCCGCTACCCGGTTCTAGGTGCGGCCCTACAGCGTCGGGGCGGCGTGGCGCGGCACGATGCGGTGGCCTGGGGCTACGCCCGCGCCGCAGACAAGCTCGGCGTCGACATCATCCAGAACTGCGAGGTGACTGGCATTCGCCGCGGCGCCGATGGGGCGGTCGAGGCGGTCGAGACCACGCGGGGGACGATCAAGGCCCGCAAGGTGGGCATCGTGGCAGCCGGGCACACCAGCGTGATCGCGGCCATGGCCGGCTTTCGTCTGCCGCTCGAGAGCTTCCCGTTGCAGGCGCTGGTGTCGGAGCCGGTTAAGCCAGTGTTCCCGTGTGTGGTGATGTCCAACACCATGCACGCCTACATCTCCCAGTCCGACAAAGGCGAACTCGTTATTGGCGCCGGCACGGACCAGTATGTCTCCTACAGCCAGACCGGCGGCCTGCACATCACCACGCACACGCTCGATGCGATTTGCGAGCTGTTCCCGATGTTCCGGCGCATGCGGATGCTGCGCAACTGGGGCGGTATTGTCGACGTCACGCCCGACCGCTCGCCGATCATCGGCAAGACGCCCGTGCCGAACCTGTTCATCAACTGCGGCTGGGGAACGGGCGGGTTCAAGGCAACGCCCGGGTCCGGCCACGTGTTCGCGGCCACGATCGCTCGCGGCGAGCCGCACCCGATCGCCGCTCCCTTCACGCTCGACCGCTTCCGCACCGGCCGGTTGATCGACGAGGCCGCGGCGGCGGCCGTTGCGCACTGAGGTTCTCCAATGCTGCTGATCCCTTGTCCCTGTTGCGGTGAAGCGCGGCCCGAAATCGAGTTCCGCTACGGCGGTGAGGCGCATATCGCGCGCCCGCGCGATCCGTCTGCGCTGAACGATGAGCAATGGGCCGATTTTCTCTACATGCGGACCAATCCGAAGGGCATCCACTTCGAGCGTTGGCGGCATGTGCACGGCTGTGGGCGTTTCTTCAACGCGGTGCGCGACACCGTCAGTGATCGTATTCTGTTGACCTATAAGTCCGGCGAGCCGCGACCTGACGCGGCCACAATCGAGGCGGCGAAGGAGGGGCGCCGATGAGCAATCCGGCGTTCCGGACGGCAACGGGTGGCCGCATCGACCGCTCGCACCCGATCCGCTTCACCTTCGATGGCAAGAGCTACACAGGCTACAAAGGCGATACGCTGGCTTCGGCGCTGCTTGCCAACGGCGTCCACCTGATGGGGCGCTCGTTCAAGTATCATCGTCCCCGCGGGCCGATTGCGGCGGGGGCGGAGGAGCCGAATGCGCTCGTCGGTGTAATTGGCCCGAACGGCCGCGAGACGCCGAACCTGCGAGCGACTCAGGTCGAGATCTACGATGGGCTGGTAGCCGAAAGTCAGAACCGTTGGCCGTCGCTGTCCTTCGACGCAAATGCCGTCAATGATCTTTTCTCTCCCCTTCTGCCTGCGGGCTTCTACTACAAAACCTTCATGGGACCGCGTTCTCGGCGCGACGAGGGTCTGGAAGTCGATCTACGAACCGCTGATCCGCCGGGCTGCAGGCCTGGGACGAGCACCTCGGTCGCCCGATCCGGATCGGTACGCGAACCGGTTCGCACATTGCGATGTGCTCATTATCGGTGGCGGACCAGCGGGTTTGTCGGCGGCGCTTGCGGCTTCGGAAGCGGGCGCAGATGTGATCCTCTGCGACGAGCAGGCGGAGCTTGGCGGCTCGCTGTTGTCCGACACCCGCTCGCGCATCAATGGTCAGACGGCCGCCGAATGGCTGGCGCAAACGCTCGCAACACTGTCGAGCCGCCCCAACGTGCGGCTGCTGCCGCGCACGCAGGCGTTCGGATACTACGCGGACAACTTCGTCGCCCTGCAGGAGCGGGTGACGGATCATCTCGCCAACCCGTCGCCGAACCTGCCACGCGAACGGCTCTGGCAGGTGCGGGCCAAGGAAGTCGTGATTGCCACCGGCGCCATCGAGCGGCCGCTGGTGTTCCCGGAAAATGACCGGCCGGGGATCATGTTGGCCGACGCCGCGCGGACCTATGTGAACCGTTACGGTGTGCGGCCCGGCAACCAAGCCGTCGTGTTTACGGCGTGCGATACGGCTTACGAGGCCGCGCTCGCATTGCACGAGGCGGGCGTTGAAGTGCGCCTGATAGCCGATTTGCGGCCTAACCCAAGCGGTCCCGCAGTTGATGCAGCGCGCCGTGCCAGGATCAAGGTCATGGGCTCAGCCACCATTCTCGGCACGCACGGTCGGCTGCGCGTTTCGTCCGCTCACGTTGGGCTCGTCGATGGCCTTGGCAAGGTCGTGCCCTACGAGCACGTCGCGTGCGATCTGCTGCTGATGTCCGGCGGCTGGACACCGTCAGTGCACCTTTATTCGCAATCGCGCGGCAAGGTCGTCTGGGATGAAGAGGCGCAGGCCTTCCTGCCTGGCGAGCATGTCCAGCGGGAGCGCTCTGCCGGAGCGTGCCGCGGCGTGTTCGGCTCAACGCCGCTCTGGAGGATGGTGCTGCTGCCGGCCGGGATGCCGCGGAGAAAGCGGGACATCAACCACCGCCTGCGGTGACGTTCACCGTCGAAGAGCTGCAGCACTCCTATCGGGGCGTGCTCGAGCGCATGTCCGCATCATCGCGATCCGGCGCGGGTCAAGGCGTTCGTCGATTTCCAGAACGACGTCACGGCCAAGGATCTCAAAATCGCTACCCGTGAAGGCTTCCGTTCCATCGAGCATGTGAAGCGCTTCACCACGACGGGCATGGCCACCGACCAGGGCAAGACGTCGAACGTGAACGCCTTGTCCATCGTCTCCGACACACTCAGGCAGCCGATCCCGACGGTGGGTCTGACGACGTTCCGTCCACCGTATACGCCGGTAACTTTCGGCGTCCTCGCGGGCGAGCGCCGCGGTGATCTGTTCGATCCCGTCCGCACCACGCCCATTCATTCCTGGGCTGTCGAGCATGGCGCGGTGTTCGAGGACGTCGGCCTTTGGAAACGCGCGCGTTATTTCCCGCGCGCCGGGCGAGGACATGCACGCCGCCGTCTCGCGCGAGTGCCGGACAGTGCGCGCCAGCGTCGGCCTGCTCGATGCCTCGACGCTCGGCAAGATCGAGGTCGTGGGGCCCGGACGCGGCCGAGTTCCTCGAGCGCATGTACGTCAACCCGTGGAAGAACCTGCAGCCGGGCCGCTGCCGCTATGGCCTGCTGCTCAACGAGGCGGGCTACGTCGATCGACGACGGCGTGGTCGCCCGCATCGCGCCCGACCGCTTCCACGTCACCACCACGACCGGCGGCGCACCGCGCGTGCTCGCGATGATGGAGGACTACCTTCAGACCGAGTTCCCGGAGCTGAAGGTCTGGCTCACCTCGACGACGGAGCAATGGGCCGTCATCGCCGTGCAGGGGCCGAAGGCGCGTGAGGTGCTGGAGCCGCTGGTCGAAGACATCGATCTCTCGCGCGAGGCTTTCCCGCACATGTCCATGCGCGAGGGCCGCATTTGCGGCGTGCCTACGCGCCTCTTCCGCGTCAGCTTCACCGGCGAGCTCGGCTACGAGGTCAACGTTCCGAGCGATTACGGCCGCGCTGTGTGGGAGGCGATCTGGGCCAACGTGGAGAAGGTCGGCGGCTGCGCCTATGGCACCGAGGCCATGCACGTGCTGCGCGCGGAGAAGGGCTTCATCATCGTCGGCCAGGAGACGGACGGTACAGTTACGCTGGACGATCTCGGCCTCACCTGGGCCATCGGCAAGAACAAGCCGGACTTCGTCGGCAAACGTTCGCTGACGCGGCCGGACATGGTCAAGCCCGATCGCAAGCAGCTCGTCGGCCTTATCACGGAAGATCCCAAAATCGTGCTGGAGGAGGGGGCGCAGATCACGCGCGAGGCGGAACCGGCAAAGGGCACGCCCGCGCTTGGGCACGTGACCTCGGCCTATTGGAGCGATGCCGCGGGGCGTTCGATTGCTCTTGCGCTCGTCTCCGGCGGGCGGGCGCGTACGGGCGAAACGCTGTACGTGCCCATGCCGGACAAATCGATCGCCGTCACCGTCACGTCGCCGGTGTTCTACGATCCGAAGGGAGAACGGCTCAATGGTTGAGATTCTGCCCCTGCGCCGCGCACCGCATGCCGGGCTCTCGCTCGTTGCCGACGAGCGGAGCGTACGAGCTCGAGGGCGTCGACGGTGTGAGTCGCTTCTCAGTTCGCGGCGAGGCGGAAGCTGCAGAAAAGATCGGCCAAGCGTTCGGAGTGCCTTTGCCGATGGAGCCTTGGCGATCAGCCGCAAACGGCACTCGCACGGCGTTATGGCTTAGGTCCAGATGAATGGCTGCTCTTTGCCGACGAACGCGAAGCCGACGCCATCACTGCGCAGGTCGCAGCGGCAATGGGCGAGACGCCTTATTCTTGGGTCGATATCTCCCATCGCAATGCTGGCTTTCTCCTCAGCGGTCCTCATGTTGCTGACGTGCTCAATGCCGGCTGCCCGCTGCCGCTCAGTCTCGCTGCGTTTCCGGTCGGCAAGTGCACACGCACGCTTCTCGGCAAAGCAGAAATCGTCCTTTGGCGGACTGGTGAAACGGAGTTCCGAATCGAGGTCTGGCGCTCCTTCGCAGCGTATGTGGCAGCGTTCATCGGCGAAGCGGCACGGGAGCATATGGCCTGAGTAGAGCGATGATAGGCTTCGGCGACATCTTCAAGGTGGGGATCGGGCCGTCTTCCTCGCACACTGTTGGGCCAATGAAGGCTGCTGCTTCGTTCGTAAGCAGCCTCGGCCAGAGGCTCTCACAGGTCACACGCCTCCGCGCTACGGCGTACGGTTCGTTGGCCTGGACCGGCAGAGGACATGCCACCGATAAGGCGCTTCTTCTGGGACTCGCTGGCTGCGTGCCGGCCAATCTCGATCCCGATCACGCCGAAAGCCTTTTCTCCGAGATCAAGCAGACCGGCCGCCTGCCGCTTCCGGATGGTCGAACCATCCTGTTCGACTTTGCGACTGACATCGTTCTCGATCAGGTCACGACCTACGAGCGCCATCCCAACGCCATGGCGTTGGAAGCGTTTGATGCCGAAGGGGGCCTGCTGAAACGGGAGGTTTGGTTCTCCGTTGGCGGCGGTTTCGTGGTGCGCGAAGGTGACAAGGAGGATGCGTCAGAGGGGCAGGCCGGGGATGTTTATCCCTTCCGCACATCCGCCGAACTGCTCGCGATCGGGGAACGCACGGGGCTGACGATTGCGGAAATCGTGCTTGCGAATGAGACGGCACGGCGGCCGCTCGCCGAGGTAGAGGCGGAGATCGACCGCGTGGCGGAGGTGATGTTCGCCTGCATCGAGCGCGGCCTCAATGCGGAAGGTGAGCTGCCGGGCGGCCTCAAGGTCATGCGGCGCGCCCGCTCCATCAAAGAGCGGCTTGAGGCGGATGCGCGCCGCAATTTCCGCGCCCCGCATGAGGTGATGGACTGGGTTAGCCTGTTCGCCATTGCCGTCAACGAGGAGAATGCCGCCGGCGGCCGGGTGGTGACCGCACCAACGAACGGCGCCGCCGGCGTGGTCCCGGCTGTACTGCGCTATTACCGCGACTTCTGCCCCGGTGCGAACCAGAAGGGCATGCGGGATTTTCTGCTGACTGCGACGGCTATTGCGGCGCTGTTCAAGATGAACGCCTCTATCTCTGGCGCGGAGGTCGGATGTCAGGGAGAGGTGGGCGTCGCCTGTTCGATGGCCGCAGCAGGTCTCGCGGCTGCGCTCGGCGGCACCAATGCGCAGATCGAAAACGCCGCGGAGATCGGCATGGAGCATCATCTGGGGATGACCTGCGATCCGATCGGGGGGCTCGTTCAGATCCCGTGCATCGAGCGCAATGCTTTTGGCGCAGTGAAGGCAGTCAACGCCGCTTCCTTAGCCCTGCGCTCCGACGGCATCCACAAGGTCAGCCTTGACCAAGTCATTGCTACCATGCGCCAGACCGGCGCCGATATGCAGGCGAAGTACAAGGAGACATCGCTCGGCGGCTTGGCTGTGAATTATACCGAGTGCTGAAGCCAGCGTCTGCCGAAGCTCGCGGCCCCGCTTTCGTGGAGGCTAAGCGTTCTTCCATTCCAGCAGCATCTTCACGAATTCCGGTAACCGCGTCACCGGGAAGAAGTGCCCAC
This sequence comes from uncultured Pseudomonadota bacterium, assembly GCA_963786775.1. Classification (GTDB taxonomy): domain Bacteria; phylum Pseudomonadota; class Alphaproteobacteria; order Rhizobiales; family Hyphomicrobiaceae; genus ZC4RG25. The sequence continues at coordinate 254,402 of CAWBAM010000048.1, read as the reverse complement.
CGCTCGACAGAATGCGCAGCTCTGATTTCGGCATCAGGCTCGCCAACTCCCGCTGGAGGAATGCCGGCACAATAAGATCGTCCTCAGCGCCCTGAATGAGCGTCGGCAGGCTGATCGATCCGATGTCGCTGCTTCGATCGAAGGCGAGCAGTGCCTCGATGCGCTCCGCCACGACCTTCTGCTGCTCGGACGTCATCGGTGCTGCCGCCAGCATCGCCTCATAATGCGCCCAGTTGGCGTCCAGCCACTCCGGCGTATAGCCGATGAAGGCCAGCGTGGCGGCATATTCGCGTGGTACCGTCTTGAGTAAGACGGTGCGCGAACGGAACAGCTCCGCCATGAACCGGTTCGGGCGCGCCCATGTGCCGCTGAGCACGAGCGCACCAACGCGCGACGGGTCGATCAGCGCCAATTCCTGGAGAATGACGCCGCCTGTCGAATGGCCCAGCAGCATGGCATTGCGGGCATCGACATGCTCGAGCACTGCAAGTGTATCGTGCGCCAGCCGATTGATGGACACCTGGTCGGTGCCGCGGTCACTCCTGCCGATGCCGCGCTGGTCGAACCGGATGACCCGGAAGTGCGGCTCCAGGTGCGGTACGACGGGATCCCAGAACGCAGCGGTTCCTCCAAGGCCGCTGACGAGAACGAGATCGCGGCCGCTTCCTGTGGTCCTGACGGCGAGGCGAGCGCCGTCGGGCAGAACGACGAACGAGCTGCTCATATGATCGGCTTCCGTGGCTGCGCTACTTTATCGGCGAGAACGATGTTGGCCTCAGTATCCGGGAGTGCTGCTCTTCCAGCAAGCCTTGGGTGATCTTGAGGTACTCCTGCCAGCGCGGATCAGCCATCATCTGATCCCGGCGCTGCTGCCGGTCATCCAGGCTCTCGTATCCCCATAGGGCAACGACGTGGTTGAGCTCGCCGAACTCGGTGGTGAAGTAGCCGAGGAAGGTTCCCAACAGCTCGAGCTGGATCGGAAGGCCGTGTTTCTCGTACAGGCTGACGAACTCCGCGAGCTTGCCCGTCTTCACCCGGTAGTCACGTTCCTCGACGATCATATTTGTCTCCATACATCTTGGTTTGTCGCTGGCTGCGGGGTGGTGGCGTCATCCGCGCTGCGAGGCAGATTGAGCCGGTTGCCGGCATGCTTCTCAGACCGCCAACGGCATCAGTGTCCTCATCTGGCATGTGTCAGTTCCCGCGGCAACACTGCGGCCGACGATCCCGATCAAGCAGCATTGAAGTGCCGGCGCGGACTGCGTATGTTCCGGGCGCAAGCACAGTTTTTCGATTGGGACTGCAGGACCGCACATGGTTGCTCGCATCTACAAGCCGGCGAAGACCGCCATGCAATCGGGCATTGCCCGAACCAAGGAGTGGGTGCTTGAGTTTGAGCCTCGGTTGCCCCGCACGATCGACCCATTGATGGGGTGGACCGGCCAGCAAGACCCGCGGGAGCAGATCCAGCTCACGTTCGACTTCGAAAGAGGAGGCCATCGCTTACGCCGAGCGCAACGGCATCGCGTATATCCTCCAAGACCCAGAGCCGCGTAGGCCGGTTCTGAAGTCCTATGCGGACAACTTCAGATATGGCCGCATTGGCGCATGGACGCACTAGGCATTCGAGAGACGCCTCGTCTTCGATCGGCTATTGTACGGTCACGGCCCCGTAGCTCAGCTGGATAGAGCATCTGCCTTCTAAGCAGAGGGTCGCAGGTTCGAGTCCTGCCGGGATCGCCACTGGATTTAAGGACTTATCCGCTTAATCGCCCACCTTCAAAAAATTGGTGTGCTCCACAGCAGTGGCCCATTCTGCTCCACGACGCGGCTTTTGTTGGCCCTCCTGATGTAGCGTAGCGCTCGTCTTGCGGGTGCTCTGCGCCGCCCACAGTCCCGTGAAGCCCAGCGGAACGCCGTGCTGGCAAACCAATGTGTCGCGCCACATATGCCGGGACATCGATGCCCGCTCGGCCAGTCCTCTATGCCTGCCCGCTTCAAGGCATCGGAATAAGCTGGTCTGACATGTGACCTCAGATGGCAGGCCAGCATGGAGAATGCGAGCAAGACGGACCTGGTCCCGGCTCGAAGCCAATCCCGCGAAAGACGCGTGTCCGAAGAAGTGGCTGCGCGCATTCAGGAGTTGATCGCATCGCGCAATCTCAAGCTCGGTGACCGGCTTCCGAGCGAACATGAAATCACTGAGACGCTCGGCGTTGGCCGTAGCGCGATCCGGGAGGGGCTTGAGTATATTGCGGCACTCAACATCACCATTGTCCGCCAAGGGCAGAGCAGCTTCCATGAACGAGCCTCAGCGACTGGCGATTCTCGGTCGCGAGAACCTCGGTTCCAAAGAACGCCGGGAAAGGCTGCGCATGGCAACGCAGGCCGCTGCGTGCTGGACTGTACCGTTGTTGAGCTGGCCACGCGTGTTGGTGAACACTCACGTCGTTCTGGTGGAGAATGGAAGCTAGAGTTATTGTCCGAGCGTGTGCGGACGAACATGCCAGAAAAAGAACGGCGCCCGCGCCCAGGATCATATGGCGCACGCGCGTCGGTTTTCTAATGTGAATGCGATTTGTTCCATTCGTCTCCTCCTTGGCCAAATTGGACTTCATTACTTTTCTGGAGCCAGCGCCTGAAGACGGAAGTGCTCTTCCATTCTTCTCCGCGCTTCCTCGGCATCGCCGGATTGGATCGCTTCAAAGATGTGCCAGTGCTGGGCGCTCCTCTCACTGGCAGGACGAGGCATAAGCCCAACACTTTCCCAGGCGGTCCGGAAATAGCGATGGGCTTCGCGCTGAAGGGCAATCAGGTATGGGTTGCCGCAATGGTCGCCGATGCACTCTTCAAAACTGAGATCGATTGCGTGTGCCCGCTTGATACGTTCGGGCTCAGTGTCAGCAGCCTCAAGACACTCACGTAGCGCGGCCAACATTTTGGGCCGACTATCGCCCGGGCTGGCTGGAAGACCTCATCCCGCCAGAGAACATCGACGCCATGGCACCAATATCAAATTGTGGGCACGCATCCGAGGACGGTGCCCAGAACTTGGACATCTTTGAGCGCTTCGGCAGATTGAATGAGTGAATTGCGATCAAGGATGCAGAAATCGGCATACTTGCCGACTTCGATAGAGCCGATGCGGTTATCCATGTGAAGGGTATAGGCTGCGCCCATCGTAATAGCGTAAAGCGCTTCAGCGACGCTAATGCGCTCTCTCACCGAGTACACGACCAGACGCTGTGCGCCGGCTTACGGCACACCAAGCGGTGAACAACGGACCAAGTGGAGTGATCGGAGCATCTGAGTGTGTAACTAGCGCCAAACCGTGATCAAGCGCGCTGCGGCATGCATTCATTCGATTGGCACGATCCGGACCCATGGTCACGGTATAGTGCGCATCACCCCAGTAGTAGTTAGATGCGAAAAGGTTCACGCAAATGCCTAGCTTAGCCATCCTGCGGAACTGCGCTCTATCAGCAATTTGGCAATGCTGCAGCGTGTGGCGATGGTCTGGTGCGGAAAAGCGATCGGAGCACGTTCCAACCCATCCAAGCAGCATCTGTGGCCTCGTCACCGTTTGTGTGAATGTGGAGCTGCGTCCCAGCCCCGTGATAGGCTTCTTCAATTTCCGGTAACTCGTCTGGAGACATAACCCAGATGCCATTGGGTGCTTGGTTGAAGTAGCCTGGCCAGCGTACTCTTGCGGTAAACCCTTGAATAGAACCGTCAACCACCAGCTTTACGAGGCCCAAATGAGCTTGTCGTGGGCCAGTGGCTTGAGCTTGAAGATGATCTAGGCACTCCTGGACTTTGTGTACCATACGCCATGCCAGAGGCGGCAGGAGCGATACGCGCAGGAAAGTTTGGGTCCGCCGTAACAAAGTCCAATCTCGGCAGACAGTCTGATGAGCGCTCTGCGTACTCTTCCCAGAGCCGTCATACGTGCCAAAGGAATCGTGAAATACTGACTATCACGGTGTGGCCGTTGTGCACTTTGCGGGCCGACGTGTGCAGTTCCAGGCTATCGATATGCCTGTGCGCGGTAGTGAAATGGTTTTCATTGGCTTTCCCGATAGCATGGATGCTCAATATTTGCGTAAAATGATGGATGACTGCTTGAGTAGATAGATGGATTACACACACGCCACTTTGCGCATTTGGTAAAACCTGCTGCTCACCGTCTCGAGCGATAAGCAGGTGCCGACTTGTGTCCGTCAACCCAATCCAGCGCATCTCATATCTTCTTGCGTCCAAAGAAAAGATTGTTCAACCCAGGTGCCGATGGCGTGGCGCTCCGTTGTCCGCCCCCTTTGGCAAAAATCACACCAAGCCGCCAAATTTGGCCGCCGAGGCGAACTTTGGAGGCCGCTGACAGCTCAAATTTGAGGCTTTTCAAGCCATGCCGTTGAAATGTCCGACGCTAGCAAGCCTGTCCACTATATGATCGATCGTCGCGTCCGGCGCGCGGCGCTAAGCCGGGCGCTGCTCTGGTGAGTTGTTTTGTGATCGGCGAGGCTTTGGACGGCTGCTGGGACGCTGGACATCAGGAGGGTCGCAATCTGTTGCCCTGGCGGATCCTTGCCTTCGATTGCGCGCCTTTCGGCACTGAAATTCAACCCTCGGAACTCAACCCACATTATGGTCCTGCAGTGCGAGGAGACGATCCCCAGGGCTCGGCGAACTTCGAGCAGGAACTCTGCGTTTAGATCGCTCACGAGTGGTCAAAGAACGCGATGGAACGATCGGGCAGCAAATCGGGCACCAAGATCACCACACCTCGAGCAAGGAGGGCATTGGGCAATCTGGCGTGGAGAGGCGCACGGACACATCTCCGAGCGTTTCGGAGGCTTTTCGATTCCAGGCAGTCCTCCTGCGAATATGGTCTGGATCCCCGGCGGCAGCTTCCTGAATGGGGTCCTACGACTTCTACCCCGAAGAGCGGCCCGTCCGCCGCGCCATGGTGGAAGGTTTCTGGATGGACGTGCATCCGGTGACCAACGCCCAGTTCCGTGACTTCGTCGATGCTACGGGATACGTCACAGTCGCCGAACGCACCCCCGACCCGCGAAATTACCCTGGCATCGACCCTGAGCAGCTGGTGCCGGGTTCGCTCGTTTTCCGGCGGCCGTCAGGTCCGGTTGATCTACGAGATTATCGCGCCTGGTGGGTTTATCTGCCCGGTGCAGCATGGCACTGCCCCGAAGGACCGGGGAGCACAATCGCGGGACGTGAACATCATCCCGTCGTGCACGTTGCTTATGAGGATGCTCTGGCCTACGCAGCATGGGCCGGAAAAGCTCTGCCCACGGAGGCAGAATGGGAATTTGCTGCCCGCGGAGGTCTGGAGGGCGCCACTTATGTTTGGGGTAACGAGTTCGCCCCCGGCGGTCGCATGATGGCCAATACGTGGCAGGGGAATTTTCCTTGGCAGAACCTCAAGATCGACGGCTACGAAGGCACTTCCCCCGTTGGCGCGTTTCCTCCGAACGGGTACGGCCTTTTCGATATGGCCGGAAATGTGTGGGAATGGACGATGATACTCTATGCACCCCACGGCCATACTGCGTCAGACCCGCCCGCTGGGTCGAACAACAGGCGGGATCGCCGGACCAAATACATGAGGATAAGACCGACGCCAAATCGAGTTCAAAGTGGTAAAAGGCGGCTCCCACCTTTGCGGTCCTAACTACTGCCTTAGATATCGGCCGGCAGCGAGGCAAGGGCTTGCAACCGACACTTCCGCCTGCCACGTCGGATTTCGCTGCGTGATCCGCTCGAAATAGGACGCGCCTTCGGAAGGCTTGCCAAGGCCGCTGAACAGAAGCCTCAAACGTTTTTCGCACCACTTATGTCTTGCGCGGGGGTGCCGAAGGACCCTCTCAATGAACGCATCGAACTCCAGCATGAAAGTGCGTAGGAATTCCTTCGTTGAGGCTACGGTGATATCGCCACTGTCTGTGACGAGGTCAGGCTTGAACTGAATATATGCCTCGGGCGCCGTCATCTGGGGTGAATTGCAATAGTTGAAATCGCACGCAAATCCCCCTGTGCAAGGGCAGTGCCAATTGCCCCGGGTGATGTCCCAATCACTGCTGATGGCTTATGGGTGAAGGAATTTGAGCCATAAGGCCGAGTGGCCCAGTCAATCGCATTCTTAAGTGCGCCGGGGATTGATCGATTGTACTCCGGGGTGACGAACAAGATGGCGTCCGAGCGCTCAATTGCTTGTTTGAACTGCCGCGCAACCTCGGGGTAATTATCGTCGTAGTCGTAGCTGTAAAGCGGTAGGTCTTTGAACGATATTTCCGAAAATTCCAACCGCTCTGGCGCAAGCTTAACCAGTGCCATAGCGAGCTTCCGGTTGATGGAATTCTTGGCGAGACTGCCGATAATATAGCCAACCTTGTACCGCGTCATCGGCTCCTCCTCTCCATTCTCCCAAACACATATGCCGACTTAGGTTGGCCCTTGCTTATGCTGCCCTTCCGCCTGCCTTGTGCCGATTGCTGCCGGAGGAACGTGCAAAGTGCCGGCACGTTTCGATAAATATTCCGGTACGCATTGCATGGTTTACGAATGTTGCTCGGCCTGCTGGATGCTGCAGCTCTGGTTTTCAGCGTGGCTAGCATGCTTTCGGTCGGGCTCGGCACCACGGTCCAAGAGCTCATTGGCAGGCTGGGCAACGGCAACCGGATAGCGCGCGCTCTGATCGCGAACTTCGTTCTGGTTCCGCTCCTGGCCTACGCAATTGCCCACCTTTTGGCTCTGGACCCGCCACTTCGCACTGGTCTCATGCTGTTGGGCATGGCGGCAGGTGCGCCGTTCGTGATCAAGCTGTCGGAAGTCGCCGGTCAGGACGTTGGCACCGCAGGCACCCTGTTGGTGCTGCTGCTTCCCAGCACTGTGCTCTACTTGCCGTTAGTGGCACCGCTGGTTTTCCCCAATGTTACGGTGACGGTAACAGCGATCGCCATTCCGCTTCTGTTATCCATGCTCCTGCCATTGATGCTAGGGCTGCTTGAAGGGCATGGCTGCCGCGCTCTGCGCTGCGCCTTCAGCCGATGATGGGCGCCATTGCAACGGTTGCACTTATCGTTCTGGTCTTCTTCACTTTCATTCTCAACTTGCCGCAAATCATCGCTCTGTTCGGAACGGGCGCGATTTTGGCGGCGACATTATTGGTCGCCGGCGCATTCGCGATAGGTTTTCTCGTGGGGGACGATCGCGGGGTTATGGGCCTCGGAACCGCCCAGCGCAACATTGCGGCGGCTACCATCGTCGCCACGCAAAGCATAGATGAGCCCGGCACCCTGTCCATGGTCGTCGTAACAGCCCTCATCGGCATGGCCGTTCTATTTCCGATCGCCTGGCATCTGGAAAAAAATGCCGAGGCGCGGGTTTGGGATCTGTACGATTCGAAGCTAACCGGGAGAGGCTGACAGCCGCGTCTGGAGATCAGTTCCATGGCCGAGACCAAGGTTGGAAAGCGACACGATCGACCAAACTTCCTCATTTTGTGCATGGACCAGTGGCAGGCCCACATGGAAGTTCCCGAAACCGTGCGTTTTCCAGCGATGGAGCGCCTGGAAGCACAGGGTGTCAGCTTCGATCGCCATTACTGCACAACACCAATGTGCACGCCATCGCGCGCGACTATGTGGACCGGCGTCCACGCGATACATACCGGCCTTTGGGACAACACCAACTTTGCATGGAGCGGCGAGCTATCGAGCGATATCCCGACGATCGGCCACCTGTTGCGGGAGCAGGGCTACTACACGGCATTCAAAGGCAAGTGGCACGTGTCTGCTGTGCCGAAACGGGAGGATGCCCTCGAACGCTACGGTTTTTCCGATTACCAGCAGTGGGGCGAGATGTACGGAGCGCTGCTCGAGGCTCATGCTGGACAATACCGCAACCTTCGAGGTGGTGGACTGGCTGGAGCACAAGGCGCCGACACTCGACCAACCTTGGCTTCTGGTGTGCAGCCTCGTCAATCCACACGACATCATGTTTCTTCAGACCGACCCGATCCAGGAGCCACATCCAAACAGCCCGTTCGCCGGTCTCATGACAACCGTGCAGCTTGGCTGGTTTGAGAAAAAGTGGGATATCTCAATGCCCGCCAATTTTGCTGACGATTACGCGCGTCAGCCCCCCGGTGTGCGACATTACAAACGGCATCTTGATCTTAATTATGGGCGCATACCGGATGACCGAATGGACCTCTGGCTCAAACACCGCAATTATCTCGTCAACTGCATGCGCCTGGTCGACGTGGAGTTCGCCCGGATCATAGAACACTCGACCGCTTGGATCTTTGGCAGAACACCGTGGTGATTTTCACGGGGGACCACGGCGAAATGAACGGCGCCCACCGGATGACACAGAAGGGCGGCATCCCGTTCGACGAAGCTTGCGTCGTCAATCTGACCGTTTGCGCGCCAGGTGGACCTCAGGGGAAGCGCACCGCGGCCGTCGGCTCGCATTTGGACCTCGCGCCTACGCTCCTGGCGTTCGCAGGTCTTAGCGAAGAAGAGATCCGCGAACGCTATCCACACCTCAAGGGGCGCAGTCTCAAAGGCGTAATCACCAATCCCGCCGAAGCCGGGCCGCGCGGCAGCGTCAACGTGCCCGGCGATGGAGCGCTCATTTGTTGGGATGCGCTCAATATGCTGGATACGGACTGGAGCCTCACAGGCGCGCTCAAGGAGCTCAGCGATATGAGCCGGGAGTTCGCCGAGGATGCGGGCCGCAAGCCCGAAAAAATTAGACAAGTGGGCCTGAAATATGGAGCGCCTGACTTCACGAAGCGGAACTTTTTCCGCTGCATCGTAGATGGCCGGTACAAACTGGTGCGCTGGTTCAGCCCGGAGGAATACGGCAATCGGTCCACACTCGCCGAACTCCTCGCAACGAGCGATGTCGCCCTGTACGACCTCGTGAACGATCCTGGCGAGCTTGACAACATCGCTCATCCCGATCCCGCGACACGACCCGACGCTGATCGAGCGCATGCTTGCCAAACTCAACGCGCTCGTCGAGCAGGAGATTGGCGAAGACCGCTGCCCGTTCGATCTCGACATGTTCGGCACGCGGGAGGTGAAATATCGCAGTCGCCAATTTGAAGCTGCTTCCGCTCCACCCGACGACGGAAACGACGGAGGGCTTCGCTTCAGAAAGCGAGAATCTGGAAGCCAGCCCTCCCGAGGGTTTTTAGATCAAACTCAACCACTGCGCGTCGCTCTCAGGAGTGGAGGAATGGCCTATTCGCATTCCCATTTAATTGTGTTTCTGACGCAAGTCCTGATCAGACGGGATGATTGATGACGGCGTCAAACGATGACAAAATCGAAGAGACTGTTGACCAAGAGACCGTACTCAATCAACCCGGACTTGCCCGGTTGCGGGAAGCCGTAGCCACCTACGCCAGACGACAAGCGCCCGAACCTCCGAGATTACGCCACGACGGGCTTGCGGGCCTGAATACAGCGATCGCCAGCGTGCCCGATGGGATGGCAAGCGGTTTGCTGGCAGGCGTCAATCCGGTCTACGGTCTTTACGCCTGCATCCTTGGGCCAATTGCGGGAGGGCTCTTTGCCAGTGCTCAAGCTGATGGTGATAACGACCACCAGCGCCGCATCGCTCATGACAGGTCAGGTCCTCTGTCCCTTCCAGCAGCAGAGCGCGATGTCGTCCTTGTTCTGCTCGTCGTCATGGTCGGTGTGCTACAGATTTCGTTCGGTCTTCTGCGCATGGGTCGCTTGACCCGTTTTGTATCCTATTTGGTAATGACGGGCTTTCTGGCGGGGATTTCGGTGCTCCTCGTCCTCAGCCAGCTGCCCACCGTGACCGGCTATCAACCAGTCGGAATCAATTGGGTAACTCAGACATTGGACCTCTTGGTCAACTTAGGTCAGGTGCATTTACCAACGCTTGGATTGGCCGCCTTGACCCTGTTTCTGGCGTTCGTCTTACCGAAAATAGGGTTACGCACGTTTGGCACTCTCATTGCGATTTTCGTCCCTTCCGTTCTCGCTTTTCTTTTTGACGTAGATGTCGCTCGCGTCCGAAATGTGGGCGAGATCGATGGCGAATTTCCGGATCTTGAGTTTCCATCACCCTTCGATCTCACCTTCGAGCTTGTTACGGGAGCCGCGGCAATTGCCGCAGTGACCTTGGCACAGGGCGCAAGGGTCAGCCAAAGCGTACCAAACCCGGACGGATCGCGGAGGCGCCCGTCGCGCGATTTCATTGCCCAAGGGACGGCAAATGTCGCATCCGGCCTGTTCCAAGGTATCCCTGTCGGCGGTTCCCTAGGCGCGACGGCCATGAACGTAACCTCTGGGGCGCGCACGCGCTGGTCGGTGATCTTCGCTGGGCTGTGGATGGCGATAATCGTGGTGGCATTCTGGCCCAGTCTCTCATCGCGATGCCGTCACTTGCGGCGATTTCATCCTTGCGGGCATACAAGCTATCAAGCCGTCGGATCTCGCTTTGGTCTGGCGTGTCGGCTGGCCGCCCGGCTCGTCGCCGTCACCACTTTCGTCGCGACGCTCTTACTTCCCTTGCAAGCCGCCGTTGGGCTCGGCGCGGTCCTGTCTGCCCTGATCTATTTGTATCAATCCTCAATGGATGTCGTGGTGGTCGAGCAGATCTTGAGGCCAGATGGAGGCGGTCGAAGAACGCATGCCGGACAAGCAGCTGGAAAGCAACAAGGTGACCGTTCTTATGTTTACGGCCAGCTCTATTATGCAGGCGCCGCCACTCTTGACCGGCTGCTCCCCAAACCGAATGGCGCCGAAAGTCCCGTGGTCGTCCTTCGCTTGCGTGGCCAGCCCAACGTCGGGGCCACTCTAAGTGATGTGCTCTCCAGGTATGCGGATCAGCTGAAAAAGCGAAACGGTCGAATTGTACGTCACCTGGCCTGAACGAGGAGACCTTTGATCAGCTCGTCAAGGATGGGAAGTTTCAACTGAACGGCCCCATAAGGGCATATGAGCTAACTCCAGTCATCGGGGAGTTGACAAGAGAGGCCATCTCAGATGCCCAGGCTTGGCTTATTGAGCAAGAAGAGCATAAGGAGGCACAGGAGGTCCGAATCCGGCAATGGCGGGGCCGTATAAGACTATCTAACGTCCGGGTCGCCAGCTATTTCAATGGCTTACGATTCTGGACAGCCGTCATTCTGATTCTGCGGCAGTGGGCCCTACCGGGCGAGGAGATTTTCGACGGGTTCAAAAGCAGCGGAGCTGATCCAATCTTAAGCCCGCTGCGGAATGGTAAAATGCCCCTGTGCGCAAAAGGTGGTGCTGATGGCTTCATCGGAGCTCCGGACCATACACATCCGCATCGAAGGCCGCGTTCAGGGCGTCGGCTTTCGGAGCGTGGTGGAAGATGAAGCGAGAGCACTCGGCCTCGATGGCTGGGTTCGCAACCGCCGCGACGGTAGCGTGGAAGCCCTGTTCGGCGGAGATGCCGACGCGATCGCCGAAATGCTCCGCCGATGCGAGATAGGCCCGCCGGCGGCACGGGTGACGGGCATCGAGGTGGTCGACGAGGGACTTCCGGTCGATCCTGGCTTTCGAGTGGAGCCGACCGTCTAGCTTCCTTGACGCCGCGAGCCTTCCACGCCACAACCCGCGTCAATCCATAATTGCTCAAGAATGCGCGGAGGCTCCATGTCCACTCACGACCTGCAAAGCACGATCGATGCTGCTTGGGAGGCCCGGGACAGCATCAGCCCGGCAACGAAAGGGGCCGTTCGCGAGGCCGTGGAAACGGCTCTCGACATGCTGGATTCCGGCAAGGCGCGCGTTGCGGAGAAGGTCGATGGCGAGTGGGTCGTGCACCAGTGGCTGAAGAAGGCGGTGCTGCTCTCGTTCCGGCTCAACGACATGACCACCATTTCCGGCGCGCCTGGCGGCGCCAGCTGGTGGGACAAGGTGCCGTCCAAGTTCGCTGGCATGGACGAGACGGCCTTTCGCAACGCGGGTTTCCGGGCCGTCCCGGGGGCCATCGTGCGCCACTCCGCTTACATTGCGCCGGGCGTGGTGTTGATGCCGTCGTTCGTCAATCTCGGTGCCTATGTCGACTTAGGCACGATGGTCGACACCTGGGCGACGGTCGGCTCTTGCGCGCAGATCGGCAAGAACGTGCATCTGTCGGGCGGCGTCGGCATCGGGGGCGTGCTGGAGCCGCTGCAGGCAAATCCAGTGATCATCGAGGACAACTGTTTTATCGGCGCACGGTCCGAGGTCGTCGAGGGCGTCATCGTCGGCGAGGGGTCGGTGTTGTCGATGGGCGTGTTTATCGGCGCGTCGACGCGAATCGTCGATCGCGCCACGGGGCAGGTGCATATCGGCCGGGTGCCGCCTTATTCGGTGGTGGTCCCGGGAAGCACGCCCGGCAAGCCGTTGCCCGACGGCTCGCCCGGCCCGTCGCTCTATTGCGCTGTCATCGTCAAGACCGTCGACGCACAAACGCGGTCCAAGACGTCGATCAACGATCTGCTGCGCGATTGAGGCCGGACGCAAACAGACCCAGCAACCCCCTACGTACAATGAGCCAAATCGGTCGAGATCCCGTCGCGCTGGCGCAGGCGCTGATCCGCTGTCCGAGCGTGACGCCCGAGGAGGCTGGCGCGCTGACGGTGCTCGCCGAGGTGCTGGAGCCGGCCGGCTTCACCGTGCAACGCATGACCTTCAGCGAGGCTGGCACTCCCGACGTGGAGAACCTTTACGCCCGAATTGGCTCGGCGGGGCCGAATCTCTGCTTTGCCGGCCATACGGACGTGGTACCGCCCGGCGACGAGGCGCAGTGGACGCTGCCGCCATTCGGCGGGGAGATCCGCGACGGTGTCCTCTACGGCCGCGGTGCCGTCGACATGAAGGGCGCGATCGCCTGCTTCGTTGCGGCTGCTCTGCGCTACCTCGACGCTCACAATGGGAAGCCGGCAGGCTCGATCAGCCTGCTCATCACCGGCGACGAGGAGGGGCCTTCGATCAACGGCACGGCAAAGGTGCTCAAATGGCTCGAGGCCAGAGGCGAGCGGCTTGACGCCTGCGTGGTCGGAGAGCCGACGAATCCGCACATGATCGGTGAGGAGATCAAGATCGGCCGACGCGGCAGCCTTAACGGCGAGCTTGTCGTTTATGGAAAGCAAGGCCACGCCGCGTATCCGCATCTCGCAGACAACCCGGTGCCGAAGCTCGCCCGTATCATCGACCGGCTGTCGAAGACGCCGCTCGACGAGGGCACGCCGGACTTCGAGCCGTCCAGCCTGCAGGTGACGGTCATTTCTGTTCCCAATACGGCGACGAACGTCATCCCCTCGGAGGCGCGCGCGAAGTTCAACATCCGCTACAACGACCTGCACCGCCGCCCGGATATCGAGGCCTGGGTCCGGCAGCAATGCACTGCTGCCGCAAACGAGGTCGGAGCCCGCTGGAGCGTCAGCTTCTCGGGGACGGGAGACGTGTTCCTGACCCGCCCCGGGCCGCTGGTGGATACGATGGTCGAGGCCGTGCGGCAGGTCACGGGGCGCGAGCCCCGGTTGACGACTGGCGGCGGCACCTCCGATGCCCGGTTCATCCAGGCCTATTGCCCTGTGATCGAGTTCGGCCTGGTCAACGAGACGATCCACCAGGTGGACGAGCGGGTGCCGCTGGACGATTTGCATCAGCTCACGGCCATTTATGAGCGGTTCCTGGCAGAGTATTTCAGCAAAGCTGTTGCGAATGCGAGCTAGTTCCACTTCTCCGGTTTATTGAACAAGTTGCTCGGGTGGCTCATACTACGGGCATGCAACGGCCCTTTGTGCATCCGCCGATCGAGGATGTGGCGCTGGAGAGCGTTCTCTACGCGCTGGCTGACCCCGTGCGCCTTGCAATCATGCTGAAGCTCTCGTCGGGCGGGTGCCCAATGAACTGTTCGACAGCAGCGCCGGAGAAGTTGCCGAAGTCGACCCAGTCGCACCACTACAAGGTGCTGCGCGAAGCAGGTCTCATCCGCTCGGAGCGCCGGGGAACGGAGGTCGTCAACACGTTACGTTGCGACGAGATCAACGCAAAGTTCCCGGGTGTCTTGCCCGCCATTCTGAAGGCCGCGGCGGCGCAGTTTGACCGGGCGACGGAAGACGCGTGAGCGTTCTGCCCCTCACTTGAAGTGTTTCGACAGCTTCAGCCCCTGCGCCTGGTAATGGCTGCCAAGGGCTGCGCCGTAGAGCATCTCCGGCACCTCTGTCATCCGCTCGTAGATCAGCCGGCCGATGATCTGGCCGTGCTCCAGGATGAACGGCACCTTGTGCGAGCGCACCTCGAGCACCGCCCGTGAGCCGGCGCCGCCTGATGCGGCGTGTCCAAATCCGGGGTCGAAGAAGCCGGCGTAGTGCACCCGGAACTCTCCAACGAGCGGATTGAAGGGCACCATCTCCGCCGCGTGCGTCGGCGGCACGTTCACGGCCTCACGCGAGGCGAGAATGTAGAACTCGTCGGGATCGAGGATGAGCCGCTTCTCGCCGTGAAGGGTGATGGGTTCCCAGTAATCCAGGATCGCGCACGAGCCGGTCGCATCGACGTCGACGAGCCCGGTGTGACGCTTCGCGCGATAGCCAACCAAGCCGTTCTCATCGCCTGCCAGATCGACCGACAGGGCGATTCCGTGCGAGATGTCCGGCTTGTCGGAGGACACGAGCTTCTCGCGCCGATGCAGGTCGGCTAGCGCCGCGTCGCTGTCCGCGAATGTCCCCTGGCGAAACCGCACCTGGCTCAGGCGCGAGCCTCGCCGCACGATGATGGGGAATGTTTGAGGGCAGATCTCGGCGTAGAGAGGCCCGGAATAGCCGGCGGGCACCTGGTCGAACGACGCGACGCCATCGGCGATAACGCGCGTGAAGACATCAAGCCGTCCCGTAGAGCTCTTCGGGTTGGCCGCTGCGGAGACATCCGGAGGCAGGTTAAGCCGTTCCAGTAACGGAGCGACGTAGACGCATCCCGTCTCGAGCACCGCCGACTGCCTCAAGTCGATCTTGTGCAGGGCCAGCTCGGCGAGCTTGTCCTCGACCCTCGCTTCGGGACCCGGCAGGAAGCTCGCGCGCACGCGCCAAGCACATTCACCGAGTCTCAGATCGAGACTCGCCGGTTGAAGCTGCTTGTCCTGCATCGCCTCCGCGAGCTGGATATGCCCGTCGGCGATCAGCCGCCGGATCGCCTGTGCAGGCAAAATTCCATTCGCTTTTTCTGAAGCTGCCTGATCAGCCATGCCGCACCTCCGCAGGCGACGTGTGTAGCCGCTCAACCCTTCCACGCCAAGGCGCGCCTATGTCTCGCGCTGTGCTCCGTAAGCTCGCGGAGCAGCTTGCTGATAATTGTTTGGACTCGACCTTGACGATCGTGCGCATCAGGCGTATCAGCGCAACGCATCGTGGTGATTTGGCCGGCCGGCTTGCAGCCACGTTAAAGAACTCGCTAAAAGGCCGCGCGCAAACCTGGCCCGCGCTCGGTGATTTTGCGAGATCTGCGGCCGGGTTTTCTTTTTGCCCTGGGGCCAGCAGGTAAGGAGGCGTCCATGGCGCAGCGCGATAAGGTTTCGAATTCCAGTCAGCAATGGGCGCCCGAAACGCTCCTCGTCCACGGCGGACAGCTCCGGACGGAGTTTGGCGAGACAGCCGAGGCGCTCTTTCTCACCCAGAGCTACGTCTACGACTCCGCTGAGCAGGCCGAGGCCCGCTTCGCTGGCGACGAGCCCGGGTTCATCTATACGCGATTTTCCAACCCCACCGTCGCGATGTTCGAAGAGCGTATGCGGCTGCTGGAAGGCGCCGAGGCGGCACGCGCGACGGCGACCGGCATGGCGGCAGTCACGGCGGCCTTGCTGAGTTATCTCCGGACCGGTGATCACATCGTCGCGGCGCGCGCGATGTTCGGTTCCTGCCGTTACATCGTTGATGAGCTCTGTCCCCGCTTCGGCATCGAGACGACTCTCGTCGACGGCAGCGATGTCGAGCAATGGCGGAAGGCCCTACGGCCCAACACGAAAGCTGTTTTCTTCGAAACGCCGGCCAATCCGACTCTCGAGGTGGTCGACATCGCAGCAGTTTCGGCATTGGCGCACGACGTTGGAGCGCTTGTTTTTGTCGACAATGTTTTTGCCTCGCCAATTCTCCAGAAGCCGCTCGCGCTGGGTGCCGACGTGGTCATGTATTCGGCTACGAAGCATATCGACGGCCAGGGACGGTGCCTCGGCGGCGTCGTGCTGTGCTCGGAGAAATTTCTAAAGGATTACCTGCACACGTTCCTGCGCCAGACCGGGCCTTCGCTCAGCCCGTTCAACGCCTGGGTGTTGCTGAAGGGATTGGAGACGCTGCCACTGCGGGTGAACGCTCAATGCGCCACAGCCGCGAAGATTGCTGATTGGCTGGCGCAACAGTCCGCCGTCGAGCGGGTGCTCTATTGTGGCCGCTCCGATCACCCCCAAGCGGAAATCATCAAGCGCCAGATGTCGGGCGGCGGACAAGTGGTGACCTTCGAGATCGTCGGCGGAAAGGAGCGGGCCTTCCGATTCGTCAATGCGCTGAGGCTCATCCGAATCTCCAACAATCTGGGAGACGCAAAGAGTCTCATCACTCACCCGGCAACGACGACCCACCAGCGCCTTAGTCCGGAGGCACGCGCTGAGCTCGGCATTACGGATAGCATGTTGCGGTTGTCCGTCGGGCTCGAGGCGGCGGAGGATCTCATCGCTGACCTCGAAGCAGGTCTCGCTGCGGCAACGGAATAACGACTGGCCGCGGTCACGGCTCGGTATCGTCATCAATCCGCATCAAGCCGCGGCTTGCGGTACTTTGTGCCGCGAAGCCGGAAGTGGCCGATTCCACTCTGAAGCCGCTTTTCGGGTGAGATGTCGATCCCGCTCAGAGAATTTCTCTCCGCTGAATGATTCTAGCGGGCTCGCACTGGCCCGCTCCCATTCCATCTGTCGTGGTCCGCACGGCACTCCGTCTCCGCTTCCGCCATATCCAAATCACTTCCGCTCCCGTGCCGACTACAGTCTCCACTCTGAGCGGACGACGACGATTTCCCCATAAGCAAATCTTCACGTTTGGTATGCAGTCTTCACATATTGACGGATCTAACAAAGGGTTGTAGGCAAAAAGTGCAGACGATCAAATCTGAATAGGGGGGCAGCTATGATCGTGATTGTCGACGAGCGCCAAACTGTGTCGGATGGGTTCGCTTCTTGGTTCGACCGTGAGGGCGTCTCGGCAACTGGCCTGCGGCCGGCAGAGTTCGACCAGTGGGTCGATACGGTGTCCCAGCCTGACATCATGGCCGTCGAAGCCTTCCTCCTCGGGGATTGCCGCGAGCGCTATGCGCTGTCACGCAAGATCAAGGGGAAGTCTGCCGCGGCAGCAGTCATCGCCATGAACGAACGGCGATCTCTCGACGAGACGCTCGAGCTGTTCGCGGCCGGTGTGGATGACGTTGTCCGCAAGCCCATTCACGTACGGGAAATCCTGGCGAGGATCGAGGCGATCCGCCGCCGTGGCAATCAGGGCGGCACAGACTGCGCAGAAGCAGGCGCAATTCGCGTTTTCTTCGATGGGCGCGATCCCGAGGTGCACGGCGAGGTGCTGCCGTTGCCACGGCGGGAGCGGCGCATTCTGGAGTACCTGGTAATGAACAAAGGCCGGCGTGTTACGAAGTCCCAGATCTTCAACTCAGTATACGGCCTGTTTGGCGAGAACATCGACGAGAACGTGATCGAGAGCCACATCAGCAAGCTGCGTAAGAGGCTTCGCCAGCGTCTCGGTCACGACCCGATCGATTCACAACGCTATCTCGGTTACCGGCTCGTTTTCCAATAGCGCAGCGGGGTAGCGCGCGGGGAGCGGTCGTGCGGCGCGATCGCTCCCCATCAGTTTTGTGCAAGCCGGGCGTGCTTTCATGATCGCAGAGGGACGAAGGGGGACATCGAGAAATGAGCCTCTACGGCATGATGCGAACGGGCGTTTCCGGGATGGCCGCGCAGTCTGCTCGACTCGGCACCGTGGCCGACAATATCGCCAATGTGAGCACGACAGGCTACAAGCGCGCCTCCACGGAGTTTTCCACCTTGGTTTTGGATGCTGGCGTGGGGGCTTATCTTCCCGGCAGCGTTGAGACTTACACGCGTTATGCGATTTCCAGCCAGGGCCCGCTGACCTACACGACTTCTTCGACTGATCTTGCTGTGCGGGGTGGCGGCTTTTTTCTCGTCTCTGGTCCGGGTGGTCAGATCTACATGGACTCTGTGCCGGCTCCTTCGTTCCGGATGGCGAAGGGCGATTAGTGAATGCGGCAGGATTTAGCCTCATGGGCTATTCGCTTGCCAGTGGCGAGCCGCAAGTCGTCGCCAACGGCTTCGCGGGGCTTGAGGTGATCAATATTCGCGAGCTCGGCCTGCGCGCTAATCCCTCAACGGAAGGCAGCTTCTACGTTAATTTGCCTTTTGGGGCAGAGGAAATTGATGCGGCCGACTTGCCCGCCGCCAATGCTCCGTCGGCGAAATTCAACGGCAAAACCTCGCTCATCACCTACGACTTCGTTGGGAACGAGGTCATTCTCGATGTGTACAGCGCCAAGGTGGCGCCGAATGAGTGGCAAGTGACCATCTTCGATCAATCGGCACAAGCACCGGGCGGCGGCTTCCCGTATACCTGGTGGGCCGCTCGGCACTGTGACACTGACGTTCGACCCGACCACGGGCGACTCGATACTACCAGCCCGACATCGATCACTGTCACGGTGCCAAATGGCGCTCAACTAACTCTCGACTTATCTCAAACGACCGAGCTGGCGACCGATTACACAATCATTGCAGCGCATGTGAATGGCAATGCGCCGAGCGAGGTCGAGGCCATCGAGATTTCCGAAACGGGTGAGCTTTACGCAGTGTACCGCAACAACACGCGAATTGCGACGCATCGCATTCCGCTCGCCACTGTAAGGAGCCCGGACAATCTGAGGCCGCTGGCTGGCAATGTCTATATGGCGACCGCGGAATCCGGCGACATCAGAATTGGGTTTGCCGGAACGGGTGGATTTGGGACGATGGTTTCCGGGGCGCTGGAGCAATCGAATGTCGACCTCGCATCCGAGTTGACCACGATGATCGAGTCGCAGCGCAATTACACAGCCAACTCCAAGGTGTTCCAGACCGGCGCGGACTTGATGGACGTCCTCGTGAATCTCAAGCGCTGATGACTTTGCCGAAATGATACGCTTCGGGGCAACCTGGAAATGACCCTTACATCAGCACTCGATGTCGCTCTCAGCGGATTGTTGGTTACTTCCAGCCGAACGTCGGTGGTGTCCCGGAATATCGTCAATGCGGGACAATCCCTAGCATCGCGCAAGCTGGCGAATGTCGTAACTGCACCTGATGGCGGCGTCCGGCTGGCTTCCATCACGCGGGCTGCCGACAGTGCATTGCTGGCTCAAATGCTGGCCGCCAATTCCGCAACAGGCCAGCAGCGGAGCATCGTCGAGGCGTTGGATCGGCTCGATGGAACGGTGCTGGATCCCGAGCTCGACGCCTCCCCAGCTGCACTGATCGGCAAGCTGATGGACGCGATACAAATCTATTCAGCAGCGCCTCATGATACAGTTGCCGCACAGTCGGCCATTGCCGCGGCGCGTGATTTGACGCACGCGCTCAACAGTGCCACCGATACGGTGCAAAGGCTGCGCCAGGAAGCCGACGCTGAGATTGCCAGCACAGTCAGCCGCCTAAACGGGCTGCTAGCGCAATTCGAGACAGTCAACACCGCGATTGTCAATGGTACGCGCTCCGGTGCCGACATCACTGACCATCTCGACCATCGGGATCGTCTTCTTCTGGCCATTTCCGAAGAGGTGGGCATTCGGACCATGATGCGGTCCGACAACGATATGGTGATCTTTACGGACAGCGGCGTAACGCTATTCGAGACGAAAGCGCGAGCGATTACGTTCGAACCCACTCTCATCTATACGGCCTCGACCACGGGCCATCCGGTGTTCGCGGATGGTGTACAGATCACAGGTGCCGCGGGCGGCATGGTGATCAGCAGCGGCCGGCTCGCAGGGCTGATGACAATTCGCGATGAAATCGCCACCACCTACCAAAACCAGCTCGATGAGATTGCTCGCGGGCTGATCGAAGCTTTTGCCGAGAGTGACCAGAGTGCGTCACCAACTCGCCCGATGCTCCGGGGCTATTCACCTACGCTGGCGCGACCAGCGTGCCTCCTACTGGCACTATCATGACTGGCCTCGCCGGCATGATCATCGTCAACCCGAGCGCCGATCCTGCGCAGGGTGGAGATGTGGCTAAGCTGCGCGACGGAGGCATGTCGGGACCCTGAGTACATCTACAACGCAAGCGGCGCACCTGGATTTTCCGATAGGCTCCAAGAGCTGATCGATCGGATGGCCGAGCAGCTGGGTTTCAACAAGGCTGCGCAGCTCGGTGAAAAAGCTACTTTGCCTGGATTTGCCGCGAGCTCCATAGCTTGGCTCCAAGAGGCGCGCTCGGCGGCGAATTCCGAAATGCATTATCGAGCCACCTTATTCGAACGTACATCTGAGGCCCTTTCCAATGCGACTGGCGTCAATCTCGACCACGAGATGACGCTTCTTCTCGACCTCGAGCGCTCCTACATGGCGACCTCGCGACTGATCTCGGTGATCGACGAAATGTTCCGGGCGCTGCTTGCGGCGACACGGTGATCGGAATGAAATTGCTGACCGTTTCCACCCATGCGCTTTTTGAGACGATGCGTCTTTCAGTAATGAAAGCGCAAAGCCGGTTGGCCGCGGCGCAGAAGGAGGTCACCACCGGCCGCCATGCGGACGTTGGCCTGAGCCTCGGTTTCAGGGCTGGCCACACGGTTTCCCTGCGGAACGAGCATGCACAGCTCACGACGATTCTCGATTCCAATGCAGTCGCGAAAACACGCCTCTCCGCGACACAGAATGTCTTGGAAAGCTTGGCGGCGGATGCAGAATCGATTCTCGGAGCTTTGATCGGCAGCCGGGATAGCGATATCGGGCCAGACGTTCTGGTCGCTGAGGCACGTTCTCGGCTGACGTCTCTCATCAATGGAATCAATACGGCCGTCGAAGGCGTGCATATCTTTGGAGGGATCAACACGGAAACTGCACCTCTTACAAAGTATTTCAGTGATCCGCCGCCAGCCAGCCGCCAAGCAGTGGCAAGTGCGTTCTTGTCGGCATTTGGCATTCCACAGTCTGATCCCGCAGTTGTGGATATATCAGCCGAGGATATGCAGGCGTTTCTGGATGGCGCGTTCAGTGCATTGACCGACGAGGCGGCCTGGCTGACGGACTGGTCCAAGGCATCAAACCAGCACATGACCAGTCGGATCTCGAAAAACGAGGTGATCGAGACCTCCGTCAGCGCCAATGCAGATCCCATTCGTAAGCTCGTCAGTGCGTACGTGATGGTCGCGGACCTTGGAGCTGAAAAACTCAACGAAGGCGCATTTCACGCCGTCGTCGATACGGCTGTGAGAACAATCGGGGCGGCTATCCAGGGCCTCACGGCTCTGCGAACAACGCTCGGCATCGCTGAGGAACGCATCGCGACTGCGAACGAACGCATGACGATCCAGATGGATGTTCTCGCGAACCACATCGTCGATCTCGAAGCGGTTGATCCTTATGAGGCTTCCATTCGTGTCACCTCCATCCTCACGCAAATCGAAACGGCTTATGCGTTGACGGTGCGTCTCCAGGAAATGAGCCTCGTCTACCATCTCTAAGCGATTTTCACCGGCTAGATGACCAATGACCGTTGAAGCTCACACCGCTGCCTACGCCGAATTGCTCGAGGATACGCCGCGGTTAGCGCGCGAGCGCGAGCGTGCGGCAATCGAGCGAGGGATCGAGCTCTTGCGCCTGGCGCAGGAGAAGGGGCCAGGTTCGCGCGAAGCAGCTGAGGCGTTGCTCTACCTCAACCAGTTGTGGTCGATTCTGATGGAGGACCTGGCCAATCCGGAGAACGACCTGCCGCGCGAATTGCGGGCCAATCTCATCTCAATCGGCATCTGGGTGATGCGTGAGGCGGACCAGATTCGATTAGGGCAGTCGGAGAACTTCTCGGCCTTAATCGACGTGATGAAAGCAATTGGCGAGGGCCTCAGGTGAGAGGCAGCATGCACCTTTCGCTGCGGGCAGGCGAAAGAATCTACATCAATGGGGCCGTATTGCGGGTCGACCGGAAGGTGACGTTGGAGCTGATGAATGACGTCACTTTTCTGCTCGAACAGCATGTGATGCAGCCCGAGCAGGCGACCACTCCGCTGCGCCAACTTTATTTCATCGTTCAGATTATGCTCATTGAACCGGCGAAGGCTGAGCAGGCGCGAAACCTGTTCGAGAAGGTCCAGCCTCAGCTCATGGCGTCTTTTGAGAACGCCGCGGTGCGCGCAGGGTTGCAGCGTGTGCATGAACTCGTTTCTTCCGGAAAGCCTTTCGAAGCCCTGAAAACAATTCGGGTTCTCTTTCCGATCGAAGACGAAATCATAGCTGCTGAGTCGCGGTCTTCTTTGGCGGCGGAGGAGCAGGAGATGGAGGCGAGATGATGCAGGTGGGTGGAGCGACTGAGAGCACGGCTGGAGGGGCATCACCGACGCAAACGGCGCAATCAAGGTCGATGGTCGACTATAACGCGTTTCTTCAGCTGCTCATTGCCCAGATGAAGAATCAGGATCCGACGCAGCCCATGGAATCCACGGAGTACGTTGCGCAGCTCGCGGCGTTTTCCAACGTGGAACAGGCCGTACAGACGAATGCGAAGCTGGACTCACTCATGGCAGCATTTTCGCTGGCGCAAGCAGATGGGATCATCGGCCGCACGGTCACCTCGGCTGATGGCAGCATCACAGGTGAGGTCACGGCGCTTCGCATCATTTCCGGCGGAGCGGTGGCCATATTGGCCGATGGGCGGGAGGTAATGCTCGGCCCCGGCGTGATCGTCGCTTGACCATGAATCAGGCGGATGCACTCGATATCGTTCAGTCCACGATCTGGACGATCGTGGTCGCATCGGGTCCGGCCATTATCGCTGCCATGGTAGTTGGTATCGGGATTGCTCTCCTTCAGGCTTTGACACAGGTACAAGAGATAACTCTCACCTTCATTCCAAAAATCGTGGCGATATTGCTGACGGCCTCGATTTCAGCGCCTTTCATAGGCTCCACCATCTATACATTCGCCGAGCAGGTGTACGCGCGTATCGAGCACGGCTTCTGATCCTGGCAATCGAAGGTAACCGGAGGGTAGTCATGGCTGCGCCCTCGACTTCGCGCGTCGAGTTCATCGAGCAGCGGGGACATGATATCTGGTTCGCGGTGGGGATCGTTTTTATTTTGACGGTCCTTTTCCTGCCGCTTCCACCAACGCTCATCGACGCGGCTCTCGCAGTTTCCTTTGCGCTATCAATCCTCGTGCTCATGGTGGCACTGTGGATTCAAAAGCCGCTTGAATTCTCCGCGTTTCCGACCGTTCTCCTGATCACGACGATGTTGCGGCTCGCGCTCAACATCGCGACCACGCGCCTTATCCTCTCCAACGGCGCCGAGGGCGTGACCGCAGCTGGACATGTGATCGCGGGTTTCGCAAGCTTCGTCATGAGCGGCGATTTCGTGATCGGGGTTATCGTCTTCCTTATCCTGGTCACCGTGAATTTCGTCGTGATCACCAAAGGCGCCACGCGCATTGCCGAGGTCGGCGCGCGCTTTACGCTCGACGCCATTCCCGGCAAGCAGATGGCAATCGATGCGGACCTTTCGGCCGGCATCATCGACGACAAAGAAGCCATGCGCCGCCGGCGCGAGCTGGAGGAGGAAAGCGCTTTTTTCGGCGCCATGGACGGCGCCTCGAAGTTCGTCCGGGGCGATGCCATCGCCGGCCTCATCATTACGGGCGTCAACGTGATCGGCGGCATCGTGATCGGCGTGACGCGACACGGTATGTCGCCGGCTGAGGCTGCGGATGTGTTCACGAAGCTGTCCGTCGGGGACGGCCTCGTGTCGCAAATTCCTGCGCTGATCGTCTCGCTCGCTGCCGGTCTCCTGGTCTCCAAAGGCGGTACACGGGGTTCTGCCGAAAAGGCGGTCTTGGGACAGCTTGGCCAATATCCGCGCGCACTATCCGTGTCGGCTTTGGTCGTCATGTGTTCTTGCCGTGGCGCCGGGGTTACCGTTCCTTCCTTTTGCGATGCTCGCTGCGCTGCTGGCATCCGTGGCCATCCTCATTCCGCGCCGACAGGCAGAAGCCGCCGCGGCAGCCGAGGCCCGCGAAGCAGCCGCTCGCCGAGAGGCTGAGGAGGAAGCGCGCTCGTCCGTAAAAGCTTCGCTAAGGGCCGCTGAGTTGGAGGTCTGTCTCGGTAAGCAGATTTCGGGCGCGCTGCTCGCTGCCCACGGCGAGCTGGCGCAGCGGGTTGCGAAAATGCGTCGCAAATTTGCGCGGGAGTTCGGATTCATCGTCCCGGAGATCAAGCTCAGCGATGATTTAGCGCTGGAGCCCAAAACCTATCAAATAAAGATCCACGGGACGGCTGTCGCTAAGGAGGAATTGCGCCTGGGCGACGTGCTTGTGATCATCGGCGATGGGCCTCGCCCCGATGTTCCCGGTGATGAAACACGCGAGCCGGCATTCGGGATGAAGGCGCTATGGGTGCCCGAGGCTCTGTCCAGCACGATCAAGCGCGAAGGGTTCACCCCGATTGATCCGACGACGGTGCTGCTGACACACCTGCGCGAGGTAATACGCGCCAATCTTGCGCAACTTCTCTCCTACAAGGATGTCCGGGCTTTGATCGATGCGCTCGATCCCGAATATCGGCGCTTGGCCGATGAGCTAATTCCGGCGCAGATTTCCTATTCCGGCTTGCAGGCTGTCTTGAAACTATTGCTCGCGGAACGCGTCTCGATCCGCAATCTTCACCTCATCCTCGAAGCAATCGCCGAGATGGTCCCGCATGCACGCCGCGCAGAGCAGCTTGCAGAACACGTTCGCATTCGATTGGCGCAACAGATTTGCGGGGATCTGTGCGAGAACGGTGTGCTCAAGATTCTTGAGGCTCGGCAGCCGTTGGGATCAAGCTTTCCATCAGGCGCTGAAACGTGATGCCAAAGGAGAGGTCATAGAGTTCGACATCGAGCCGAAGCTCGTCGAGCAGTTCGGGTCCGAGGCGGCCAGTGCGATTCGAGCGCAAATAGCGCAGGGGCACCAGTTTGCCGTGGTGGCAGCACCAGATGCGCGGCCCTATGTGCGCATGGTGATCGAGCGCCTCTATCCGAGCCTCCCGGTCCTCTCCCATCTCGAGATCGCGCGCGGCGTAGAGATAAAGCTGCTCGGAACGATCTCATAATGCCTATCGCGTCCGACGTGGTGTTGTCGGCCTTTCTGCTCTTCTGTCGGATCGGCAGTTGCCTCATGCTGATGCCGGGTTTCTCAAGTCCGCGGGTGCCCGTTCAAATCCGGCTGTTCATCGCAATCGGAATCACGCTTGCGCTGGCGCCACTCCTGTTACCGAACGTCATGGACGCCGTATCCAGCATACGGCCGGCGTTGCTACTTCTGCCTATCGCTGCCGAGATAGTCACCGGAATTTTCATTGGGCTGCTGGGCCGCATCTTTTTCCTGGCATTGCAATTCATGGCCACGGCGGTCGCGAACTTCGTCGGATATGCAGGTTTTCCTGAAATGGCAATTGAAGATGCCGAGCCGAGCCCTCCACTGGCGAGCCTCATCACGTTGACCGCGACTGTGTTGTTCTTCATCACCGACCTCCACTGGGAGGTGCTGCGCGGCCTCGTCCGCTCGTATGCTGTGATTCCCGTCAATGAGTTGATCGCCAGCAATTTGGGGCTCTCGCGGATCGTGGATGCGACGTCCGATGCGTTCATCCTCTCGCTTCAGATCAGCAGCCCCTTTATCGTCTACGCTTTTGCCATCCATATGGCTTTCGGTATCGTGAATAAGTTGACACCCCAAATCCCAGTGTACTTCATCTCGTTGCCATTCGTTATTTTCGGCGGATTGGTCCTGATGACTTTCGTCATAGGCGAGTTCTTGCTGCTGTTTCTGGACGGCGTATCAGGTTGGCTGATGCGCGGGTGAGGCGCAGAGTGTTGGCCAGCTTCGAGAATGTTGCGCATTTTAGATTGAGGCCGACTAGGATCTCGGAGAAGCGCCATGTCGGTTGCAACGGTACAGCTCGGCAATCTTTACAACACCAACCCCTCTACGAAGCCAGTTATGGACGGATTGCGAGCGAGTGATCGGCCAAAGGCTGTGCGCGCCGTGACGCAGGAATTTGAAGCGTTTGTGCTGCAATCGTTTGTCGAGGCGCTGCTACCGGACGAAGCCAGTGCGTTTTTCGGCAGGGGAACGGCCGGTGCGTTCTGGAAGTCGATGCTTGCAGAGCATGTCGCTCGGGAGTTGGCCCGTGGAGGCGGCGTGGGAATAGGGAACCTCATAGAAAAGGAGTTGGCCGAGCGCTCCGGAGGTAATGTTTGACATGACCGGCATGGTGTTTATCGACAGAATTATAGAGCATCTGGCTCGCGTTGTTCGCGAAGAAACGGAGCTCTTGAACAAGAACACTATTGTCGACCTTGCTGAGTATAGCATTCGGAAGAGCCAAGGGCTCTACAGCCTGAGCCGCGCATTGCGGAAATGTGAGGGACAAACTCTCTATCCCGAAACCGCAGAGAAGCTGGAAACGCTGCGCAACTTGCTCGAGGCCAATCGGATTGCGTTATCCAGACATTTGCAGGCCGTTCGGGAGGTCGCGACCCTCTTATCCGACGTGATTCGCAAGTCAGAGTCCGATGGGACCTACGAGATGCCGTCAGCGAATGGCAGGAGCCATGAATGATCAAACTCGTGGCTGTCGGGCTCTGGATCTGTGCCGTCACCTTGGCTTCCGGATTTGCCGCGGTCTCTTGGAAAACCGGAGCGCTGCCCGAGCCCGGTGATGTTAGCTTGCTTGACGGTCTCACCACTGTGAAGACGCGGCTCATCAGTGTACCGGTGATCGCCGAGGGCGAGGTACAGGGATATGTCGTCACTCAACTGTCCTTTGCAGTCGATTTCGAGCCTGCTCAATCGCTTGTCGATCAAGCCCGATCTCATACTGGTCGATGAAGCGATCAAGACGATTTACACCGGAGGCGATATCGATTTTCGCAGGATGAAGAGACAGGACTTGCCCGCGCTGACGAAAAGACTTGCAGAAAACGCGAATGCCCGCTTCGGGGGGAACTCGTGCGCGAGGTCTTCGTCGAGGAGCTGAACTATGTCTCGAAAGATCAGGTGAGGCGCTCTCTGATTCAGTAGGCCGGAGCAAGTTCGTGGGAGAGCGCACTGAAGGTCAGGGTTGAACCCAGGCTGGCTGGTCTTGATCCTCCGACCGCACGTCAGAGACTATCTAATCTCTGGCTGGATCGCCACTTTGCGCCTTCAGCTCGCCTGATAGAGCCGGGGCATCCGCGGATGCTCTCAGCCACGGCAAGAGTGGCACAGAGCCCCAACCTGGAAGCTTGATCGCAAGCTGGCGGAAGTCGATCCCTGCAACCAGGCCAAGAACATTCACCTCTATACCTTCCACCCAAGCTAAGGTGAGGCCGAGAAGGCCGGCGATTGAGACTTGGATCCCTGTGCGTGTTGGGCTCGCGCCCAGGTAGATGACAGATCCGCGGAAGTCTCTCCCGATGGCATTGGACGGCAGAGCAATTCGCGCCTCGGGCACTTCGGCCAGAACCGAGGCGACGAACGTGTTGGAGTTCGGGCCTGGCCAAACGCGGTAATCGCCGGGATTGTTGTGCGGGTATTCCGCCACTGCAGACCTGATCTTGGGGATGAGCCGTTCCGCACGAGGACCTTCAATGGCGGCGACGAGCTGGGGTGTATTTCCGTACCAGCGCGCGTCCGGAGCCCAGTTGTCGATCTTCACCGGCTTTCCCCAACCCGCTACGTCGTAGCGCGTGTACGTCGGAGCATCCTTCTCTTTCACGACGATCCATGAGTGCACAGAAAATGCACCCTTCCAGCGGCCAGCAGGGGCGGCAAAGACCAGGACCAAGGCTTCCCGAGCCTCCGCGGCAGGCGGCAGCAGTCGCGTGCTGGACCAATCAGCCGCGCGCCAGTTTCCAGGGTGATCCTTGCTGAGCCACCAGAGCCCATGCAAGGCGAGAGGCAACAGGAATGCCAGCGCAAACAGCAGAAGCATCTTGCGAACTGCCGAAAGTGCACATCGAACGAGGTACTTGGTCCGGGTCACGTTTGAAGAGATGCGAACGCGGGCGACACTCCGCCCAAAGGACTTAGCCATTCTGCCCATATGATGCCTCGGCGAGATGGCACCAACGCGGTGCCATGATCTTGCCGCCTGTCTGGCGCAGGAATGCACCAAATGGTTGCATAACGGCAAATTGTGCCAGTACGGCATTGCGTCTTCTGGCCGAAAGGTGGCACGAAGGATAGCCTGATTCTGTAACCTTGATCCGAGTTGGAGGGGTCGTGAGCAACGTCGGGAAGGTTCGTGGTCAGTCGAGTTGCTGGCAGAAGGCACTGAAGGACGGAACAACCATCCTGGTGCTGCGGCGCTTGCTGAGCGAGCACGGTCGCACATATGCACCGCGCTATGCGATCGCCTTCCTCTTCATGGGAGTGGTGGCAGGGTGCACGTCCCTCAGCGCCTGGATGATGAAGGACGTCGTCAACAAGATCTTCGTCGACCAGGATCGTGCGGCCCTCTTCTGGATCCCGATGGCCATCTCGGCCTTGTTCGTCATCAAGGGCATTGCCGCGTATCTGCAGGAAGTCTCGCTCAGCCGCATCGGCAACCGGATCGTCGCCGAGATCCAGAAGCGCATGTACGACCACATGCTCAAGATGGGCGTGGGGTTCTACCAGAAATATCCGTCGAGCGATCTCATCACGCGGATGACGCACAATGCCCAGGCGGCGCGCACCATGCTGAACCTTGTCGCCGTCGGCCTTGGGCGCGATCTCCTGACCCTGGTCGGGCTGATCGCCGTGATGGTGTCGCAGGATCCTCTGCTCGCCGCAATTTGCCTGATAGGTGGCCCGTTCGCAGCAATGGTGCTCAAGAAGCTCACAGAACGGGTTCAGAAAGCGGCCACGCGGCAATTCACCGGCATGTCCACGATCGTCGGGACCATGCGGGAGAGCGCACAGGGCATTCGCGTCGTCAAATCTTTTCAGCTCGAGCCTCTGCTGCAGCGGCGTATGAACCAAGGTGTCGAGGGTGTCGAGAAGCTGTCGAACAAAATCGTCGCCGTGAGCGCGCTGACGAACCCGTTGATCGAGACACTCGGTGGCGTGGCGGTGGCGGCAGCGGTTATATATGCCGGTTGGCGCAGCCTATCCTTCGGCGACACGCCTGGGCAATTCTTCGCCTTCATCACGGCTTTGTTGATGGCGGCCGACCCGGCCCGTCGGCTGTCGAAGCTACAACTCCAACTCGCGACGGCAGCGGTCGGCGTACGCATGATGTACGACCTGCTCGATACGCCGATCGCGGAGGCGGACGAGCCCCGGCGGCCCAATCTGAATGTCAGCCGCGGCGAGGTTCGATTCGAGAACGTCACCTTTTCCTACGATCCCGATACGCCCGTGTTGTGCGATCTCAATCTCGTCGCACCTCCTGGGAAGACCACAGCCCTTGTCGGCCTTTCAGGCGCCGGCAAGACGACCGTCTTCAACCTCCTCCAGAGATTTTGGACGCCGGCGGAGGGTGTAATCCGCATTGACGGCCAGCCGATCTCTGAGGTTTCGCTCGCGTCACTTCGGCAGCAGATCGCGCTGGTCAGTCAGGATGTCTTTCTATTCGAAGGCACGATCCGCGAGAACATCGTAGCCGGGCGGGAGAATGCGACGGAAGAGGAAGTCATCGCCGCTGCCAAGGCCGCACAGGCGCACGATTTCATCTGCTCCCTGCCGAACGGCTACGACACACAGGTCGGCGAGCTCGGGTCGCAGATTTCGGGCGGCCAGCGCCAGCGTATTTCTCTGGCTCGCGCGTTCCTGAAGAACGCCCCGATCATTCTCCTCGACGAGCCCACGTCGGCCCTAGACAGCGAGACAGAGCAGTCGATCCAAACGGCTCTGCAGGAGCTGACCCGCGGCCGGACGACGATCGTGATTGCTCATCGTTTGGCTACGGTGGCCAATGCAGACGTCATTCACGTGATGGACAAAGGCCGGGTGATCGAAAGCGGTCGGCACCGTGAGCTTATTGAGCGCGGTGGCCTGTATGCCCGTCTCTACCAAATCCAGTTCGCGAACGCGATCTCCGAGCCTGAAGACAAGAGCATCGCCGCAGCGGCTGTCTAGTCCGCTCGGCACTTCGATCGTTTGCTCAATTTGACCCAGACCTCTTCCAGGTAGGCGTCATAGGCGGCAGCCACCGCCTCGATCGAAAAGCGCTCGCGAACGTACTGTGCGCCACCGTCGGAGAGACTCCGCCGCAGATCCTCATCATCGATCAATCGTCGGATCGCATTCGCGAAACCATCGATATCTGCCGGATCGACGAAGAGCGCGTGCGGGCCACTGACCTCTCTCAGTCCGCCTGACCCCGACGAGATGAGGGCTGCGCCACCGGCGTGCGCCTCGAGTGCCGTACGCCCGAATGGCTCACGCCAGCGGGATGGGACCAGGGCAATTGCTGCCTGCTCGAAGCGGTCCTTGATGCCGCGCCAGGGCACATTCAGCTCAATCGTCACGCGGTCGCTCACCGCAGCGGCGGTGATAGCCCCTTGGACCTTTTGTAAGTAGGCCGGATCGCGTTCTGGCTCCGAAAGTGAGAAGCGCGCGCGCCACTCGGGCCGCTCGGCCAGGACCCGGGCGACGGCTTGGGCTGCCTCAAGGATACCCTTCTCCGGAACGCACCGGCCGACGCACAAAATCTCGCTTTGCTTCGGGCGCGTCGGTGTCCACTGACCAAAATCAAAACCATTGTACACGACTGCTTGGGGCAGCGACACCTCGGGCCAGGCGCATGCGAAATGCGCGCAACAAGCCTCGCTGACATGCACCAGACCAGCCAGGCGGTTTAGTTCTCGTAGTCGAATGCCGCGTCGCACCGAATGGAGGAGGCCGCTGGAATAGCGCTTGTAGAAACCATGTGCATGGAAGACCACCCGTTTCGGCAGCATTCGGGCGAGCCGCGCCGCGATTTGAAAATGCTGATGAACAACGATGAGATCTGTCCCTCTCCTTCGAGCGACCCGCGCCGCATGGTGCGCAAGCAGCGCGGTATGGTTCGCGAATATGGGCGGAACGTCTGCCGTTTCGAATTCCGAGAAGAGATCGTGCACGTGCTCGGCCACGATGCACGTCGTATCGCGATGGCGGCTCGCGGCGACGAGATCATGAACGCATAGATCGACCGAGTTCGGGATGTTCCGGTCAACTGGCGAACGCCTGGGTAGGACGACGAGGAGGTGCATGGATTGGCGCGCAAAACATTTCATTCCATCATTCGACAAACAAGCGCACCCAAACCAAACATAAGTGCGCCGGCCAATCCGCAGATCGCCAGGTTTCTATTGCGCTTTCGCTTCTTGCGATGCTGTCTGGTGACATCGAACCGCGGACGCTCCGCAAGAAACTGGTTCCTGCGCCATTGGCTTATGAGATCGAGTAGTTCTGTGCGGCTTAACTCGCTTGTCCAGAGATCCTCAAGATCAACGCAGAATGCGTCAGTGATTTCTCGGTACCAAAGCTCCCACGGTTTCTTGACTATGTAGTGCACCATTCGAAGATCTTGCTGCCGTAGATCTGGATGCCGGAAATAAAGGTAATGCTTTATGGCGTTAAACTCGGAGCCGAGATATTTCACTTCGCCCCGGAACAAGGAGTTTAGAAGTCCCTGGTCGCCGCCGTCTTTGGTGGGAGCCGTGGCGCCCTCCTCCAAGATTCTCTGAAAAAGGTGGGGCTTTGGACTGAAAGCCATAAGTCCGCTGTTGAAGGCACTAAGTTCGACGTACTCGACAGAGTTGCGGCAGACGAGAAACTCGTCTCCGTCAAGAAGATCATCGAGACTCCCAAGGACGAGCGTGTCGCTATCGAGGAAAACGATCCGGCGAAAATTTATCAGCGAAAAAGCCCATAGCTTTGTAAACGTCTGAGAGAATTCCTTCCGGGCGCCGTCTGCTTGCCTGTAGAGAGTAGGTACGTTGATTGCAAATACATCCTGCACATCGGAATGTAGCGAGTAATTCGAGGGGATCATTACTAGAATTGGAACGGAGGTATAACGTCTGAGTGTCCGCAATAGCACTCTTGTGCCCCACGCGTAGTCAGGTGTAGCCAAGGTGATGTACGCGACCGGCGGATCCGACGGACGAGCTCGCGCATACGTGCTCGCGCGGTAGGCATTTTCGAAAGTCTCGCATAAGACTCTTTGGCAATATAGAAGAGCGTCTCGGTCACTGAGGGATACCCTGGGGGGTAGGTGATTATGTGACTTGATCTCAGGAATTGGCCGCAGAGCCACGTCTTGCCTTAATGACATCATAGTGGTGAAAGTCCAGTATCGATCAAGATTTGCTGTATGTTTGAGGTTTGCTCAGCAGGGCACAGAATGTAGTTAAACTGATCTCCAGAAACGAATGTTGGGCTGCAAGAGAAGGAGTTGCCAATGATGGCAAAAAAACAATAATTTAAAGCGCTCGCAATTGTATTGAAGCGAGGCCCGCCGCTACTATTGAGCACTTCGAAAATAATGACAGGGCGATGAGTTTGGATCGTCTCCTTGCCACCCTCAAGTACGTCGAGCTCGTGTCCTTCCACGTCGACCTTGAGCAGCCTAACCTTGTGCTCCAATGCCTGGTCGTCGAGCCTCTGCAGCTCAACAGGATACTCGGAGTAGGGTAGATCTTTTGGTGCGTGCAGGGAAGAACTTGTCGAAACAAACCCCTGGTCGTTTTTAGTCTCGTAAAACTTTGCGAAGCCAGATCTCGAAGACAGACCAACCGCATGGCAGCTGATCCGAGCCTTCAGATGAGGATTGAGAGAGATATTTCGCAGTAGAAGGTCCTTGATAGATGGAGCGGGCTCGAACGCATGACAATGGGCAAATGGATGACATGCAGCGACGGACAGGGTGTAGATACCTGTATTCGCGCCCACGTCAGCGAAAGACCAGGGTGTATCAGGGAAGGAGCTAGCTAGGCGCAAGATGATCTCGCTGATCGGTGGTTCGTAGCTCTCTAGTCGTCCATGCTGCAGGCTCTGAACGTAAAAGTCTTTGACTTCCTCGCCCAGCATCTGAAATTCGACCATCACATGACGCGTGGCCCTGATTGTGTGAACCATCGTACTCCTCACGTGCTTTGGGTTAATTTGGTTGCAATACGTCTCGGAGCAAAGCCGAGGCTACTCGCGCCAATATTCGCCAATCCATTCCGCCGGCAGAAAGCGGTGGCGTGTGAGGCGTGGAATGCGACCTACTCGCGAGCGCTTCTTCGGATCATGCTCGCCGACCATTGCCGATGCCGGGGTGATTGAGCCATAGAAGACGAGAATTCGGCCCGATGTCGGCCGGCTTGGCTTGCAGAAATAGCGGAGAATGCGGGTCCGCGGTAAACACGCGCGGGAGAAGGCGGGACACCAATCGTCCGGCCAGAACGTCACCTCATCCACGGCGCGTGTGAGGAAATTCTGCTCTTTGCAGGCATAGACGCTCGCAATTTGCTCCGGAGAAGTCGCGTAGAACCGATCGAGAACTGCACTTTCCAGTCCAATGAAATAGCGAACGACGGAGCTGTTGCCATAGCCGAGGTGCGGGTCCTTCCATTCGCGAACGATGCAGAAGCGCCCCGGATAGGAAAAGAATGGGTCGAGGCTGCCTATGACGACCACGTCCAGGTCGAGGTAAAGCGTCATACCCTCAAGGCCGCCGAGATTCTCCTGGAATAATCCGAGCTTTGGCCAATACCGCCCGAGACTTTGGATCGAACTCGACGACCGGCATAGGTTGGCACTCGATGTCGGGCGGATGCCGGAGGGGTCATCGGTGAAACAGACGAACCGGATGTTCCATGTGGTATTGCGACGGACCATCGCTGCAAGCCGGTTCACCCATTCCGGCCCGTAGCGCGTGCCCCACTTCATACAGACGACGTTCGCGCGTTTCGTAAGCTGCGCGCGATCGAACAACGGCTTCCAAATGGCTTCGCCTGGATCGATCGGCTGAGGGTTTGAGATCAGGGCGCTGGTGGGATTGAGCTCTGTTATGGGCCAGACGCTCTCCTCCGCCCCGTTCTTGGCCGCGCATCCGCTGTCGATGCGCTCATACTTTTCCCAGGGAAGCCGGCTCGCAATCATTGCGCGTCACCCGTGAGAACATTACGAGTACCTGCGACGGCAACATTGCGGGGCAAGCTTGTGGCAGGCTGAACTGAGAGCGTTTATCGACAAGCCCCCTGGCCAGCACGTTCAGCAAATTCGGCGGGTCGAGCAGGTTATCCGAATGAATTTGGCCCGCAGGATTTAGACATCCGAGCGATGTCTTTCTGAAAGGCAATATCCACAAACCGAGTTGGAGTCAGAGGCGAGGGGACGGCGATTTCGGCTTTCGTAATGGGGCCGGCAAACGCCGAAAGACGGTTCGCCAACACGTCAGGTGCGGCAACGGGGCGAGCTGGTCAGGCCGTCATGCAGCACTTCTTGTACTTCTTGCCCGACCCGCAGGGGCAAGGATCGTTGCGGCCGATCTTGGGGCTGGAGCGAACGAACGGAGCAATGGGCCGGTGGATATGATGGTGGTGATGGCCGTGGTGGTCATGGCCGCAGCCGCACGCGTCATCATGAACGTGATCGTGACGGGCCTTCGTTGCGTCGCCAGGGTTCGTCGTTTGGGTGCTCATCGGCTCAGGCCCTCACTGATTGGCTTTCCCGCAATATAGTGCGGGCTGGCTGTCCAGTAGACGCCTGTTAGTCGCACCCCGGCGGCTGTTGCAGTCGTCCAGGGATTGTCGTAACGGCTCGTCATGAAAGACACCGTCCTCATTCTCGATTTCGGCTCCCAGTTTACACAGCTCATCGCGCGGCGTGTGCGCGAGGCCGGCGTGTACTGCGAGATCGTCCCCTACGACAGGGCCGAAGACGGGCTCCAGCGGCTTCAGCCCAAAGCGATCATCCTCTCCGGCGGCCCCTCCAGCGTGTATGAAAGCGACACGCCTGCGGCTCCAGATGCGTCTTCGAGCGCGGTTTGCCGGTGCTTGGCATCTGCTATGGCGAGCACACGATGGTGGCTCAGCTCGGCGGCGAGGTGAGGCCGGGCACGCGTCGGGAGTTTGGCCGCGCCGAGATCGAGGTGGTCGAGACAGCCCGCTGTTCCAGGGCGTCTGGTCCAAGGGCACGCGGGATCACGTCTGGATGAGCCATGGCGACCACGTCGCCAGCCTGCCGCCAGGTTTTCGAGTGATCGCGCGCATCAGAGGGCGCGCCGTTCGCGGCCATTGCCGACGAGGAGCGCCGCATCTACGGCGTGCAGTTCCACCCCGAGGTGGCGCACACGCCGCGAGGCGCCGAGCTGCTCGCGCAATTTCGTGATCAGAGTCGCCGGCTGCCACGGCGACTGGACGCATGCGCGCGTTTCCGCGAGGAAGCGATCGCGCGCATCCGCGCGCAGGTCGGCGAGGGCAGGGTCATTTGCGGACTGTCGGGCGGCGTCGACTCCGCGGTGGCCGCGGTGCTGATCCACGAGGCCATCGGCGACCAGCTCACCTGCATCTTCGTCGACCACGGCCTGCTGCGGCAGGGCGAGGCCGAAGAGGTCGTCGCGCCTGTTCCGCGGACATTACAACATGCCGCTGGTTCACGTTGATGCGGGCGAGCGGTTCCTGCCGCGCTCGCAGGGCGTCGACCGACCCGGAGAGAAGCGCAAGACCATCGGCGCACTCTTCATCGACGTGTTCGAGGAGGAGGCGAAGAAGCTCGGCGGCGCGAGTTCCTCGCGCAGGGCACGCTCTATCCCGACGTGATCGAGAGCGTCTCGTTCACAGGTGGCCCGTCCGTCACGATCAAGATCGCACCACAACGTCGGCGGACTGCCCGAGCGCATGAAGCTGAAGCTGGTGGAGCCGCTGCGCGAGCTGTTCAAGGACGAGGTGCGCGCAGTTGGGCCGCGAGCTGGGGCTGCCCGAGAGCATTCGTCGGCCGGCACCCGTTCCCCGGGCCGGGCCTCGCGATTCGCGTGCCTGGGCGAGGTCACCGCGAGAAGCTCGACATCCTGCGGCAGGCCGATGCGATTTATCTGGAGGAGATCCGCAACGCGGGCCTCTACGACGAGATCTGGCAGGCTTTCGCGGTGCTGCTGCCGGTGCGCACCGTGGGCGTCATGGGCGATGCGCGGACCTACGAGATACGTCTGCGCGCTGCGCGCCGTGACCTCGACGGACGGCATGACCGCCGACTGGTACCCGCTTCCCGCACGAGTTCCTCGGACGCGATCGCGACGCGCATCATCAACGAGGTGAGCGGCATCAATCGGGTCGTCTACGACATCACCTCCAAGCCGCCGGCAACCATCGAGTGGGAGTGACGTACGCTCACCACGATAGCGGAAGTTTTTTCTTGCTATCGACCGCTCATAAAAAAAGCCCCTCAGCACGAAGGCTGGGGGCTTGAGAGCTTCGGCCCGGCGGGGACACCGGGGATGGATCCGGGCCGAAGGGAGACACATCAGTAGAAGCCCTTGCAGGCGAAATACTTGGTCTTCCAGAAGTACTTTCCGGTGCTCTTCCACTTGAAGAAGTAATATCCGCAGTCGTTGTAGTAGACGTAATGCGGTTTGTGCCACTTGTGCCACTTGAAAACGAAATGCTTGTGGTGGTGATGCTTGTGGCCGTGGAAGCCCTTGCCCTTTGCTTCGGCTGCCGGCGCCTGAAGCGCACCAAGAGCCATTAGTCCAGCGGCCAAACCCATGATCATCTTCTTGTTCATCTCAGTCCTCCAGATCTTTTGCCTCGATTTGGTCGGGCGGTTCG
Source organism: uncultured Pseudomonadota bacterium (assembly GCA_963786775.1). Lineage (GTDB taxonomy): Bacteria > Pseudomonadota > Alphaproteobacteria > Rhizobiales > Hyphomicrobiaceae > ZC4RG25. The sequence continues at coordinate 217,318 of CAWBAM010000048.1, read as the reverse complement.
ATTTCGCCCTTCCGGTTTACGGCGGCGGCTCTTGCCGTCCGTCGATAAGGCAAGATTGGCAGACTTAAGGGGCGCGCGCTGTCACGTAGGAGACAAGTTTTCGATTTCGAATTTTTTCTTGGGTGGGCTTCGGGGCAGGGGGCTGGCCCGAAGCTTTTACGAGGTTATTCGCCTTCTGATTTGAGCAAGCCGATCCGGCACCAAGGGATAAAGGCTCTCAATGCCGCTGTCGCGGTGCCGACTGATCTGACAGATTTTGAGGCGATGAAGAGCTTGTGAAAGGCGCTGTACGTAGCTATCGGGTTGGAGCATCCACGTGCTTACCGCATCGACGAGCCCGGATTACTTCGCGCCTCCTTGGGTCAGACTCCTCGAATGTCGGTGACCCGATGACAAGCCTGTCCTCGACCCTTTGAACTCCATCCACCTCGTCGACGAGAACATGCAAAGCTCGGCGCTGCTCTGCGGAGGGGATGAAGCCGTTCAGCTCGACGACGCCATTCTGTACGGACACGTTGAGAAAACTGCCGTCCAGCCAGTCTTGCTCGCGGATTTTTGCCAATAGGGCTTCTTCGAGCTCAGTGTCACTACTTATTCGTTTGCCGGGCTGTGGCTCGCTTTGGCTCAGGGCCTTCACGATGTCAGCACGAGAAATAATGCCGACCAGCTTGCCATCCCGCACAACCGGGAGGCGCTTTACGCGCCGCCTTTCCAGAGTGTTGGCAATCTCGCCCAAGTCCGCATTCTCATCGACCGTAACGACGGGGCGGGACATGACGTCCTCTGCCTTGAGGCCGTGAGTTTTCCTGTATTGGCGCGCCAGCAAGTCGGGATCGCTGAAGAAGCTCAACCACCATTTGCGTTGCGGCTCAGTACCGAGCTCGGCTCGCCGGAGGAGGTCGCTTTCGCTGACGATTCCAAGGATTGTGCCATCCTCTGCCACGACGGGAACGCCGCTGATTTGCTTGCTGGTCATCAGCTGAGCAATGTCATGTACCGATGTCTCCCGACCAACGGTGATGACGTTCTTGCTCATAATGTCGCGAGCCTTCATGGCAGCCTCCCTGAGCTTGGGTTTACGCGGATGAATGATCGTCCGAGTTCTGTGCAACGACATTGATACTCATCAACACGCCGGTCGCCGCCTCGTTCCCACCGATAGGTTGTAACCGAAAATCGAGTGCCAACCTGCGATTGCCGCAATTCTGGCACAAATGTGTATGCAACATTTCACTCATGCGTTGAGTGGCAATCTCGTCAACGGGGGAGTACGGTGAAGTATCCAGTGCGGCTGCTCGGCCTTGCCAGCGCGGTTGCAGCCCTTTTCAGTATCCTTTCGACCGCTGAGGCAGCACCGGCCTCCAGCGGGGGCCTCGAAGCTCCAGCGGGATGGAAGTCTTTCGATGGCAGGTCGCAGTCTACGCTGCGGCCGCGCGCGGAACGTGCTCGATGGAGGGCTGCCCAGCGAGGGTGCTGCGGCGCCAGGCGTCCTCATCATCAATCCGCGGCTCATCAACCGGATGCCGCGAACAGTTCGTCTTTTCGTCTTCTATCACGAATGTGGTCACCACCACGTCGGCGGGAGTGAGTTGAGGGCCGACAGCTGGGCCGTCAGGCGCGGAGTTGCCGAAGGCTGGCTCGATAGGAATGGCCTGAGGCAGGTCTGCCGATCCTTCGGCAACATGCCGGCGACGCCGACTCATCCTTCGGCTCGGAGCCGCTGCCAGAATCTCGAGCGGACCTTCAATCAAGCAATCGCGGCCAGAACGCCCGCGCCGACGAGAAAGCCAGTCAATCAGGCCCAAAGGTCGGCGGGCGCAACCGCACCAGCTCTCTTGAACGGCCCGAGGCTGGTGGGGACGGGCAGGAACCGCGCTGCTCGGCGTTAGGCGATCCGGTATTCGCCACGACCGTGAGCATCGAGCCGCCTAAGACGCGGCTCGAGCCTTTCGAAGGGCGCTTCTTGCAGGACGGCCCTGTTTCCAATCAAACCTTGTCGAAAATGGCGCGGCTGTCCTCCGGGGCCTGCTCCCGCCGATCCGTCATTTCATAGTCGCGCATGACATTTGCGACCCGCAGCCGGTAACCCGCGAAAACGCCGGAGCGGCCACGGGCCTGTGTCCTGCGGTGGCCCGGGAAATTTCGCCAGCGGGCGACAAATTCTTCATCCCGCCAAAACGATAGCGACAGGAGCTTTCCAGGATCGGTAAGGCTCTGAAAGCGCTCGATCGAGATGAAGCCGTCCATCTTTTCCAGCTCGGGCCTGAGTTCCGCGGCCAGGTCGAGATATTCCTGCTTCCGCCCCTCGGCGGGCGTCACTTCGAAAATCACCGCGATCATGATTGAACCTCCGGGCAGGCCTTGCGCACCCCGCGCTTTGCATCGGCTAACAGATGCAATATGTACTCTGAGATCTACTGGTGACATCATTGCCCGGGGGCGAGGAAGAGACAATGGCAGATGCAATTTCCGCGATCGTCGGCACAGTTCTGATGATTGCTTTCGTCGTTGCGATCGTAGGGAAGGTTGGGGAGACGCCCCTCTGGATCGTATCGATCTTGGCATTTGTCCTGATGATCGTGGCGTTCTGGCAGGACGCCTTCGCCCCGCTGCTCCGGCGCTCCCGGAACAACGGGCGCTGACGTCAGCTGACCCTGGTCGATCAGCTTTCGAGCTTCGAGAGATTTTCCAACAGGACGCGCGCAGAACGCAGCAAGCGCGCGTCGTCGTTAGGCGGACCGACGAGCTGCAAACCGAGCGGCATACCGTCGGGAGCTTGTAGAACCGGCAGAGACAACGCCGGAACGCCGAGAAAGTCCAGAGCGTGCAGAACACTGGATCGCCCGTCGTTTCGAGCGATGCCGGAGCGCTTCCAATGCTCGCCGGCGTTATGATGGCATCGTAGTAGTCGAAGATCGGGGCCAGGCTGGCGTGCAGACGTGGCCTCAGATCGTGCGCGGCGAGATAATCTACCGCTGTAACCCGCCGACCTTCATCGAGAAGATCGCGAAGCTGCTTGCTGGACGCTTCCGGGCTGCCGCGCTCGACCAGTCTTGAGAAACGGTGGGCCATATCAGCAGCCATGATCATTCGCTGCGCGTCCCACGCCTCTGCAAAAATATCGGGAAGCTCGGCAATTCCGCCGTCGTCGCCGAGGCTGGAAATGAGCTCCTCGAAAATTTCGCGAGTGGAAACATCCGCCTTTTCCCAGACCGGTGTTTTCACCAGCGCGAATTTCGGCGGCAGGGGAGGTGGTTCCGCAGCGATCGCGCGGAAATTGGGCTTCGCGACGGGCTTCGTATCGGGATCGAGCGGATCGTGTCCCGTGAGCACGTCGAGTAGCAGGGCAACGTCCTCTAGCGTCCGAGCAAAGACACCGACGTGATCGAGTGTTCGGGACAGCTCCAGTGCACCGCCCCGCGAAATAAAGCCATGCGTGGGTTTAGCGCCGAACACGCCGCAGAAAGATGCCGGTCTGATTACGGAGCCGTTCGTCTGCGAGCCGATCGCCAGAGGTACCATGCCCGCGGCCACCGCTGCTGCAGAGCCCGAGGACGAGCCACCCGGAGTGTGCTCGAGATTGTGCGGATTCCGCGTCGGGCCGGGATGATAATAGGCGAATTCCGTTGTGACCGTCTTGCCGATGATGACGGCGCCGGCCGCTCTCAATTTCGCTACGACTGTCAAATCCTGCCGCGGGCGGCGACCGGCCAGGAGCGGTGAGCCGCATTCTGTCGGGTAGTCGCGGGTATCGAAAATATCCTTGATAGCCACCGGGATTCCGTGAAGCGGCCCGGTCGGCCGGCCATCCCGTCGCCACTCGTCAAGCTCACGCGCTTGTTTCAAGGCGTGTGCGCGGTCGATGTGGACGAACGCGCGAATATCGCCATCTAGGGCCTCGATCTGATCCAGGCACGCGGTGACGTATTCCTCGGAAGAAAGCGCACCGCGAGTGATCTCGCGGTGCGCTTCGGTTGCTGTGAGAGAGGTCAAAGCCTCAGCCATTCTTCTCAGTTCCCGTACAACTTCTGTGGCAGCCAGAGCGCAATCTCCGGGAAGATGTAGACGACAGCCATCGTGATGAAAACGAGGAACACGAACGGCAGTGCCCCGGCGAATATCTCCGTCAGCTTCACATGCGGCGGCGCTATCCCCTTCAGATAGTACGCGGCCATCGCCATCGGCGGTGTGTTGAATGACGTTTGAATGTTCAACGCCACCAGGATGCCGAAGATGATCGGGTCGATGTTGAAGGCCTTCAGCAATGGTAGGAAGATCGGCACGAAGATGATGATGATCTCCGTCCACTCCAGTGGCCATCCGAGCAGGAAGATGATGAGCTGAGCAAGGATGAGGAACATCGTTGGTGACAGTTCCAGAGACTTGACCCAGGCTTCGATCACCTCGTGGCCACCCAGGTATGAGAAGACCGAGGAGAATGTCCACGACCCGATGAACAGGTAGCAGACCATCGCGGAGGTGCGGGCCGTCAGGTAAGTCGCTTCTTTCAGTCGCTCGAAGGTGAGCGCCCGATAACAAGCGGCCAACAGCAACGCACCCGCACATCCCACCGCGGCAGCTTCCGTCGGTGTGGCAAGACCGAACAGAATGGCGCCGAGCACTGCCATGATCAGGATGAAGAGCGGGAAAAACGAGGTCAGCATCGCCCAAATGACCTCGCCGAGGGGTAAAGGCTTATCCAGCTCAGGCGGTTTCGGGGCCAGCTTCGGATTTATGATCGCTCGGGCCATGACGTACACAACATACAGCCCGGCGAGCAAGAAGCCCGGGAGAAACGCAGCCGCATAGAGCTTGACAACCGATGTGCCCGTCGTGGCCCCGTAGAGAATGAGCAGAACGCTCGGCGGAATCATGATGCCGAGGCAGCCACCGGCACAGACCACCCCAGCGGCTAGCCGAGTGTCGTATCCAGCCCGTAGCATGGCCGGGAAGGCCAGCAGCCCCATTAGCGTTACAACGGCGCCGACGATACCTGTTGCGGTCGCGAACAACGCGCAGGTGATCAGCGTCGCAACTGCGAGCGACCCCGGCAGGTTTTTTGCCGCCATCTGAATGGAGTGAAAGAGACGGTCGAGAATGTTCGAGCGCTCGATCACGTACCCCATGAATAGGAATAGCGGGACGGCCGTCAGGACGTCATTCTGCATGACGTCGGCGGTGTTCGTGACGAGCAGGTCGAATATGCGAGTGCCCATCGCGAAATAGCCGAAGAAGATGCCCATCGCGATGAGCGTGAACGCGATCGGGAATCCCAGCAGAATAACGAAGATGAACAGCCCCAGCATGAGCATGCCGACTTCGGGATTGGTCATCGGGCAGCTCCACTGGCTACTTGCTGTTCTGCAAGGCGCGCGCGCGCCTCTTCATCGGCGAGGATTGCGGATTCCAGCTCCTCCACGTCCTGAAGCCGTTGCGGCCAGGCGCCGTCTCGAAGTGCTATGACGCAGCGAATGGCCTCTGCCAGGCCTTGGATCAGCATAAAAAGAGCACCGAGTGGAATCAGTGCCTTCAGGGGCCAAATCGGCTGCCCCGCGGGGCTATAGATCGAGACTTCGCGGATCATGAACGAAGTCATCGCATACGGATAGCCATAAACGAGCAGCGCCAGAAAGCCGGGAAAGAAGAAGAGGATGTATAGCGCCAGGTCCATCGCCGCCTGCATCCTGGTCGGGAGGAGGCGGTAGAGCACGTCGCCACGTACGTGACCGTTCCGCGAGAGCGTGTAGGCGCCCGCCATCAGAAACAAGGCCCCGTACATAGTGTAAGCCATATCGAACGCCCAGTTCGTGGGCGCGCGAAGAACATAGCGCATGAAGACTTCGTAGCAGGTGCCGAAAACCAAAATGATCATGCACCAGCCAAAGGCCTTACCGACGCCCGCGCTGAGGCGGTCGATAAAGAGGAGAAAGCCGACCACTGAGTTCCCTCGCCTATTTTTTGGAATTTTGTTCGGGCACACACGTTATCGGCCGGGCTCAAGCTGAGACCCGGCCGATAACTCAGTGATGTGCCATCAGGTCTCGATTGGACCGAAGTGATGCTCGTAAGCCGTCCTGTGGTCGGCGTCATTGTTCAAGTGATAGAAGCCGACCCGCTTGGCCCAGGCCTTCTGGCTGTCGAGCACCTTCTTGATGAACGGCCCCTGCTGCGGATCCTTAACCAGCTCCGCTTCAACCTGATCCCAAGCCTTGAGCTGCTCCTCGAAGATAGACTTCGGAGTGCGCTTGATCTTCACGCCGTGATCGTTGATCAGCTTCTGCAAATCTTCTGAGTAGGCGTGCCAGGCCTTCCACTCGTTATCGGCAGCAGCTGCCCGTACAGCATGTTTGATGATCGCCTGCTGCTCTTTGGCCAAGCTCTCGAACTTCGTCTTATTGAATAAGAATCTCGAATGCTTCTGCGGCCTGGTGGTAGGAGCCCAAATAGTAGAGCTTGGCGACGTCTTGCGCACCGAAGCGGAGGTCGGACGAGGGGTTATTGAACTCGAACGCCTCAATGACGCCGCGGTCCATAGCGGGCAAAATCTCCGGTCCGGGGAGCTGAGCGACGCTCATGCCCATGGCCTGGAAGAGGTTGCTCGCGAGGCCGACAGTCCGATACTTCATACCTTTGAGGTCTTCCGGCCCGTTAATCTCCCTCTTGAACCAGCCTAGCGGTTGCGCCGGCATCGCGAAGCCGAGGAAGCCGACGACGTTGAGCTTCAGAACGTCCTGAATGAGCTCGTTGAAAAGTTCGAGCCCGCCACCATAGTAGACCCAAGAAAGGAGCTGGTTTGCATTGAAGCCGTAGGCGGGACCCGTGCCGAACAGTGATGCGGCGCGATGCTTGCCATACCAGTATGCCGGCACACTGTGCGCACCGTCGAGAACGCCGCTGTGGCAGCCATCCATGACCGAGAATGGCTTAACGACGGCGCCGGCGTTCAAATAGTCGATTTTAAGCCGCCCTTCGCCCAGTTCGTTGACGATCTTCACGAAATCCTGGGCCATCTCATTCAGCATGTCCTGGGCACCCCAGGCGCCCTGCATCTTGAGCGTGACCGTTTCGGCGCGCGATACCTGTGGCATCGCGATCGTTGCCGCGCCAGTCACCGCGGCGCCGGCGAGGAACTTGCGCCGGGTGGTCATGGCCTTGTTTTTCTTTTCGGTCATTCTCGAAAACCTCCCTAGTTGAAATGGAGTTGTCGCTTTGGGTTAAGACTGCCGGTCCGTTGGCGCAGCAGCTCGGTACTCACTTTGCACAGTCCGTCAGTTTCGACAAGCACCGATACTCCGCACAGCCTCAAAGGCTGCAACTACGCTCCACACTCCAATTCTGATCTAACCCCACGCTCCAGAACGTCGCAGACCCAAAAATAACGCGCGGCGGACTTCTCAGCACACATTTTCGCCAAAGTCATCCCCGGAACAGTGTCGAGCTAACGAACGGGTAAGTTCGGTCGTCACCGACCAACTGCCGAGACCGGCGAACGTCGAGAAAGAGAGAAGAAAATCATGAGCATCGTTGATCGTAGCCTGCACTTTTCCGGCAATCGAACCGGCGTTCTCCTCATTCATGGCCTCGGCGGCACGCCGATCGAGATGCGCTTCATCGCGGTTGGGCTGGCCCGAGCCGGGTACACCGTCTCCTGCCCGCAACTCGCGGGCCACTGCGGTAGTGCCGACGATCTCAGGGCTACGCGCTGGCAGGACTGGTACGCCAGCGTCCTCGCGGCTCACGAAAAATTGCGCCAGCACTGCGATGTGATCGTCGCTGGCGGCCTTTCCATGGGAGCAGTTATGGCACTGCGGCTTGCAGCCGATCGGCCGGACAGCGTTCACGGCGCTGTCCTCTATGCGCCGACGTTGAAGCTGGATGGCTGGTCGATCCCCTGGTACGCGAGATTATTCCGGCTCGTCTACCATAGGTGGGTAGCGGATTTATTCGATTTTACCGAGCGGGATCCATACGGCATCAAAGACCCGCGTGTGCGCGGGCTCGTGACAGCGGCTCTCGAGGGCGGCGACAGCTCCCAGGCGGGGCAGCTCAGCACGCCCGGCAGCTCCATGCTGGAGTTGCGGCGGTTGGTCAATTCGGTCCGTCGGTCCCTCAGGAGCGTTCGTCAGCCTGTGCTGTTGCTGCATCCGCGTGACGACGACATCGCGAGCCTCCGCAACACTTTCCACCTGCAGAAGCACCTCGGTGGGCCGGTGCAGACGACGGTGCTCGACGACAGCTACCACATCGTCACGCTCGACCGGCAGCGTGACCTCGTGCTCGAACGGACAAGTCAATTCGTGGCCGACGTGAGAAGGCGAGTCATGGCAGCGCGGCCGACGCGGTCTGCCGAGATCAGCTCGATCCGCAGCAGCCACCCGCTGCCCGCAGTGTGAGAAAGGTGCGGGCTGTTCCGCGCGACACAGCCTGCCATCCCCGTCCCAGCCATGATGTCAGGCATTGGAGCGCAGCAAGCGACATCTCAGCGAAACGCCTGACTATGGTGGACGGATATGACCCTCAAGCTTTCAACCACAAAGACCTTCACGCTCGTTGCGGGCATCCTCGCGGGCGTGGCGCTCTCGGCTCCGGCTGCCGAGGCGGGCATGCGGATCTACTTCGGCTTCCCAGTCGGCGGCTTCTATGTTGGCGGTGGCCATCACCACTATCGTGCCCACAAGTATCACGCGTGGCGATATCATGACCTCCGCCGGGCCAGGGCGATCGAAGCCGAGCGTGCTCGGAAGGCGGCAATCGCGACGGAACGGGCAGAGCAAAAGCGTTTAACTGCTCTCGCTGCGGCAAAGCGGAAGGCAGCTGATGCGCGCGCAGACGCCGGGGCGAAGGAGCCTGAAGCTGCCGAGATCACGTTGGCAGCGATCCCATTGCCGGTGAAGAAGCCCGACAACCCGAACGCGAGCGAGGCGGGGACACTCACGACTGCAGCGATTACGACCGCCGCGAATTCGGCACCATCTGGCGAGGAGCCGAAAAAGCTCGAGTGCAAGCGCTACTTCGCCAATGTCGGGCTGACGATCACGGTGCCTTGCACCGAATGATGTCACCTCCGAAAAGCAAGGGCCAGACCCGCCGGCAGCAGGTCTGGCCCTTATGCGTTCCGTTCGTGTCCGCCGCAGGCTTTGAAAGAGCCCGGGTAGATCAGGCGTGACCCGCGGCGTTCACGAGGTGAATCGGGTCGATACCCAGCTTGGACAGCGCCCGCTCATACTTCTCCTCGACATCGAGATCGAAGATGAGATCGAGATCCGCCTGGCAGCTCAGCCAGCCATTGGCGTGAATCTCGCTCTCGAGCTGTCCCGGCGCCCAACCGGCGTATCCAAGGGCCAGGATTGCTCGATCCGGTCCCTCGCCTGCCGCCAGGGCCTTCAGGATGTCGATCGTGGCGGTGAGGCAAACCTCATCACTGATCGGCAAGGTCGAGGAGGGGGTGAAGTAATCCGAGCTGTGCAGGACGAACCCTCGCTCGGGCTCCACGGGCCCCCCGACGTGGATTGCCATGCGCATCAACTCCGGCGGAAGGGCTGCCTCGGTCTCCTCGTCCAGGAGCTGCAACCTTTCAAGCAAATCCGCAAAGCTGAGGTTCGGGGCGCGCTGATTGATGATCAGCCCCATCGCCCCCTCGTCCGAATGGGCGCACATGTAGATGACCGAGCGCGCAAATCTCTTGTCGGCCATCGCGGGCATGGCAATGAGCAACTGCCCTTCGAGGTATCCGTTGTCCGTAAACTTTTGTGGCTGCCGTCGTACTGTCATTCCGGGAGTCTAGCCTCAGCCTCCACTACCTGTGAAGCATTGAATTTGCTGGCACGCCGAAAGCTGCTTCACATGTCAAATTGATCGTGACTTGCCCGACACTCAACCTTGGCTACATAGGCATAAGTCGCCACGAGGCAAGGGGACTAGAGTGGTGCTCAATGGTCGTATGCGAATCACCGCCGCCATCCTGGCGGGCTCCATAGCACTCAATGTTGAGGCCGTGGCCAGTCCGCTCGCAACCCCGTGGGTGGAGGCGCACGGCGCGAAGGTCCGGTTGGTCGCGGGTTCGGTTGCGTCGAAGGACGCCGAAGGCCCCACCGTTGTCGCCGGCCTCGCGATCCATCTGAACCCGGGCTGGAAGACCTATTGGAGATCGCCCGGAGACGCCGGCGGGTTGCCACCGCACTTCAACTGGTCAGCATCGGTGAACCTGTCCGAGGCGAATGTCCTTTATCCGGCCCCGCGTCGGTTCAAAAACTCAGTGGGAGATTCGGTCGGCTACTCGGGAGCCGTGGTGTTTCCGATCGAGGTGCGCCCTCAGGATCCGGATAAGCCCGTCGAGCTGCGGCTCACCCTTTCGTATGGCATTTGCCGGGACATCTGCGTGCCGGCGGAGGCCCAGCTTGCGTTGACACTCCCCGCCAACGCGACTGTTCCAGCCTCGCCAGAGATTGCCAACGCACTCGCAGCCGTTCCCCGCGGCCCTGACGAGCGGCAGCCTGACGATCCGGAGTTGGTATCGAGCAAGGCCCACCTCGACGGCGATCGGCCGAAGCTGATGCTCGAAGCCCGTTTCCCCGGGTCGGCGGCCTCCGGCGATATGTTCGTCGAGGCGATGGACGGTGCGTATGTACCGCTACCCACCAGAGTTGCGGAGAAGGGTGACACGATCAGCTTCGAGGTGGATCTGTCGGAAGCCACGCCCAAGGAGCTGCGGGGCAAGACACTGCGCATCACGATGGTTTCCGATGCAGGCCAGTCGGAGGCCTATTGGACGATCGACTGACCAAGGATGGTGGCCCATACTGCTTCTTGATCCGCTCGTGACGGCGTATAGGGTCAGGGCCATACGTTTCGCAGGTTCGCTGAACGATCAACCCGGAGGAATATCATGACGATAAAGGTGGGCGACCGGCTGCCGGACGCGACTTTCACCATAATGGGTCCGGAGGGGCCGAAGCAGGTGACGACGAATGAGGTGTTCGGCGGCAAGAAGGTGGCGCTGTTCGCCGTTCCCGGTGCCTATACGCCGACCTGCCACAAGCAGCACATGCCGGGTTTCGTCGCCAATGCAGACGAGTTCAAGAACAAGGGCATCGACATGATCGCCTGCACGTCAGTGAACGACATTTTCGTCCTGACACAATGGGCCAAGGACACCGGCGCCGAGGGCAAGATCACGATGCTGTCGGACGGCAATGCGGATTTCGTCCGCAAGATCGGCCTTGATATCGATCTATCTGCCCGTGGCCTCGGTTTGCGTTCCAAGCGCTATTCGATGATCGTCGACGATTGCGTGGTGAAAGTTCTTAATATTGAGGACGCACCACCGCAGCACGACAAATCAAGCGCCGCGAACCTGCTGGCCTGCCAGTTCTAAACCGACCAGGTTGCCGCTATTGCCGAGCCGCATTTTGCGGCTCGGACCATCAGATTACCAATAACTGGCATTGGGCCACTTCGAAAATAATTGCGCTTCCCCCTCTATCGAAACTCAACGGTCAAAAAGAAATAATAAATTCAGCATTTCGTGCTGTTTCGCACGAGTTCCGGTCGCTTGCTATATGCACGCAATTCTATTCACTGGTAATCGCGGAGCTTTTCCATCAATTGGTCAGTTGCGAGATCTTCTCTACGATCTCCGACAGGAATTGTTTGCCCACCTCGAGTGCTTCGGGTGAGCCAAGGTGGAAGCCATGAACGGTCAAAGCAATGCCGGCAAGGCCCAGTCCGCCGCTTAGGATCAGTGCGAGATTGCCACCGGAGACGATCGCGACCGAGGCCAAGACGATTGCAATCTGAAGCAGCGCCTGTCCATTGTCGAAATAGGGATCCTGTCTGCGCGCCAGATCCCGTTCAGCTTCTAGCGCCTTGCCCCGCGCAAAAAGCTCTTTCAGACCTTCTCCTGTGGCTGGCTCGGAGGTCAGCAGCTCTTCTTGCTGGCGGTAAGTAGCGATCCTTTCTGCAATCGCCATACGTGCGCTCTCGTCGAGGCCGGGATGGGTCACGAGTAGAAGCTCGAGCTCGGCAATTTGCAGTCTGAGGGCGTCGCGGCGCATGTTCTTGGCCTGGAACCACGCCCAGGTATTCGCTGCCTCGATGTTCTTGTTGCTCGCTTCCTTGGCTGCGTTGTCACCACCAAGCACACATATGGCGAGCACGACCGATATGGCAGCAATGTAAACTGCGATCCAACGGTCGCGCTTTGAGGCTTTCTCTGCAAGGCTAGGCATCTCGCTCCCCTGGGCCGGCTGCTCGCGGCTGCGATCCATGTCCGCGAAGTCTCGGTTTTGGTCAAGGAGCTTCGTGGATGAGTTCACAACGCTTATCGATTGGGAGTGGTTAGCACGCTGATAGGGCGGCGACGTCCTACCTGATGGTCAAGTTGCTCGAAAAAGTCGGTTAAAAGCGCTGATATATTCAGCGGCCAGCATCGCCGCTCTGTGATCCCAGCGACTCCGTTCCGCCCGCATAATGCTGGAGCGCCGCTACCCGATCGTCAATCGAAGGATGGGTCGAGAGCAAACGGGCTGCGCTGCCGGTCAGCGGATTCTCGATAAAGAACGCTTCCATTCGTGAGGGAACATCGAACTTGGCGTTTTTCTCGATTTTCCGCAGCGCCCGGATCATGGCGTCGGGGTTCTTTGTGAGCTCGACAGAGCCCGCATCGGCCAAGTACTCGCGGGTGCGGGATAGCGCGAAGCGGATGAGTGTCGACAAACCCCAGGAGATCAAAACGATCGCAATGGCAATCAGAATGGCGAGGGCTGCTCCGCCGTCCCTTCCCCGCCCATCGCGCCGGTCGCCGCCGCGGGGCCAAACGCCGTACGGAAACCGCCAGGTCCGGATTACCAGGTCGGCAACGAAAGCGAAGATACCGGCAAAGATAATGGCGATGACCATGAGCTGCGTGTCACGGTTGCGGATGTGGGTCAGCTCGTGGCCGAGGACGGCTTCCAGCTCGTCGTCGGACAGTGTCTCCATCAGGCCGCGCGTGACCGCGATAACGTACTCGCCCTCTTTCAGCCCGGCCGCGTAGGCATTGAGAGCCGGCGTTTCGATGATCTGCAGGGCGGGCATCGGAATGCCGCGCGAGATGCAGAGGTTTTCGAGCACATTGTAGAGCCGCGGCGCTTCTCGGCGCGAGATGCCGCGGGCACCCGTCGCATAGCTGATGAGGCGTTGGTGGAAGAACCAGGAGATGAGAAACCAAACGCCTGCCGCCAGCATCGCCACCGGCCAGGAGCCGGCGAACTGATCGACAGCGCGGGCGACGATCTCCTCGAATGTGCCGCCGCCGAATGCATTGATGAGCAGCAGGATCGAGAACAGTAGCGCGTGCAGAAGCGCCACAAACCCGATGAGCAGCAGCACCGAGCGGATGCGGTTGGCGCGGATGTGGGTATAAAGCCCATAGGCACGAAACATGGCGCCTCATCGCCTCCCGCTGCGTGGTTTGGTTAGAACTTCACCTCGGGAGCTTTGGTCACCGCGGCGCGCTCGCCTTCCTCCAGATTGAAGAACTCCTGCGGCCCGAAGCCCATCGCGCTGGCGAACAGGACAGCGGGGAAGCTCTCGCGGGTGGCGTTGTACTCGGCGGCCGCGTTGTTGAAGAACCGGCGCGCCGCTGCGATCTTGTTCTCCAGATCCGCCAACTCCAGCTGGAGCTGCTGGAAGTTGGTGTTGGCCTTGAGGTCGGGATAGGCCTCGGCGAGCGCGAACAGCTGCCGCAATGCGCCCTGCAGCGCGCCTTCCGCCTGAGCCTGAGCTGCGGGTCCATGGGCGGCCATGGCAGCGTTTCTGGCCCTGATCACGGCGTCGAGCGTTTCCCGCTCGTGGCTGGCATAGCCTTTCACGGTTTCAACGAGGTTCGGGACGAGGTCGTGGCGCTGCTTGAGCTGCACGTCGATATCCGAGAACGCCTGCCGGCAACGCTGCCGGAGCGTGACGAGCCCGTTGTAGGTTCCGATCGCGTAAATCGCGATCAAAACGATCAGGCCCAGGATGATCCAGCCCAAATAATCGCCCATCGCTTTTCCTCCCGCTGCACCGCACTGCAGGCCCGCACTGGGAAAGCACAAATCCGTGAGCCGGTCGAGCAATTGATGACATTCGCTCGTTGGCTTGTACGCTCATCGCACCAAACCGCCATGGAAATGCGGAGGATCGCATGAAGGAGCAGGACTTCACGCTCGACCGTCTAAGCCTCGCGCCGAAGCTCGATCTCTCGCGCCGCGAGATGGTCGTGACCACATTGGCGACTGGGTTTGCGGCTGCCGTGCAGCCCGTGGTGGCGCAAACCATGATCACGACAGACACGGAAGGCCTCGAGGCGGGCGAGACGAAGATCAAGGTCGAGGACGGCGAGATCCCCGCGTATCAAGCCATGCCGGCCGAGGGCGGACCGTTTCCGGTCGTGCTCGTTGTTCAGGAGATCTTCGGTGTGCACGAGCACATCAAGGATATCTGCCGGCGGCTCGCGAAAGAGGGCTATATGGCGATCGCGCCGGAGCTGTTTGCGCGGCAGGGCGATGTCTCCGGTCTATCGATCAACGAAATTCTTCCTATTGTCGCCAAGGTGCCTGACCAGCAGGTCATGAGCGACCTCGACGCGGCCGTCGCGCATGCCGCGGCATCGGGTAGAGCGGACACCAATCGACTGGCCATAACGGGCTTTTGCTGGGGCGGTCGCATTGCTTGGCTTTATGCAGCCCACAACCCGAACCTCAAGGCGGCCGTCGCCTGGTATGGCCGGCTTGTCGGTCAGCAGAGCGAGACGACTCCACGCCACCCAATCGATATTGCCTCGGAGCTGAAAGCGCCGGTTCTTGGGCTCTATGGCGCGGCCGACCAAGGCATCCCGGTCGAGACAGTCGAGCGGATGCGCTCCGCTTGCGAAGCCGCCGGCAAGACGTGCGAGATCATCATCTATCCGGACGCGCCGCACGCGTTCCATGCCGATTATCGGCCGAGCTACCGGCCGGAGCCGGCCAAGGACGGCTGGTCACGCATGCTGGCCTGGTTCCGGAAACACGGGGTCGCGTGAAACCACGGTCACCCGGCGAACTAGGGTCATCCCGGCGCTTGTCGCCGGGATCCACTCATCCTCTTGCTCCTGCGCTTGTGGATGGTTGGATCCCGGGCACAAGGCCCGGGATGACCGTCAGATTGGTAACTCGCAACCACAAACTCAGCTGCTGGGTCGACCAGTCTTGGTGCCCCCTCACAGCAACTGCTTCAACTCCTCCCGCAGCGCAGGGCCGAGGTCGTCGCGGTCCAGCGCATAGGCGACATTGGCGGCTAGGAACCCGATCTTTGAGCCGCAATCATAAATCTTGCCGTCGAAGCGAACGGCATAGAACGGCTGGCCTAACTGATCCTTAAGCTTCAACATCGAGTCGGTGAGTTGAATCTCACCACCCGCTCCTCGCTCCTGCGTCTCAAGCAGCCCGAAAATCTCTGGCTGAAGGATATAACGGCCGGAAATGTGCAGGTTGGAGGGCGCGGTGCCGGGCGTCGGCTTTTCGACCATCGAGGTGATGCGAGAAACCTTGGCCGAGCGGTCCTCCACACCAACGATGCCGTAGAGGTGCGTCTGATCCTCGGGAACGGGCGACACCGCAACGAGATTGCCTCCGTGCTCCGCATAAGCGGCCATCATCTCGGAAAGACAAGGCGGATCGCCCTTGTGCAGCATGTCGGGCAGCAGCAGCGCGAACGGCTCATCTCCGACAATCTCGCGCGCACACCACACTGCATGGCCCAGACCTAACGGTGCCTGTTGGCGCGTGAAGCTCGTCTTCCCGGCCGCAGGCAGCTCACGTTGGAGCTGCTCCAGCTCCTTGGTCTTGCCGCGCTCGGCAAGCGTGCGCTCCAGCTCATAGGCGCTGTCAAAGTGGTCCTCGATGACAGCCTTGTTGCGGCCCGTAACGAAGACGAAGTGCTCGATCCCCGCGGCGCGCGCCTCGTCGACAACATGCTGGATCACGGGCCGGTCGACCACAGGCAGCATCTCCTTGGGTATGGCCTTTGTCGCGGGGAGGAAACGCGTGCCCAGTCCCGCAACAGGGAACACCGCCTTTCGGATGGGTTTGTGTCGACTGGTCATTCAGATCTCCGATGTTCTCTACCTGGCAGACAAGGATCAACCTGCGCGTCACCCTTGAAGGTGTCATGAGCGAGGGCCAGTCCCCGTCACGCAAGCTTCCCGCGACTTAACGCCCAGAAGATGTGGCCAGATCACGTCTGATTGGGGGACAAGATGAGCGTGCTTGTCACCGGCGGGGCTGGCTACATCGGCAGTCATATGGTGCTGGACCTCCTCGATGCGGGAGAAAGCGTCGTGGTGGTGGATGACTTGTCCACTGGGCAGCTCTGGGCCGTTCCGCTTGAGGCCACTCTGATCCAGGGCGACGTGGGGGATCAGACGCTCATCGAGGCAGCCATCCGAGAGCACGCCGTCGACGCTGTCATCCACTTCGCAGGTTCGATCATCGTGCCGGAATCGGTCACGAACCCGCTCGCCTACTACCACAACAACACCGTGAAGTCGCGAGCGTTGGTGGAAAGCTGCGTGCGGTTGGGCGTCAAGCACTTCATCTTTTCGTCGACAGCAGCCGTCTATGGCATGCCGAAGGAAAACCCGGTGCGAGAGGACGCGGAGCTGAAGCCGGTTTCACCCTACGGCAGCTCCAAACTGATGACGGAGCTGATGCTCGCCGATGTCTCCCGCGCCCACGATTTCAGATATGTGGCGCTGCGTTACTTCAACGTCGCCGGGGCTGATCCGGCGGGCCGCTCTGGCCAGTCCACGCCGAAGGCGACCCATCTCATTAAAGTGGCTTGCGAGGCGGCGGTCGGCAAACGCAGCCATGTGGATGTATTCGGTGCTGATTATGAGACGCCGGACGGAACGTGCGTGCGCGATTACATCCAGGTGACTGACCTAGTACGCGCCCATACAGCAGCATTGCGCTATCTCCGCGAAGGCGGCGCGAGCGACGTGTTCAACTGCGGCTACTCGAGAGGCTATTCCGTCCTGGAGGTGATCGAGGCGGTGAAGCGCAACTCGGGCCGAGATTTCGAGGTGCGTTTCACTGGCCGGCGGCCGGGCGATCCGGCGGCCCTCGTGGCGTCCTCCGAAAAGATCCGGCGGACGCTGGCTTGGACGCCCGAGTTCGATGATCTCGACACCATCGTGTGCCAGGCGCTCCGATGGGAGCAGCAACTGGCGAGCCGGCGGAAGTCAGCAAGCTATGGCGCTCAAGGCATGCAAGCAAACCTCGTTGCCACGAGGTCGAGCGCGCCCACCGCTACTCCGGTCGCCCTGACGTAGCCCTTTTTGAATAGGCGTGACAATTCAGCCGCATTCTCGCCGAGAAAATCTTGAACTTCGGAGGCGTAGTGATCGGTTCGCGCGGGAAGCCCCGCGCCAATGCGGTGTGGCATCGAGGGAGGTGCGCCGATGGAAAGCGCTGCCGGCCGGCCGCGCTCAATCCGGAATGCGGGCAATTGGGCGAGCTGGCACGCCTATTGGGCTTCGGCTGCGGTTGCCCTTGTGCTCGCACTCTGCGTGGTGCGCCCCGCCGCTGCGGACGAGGGGTTCAAGGCGTGGCTCGCCGAGCTATGGCCCGAGGCGCAGGTGTTCGGCGTCTCCCGCAAGACTTTCGATGCGGCATTCCGCAATGTCGAGCCCGATCTGCGGCTGCCCGATCTCGTAATTCCAGGAAAGGAGCAGCCGCCTAGAGGGCAGGCCGAGTTCACCCGGCCGCCGCAGGCCTACATCAACCGCGCCCAGCTCGCCCGCCTTGCAGCTGCCGGGCGCGCCCTCCAAGCCGAGCATGCCGAAACGCTTCGCGAAATCGAGCGCAGGTTCGGTGTCGAAGGCCATGCCGTGCTGGCGATTTGGGGTCGCGAGACGGCATTCGGCGCCCACCAGCTGCCGCACTACGCATTTCGCGCGCTCGCCACGCAGGCCTACCTCGGTCGCCGCAAAGAGATGTTCCGGAACGAGCTGTTGCATGCGTTGAAGCTCGTCGACGAGGGCTCCGCGACCTTTGAGCAAATGCGATCATCCTGGGCCGGCGCGATCGGTCTGCCGCAGGTGATGCCGTCCGAGTTCCACAGGTTTGCCTACGACCTGGACGGCGACGGCCGCAAGGACATCTGGACCTCAATTCCTGATGCGCTCGCCACCATCGCACGGCAGCTGCAGGCCAAAGGCTGGGTGAAGGGCCAGACCTGGGGCTACGAGGTCCGGCTGCCGCCTTCTGTCGATTGCTCGTTGGAAGGGCCTGCGAACGCTCGGCCGCTCTCCGAGTGGATCGCTATGGGCGTCACGCGAACTTTCAAGCGACAGTTCCCGGAGCACGTCCATTCTGCCGAGGCCTACCTGATGGCACCCGGCGGCGCTTATGGGCCGGCGTTTCTCGTCCTCGAGAATTACCGCGTCATCCGGCGGTACAACATGTCGGATCTCTACGCCGTCTTCGTCGGCAACCTTGCGGATCGGATCGCCGGCGGCGGTGACTTCGAGACGCCGTGGCAGAATATCACGCAGCTTTCCACCCGTGAGGTGGAGGAGATTCAGCGTCTATTGAAGGAATTGGGCTACGCCATCGGCGAGGTGGACGGGAAAGTGGGTTCCATCACGCGCTGGCAGATCGGAAAATTTCAAAGAGACAACCGCCTGAAGGTGGACTGCTGGCCGACAAAGGAGCTGCTGCGGCGGCTCCGGTCTGCTGCGGCGCCATAGGAGGGGAACGGTGTCTAGGATTATATCGAAGGCCTTTGCAGCCCTGGTACTTGTGATGGCGCTCATGGCTGGTTCTGCGACAGGCGAAACATCTGAGTCTGCAAATTGCTCCGCTGGTCGAGCTGCAGCGATTTCTGCAGCAGGTGAGGGCCGAGGCTCTGAAGGCTGGAGTGAGCGCAGCGACCTTCGATCGCGCAACGCGCGGCCTTGAGCCTGATACCGCAGGTGTTGGTCTTGGCGGCCTCGCAGCCGGAGTTCGTCAAGCCCGTATGGGAGTACCTCGCCGGCCTTGTCAGCGACGCCCGGGTCGCTGCAGGGCAGCAGAAGCTGGCTGAGCACGCCGACACTTTGGCCGCCATCGAGCGGACTTACGGCGTGGACCGGCACGTGGTGCTGGCGATTTGGGGTGTCGAGTTCGAACTACGGCACGGCGCAGGGCGAGCGCAATGTCATCCGGTCGCTCGCCACGCTTGCTGCCGGGGACGAGCGGCGGTCCCGCTTCTGGCGGCGCGAGTTCATTGCGGCGCTGCGCATCCTGGAGCAGGGGGACGTCGCGCCGGAGCGCATGACCGGCTCGTGGGCGGGGGCGATGGGGCACACGCAGTTCATGCCCACGACCTACCACGAACGCGCCGTTGACTTCGACAAAGACGGACGGCGCGATATCTGGGACAGCGTTCCGGATGGCCTTGCCTCCACAGCGAACTATCTCAAGGCCTTCGGCTGGAGAATGGAGGACCCTTGGGGCTTCGAGGTGATCTTGCCGAAGGGGTTCGACTACCGGCTGTCGGCGCCGGGGAACGAGAAACCAGCCTCGTTCTGGCGACAAGCTGGAGTTCGAGCGCCCGGGAGGAGTGGCGGTCCGCGACACGGTTTCGCCTCTACAACTTATTCTGCCGGCAGGAGCGAACGGCCCGGCTTTCCTCGTCACACGGAACTTCCGGGCCATTCTGAGGTATAATCCAGCGGAGGCTTATGCCCTGGCAGTCGGCCATCTGGCAGATCGAATTGCCGGCGCTGAGGGGATTGCGTCAGCTTGGCCGACGCACGATCGCCCGCTTGGCCCGTGCCGAGCGAGAAGAATTGCAGAAACTCTTATCCGAGCGCGGGCTTGACACCGGTCCTCCGGACGGGATCATCGGCAGGCAGTCCCGTGCCGCCATTCGTGCTTTCCAGCGAACCAGCGGGCTGCCGGAAGATGGATATCCAAGCCTGCAGTTGCTCAATCTGCTTCGAGAAACCGGCGGATCTGGACGGGAGTAGTACTGAGGTGCAAGACGGCTCGGTCAGACGTGGGTTTTTCGCGCAGGCGGCCGTGTTGGTTGCCGTGTTGGCCACGGCTTTCGGCCTCCTGTCGGCGATGCCAGCGTCAGCCCAAGACGAGTGGGGATCGAGCTACATCACGCCTTTCCCGCAGGATGACGTTTATCGGCTGCAGGTTATCGGCGATGGCATGGCCGAAGGCTTGTTCAGCGCCCTCTCCGAGACCTTTCGTTCGGATACGCGCGTGCGGGTGCCCAATCGATTGCATAGCCTCAATGGGCTGATCCGATTGCGTCCCGATGACTTCTTCAAGTTCGAGGAGACCATCAAGAGTGAGCCGCTGCACATCGCGGTGATCATGCTCGGCATTTCGGATCGGGTCGCACTGCGCGCGCCGGATGGCAGGCGTGTCAACGTCGGTACCGAAGAGTGGAAGGAGGAGTACGGACGGAGAATTGACCGCATCACCCGTGCTCTCAAGCGGCATGGCGCTGCGATCTATTGGGTCGGCCTGCCGATCGTCCGCCGCCCCGACGTGAACGAGGACGTGCGGATGCTGAACTCGGTGATGCGTGAGCGGGCCCTCCTCAACAACGTCAAGTTCATCGACGTTTACGAGACCTTCGCAGACGAGACGGGGCAGTACACCCAGTACGGTCCGGATCTCACGGGCAAGCAGCGGCTGCTGCGCCATGGCGATGGAATCAGCCTGACCACCGTGGGGAATAGGAAGCTGGCGCATTACGTCGAGCGCGAGATCAAGCGCGACCTGATCCAGGCGAAGAACGAACGCGATATCCCCCTGGCCGGCAGCGAAGCCGAGCAGCGCCGGATTTCGCCCAAAGCACAGCAAAGCGAGCCGGCGGGAGCGGTGCGAGAGGCACAAAAGGGGAGCGCGGCTTCAAGTGCGAAGGCGAGCAACTACGGCCCCGCACGCGCGAACCCGCGGCTCGGTGAGCTCAAGGCCGAAAATTCCACTGTGTCGATCAAGCTTCCTGGAGACGCCGGCCGCAGCGAGGAAGTCACCGTCGAGATTGTCAGACCGGCCATTCCCGCTTCGGTCATCGCGCTCGTCTCCCGGCGGCAGTCGGCGAACCGCCCCGCACAGCTCGGCGATACCGTTCAGGAGACATTACCGGGCGGTTTGACCGTGTTGAGCTCGATCACACCGGGGCTGGCGGCGGGCTCGCAAGCTCACCGCCGCCGGCTTGCGCCGACGCAGTCACCCTTCTTCAAGGTGCTCGTAAAGGGTGAACGCATTCCCCCGAAGCCTGGCCGGGCCGATGACTTCACCTGGCCGCCGCCGGAGCCGGTTGCGCCGCGAGTCGAACGGCGCTCGGAAGCCAAGCCTGGCCCGGCAATCCCTATCCCCAAGAGGAACCCGGAGGCCGTCGATCGACAGCCGAGCCATGGCTGACGGCGGGCACCACCGAGACTAAGGATCGCTCAACGCGGCAGATCCGAGCGGCCCATCAGGGCCTTGTCGATCGCGTACGCCGCTTGCCGGCCTTCGCGGATCGCCCACACCACCAGGGACTGGCCCCGCCGCATGTCCCCTGCCGCGAACAGCCGCTTGCTACCCTTGATCCGGTAATCGCGGTCATCGGCATCAAGCCCTTTGAACCGGCCGCGGGGAACGATGTCGAGGCCAAGCTCCTGGATCACATCGTTTTCGACTGGGCCAGCGAAACCCATGGCGAGAAGCACCAAGTCCGCCGGCATCTCGCCCTCGGTCCCTGGAACGGGCTGCAGCTTCTGGTCGACGCGCACATAGTGCAGTTTCTTGACCTTGCCGTTGCTGCCAGAAAATCCAGTGGTCGAGATCGAGTACTCCGTCTTCGCGCCTTCGGCTTGGCTGGTGGAGACGCGAAGCTTAACCGGCCAGTGCGGCCACGTGAGATCCTTGTTCTCCTTCTCCGGCGGCCTGGGCATGATCTCGAGCTGGGTGACGGACTTCGCCCCCTGCCGGATGGATGTGCCGATGCAGTCGGAGCCGGTATCGCCGCCACCGATGACGATGACGTGCTTGCCCTTGGCCGTGATTTCCTTCACTTGGCCGAGGTTTTCGCCCGACACCCGCCGGTTCTGCTGGGGCAGAAACTCCATAGCGAAATGAATGCCGTCGAGCTCGCGCCCGGGCGCCTTGGCGAAGAAGTCGAACGGCTGCTCCGAGCCGCCCGTGAGCAGCACCGCATCGAACTCAGCCTCGAGTTGCTTTGCTGAGACATCGGTGCCCACGCGCACGCCGCAGTGGAAGACAACCCCCTCGGCCTCCATCTGCTTCACGCGCCGATCAACAATGTGCTTTTCGAGCTTGAAGTCCGGAATGCCGTACCTCAGCAGTCCGCCCGGCTTGGCGTTCTTCTCATAGACATGAACTTCATGGCCTGCCCGCGCGAGCTGCTGGGCAGCGGCCAGGCCGGCCGGTCCCGAGCCGACGATCGCAACGCGCTTGCCCGTCTTGCGCTCCGGCGGCTGAGGCATGATCCAGCCTTCCTCGAAGGCCCGGTCCGCGATGGAGCACTCGATCGTCTTTATGGTGACCGGCTTGTCGTCGATGTTGAGGGTGCAGGACGCCTCGCACGGCGCCGGGCAGACGCGGCCCGTGACCTCTGGGAAGTTGTTGGTCGAGTGCAGATTGAGCGCAGCCGTTTTCCAGTCGCCCCTGTAGACAAGGTCGTTCCAATCGGGGATCTGATTATTCACCGGACAGCCGTTGTGGCAGTAGGGGATGCCGCAATCCATGCACCGCGCCGCCTGAGTGCGCACCTCGTTCTCCGGCAGCGGCACTACGAACTCGCGCCAGTGCTTCACGCGCGACTCGACGGGTTCATAGCCGCGGTCGACGCGTTCGAATTCCATGAAGCCAGTGATCTTGCCCATTGTCGTAAACTTCTGTGCTGGCGTCGTTCTGCTTGCTGTCAGATCCAGTTGACCCTAGATATACATTTCGATCGATGTATATCCGGGAGTGTGCGATGCAGGTCTCGAGATGGGGAAACAGTTTGGCGGTCAGGCTGCCTGCCAAGCTCGTCGCGCAACTCGGCCTGAGAGAGGGCGACGAAGTCGAATTGCGGCCTGTCGCGAGGAGCGAGTGCGAGCGCCCCATTCTTGAAGTGGAACGGAAGCCCACTGTCGGTGAGCTTTACGACCGGCTGAGGAAATTCCAAGGTCGCCTGCCTGCTGACTTCAAGTTCGATCGGGAGGAGGCGCATCGTCGTGGGCCCGAAGAGTGAGGCCAGACCGTTCTTCGATACGAACATCCTCGTGTACGTCACGTCCCAAGATCCTGCCCGTGCGGGTGCTGCTCGCGATTTGCTGGCGGGCGGTGGAATCGTAAGCGTCCAAGTGCTGAACGAGTTTACATCGGTCGCTCGTCGCAAGCTTGGGTTTACCTGGGATGAGCTCCGAGAATTTATCGGGATTATTTGCTCGAATAACGAGGTTGTTCCGGTCACCTTGGAGACACACGAAAAAGGCCGCGCACTAGCGGAGCGATTCCGGCTCAATATCTTCGATGGATTGATCATCGCCGCCGCGCAGCTTGCCGGCTGCACGATTTTGTATTCCGAAGACATGCACCACGGCCTCACCATCGATGGTCTCTCGATCCGCAATCCTTTCGTTGTGCGCGAGCTGGTCACTCCGCCGCCGGCTTGTGCGTTCGGGCAAGCCGATCTCCAGCACCTCCAACCCCGTTACGTCGTGGGCCTGATGCTCGGCCATCTTGCGCAGGGCCTCGCGGTACTCGACCGGCATGACCTTCTTGAACTTCGGCAGCCAGTTCCGCCAGTCGGCGAGGATCATGCGGGCCTTGGCCGAATTCGTGTAGCGGGCGTGGCGCTCGATGAGCTGGTGCAGCCGCTCGGCGTCCTTCCGGTCCATGTCCGAGAGGATGTCGACGAGCCCGTGGCTCTCGAGGTCGCCGCCCTGGTTGGCGAGCCGGCGCATCACCTCTTCCTCGGCCTCGACCGGCTCGAGGTCGATCATGGCGAGGTTGCAGCGCTGCTCGAAGTCGCCGCGCTCATCGAGCACGTAGGCGATGCCGCCCGACATGCCGGCTGCAAAGTTGCGTCCCGTCGGCCCCAGCACGACGACGACGCCGCCCGTCATGTACTCGCAGCCGTGGTCGCCCGTGCCTTCCACGACCGCCACCGCGCCGGAGTTGCGGACCGCGAAGCGCTCACCCGCGACGCCGCGGAAGTAGCACTCGCCCGCTGATGGCACCGTACAGCACGGTGTTGCCGACGATGATCGACTCCTCGGGCTTGATGCCGGAGTTCGGGTGTGGCCGGACGATCAGCTTGCCGCCGGAAAGGCCCTTGCCGACGTAGTCGTTCGCCTCACCGACAAGGTCGAGGGTCACGCCGTGCGCGAGCCACGCGCCAAAGCTCTGGCCGGCCGTGCCCTGGAGCGTCAGCCATATCGTGTCCTCGCGCAGGCCCTCGTGCCCATAGCGCTTGGCGATCTCGCCGGAGAGCATGGCGCCGACAGCACGGTCGCGGTTGGTGATCGTAAGCTCATGACGGACGGGCTTGCGCTCCTCGAGCGCAGGCTTGGCCAGTTCAATGAGCTTCCGGTCGAGCACCTTGTCGAGCCCGTGATCCTGGCGCTCGCAATTGTAAATCGCGACGCTGCTGTCGACCTCCGGCTTGTAGAACAGCTTCGAGAAGTCGAGGCCGCGTGCCTTCCAGTGGCGAATGGCGCGATCCTTGTCGAGCACGTCGGACTGGCCGATCATCTCGTCGAAGGTGCGGAAGCCGAGCGCCGCCATGTACTCGCGCACTTCTTCAGCGACGAAGAAGAAGTAGTTGATGACGTGCTCCGGCTTGCCCTTGAACTTCGCACGGAGCACAGGGTCCTGCGTGGCGATGCCGACGGGGCAAGTGTTCAGATGGCACTTGCGCATCATGATGCAGCCCATCGAGATCAGCGGCGCCGTCGCAAAGCCGAACTCGTCGGCGCCGAGCAGTGCACCGATCACCACGTCGCGACCCGTGCGGATGCCGCCGTCGACCTGCACCGCGATGCGGCCGCGCAGGCGATTGGCGACGAGCGTCTGATGGGTTTCGGCCAACCCGATCTCCCACGGGGAGCCCGCGTGCTTGATGGAGGTGAGCGGCGACGCGCCGGTGCCGCCCTCGAAGCCGGAGATGGTGACGTGATCGGCGCGCGCCTTGGCCACGCCAGCCGCGACGGTGCCGACGCCCACCTCGGAGACGAGCTTCACCGAAATATCCGCATTTGGATTGACGTTCTTCAGATCGAAGATGAGCTGCGCCAGATCCTCGATGGAATAGATGTCATGGTGCGGCGGCGGTGAGATGAGGCCGACACCCGGCGTCGAGTGGCGCACCCTGGCGATGATCGCGTCCACCTTGTGGCCGGGCAGCTGGCCGCCTTCGCCGGGCTTCGCGCCCTGGGCCATCTTGATCTGGATGACGTCCGAATTGACGAGGTACTCCGTCGTCACGCCGAACCGGCCCGAGGCCACCTGCTTGATGGCGGAGCGCATGGAGTCGCCGTTCGGCAGCGGCTTGTAGCGATCGGACTCCTCGCCGCCTTCGCCCGTGTTCGACTTGCCGCCGATCCGGTTCATGGCGATGGCCAGCGTGGTATGCGCCTCGCGGCTGATGGAGCCGAAGCTCATGGCGCCAGTCGAGAAGCGCTTCACGATGTTGGCCGCCGGTTCAACCTCCTCCAGCGGGATCGGCTTCCGGCCGATCTCGGCAGCGGACTTGATCCGGAACAGCCCGCGCAGCGTCATAAGCTGTTCGGACTGCTCGTTAATTTGCTGCGCGTAAGCCCGGTACTTCTCCGGCAGGTTGCCGCGCACCGCGTGCTGCAGGTCGGCAATGACGGTCGGCCGCCACATGTGCGCCTCGCCGCGCACGCGGTAGGCATACTCGCCGCCAACGTCGAGCGCGTTCTTCAACGTCGGCACATCGCCGAAGGCTTGGCGATGTCGTTCGACGGTTTCCCGTGCGATCTGGCGTAAGCCGACGCCTTCGACCGTCGTGTTGGTTCCGGTGAAGAACTTCTTCACGAAGCTGGACTTGAGGCCAACTGCATCGAAGATCTGGGCGCCGCAGTACGACTGATAAGTCGAGATGCCCATCTTCGACATGACCTTCAGCAGGCCTTTGTCGATCGCCTTGATGTAGCGCTTGATCGCTTCTTTCAGCGTCAGGTTCTCGCCGAGCTGAGGCAGCAGCGCCTCGATGGTTTCGAAGGCGAGGTAGGGGTTGATCGCTTCGGCGCCGTAACCCGCAAGCGTCGCGAACTGGTGCACCTCGTGCGCTTCTCCGGTCTCGACGACGAGCCCGACCGACGTCCGCAGCCCTTGCCGGATGAGGTGATGGTGCACGGCAGAGGTCGCGAGCAGGGACGGAACGGGAATGCGGTCCGGCCCGGTCGCACGATCCGACAGAATGATGATGTTGTAATCGCCCGAGCGGACTGCCTCCTCCGCCTCGGCGCAGATCACGTCGAGGGCGGGACCCATGCCGGCAGCGCCTTGCTCCTGTGGGTAGGTTATGTCGATCGTGATGGACGTGAAGTGATTGTCCGGCACATCGCCGATCTGGCGAATGCGCTCCAGCTCGTCGTTCGTGAGGATCGGCTGACTGACTTCGAGCCGCTTCAGCTTGGAGGTGCCCTCCAGATCGAGCAGGTTCGGCCGTGGACCGATGAACGACACGAGGCTCATGACGAGTTCTTCGCGGATCGGATCGATCGGCGGGTTCGTCACCTGCGCGAAGTTCTGCTTGAAGTAGGTGTGCAGCAGCTTCGGCTTGTTGGACAGCGCCGAAACCGGCGTATCCGTGCCCATTGAGCCGACGGCTTCCTGGCCGGTCTGGGCCATCGGCGCCATGAGAAGCTTGAGGCTTTCCTGCGTGTAGCCGAAGGCCTGCTGCAGATCGAGCAGGTCGATGTTCGACTTCCGCCGCTTCGGCTTCTTCGGCAGCGGTAGGTCGCTGACCTGGATCTGCGTGCGCCGCAGCCATTGCTCGTATGGATTGCGGGCAGCGAGATCGGCCTTCAGCTCGTCGTCGGAGATGATACGGCCCTGCTCGAGGTCGATGAGCAGCATCTTGCCGGGCTGCAGCCGCCACTTGGCGACGATCTGATCCTCGGGAATGGGCAGCACGCCGGACTTCGACGACATGATCACCCGGTCGTCCTTGGTGACAAGGTAGCGGGCGGGCCTCAGGCCATTGCGGTCGAGCGTGGCGCCGATCTGCCGGCCGTCAGTAAACGCCATGGCAGCTGGGCCATCCCACGGCTCCATGAGGCAGGCGTGATACTCGTAGAAGGCGCGACGGCGGGAATCCATCAGCGGATTTCCGGCCCAGGCTTCCGGGATCAGCATCACCGCTGCGTGGGCAAGGCTGTAGCCGCCCATCACGAGGAACTCGAGGGCATTATCGAAGCAGGCGGTGTCCGATTGCCCCTCTAGGAAATCGGCCAGAGCTTGTGGATGTCGTTGCCGAACAGCGGCGAGGATACGGACGCCTGCCGCGCCGCCATCCAGTTGACGTTGCCGCGCAGCGTGTTGATCTCGCCGTTGTGCGCGACCATGCGGAAGGGATGGGCCAGCTTCCAGGAGGGGAAGGTGTTGGTCGAAAACCGCTGGTGAACCAGCGCCAGCGCAGAGGCCAGCCGCTTGTCCGACAGGTCCTTGTAGTAGGCCTTCAGCTGGTAGGACAGGAACATGCCCTTGTAGACCAGCGTGCGGCTCGACAGCGAAACCGTGTAATGGCCGATATCGCGCCCTTTGTATGCGGCGTAGATCGCGTTCGAGACGACCTTGCGCGCAATGTAGAGCCGACGCTCGAAGGCATCGTCGTCCTTGATCGCCTTCGGCCGGCCGATGAAGACCTGCCGGTGCACGGCTCTATCGCCGCACGCTTTCCGACAGGCAGGAGTTGTCGACGGGCACGTCGCGCCAGCCGATCAACTCGAGGCCTTCCTCGCGCACGATTCGGTTCCAGACCGTCTCGCAATGCCGGCGCAACCGGTCGTCCCGCGGCATGAACACGTGTCCAACGGCATAATGGCCGGGGGGCGGCAGCTTGAAACCGAGCTTCGCGCACTCCTCGGCGAGAAACGCGTGCGGGATCTGGATGAGAATGCCGGCACCGTCTCCGGCGATGGGTCGGCGCCCGACGGCGCCGCGATGCTCGAGGTTCTCGAGGATCGGAGCGCTTCCTCGATGATCCCTGCGTTGCCCTGACTTAAGTCGACGATGAAGCCGACGCCGCAGGCATCGTGCTCGCGGGCTGGATCGAACAGACCTGTCGGGGCTTCGTCGTCCTCGAACCTTTCGCTCAGCGCGTCGGGGTGGAAGCGGTTCTCGGTCATGGGGTCGGCCTCTCGTCCGGGGACTCCCCGGGGCTCGAACTCATCACAAGGGACTCGTCGATTGTGCGACGGGTTGGGACAGCGGTGCACGATCTTCCTGGAGACCGGCGATCGCTAGGCGCGAGCGATGGTGCTCAGGCTCGCGTACGGGTGCGTTTTCGGGTACCCGTTGCCGTGGAGATACGTTTTCGGTTCGTAATCGTGCGCACGGTGCCGGACACTGTCCGCACCATCTTCCGCACTTGTTCGAACCACACTGCTTCCACGGGCATCCTTTCGCGAGGTCGCGGCCTCGCTTTCAACCATAAAGGACAGGAGTGCTGACCTTTCGTCGGTCACATAAGCAGATTTCAGGATACTGCACAAGCGTTTCCTTGCAGAGCATTACGCGCCTTGCCGCTGTTCCGCGGCTCGTCCGCCTCCGCAACGATCGATTGGACGATCCGTTCTTGCGTCAAATGCGTCGCGCGGATGACGCACGCGCTCCGTCACGCGAAGCGCCCGTGGCTGCACCGAGCTCGTTGGAGGTCGTTAGCTCAAGCGCAGCAGCGACTGGCAGCAGCCTGCTCCGAACGGTGGCCGAGGCAACTGAACCAAGTGCCGGCGACAGTAAAAGAAGCGGGCGCTTCCAAAAGAAAGCGCCCGCCTCCGTTTCACAGATAACTTCAGTTTTGCGTCGTAGCCGGATCCGCCTCAATGGCCCGCTCGGCGGTGCCGATGGGAATAACGCGGGGACGCATACGTTCCGGCAGATTTCGTACGAGGTCGATGTGCAGCAAGCCGTCATTCAGGCTCGCACCTCTGACCTCGACGTATTGGGCGAGTTGGAACCGGCGCTCAAAGCTGCGCTGCGCAATGCCTCGGTAAAGGTACTCCCGCTTCTTCTCTTCCGCCTTCTTCTGACCTCGGATGGTCAGCGCGGTATCCTTCACCTCGACCTGGATTTCATCCGCGCCGAAACCGGCCACGGCCATGGTGATTCGGTATTCGTTCTCGCCAGTTCGCTCGATGTTGTACGGCGGGTAGCTGGCGGCCTCGTCACCAAAACCAGTAACCTCGTCCAGCAATCGGAAGAGCCGGTCGAAACCGATGGTGGAACGGTAAAGCGGTGCGAAGTCGAGGTGTCTCATCACAAGTCCTCCTAAAAGCGACTGTGCGTTGCCCGGCCCTGAGGGCCCGGCGGTTGCATCCGTGCACACCCTGAAAAGGCCTGTGCACCACCGATGTAACGTTGGTTCGAACGCAGAGGCTTTCAAGACCCTTCAGAGAACTGCGGATCTATCCGGCTGCGAACGCGTTATTGGTAGACAAGTCCTTCATCTCTCGTTCATGTTCGCGCCGCGATGCTGCCGACCTCGGAGTAGCACAGCGCTTCTTCGGAGGATGATCATGTCCTTGCGTATGCTCGCTGCCGGCTTCGTCACTGCTCTGCCATTGGCCCTTTCCGCCCCCACTGTGGCGGCCGACCTCTACGATCCGTACGCGCCCAAGTACTCTGGCTCTCCGTATGACGATCCGCGCTACGCCGAGCTCTATGGGAAGCCGAAGCCTTACCATCGGCCCTATGCTGACAGAGCCGGTCGAGGAATCTCTACGAGGCTCCGGACGACGTCGATCTCGAGCCGCTTCGACCCCGGTCCTCTAAGCGTTACGCGAAGCCTTATCGAAGAATTCGACGACTCGTCTGATCGGCCCCGCTGGCGCAAGAAGCCGGATTTCGAGCCCTATCATCCGAAGAAGGCCTGCCTGCCGCCGGCGGACTGTCTCTCGCGTCGTGAGCTCCGCCGCGAGCTCGTTCGGGATCGGCTGGTCGAGACTTCCGCGACCTCGAGATCCGCGGAAAGACCGCGTTCGTCACACGCCCGTCGGCCAAACGGGACGCTTTATCGGCTCGAGGTCGACCGGTGCGCTGGCGAGGTCGTGAGCGCCGAACGCCTCGACGGCCATCGGGACTCTTCGCATGGCGCCGGCGCGATGGTTTATCCGACCTACTGAGCGAGAACACGCTCCGGCGACACGCGCGTCGGTGTTGAAGATGCGTGTGTTTTGGTCGACGGGCGCTTCTGCCTGCGCTACCACCTTCTCCAGATCGTCCCGAAGAACGAAGGCCGGGAGCGGGCGTTTGTACCTGGCTGAGGGCGGTCGCAAGCCCGGTTCGCGTCGTGCAACTCGTCGGCATCGCAGAAACCCGGTGCCCAGCGGTGCGGTCGTCGGGCGCTTTCGAGGGCTACGACGGCAACCCGATGCGCTTCGCCCGCTGGGAGCCGACACGCGGCCCCGCCCGAGGCACCGTCTGTGTCTTCACCGGCCGCAGTGAGTTCATCGAAAAATACTTCGAGGTCGTCTCCGATCTGCGCCGCCGCGGTTTTGCCGTCGCTGTCATGGACTGGCGCGGGCAGGGCGGCTCGTACCGGCCACTGAGCAATCCCCGCAAAGGTTGGGTGCGGAGCTTTTCGGAGTACGACAGGGACCTCGACTGCTTCATGGAGCAAGTGGTCAAGCCGAACTGCCCAACGCCCTACTATCGCGCTCGCCCATTCCATGGGCGGACACATCTTGCTCCGCATTGCCGGCCGGCCGGTTTCGCCATTCGAGCGCATCATGGTTGTGGCGCCCATGCTCCGCTTCCATGACAAGAAAGTCGGGGTGTCACAACGGTTGGCTCGCGTGTATGCCGCAATAGGCACTGCGTGCGGGCTTGGGCGGACTTACGTGCGCGGTGGCTCGGACGCCAGCCCAAGATCCCGTTGTCTTCGACGGCAATCCGCTGACTTCGGACGAAGCTCGGTTTGCACGAAATCGTGCGCTGATCGAGGCTGCGCCACATCTCCTGCTGGGGGCGCCGACCATCGGCTGGCTCAACGCCGCCTATAGGTCGATGGCCAAGCTGAACGATCCTGCATACGCCGAACGGATTGCTGTGCCGCTGCTGGTTGCCATCGCCGGTCAGGATCGTCATCGTCGACCCGCTTGCCACGGAAGCCTTCGCTGCCCGCGTGAAGTTGTGCACAACGATCAGCCTGCCGCTCGCCAGGCACGAGATCTTGCAAGAGGCCGATGAAATCCGGGGCCGCTTCTGGGCTGCATTCGACGCCTATCTGGGTGTCGAGACGGTTTCCTGATCCACCGAGGTCGAGCTTCGGAGCCGGTGAGGCGCTGGGCCATTTATGCCAGAAGCGAGAGAGCTTCCTCGTGGAGGCGCGCATCCCCCGTGGCGACGATGCGGCCGCCGCGGACTGCCGGTTCGCCCTCCCAGGTCGTGATTTGCCCTCCGGCGCGTTCGATGATGGGGATGAGCGCGACGACGTCATGCGGCTTCAGACCGGTCTCGACGACGATGTCGACGAGCCCGGCCGCGAGCAGGCAGTAGGCATAGCAATCGCCGCCATATCGCACGGCGCGGACCCTCTCCCTCACGGCCCGAAAAGCGCGCCGGTCCTTCGCGGAGACGAACAGCTCAGGATCGGTGGCGAGAGCATCGCATCGGCCAGTGACGCGCAGGCCCTGGTCTTCATCCGCCGCTCCTTGCCGTCGGGCCCTCGAAAATAGCTCGCCCTCTGTCCCGACCAGAAGCGCTCGCCAGTGTAGGGCTGATCCATCATGCCAATCACTGGCGTTTCGCCGTCCAAGAGGCCGATGAGCGTGCCCCAGATCGGCATGCCGACGATGAAGGCGCGGGTGCCGTCGATCGGATCGACGACCCAGCGAAACCGGGCATCAGGGTTGCGATGGCCGTACTCCTCGCCTTCGAGCCCATGGTCGGGGAAGCGATTGGCGAGCAGTTTGCTTATTGCCCGCTCCGCCGCACGGTCTGCAGCGGTGACCGGATCGAACCCGCCCCCGCTCGCCTTGTTCTCGATTTGGATGCGCCGGCGGAAGTGCGGGAGAATGGCAGCTCCCGCAGCATCGGCGAGCTCGTGCGCCGTGGCAATGAAGGCCTCGAACCCAGTCCTATTACTCATAGTCCCCCGCAGTCCGCTTTCCTTTGCTCGCTTGCTTGCCTAGCCGCCAATCTGCCGGCCTGCAACACAGGGGATGCTTGAAGTGAGGACTAAACGACGTTCCACAACTCAACCTAGATGTGTTGCCTGATTGCTACTGGCCAAAGACTTCCGATCGAACTGCTGGAATGCTCTCTTGTATCGACTTATGACCATCTGCATACATCTTAGAAGATCTTGCAGCGCATTCCTGCGAGATCGGTGCCCACCTTGGGCGTTTCCTCCCTAGACTTGGCCGTTCCAGGGGAGCGGCCCTCTTTTTCTCTTGATCACACCTTCACTTCTTCAGCAGGCAGTACGAGATCTACCTGCAGGTCTTTGCTGCTCTGCAAAAAATGCAATTGTGGTTTGTGCGCTGCATCGCTATGTATTGCGGCGCGGCAGACGAGCGCGGCTCGTTTCCGCAGCCCTCCTTGGGCGTTTCCTCCCTAGACTTGGGCCGTTCGGAGACCCGGACGGCCCCTTTTTCATTCGCGCTATGGGCCGACCTCACGCCGAGTTCGCCTAGCGTGTCAGATATTGCGACGTTTCGTTTCGTCAGCAGGACTTGAAACGGCGCATCCTGCGCCACATACTATTTGGCGTGAGATCGGTGCTTCACCGGTTTCACAGCCCTCCTTTGGGCGTTTCCTCCCTAGACTTGGGCCGTTCGGAAACCCGGACGGCCTTTTTTTCTGTCGGGAGCAGCTGCCCGG
This sequence comes from uncultured Pseudomonadota bacterium, assembly GCA_963786775.1. Lineage (GTDB taxonomy): Bacteria > Pseudomonadota > Alphaproteobacteria > Rhizobiales > Hyphomicrobiaceae > ZC4RG25. The sequence continues at coordinate 184,247 of CAWBAM010000048.1, read as the reverse complement.
CTGCTACTCGGCAGCAGCGCGCGGTGCAATGATCGGGGGCAGCTCGGCGAAGATCCGGGCCATCATTTGCGTGAGGTCGCGACGGAGCCGGTTGAAGTTGGCTGTTCGTGTCAGCTTCTCCTCGTTGAGGTATAGCCCGCGGTTGATCTCGATCTGCAGGGCGTGAACACCCTTGAACGGCTGACCATAGTGCTCGGTTATGAAGCCCCCTGCGTAGGGCCGATTGAGCTGAACCTGATAGCCGCGCTGCGCAATGACCTCGCGAAAGAGACGGGTCACCTTGGCATCGCAGGAAGCGCCGAACCGGTCTCCGATCACGAAGTCCGGCCGGGAGCCAGCCGGGCTGGTTCATCGATGCGGATGGCATCGAGTGGCAGTCGACGAGGATGGCAGCACCGAACCGCCGCCGCGTACGCTCGAGCACGCGCGCTATGCTTGCGTGAAAGGGCTTATACAGCCGCTCGATCCGCTCGATCGCCGCCGCAAGCGGCAGCGGCTGGCCGTAGATCTCCTCGCCGTCAGCCACGATGCGCGCGACCGTTCCGAGGCCCCCGGCGACCCGCATGGTCTGTGTGTTGGCGAAGTCTGGCAGCGGCTCTGCAAAGAGTTCCGGATCGAGCTCATAGGGCTCGCGATTGACGTCGAGGTACGCACGCGGGAACCGCGCAGCAATGAGGGGCGCGCCCAGCTTTGCCACATCCGCGAACAGCTCGTCGACGAAGCAGTCCTCCGACTTCCGCAGCGTGTGGGCATCGAGCCGCGAGCGCTCCAGGAAAACGCTGGGATAGAGACTGCCCGAATGCGGAGAGCAGAAGACGAAGGGGGCCGTCTGCTCGACCGGTTCGTAGACCGTGAACGGCGGTGTCAGCTCAGTGGTAATGGAGGCTCGCTCGCGCAGAGGCATTGGTTCGATCGGAGTAGTCAGCTGAAGCTTACACTGTGCAGCATAGGACGTAGGGAAGTCCATGAGGCAAGTAGCGTTGATCCCCTGATCAGACTCCGCGCCGGGGCCTCTACTACGTGCAGCTAGTTGGTTTGCGGGGTTCGCCGGATCTCGTTCAAGCGGCCAGTTGATCAACACAGGACGAAGCGAGTTCATCACTCATTTACCCAATTCGCGCCAGATTTGGCTGGCACGCCGCCATCGGCGCTCGTAATCTTCCCGCCGAGACCTAAACGCACGACCATGACCGCTAGGCCCTCGCGTTTACCTATCGGACGTATTCTGCTCGCCGAGGATGACGAGTCGATGCGAGGTTTCCTCGCTCGGGCGTTATCGCGAGCGGGTTATGACGTCGTTTCGTTCGCGAATGGAGCCGATGCCTACGAGCGGCTCAAGGAGGAGCCGTTCTCACTGCTGCTCACAGATATCGTGATGCCGGTGATGGATGGGATCGAGCTGGCGCGCCGGGCGAGCGAGCTCGACCCCGAGCTGAAGATCATGTTCATCACGGGGTTCGCCGCAGTGACGCTGAATTCCGACAGCTCATTCAAGGACACGCGTGTGCTGTCGAAGCCGTTCCACCTCAAGGATCTCGTGCGGGAGGTGGACAGGCTCCTGGCGGCCTAGTGACGTGGTCCGGCAAGGCCGCTCGGGAAGAGGTGTTGGTAAAGGGTCCGGAATCGGCCCAGCGCCTCAACACTTCCTTAGAGAGGCTGACACTTCGCGGATGTAGTCCGCTCGCGCAGGCGTGACACGCACCGACTGCTGACATCCGGACCCGACTACGGTCATCTTGGCCGTGAAGAACTTTCCGCTCAGCACGATATCGAACCCGCCGTCCTTCACCGTGCCGCTCACAGTGCCATTAAGGCCTGTATAGATGTTGTCCTGCCAACGGCCCACGACCTTTCCACCCCGCAGCTCCAGGTGTGTCGCAGCGTCGAGCCTATAGTTGGCACTGTTACAGCGCAGGTTCTGCCGCAGCCGCGTGCTGCTGCCCTGTGGAATGTAGGTCACGACGCAATTGAAACGTTCCGCCGGGCCCGTTGCCGGTTTCACCGTGCCCTGCCCTGACCAGCGGCCCGCAAGACCCGAAAACGTGTCCGTAAGATTGGCCGAAGCCCCTTGGGGCGAGGTAACGAGGCCCCCGAAGCAGATTGCGGACAAAGCGGCAAGTAGACGCGAACGAGTCGCCATGAGCGTGTTCTCCTGAGAGCCTGGAAAATCGGCAGATCGCCGCGGGCTTTCCGCACTTGCGAAGGACCGGGGAAACCGACGGTCGGGCAACGGTGCGCGCGGCTCAGCGGTGCAATCGGCCTCTGCCGCGGAGCAAACTGGCCGACGATTTCGGCAACTTGTTGTTCATTCAACCTGGAGTTGGAACGATTGGGCAGGGTGAGCGATTGCCGGGTCAGGCGATCGACTATGAGGAGACTTGCTCGTGTCGAGCGACAAGAAGAACGTGGGCATGAACCCTGGTGACGAGGCTCCGCCTGGGACACCGGGCACCGGCGAGGATTTGTGTCCCGTGTGTCACGGGACAGGCCGCATCGCTAATCGCCCATGCGAGAACTGCGGCGGCACCGGCAAGATCATCAGGGGAATTGGCGGCGCCTGACCTTCACCGCAGGTTTGCTCAAGTGCGCGGGGGCTTCGTCGGGCTCCGCGGCGGCAATGCACTATAATCGTGCTTGCGAACTGCATCGGGAGCGGCTAGGTAACAGCAGCTTTTCGGGCGCGTAGCTCAGCGGTAGAGCACTACCTTGACATGGTAGGGGTCACAGGTTCGATCCCTGTCGCGCCCACCATCATTAGCATCGTCTTACCTCTTCCCAGCCACTCCGGCCGATCTCGCTTAAGACGGAGCGCCGTCCTATTCCAAGCTTTCCCGGCGTGTTTCTGCCGAGCGCCTTGACGGCTATCCAATAGATGGATACCAGGGCAGCAACCATAAGGTCCGATGTGGCCGCCCGCATCTCACCGGCTCGGCAGGGCCGGTGCGACGAGGCCGCTACCGGGGAGGAACAGCCAGGAATGGCATCGGTAGAGATTAGGGATGTCCGGAAGTCCTTCGGGACGACGGCCGTCATCCATGGCGTGTCCATCGACATCTCCGATGGCGAGTTCGTCATTCTCGTGGGGCCATCAGGCTGCGGGAAATCCACGCTGCTTCGCATGATCGCCGGCTTGGAGAGCATCACCGCCGGCGAGATCCGTATCGGGAACCGCGTCGTCAACAATGTCCCGCCGAAGGAGCGGGACATCGCGATGGTCTTCCAGAACTATGCCCTGTATCCGCACATGACCGTGGCGGATAACATGGCCTTCTCGCTGAAGCTCAGGAGGGCTCCGAAGGCCGAGATCCAGCAGCGGGTCAACAGGGCGGCCGAGATTCTGGGGCTGCAGAACTACCTCGACAGATATCCGCGTCAGCTTTCCGGCGGACAGCGCCAGCGCGTGGCCATGGGGCGCGCGATTGTGCGTGATCCTCAGGTCTTCCTCTTCGACGAGCCGCTATCCAATCTGGATGCGAAGCTGCGCGTGCAGATGCGCACCGAAATCAAGGAGCTGCATCAACGGCTCAAGACCACGACCGTCTACGTGACCCACGACCAGATCGAAGCCATGACGATGGCCGACAAAATCGTGGTCATGCACGATGGCATTGTCGAACAGATTGGCGCGCCGCTCGAGCTCTATGACTATCCGGCCAACCTGTTCGTTGCCGGGTTCATCGGCTCGCCAGCCATGAACTTCATCAAGGGCAAGGTTGTAGCCGGTGACCCGCCCCAGGTCGTGACCGACACTGGAATTGTGCTGCCGGTCAAAGACCTGGCTCCTGGCATGGACGGCCGACCTGTGATCTACGGCATCCGCCCCGAGCACTTCGTCATAGACTCGGAGAAGGGCATTCCGGTTGAAGTGTCTGTCGTCGAGCCGACGGGTTCGGAAACGCAGGTTTTCGCAAGACTTGGGGGCCAGGACATCGTTGGCGTTTTCCGGGAGCGGATCGCAGTTGGTCCTGGTGACAAGCTGCCGCTATCTCCGGATCCTAACCTCGTTCACCTGTTCGATCAGGAAACGGGCCGACGTATTTGACTGCCCTTTGCTACCTAGACTTGGAGAAATCGAAGTCCGGGAACGCATCAGAAAAGACAGAGCACTAAGTGCCGGCGCAACCATTGTTTGCTGAGGAGGAACACCCATGAAGTTTTCAAGACGTGATTTCATGATCGGCACCGGGGGTCTCGTTGCGGGTGCGGCAGGCCTGCCTTTGATCGGTAGCACCACCGCACGCGCCCAGGTACCCAAGCCCAAGTACGAGCCGGAGCCCGGGGCCTCGCTACGCGTGCTGCGCTGGGCACCCTTCGTGAAGGGCGATGAGGACGCATGGCTCGCAAATACAAAGAAGTTCACTGAGGCGACCGGCGTCGAAGTTCGCATCGATAAGGAGAGCTGGGAGGACATTCGGCCGAAATCCGCTGTTGCAGCGAACGTCGGCTCGGGGCCGGACATCATCTGGGTGTGGTTCGACGATGCCCATCAGTATCCGGACAAGCTGCTCGATGTTACAGAGCTCGCCGAGTGGCTCGGCCAGGAGTACGGCGGCTGGTATGAGGGCCTCGAGGGCTATGCCAAGCGCGACGGCCGCTGGATCGCGCTGCCGCTCGCGGCCATCGGCAACGCTGTCTGCTATCGCGAGAGCTGGGTCAAGGAGGCGGGCTTCTCCACTTTCCCCGAGGATACGGACTCCTTCCTCGAACTCTGCAAGGCTCTGCAGGCCAACGGCCACCCAGTGGGCTTCACACTCGGCCACGGCGTGGGCGACGGCAACAACTTCTGCCATTGGATTCTGTGGAGCCACGGCGGCAAGATGGTGGACGAGGACGGCAAGGTCGTCATCAACAGCCCAGAGACGATCGCCGCGCTCCGCTATGCTCGCGAGCTCTACAAGACCTTCATTCCTGGCACTGAGAGCTGGCTCGACGTCAACAACAACCGCGCGTTCCTCGCGGGCGAGGTATCGGTAACGGCGAACGGCGTCTCGCTTTATTACGCGGCCAAGAACGATCCGAAGCTGGCCGATATTGCCAAGGACATCCGCACCACGAACTTCCCCGTAGGCCCGGTCGGCAAGAAGGTGGAGCTGCACCAGACCACCTCTGCGGTCATCTTCAAGTACACGAAGTACCCGCAGGCGGCGCTCGCTTACATGCAGTTCATGTTCGACAAGCCGCAGTTCGACGCGTGGCTCGAGGGGCCAGCGCCTACTGCTGCCAGCCGCTCAAGGCTTACGAGAATCACCCGGTCTGGACTGCTGACCCGGTCCACGCGCCCTATGCGCTGGCCTCGGCGACGCTGCGGCCCAATGGATATGCCGGTCCGCTCGGCTATGCCTCCGCGGCGGTGATGGCCGACTATATCGTTGTCGACATGGTGGCCGAGGCCGCAACCGGCCAGCGTACACCGGAAGAAGCGGCCAAGCGCGCCGAGCAGCGGGCGAACCGCTATTATCGGGTCTGAGGTAGGCTGGACTGCAACATCCCTTTCTCCTGCTGGAAAAGGGATGTGGTGAGGGGCAAACGACGGCGAGTAGCGGGCCCCTCACATTGCCATGTGGACTGGAGCGCCTTCTAAAGAGTTTCACTCTCGTTAGAGAGTGGGGCCGGCGCTCCAGCGGGCAAAGTCGGCTCGCTCTTTTCACTCATGCATCCCAGAGGATAGGCATGGCCACGGTAGCGACGACGTCAGAGGTACCACGAAGCTGGCTACGTGTAGACCTGAGCCAGGGCCGAAACCTGCTGGGGCTGCTTTTTCTCCTTCCAGCCGCGACCTTTCTGCTGGTCTTCCTGACGTATCCGCTCGGGCTCGGCGTGTGGCTGGCTTTTACGGATACGCGGATCGGCCGTGAGGGCGTTTTCGTTGGCCTCGAAAACTACGAGCTGCTTTGGGAAGACTCCGTCTTCTGGCTCTCCGTCTTCAACACGATCCTTTATACGGTCGTTGCGTCGATCCTGAAATTCGCCCTGGGCCTCTGGCTCGCTCTGATTCTCAATAATCACCTGCCGTTCAAGGCCTTCTTCCGCGCCATCGTCCTCCTGCCTTGGGTGGTGCCCACCGTGCTGTCGGCGATCGCCTTCTGGTGGATTTACGACGCGCAGTTCTCGATCATCTCCTGGGTGCTCATGGAATGGGGGCTGATCGACTACCGTATCAACTTCCTCGGCGATGCTACGAATGCGCGGGCGTCGGTTATCGCGGCGAATGTCTGGCGCGGGATTCCGTTCGTGGCCATTTCGTTGCTTGCTGGCCTGCAAACCATTCCGCCCTCGCTACATGAGGCAGCAACGCTGGACGGCGCCACGCCCTGGCAACGTTTCCGTTACATCACGCTGCCGATGCTGACACCGATCATCGCGGTTGTGATGACCTTCTCGGTGCTGTTCACGTTCACGGACTTCCAGCTCATCTACGTGCTGACCCGCGGCGGACCGCTGAATGCGACGCACCTGATGGCAACTTTGAGCTTCCAGCGCGCCATTCCTGGTGGGCAGCTCGGAGAAGGCGCCGCGATCGCCGTGGCGATGATCCCGTTCCTTCTTGCAGCGATACTGTTCAGCTACTTCGGCCTGCAGCGCCGGCGCTGGCAGCAGGGCGGTGCGGATTGATGGCAGCGAGAGGACTGAGCTGATGACACTTGCCACCTCCCGCAAAGACGAGATCGCCGCGGCGCATGTTGGTGACGAAGGCGGCATGGGCTACCTCGAGCGCCTGCCGCGCCGCGTGGTCACCATCTACATTCCGCTGGCATTCTTCGTTTTCGTTCTGCTGTTCCCGTTCTACTGGATGGCTATCACGTCGGTGAAGCCGAACCATCAGCTCACCGATTACGCGAACTACAGCCCCTTCTGGGTGGTCGAACCGACGCTAGACCACATCAGGTATTTGCTGTTCGAAACGTCCTACCCGGGCTGGCTCTGGAATACGATCATCATCTCGATTGCCTCGACGTTTCTATCGCTGCTTGCGTCTGTCTTTGCGGCCTACGCTATCGAACGGATCAGGTTCACCGGGTTCGAAATACGTGGGTCTTGCCATTTTCCTTGCGTATCTCGTCCCGCCGTCGATCCTCTTCATTCCGCTGGCGCTGATGGTGTTCAACTTCGGGATCTATGACACCAAGCTCGCGCTCATCTTCACGTATCCCACCTTCCTTGTGCCCTTCTGCACTTGGCTGCTGATGGGCTATTTCCGCTCGATCCCTTATGAGCTTGAGGAGTGCGCGCTGATCGATGGCGCCTCACGGTGGCAAATTCTGACCAAGGTTCTGCTGCCGCTTTCCGTGCCGGGCCTCATTTCCGCGGGCATCTTTGCCTTCACGCTGTCGTGGAACGAGTTCATCTACGCGCTGACGTTCATCCAGTCGTCCGAGAACAAGACGGTGCCGGTCGGCGTGCTGACGGAGCTCGTGCGCAGCGACGTCTATGAATGGGGATCGCTGATGGCCGGCGCCCTCATTGGCTCGCTGCCGGTGGTGATCCTCTACTCCTTCTTTGTCGAGCACTACGTCTCGTCCATGACCGGCGCGGTGAAGGAGTAGCGCCGCTCTTGCTGTGCAGCTGCAAAGGCCGTCCGCCTTTGGAGCTGGCCGATACAGTGGCTGCGGGACCAGCTCTGCGTTTGCTCGGGCGCGATTTTCCATCTAGCGTCGACGGCGTTCCGAGCTGGCGTTGCCGCTTGCGGGGCCGGAGACTATTCCTTTCGTACGAGCACCAGGTCGAATCGCGCCACTAATCCTTGTCTGGTACAAGCGCTCTAATTCCGCCGAGCTCGACTGGGTACGAAAGGATCAATGCTATGCAAGACATGCCTATCCTGCAACGCCGCCGCATCGAGGCGATGATCCTGAAGCACGTGTACGATGTCATCCGCGAGCGCTCCGGCGAGCAGGAGGCGCGCGAGGTCATCGGCAAAGCTGTGAGCAAGGCTGCGGTCGAGCACGGCAAGACGATGGCCGAAGCCCTCGGCCGCACTCCCAATCTCGAGGACATGCTCGCAATCTTGCCTCTATGGGCGAAGGACGACGCGCTCGAAATCGAAGTTCTCGAGGCCAGCAAGGAGAAGCTCGACTTCAACGTGAAGCGCTGCCGCTACTCTGAAATGTACAAGGAGATGGGGCTTGGCCACATTGGCGATCTCCTATCCTGCAATCGCGATGGCGACTTCTGCCTCGGCTACAATCCCGACATGGAGCTGACGCGGACGCAGACCATCATGAAGGGCGCAAGCCATTGTGATTTCAGGTATCGGTTGAAGGCGAAAGCGGAACAGGGGCAGTAAGCATGGCCGTTGAGAACTGGGTAGCGCGCCAGCTCGATGAGCTGACGGAGTTCCGTCGCGATCTGCATCGCAATCCCGAGGTGCTCTACGATCTGGAGCGTACGGCTGCCCGAGTGGCCGACGCACTGCGGGCGGCAGGCGTCGACGAGGTCGTGACCGGCATTGGCCGCACGGGTGTGGTCGGCGTGATCCGCGGCCGGTCGGATACGCGTGGCCGCGTGATTGGCTTGCGGGCGGACATGGATGCTCTGCCGATCACGGAGGAAACCGGCGCGCCATGGGCCTCCACCAAGCCGGGCATGATGCATGCGTGCGGCCATGACGGCCATACGACAATGCTCCTCGGGGCGGCGCGCCATCTCGCCGAAAGCCGCGCTTTCGATGGTACGGTTGTGGTCATCTTCCAGCCGGCGGAGGAAGGCGGCGCTGGCGCCAAAGCCATGATCGACGACGGCCTATTCGAGCGCTTTCCGGTTCAGGAAATCTACGGCATGCACAATTGGCCGAATTTGCCTGTCGGCCATTTCGCGATCAGATCCGGACCGATCATGGCCTCCCTCGACGAAATCAGGATTCGGATCGATGGAATTGGAGGGCCATGCCGCATTTCCGCACAGCACTGTCGATCCGGTGACCGTAACAGCGGCGCTCATTCAGGCGGTGCAGACGATCGTCTCGCGGAATGTCGATCCTTTGAAATCGGCAGTCGTTTCGATCACGACGATCCACGGTGGTGATGCGTTCAACATTATCCCATCGACGATGACGCTCACCGGAACCGTGCGGACTTTGGAGGAGGGCGTTCGCGATCTGGTCGAAAAGAGGTTGCGTAAGGCGGTTGCGGGAATTGCCGACGCGTTCGAAGCCAAGGCAGAGCTCGATTACATTCGCAACTATCCGGTGACGGTCAATAACCCGCAAAAGGTGGAGAACGCGGTGCGAGCTGCCGTCGAGGTCTCGGGCGCCGCCAACGTCACCACCGATATTCCTCCTTCCATGGTGGGTGAGGATTTTGCTTTCATGCTAGGGGTTGTGCCTGGTGCCTTCATTTTCGCCGGCAACGGGCCATCGGCGGGCCTCCATAGCCCAAAATATGACTTTAATGACGAGCTGATCCCTTACGGTTGCTCGTATTGGACGACTCTTGTCCGGCAGCTTCTGGGTTGAAGCAAGTCAACCACGAAAAAGGCCCGACGGTTTTCGGGCCTTTTCTTTCCTGCTTTTTCAGCTCGTGAACGCCTGAATTCCTGTAATCGCGCGCCCTAGAATGAGCGCGTGAATATCGTGCGTGCCCTCGTAGGTGTTGACGACCTCGAGGTTCACAAGATGGCGGGCAACGGAGAACTCGTCGGAAATGCCGTTGCCGCCTAGCATGTCCCGAGCCGTGCGCGCGATTTCCAAAGCCTTGCCGCAGGAATTGCGCTTGAGAATGGAGGTGACCTCGACCGGCGCGATGCCTTCGTCCTTCATGCGGCCGAGGCGCAGGCAGGCTTGGAGACCGATGCTGATCTCAGTCAGCATGTCGGCGAGCTTCTTCTGGATCAGCTGGTTGGCGGCGAGCGGCCGGCCGAATTGCTTGCGGTCGAGCACGTACTGGCGCGCGATGGCATAGCAGGCTTCCGCCGCGCCGAGCGCGCCCCATGAAATGCCGTAGCGGGCCGCATTGAGGCAGGTGAACGGTCCTTTAAGGCCCGAAACGTTCGGCAGCACATTCTCTTCGGGCACGAAGACGTCATCGAGCACGACCTCGCCGGTGATGGAAACGCGGAGCCCGATCTTGCCGTGAATGACCGAGGTGCTAAGGCCTTTCCATCCCTTCTCCAGAATGAAACCGCGGATCACGCCATCCTCGGTTTTCGCCCAGACGACAAAAACATCGGCAATCGGAGCATTGGTGATCCAGGTCTTGGTTCCTTTTAGGGAATAGCCGCCTTCCACCTTGCGGGCGCGCGTTTCCATCGAGCCTGGATCGGAGCCATGGTTCGGCTCCGTCAGGCCGAAGCAGCCGATCAACTCGCCTTTGGCCAGCTTGGGAAGATATTTGCGGCGCTGCTCCTCCGAGCCGAACTCATAGATCGGCAGCATCACGAGCGACGACTGCACGCTCATCATGGAGCGGTAGCCGGAGTCGATGCGTTCGATTTCGCGCGCGATCAGTCCGTAGCTCACATAGTTGAGCCCCGCGCCGCCGTATGTCTCAGGAATGGTCGGTCCTAGGAGGCCTAGCTCACCCATTTCGCGGATGGTGGTGGGATCGGTTTTCTCGTGGCGGAAGGCTTCCTGCACCCGCGGCAGCAATTTCTCCTGCGCATAAGCGCGGGCGGTATCGCGCACCATGCGCTCCTCTTCGGTCAATTGCGCCTCGAGCAGGAGTGGGTCGTCCCATTGAAAAACCGGCTTGGTGGTTGCGGTCTTCTTCTCGGTCGTCACGTCTTGCATTCGAAGATCTCCAATCGGGTTCGGCGCACTTCTGCTGCGGCGCGAATGAGCGCGGGCTCGTAGCTGAACATAGCGAAACGATTGCGCTCCGCCAGCCCGTTGCGCCTCATCGACCCACGCTACTCGACGGCGGGAAGGCTGGTATCGAGCGCGAATACAAGGCACCAGTGCGGCTCGAAGTTCGCGCCCATGGGCCAGATGTGAGCCTTGTAGTCCTCCAGCAGGACAGCTTCGTAACGCTTGAACCACGCCTGCTCGCAGAGCACGAACTTGCTCGCTGCCGTCAAGCTCTCCCGGTCGATAACGCATAGCACCGTCATCTCGGGGTGCCGTTCCAGGTACTCATGAACGGCGACCATGAGCATCGGGTAGCCCGCGTGGAGCATGTCGTCGAGCACGATGAGGCCGCCCGGGCCGAGGGTTGCCGTGGCGAGATCGAGGTCTCGGGTCAAGGCTGCCCGGGTGTGCTCGCCATCGATGTGAAAGAGGCGCACGCGGCCGCCGAGCCGCATGATGACTTCCTCCGGGCTGAGGTTGGCGCTGTCGGCCTTCCAGGTGATGCGGCGATCTGGCCCGATACCGTAGGACCGGCAATTCTCTTCGAAACGGTCGAGCACGGCAGGCGATGGCCAGTCAAAACGGTCGATGCCGAGCGCGCGCTCCCCTGGCGCGAGCGCGTGGGCGAGCGCAATGAAGAAGCGCCCTTGGAACGTGCCGATCTCCGCGACGTGGCCTGACACGCCCAGGTCTGTCTGGATACGCATGAGCCCGCAGACGATGGCCGCCGCGAACTGGGAGGACATGCCGGGAACAGCACGGAAGCCTTCGGCCAGATAGACGGTCGGCGGCGGCAATTCCTGAACTGGCGACGGGGGAATCGGTCATTGATCGGCGCTCCACACACTGACGCAGACCATCAGTAGGCTGCGGCCTGTTCCAGCTCAACCGATTCTGGTCGAGCGCCGCCGATCGTGCGCCGTAGCCCTAGTCCTGGCGCGATCTCGGTCGGGCGCCGGGTCGCGGCGGCAGCGACTTCAAGTAGGCAGCGATGGCCGCGCGGTCCTCCGCCGAGAGCTTCGATGTGTTGGCAACGACGTCCGCCATGCTGGAGCCTACGAATCGTAGTCCGGCGTGAAGCCGGATTCGAGCAGGTAGGCGATGTCGTTCGCGGACCAGGATGCCAGGCCGTCCTCGTGTGGGGTGATGTTGGGCACCCAGCCTTTTCCTTCGGGATCCGGGCCGCCTGCGAACCGGCGCTCGGGTATGATGCCGCCCAGGCTGTCGCGCGGGCTGTGGCACTCGGCGCAGTGCCCGGGGCCTTCGACCAGATAGGCGCCGCGATTGAGGGCAGCCTCTCGTGTCGGGTCAGGCTGGAATGTCCTCCCGTCCATGTAGAGCAGCTTCCATAGGCCGACCGCCCGCCGCACATTGAAGGGGAACTTCAGGTCGTGCGGCTCAGACGGCCGGTCGACCGCGGGCAGCGTCTTCATGAAGGCGAAGAGGTCGCGGACGTCGTCCAGCGGTCATTCGCTGGTAGGAGGTGTAGGGGAACGAAGGATAGAGATGCTCGCCATTACGGCCGATACCGCGCAGCATGGCATTCACGAACTCGATCTCGCTCCAGCTGCCGATGCCGTGCTGCGGGTCCGGCGAGATGTTCGGGGCACGGAAGGTTCCGAATGCCGTGTTGAGGGCAAGGCCGCCGCCGAGACGTTGCTTATCCTCCTCACCCGGCGTGGCATGGCACGACGCGCAACCACCAGCATGGAACATGGTCTCGCCGTTGGCGAGGTCCGCCGTCCGGGGTGCCAGCTCCAACTCCGAAAGCACCGAAGGTATCGTGAGCAGATAAAGGGCTGCACCTGCTATCACGATAAGGGTGACGAGCAGCCTGAGCAGCACCGTGAGGAACGAGCGTCGCTTCATGATCATCTCTCACCGCTTTCGGCCAAGCCAGTCTTTGCCGAATCTGCATGCCAAGTGGATCGACGCACCAGCCCGCAGCAGGCCGCTGGGCGCGGGCCGGCGTCGATCCAAACGCGGCAGCACGAAATGAGATCGGTAGATTACTGGGCCTTGCGGTACTGTTTGTGGCAACCGCCGCAGTTGCTCATAATCTTGGGCCACTCGGCCTTGAAAGAGTCTTCGTCCTGGATCTTTTCGGACGCGGTTTTGACGTCCGCCTCAAACTTGTCGAACAGAGCTAGAAACTCGCTCTTCTTCTCCCATACGGCAGGAAGGGCGTTCGTCTCGCCCTCGTTGAACTCGTCCGGCCAAAGATCTTTGAGCTTGGCAACTTGGTCTTGGAATACGGCGATCGAGCTGTGGATCGTATCGAGCTCGAACTTGGCTTCTCCTTTGAGGACCGCGCCGGGCGCTTTCGCGGCACTCGCCAGAGCCTTCATGGCCTGCTGGCGCTGATCGACGACGTCGGTCCCCGCGTAGACGACCGTCGCACGCGACAGCAAGAGCAGCAGCGACCGAAAGAATGCGGATCATATATTCTCCCCCTCTCTTCTTGATGGGCTCGCGGCCGACCGCGGAAGCTGGCATTCGGCCTCCATTTTCGTCAATTGCGAGGCGGTTCAATCCTCGATCACAGCCGCGTGAATTGGCCGCCGATCCAGGGCTTTGGACGTGTACCCTGACGTAGCTTGTCAATCCGCGAGTTTGCAGCAGAGGCTGATTTGACGTCGGAGCGCATAATGACCCCTTTCCGTAGCAGCTCTGGTTCGGGGCGCGTGTTGCGCCTGGAGGACGGCCGGCGAATGGCGTACCGGGAGTACGGCGCGCGCGATGGGTGGCCGGTGTTGGCGCTGCACGGGACCCCGGCTTCAAAGCTCATGTTCAGCATTGCGGAGACCACTTCTGCTAAGCTTGGCCTGCGGCTCATTGCGCCGGACCGTTGGGGATACGGACAGACCGATCCTCATCCGCGCCCATCGCTAGAAGCGTGGGCTCGCGACGCGGCCGAGCTCATTGACGCGCTCGGGCTGTCACAGCTTTCGTTGGTGGGTATTTCCGGCGGATCGCCTTACGCGGCCGCGACGGCTGCGCTGCTCGGCAACAGGGTTGTGAGGATGGCGCTTGCGGTTCCGGTCGGGCCGATTGCGGGGGCAACTGTGGAGCATCGGCTCGCGCTGCTCCATCGTCTTATCTTCATGGGTGTCGGACGGCGGCCCGGGTTAACGCGCTTTATCTTTCGGGCGTACCGGCAACTGGCCGCCTGGAAACCTCGACGGGCTGTGTCGCTGGTTGCGTTAGGGCAGTGCCGCGCGGATCGCGCGCTTGCCTCCGCACGCCGGCCGTTCGAGGCTTCCTGAGCACGATGCTCCGCGATGGTTTGGAGCGAGGCGTGCAAGGTCCTGCGATAGATCTCACGCTATTCGCCAGCCCGTGGAATATTTCGTTAGAGCGGATTTGTGCTGCAACTCGAATTTGGATCGGCAACGACGACCAGCTGGTGCCGTTATCGGCGGCGCGCCATCTCGCGTCCGCGATTCCAGACGCGGAGCTGACCGAGCTCGAAGGCTACGGCCATTTCTGGATCGCTCAGGACTACAGTGAGGTGCTGGATTGGCTCGCTGGAAGCCGATTGAAGGTTACGCCGTAGCCTTGCTCGACAACGCCAACCACCAATCGCGGAAGCTGACAGCTGGCTTCACGGGTTCGAGAGCCTTCTGCGGCTCGCCATGTTGCGAAGGCTCGGCGGCGCGCCAACCATACTCATCGGTCGTCTTCGGCTGGGGCGCAGGAACCAGAAGCTCCTCGGAATTCGCCATAGCAAAACCGGCGGCATTAGCAGCTTTTGTTAGCCTGTCGATATCCATCGGACCCACGCCCCTACATACCGCATGCCAACCTGAAAACACCGTCCGGCTATCAAAGTTCCGTACAGCTAATACTGCGGCGCAAATATCGCACGTCAAGTCGGATTTTTATTAACCAATGCTGTGGTCGAGCTTTTTGCGATGCACTCAAAATTGCTGCACTGCGCAGTATTCTCATCAGTATTGCTTTGATCGGTCGGCAGCATTGATCTGAATCAGATCACTCAGTGGAACGCATCAGCCAAGCGGAAGCATGACAAGTTCTCCGGCCAAAGCTCTTTGGAGCCAAACTTCATCGAGCAAAATTTTGCGCCAAGTCGCCCTTGAGAAATAAGCTCGTAAAACCTTTGGTCGAATCCCACTTGCACTTGGCATCCAGGGGCGCGAACATATCGATCCTGCCGCGCTCCTCGGAGGCGCGGGGCGCGCGGTGCGCGTCCTGACGCCTAGAAGAGGAGGAAACCCATGGGGCAATCCGCCGGCCCACAAGGCCGCTCCGCCCGGTGCATCGCACTGGTCGGACCTTACCTGAGCGGCAAGACCACGCTGCTGGAGGCGATCCTAGCCCGAACCGGCACCATCACTCGACAAGGCCGCGTGACGGAGGGCTCGACCGTCGGCGATAGCAGCCCGGAAGCCCGGGAGCACGTCATGAGCGTTGAGCTCAACGTTGCTGACGTCGAGTACTTGGGCGACCAATTCACCTTCATCGACTGCCCCGGCTCCATCGAATTTCAGCATGAAAGCACGGCGGCATTGACGGCCTGCGACGCGGCAGTTGTCGTTTGCGAGCCCGATCCGAAGCGCGTCCCGGCGCTGCAGCTCATTCTCAAGCAGCTCGAGGACCGCGGCATCCCGCACATGCTGTTCCTGAACAAGATCGATACTTTCGACACGGGCGTGCGCGAGATTCTGCCGCTGCTCCAGCCCGCTAGCGCCAAGCCGCTCGTTCTGCGCCAGATTCCGATCTGGGAGAACGGCATCGCAACCGGTTTCGTGGACCTCGCGCTTGAGCGCGCTTTCGTCTATCGCGAGCATGCGCCATCCGAGGTCGTTGACATGCCGCAAGGCCTACTGGAACGGCAGCAGGAAGCCCGCTTCCACATGCTCGAGCAACTGGCGGACTATGATGATGAGCTGATGGAGCAGCTCCTCTCCGACATGCAACCGCCGAGGGACAAGGTTTTCGATGACCTCGCCAGGGAGCTGCGCGAGGGGCTGATCTGCCCGGTGCTGCTAGGATCGGCCGAGCGCGGCAATGGCATTTTCCGGCTGCTCAAGGCGCTCCGTCACGAGGCTCCATTCGTCGAGACGACGGCGGCGCGGCTCGGAGTTGAGGGTGCTCCCTCCGCCGCTTACGTCTTCAAAAGCGT
The DNA here is from genome assembly GCA_963786775.1 of uncultured Pseudomonadota bacterium. GTDB lineage: Bacteria > Pseudomonadota > Alphaproteobacteria > Rhizobiales > Hyphomicrobiaceae > ZC4RG25. The sequence goes on along the minus strand of CAWBAM010000048.1, from coordinate 168,321 downwards.
CCACACGGCCCACGGCGGCAAGCTGTCCTTGGCACGCGTCCTCACCGGCGAAATTCCCGACGGCGCAACGGTAATCGGTCCAGACGGCGAGGACCGCGTCGGTGGGATATCCTCGCTGCTCGGGCAGGAGACACGAAAGCGCCAGAGCGCCAAGGCTGGTGACACGGTGGCACTCGGCCGGCTCGATCACATCAAGACCGGCGATACGATCAGCATCGACAGGAATGGCGCACCACAGATCGAGACCCCGCCGCCCCCACAGCCAGTCTATGGAGTGGCGCTGGCCCTGAAGGATCGCAAGGACGAGGTGAAGCTGTCGACCGCGCTCGGCAAGCTGGTCGAGGAGGACGCCTCGCTTTCCGTGGAGCAGAATTCGGATACGCATCAGCTCGTCCTACTTGGACAGGGCGAGATGCACCTACGGGTCGCACTCGAGCGGCTCAACCGGAAGTACGGCGTAGCTGTCGAGAAGCAGCGGCGGCTCGTCCCCTACAAGGAGACGATCCGCAAGGGCACGACCGTGCGCGGCCGCCACAAGAAGCAATCCGGCGGACACGGCCAGTTCGGCGATGTGGTGCTCGACATCAAGCCGTTACCGCGCGGTTCGGGTTTTCAATTCTCCGAAACCATCACCGGCGGCGTGGTACCTCGCCAGTTCATTCCCTCCGTCGAAATTGGCGTGCGGGACTATCTCAACCAGGGACCGCTCGGCTTTCCAGTGGTCGACGTGGCCGTGACGCTGACGGACGGCAGCTATCACTCGGTCGACTCCTCCGACATGGCTTTCCGCCAAGCTGGCCGCATCGCGATGGCGGAAGGCATGCCGAAGTGCAATCCCGTGTTGCTCGAGCCGATCATGGCAGTCGAGATCACGGTTCCTTCGGATGCGACCGCGAAGATCAATGGTCTCGTCTCGCAGCGCCGGGGTCAGATCCTCGGCTTCGATGCTCGCGAGGGTTGGCTGGGCTGGGATGTCGTGCAGGTGCAGATCCCAGCGGCGGAGATGGACGACTTGATCGTCGAGCTGCGCTCGGCGACCGCTGGCGTTGGATCGTTCACGGCGAAGTTCGACCATCTGGCTGAGCTGACCGGCCGGCTTGCCGATCAGGTGCTTGCGAGCCACAAGGCAGCGGCGGAATAGGAGGGGAACACAGAAATCGAAGAAGATGCTGGGACCTGCGGGCGGCGTCGCAGGGATGCTGCTCTTCTTGCCAATTTGCGCGTGAGTGAGCATGGTGTCCCAACCATGTCCTCGTCGTCTCTCAGCCCGACCCTTACGCTCACTGCACCCGAGTTCCGAATGCTTGCCCGCCAGCAACTCCAGGAGTCGCCGAGCGAGGCGATCTTCGACCCGCGAACGGGTCGGAGCTGGGGCCGTAGCGACTTCGACCTCAATCCGGAGCTGCTGGCAGATCTTGCCGTCATGGAGCCGCCCCGGCCGGCGGCGGTGTTGGTCCCCGTTGTCGCCCGTGAGCAGTTAACGGTCTTGCTGACGGTTCGCACGGATCATCTCCCCACTCATGCCGGCCAAGTCGCGTTTCCCGGTGGAAAGGTCGATAGCAGGGTCAACTCCGGTCCCGCTCGACACGGCGTTGCGGGAGGCAGAGGAGGAGATCGGGCTCGAGGCTCGTTATATTGAGCCTTTAGGTTTTCTCGACAGCTATCGTTCGGGAACAGGCTTTCACATCATGCCGCTCGTGGCTCTGGTCGAGCCGACTTTCACGCTCAGGCCCGACCCGGCCGAGGTGGCCGATGTTTTCGAGGTGCCGCTATCCTTTCTCATGGATACGGCAAACCACCAACGGCACTCGAGGGAGTGGCGCGGCCGATTGCGGTACTTCTATGCGATTCCATTCGGCAATCGCTATATCTGGGGAGCGACTGCCGGAATGATTAGGAACTTACACGAAAGGCTCTTCGGGCCATGATCCGTCTCATTATCGAGAACACGCTTCTGTTCCTGTTGCCGACGGTCATCTATGTCGCTTACGTGCTGCTGAAACGGCGAATAGAGGGGAACAGCAACGTCAACGTTTTCGACGACGCACCGCTCATCTGGCTCGTGGCCGCAGGAGCCGCTCTTGTCATGATTACGCTGATTACTTTCGGCTCGATCTCGGGCGGAAAACCGGGACAAGTTTACCATCCGCCCGTTTATCGGGACGGCAAGATCATTCCTGGCCACTACAAGTGAGAAGGCATTGATGCCCGCAGAAGGCGGCGAGCGGCTGCCGTGTCTGGCAGGTGCCGAGTGGCTCAAGCGGCCGCAAACGCAGGCCGTGCTCCGGGCGATAGAGGCGGGCGGTTATCCAGCACGCGCAGTCGGAGGTGTCGTCCGCAATGCGCTGCTTGGGGCGCCAGTTGCCGATGTTGATGTCGCCACTCCGGCCCCGCCGGGAGAGGTTATCCGTCTTGCCGAGATAGCTGGGCTCAAGGCGATTCCCACCGGGCTAAAGCACGGCACTGTCACCATCATTGTCGACCACACTCCGTTCGAGGTGACCACCCTGAGAAAGGACGTGGAGACATTCGGCCGCCACGCTAGGGTGGTCTTTACGCAGGATTGGGCCGCCGATGCACGCCGCCGGGATTTCACGATCAACGCCCTCTACTGCGATGCCGACGGCAGGGTGTACGATCCGCTTAAACGGCTATCCGGATATTCTGGCCCGGCGCGTGCGTTTCATCGGCGATGCTGCGGAACGTATCAGGGAGGACTATCTCCGAATACTGCGTTTCTTCCGTCTGACCGCTGTCTATGGTGCCGGCCCTCCGGACCCGGACGGATTGGCAGCCGCGGTGCGTGAACGCGCAGGCTTGGCGCGGCTGTCGAGCGAGCGCATCCGTCAGGAGCTGGTGCAACTGCTGGCAGCTTCCCGCGCACCTGAGCTCATCGAGGTCATGCGGGATTATGGTCTTCTGACCATGGTGCTTCCGGTTGCCCCGCGCCCGGGGCTGCTTCACCGGCTCGCTGCGATCGAGCAAAGTCTCGCGCTGCAGCCGGATGTGATGCTTCGGCTGGCAGTGCTCGGAGTGGAGGTGGTGGAGGACGCAATCAAATTGCGGGACCAGCTGCGGCTTTCGAATGCCGAGTTCGATACGCTCGTGCTCGCAGCCAATGCACCGCGCGAAGGGGTCCATCCACAGTCTAGCGAGCAAGAGGCCAAAGTCTCGCTTTACCGCAAAGGCCCGAGTGACATGCGCAAGCAGTTGCTGATCAACTGGGCGCGGTCAGGCATCTCTCCAGATCATCCGAATGCGCGCGCGTTGTACGCGTTTCCGGACCGATGGGACCCACCAAGGTTTCCCGTAAGTGGCGCTGATGTACTTGAAGCAGGGGTTCCGTCCGGACCGCGAGTGGGGGACATTCTCGACGAACTCGAGCGCCGCTGGATCGAAGCGGACTTCGCCTGGGATCGCGAAAGGCTCCTGTCCGAGCTGGCGGACGTGATTTCTGAGGCGGACCAAGCCTAAGTCCGCTGAGCTGTCGGCCGATAACTTGAGGATTACCAGAACGCACGCAAATCAAAGCGGCGGTCAGAGGATGACCGCCGCTGGACGAAAAATGGATGGCTTCTCAGTTCTTGATTGCATCTGAAGGCTTGTCAGCCGAAGCAACTTCCGCAAGCTTCACATCTTTCGTGATCAATGAGGAGTGCTGGGACGAAGTCGTGGTCGCTTCATCTGAAGCAGGAGCCTGTGTCGTCTGCATGTGATTGTGCGCGGGGCAGGCATTCACGTTAGGCCCGAGGGCAATGGCAAAGCCTGCGGCGAGAATCAGAGTTTTCAGCGGAAGCATGGCAGCTTTCCTCCTTGGCCGTCGTAGCTGATCGCAGCTTGCATCCGTGCGCTGCCAGTTTGAACCAAGTCACGAGTATCCTGCGATCACACTTTCGTGTGGATCTCTAAGCGTGAACGGCTTCGGTCGATCTGCGAAAACAGGCTCGGAGTTCCTTTGCCTTATAGGACTGAAGCCCCGACCCATTCGGGCCGGGGCTTTCGATTTTTTCCAGTGCTGCTGCTTCAAGGGTGGGCTCTAGAAATCCATGCCGCCCATGCCTGCGCCTGAAGGCATCGGCGGCGCGGTTTCCTTCTTCGGCAACTCCGCCACCATGGCCTCGGTGGTGATCAACAGGCCGGCTACGGAGGCCGCATCCAGCAGCGCGTGCCGGACGACTTTAACCGGGTCGATGACACCCTGGGCCATCAGATCACCGTATTCACCAGTCTGGGCATTGAAGCCGAATGTATAGCTTGGATTCTCGGCGATCTTGGCGACCACTACGGCGCCATCCTCGCCGGCATTCTCGAAGATTTGCCGTGCCGGGGCCATCAGTGCCCGACGAATGATACCTATCCCGACTTGCTGATCCTCGTTCTCCGCATTGAGATTTTCGAGGGCGTTGACTGCGCGAATGAGTGCAACTCCGCCTCCGGGCACGATGCCTTCCTCAACGGCCGCACGGGTGGCGTTGAGAGCATCGTCGACGCGATCCTTGCGCTCCTTCACCTCGACCTCCGTTGCGCCGCCGACTTTGATCACCGCAACACCGCCGGCCAGCTTCGCCAACCGCTCCTGCAGCTTTTCGCGGTCATAATCGGAGGTCGTTTCTTCGATTTGCACTTTGATTTGATTGACGCGCGCGTTGATGTCCTCTTTCTTGCCGGCGCCATCGACAATGGTGGTGTTGTCCTTGTCAATCGACACACGCTTGGCGCGGCCGAGCATGTCGAGCGTGACATTCTCGAGCTTGATGCCAAGGTCTTCGGAAATCACCGTGCCGCCGGTAAGGATTGCGATGTCCTCCAGCATGGCCTTCCGGCGATCGCCGAAGCCTGGAGCCTTGACGGCTGCCACTTTCAGGCCGCCGCGCAGCTTATTGACGACCAAAGTGGCCAACGCCTCTCCCTCGACGTCCTCGGCGATGATGAGTAGCGGCTTATTGGTTTGAACGACCGCCTCCAGAACTGGCAGCATCGGGTGCAAGGAGGACAGTTTTTTCTCGTGGATCAAAATGTAGGGATCCTCGAGCTCCGCCACCATCTTCTCGGCGTTGGTGATGAAGTACGGGGAGATATATCCGCGGTCGAACTGCATTCCCTCGACGACTTCGAGCTCGGTTTCGAGGCTCTTGGCCTCCTCGACCGTGATGACGCCTTCGTTGCCGACTTTCTTCATCGCTTCTGCGATGATTCGGCCGATCTCCTCGTCGCCATTCGCCGAGATGGTCCCAACTTGAGCAATCTCTTCATTCGAAGTGATTTTTTTCGCTTTGGACCGTAGCTCTTCGACGACCCTGTTAACGGCGAGATCGATTCCGCGCTTGAGGTCCATCGGATTGGCGCCGGCTGCGACGGACTTAGCCCCCTCACGGACGATCGCGTGCGCCAGAACGGTTGCGGTCGTGGTGCCGTCGCCTGCCTGGTCAGCGGTTTTCGAGGCAACCTCACGCACCAACTGGGCGCCCATGTTCTCGAACTTGTCTTCAAGCTCGATTTCCTTCGCAACCGTCACGCCGTCCTTGCTGATCCGCGGCGCTCCGAAAGACTTCTCTAGGACCACATTGCGGCCCTTGGGACCCAGTGTGACCTTTACCGCATTTGCCAGAATGTCGATGCCGCGCAGCATGCGCTCGCGAGCCTCTTGCGAGAATTTGACCTCCTTCGCTGGCATGACAAGCAACTCCGCTGTTGAATGGGCAACTCTTCGCAATTGTGCCGCGCACGGTTGCCACTTTATGCGCGCCAATCTGATAACGCGCGAGCTCCGATTTCTACTCGTTCATCAGGCTGCAGATCGCACCGAGCCCTAATCCTCCAAAATGGCTAGGATATCGCTCTCCTTCATGATGAGCAGATCTTCGCCATCAATCCGCACCTCGGTGCCGGACCACTTCCCAAATAGAACATGATCACCGACGCGGACATCCAGCGGAACAATTTCGCCGCCTTCTTTACGAGAACCCGGGCCGACGGCCAGTACTTCGCCCCGCATGGGCTTCTCCTTAGCCGTGTCCGGAATGATAATGCCGCTGGAGGTTTTTTCATCTTCCTCGATGCGGCGCACGAGGACACGGTCATGAAGGGGGCGAAACTTCATGGCTTCAACCTCAGTCGTTCGATGTGAACTGACGAGCGCAAAAGCTCCTCCGTAGCGATGGGAGGTAGCACGCAGGGGAATTGGCGGCCGCTAAAAATTGAAGGCAGGCGGCCTAGTCGGACTTGATTTTATGTCGGTCCGCTTTAGCAGTGTCAAGCAGAGAGTGCCAACGGCTTGGTTGCCTTTTCGCCAGCCTGGTTATAGTGAGCCTTTTCAGGCTTGAAGATCGGATGTCCCGGCAAGCGTCGTTGTACGACTATAAAGGGAGAAATGTTCGCAGCAGTGCAGTCGAGAAAGATGGCGGGTGGATCGGCAACTCAAATCAACGAAGGAAAGGGCGTTCGAGCGTATGGCCCGAACGCCCCCGCAAAACGGAACCGCCGAATTTTCAGCGAACCGCGAAATCTTCCAGCTTGGCACCCTTTTCAAGCTTGGCCGTCAGCCACCGAGGCTTGCGACCACGGCCGCTCCATGTCTCCGAACGATTGTCGGGATTGACATACTTAACGGCGGCTGGCCGACCCTTGCTCGCGGCCGGGGCACGGCCGCCGAACAGGTCGCTCAACGAAAAACCGGCATTTTGAGCGATGGCCTCGATCTTCTGCTTTACTTCCGCGCGCTCACGTTCACGCGCGTTGGAAATCGCCTTATCGAGCTTTGCCTCGAGATCGATCAGCTCCTTCAACGACATCTTGTCGAGGTTTACGGTGGCCATTCGCTTTGGTCCCTTTCGTCTTGCGGTTTTTATCACGACACCTCACATGCTGGGTAGCCCCCCAACAATCTGAAACAGCCCTTTAAATGATTGCGCCAGCCAAATAAAGGGGGAATTCGTCACAGCCAAACAAAAAACTTGACGCTGTAAACGAGCTCAAGCAAAACCCCAAAGCCGTTAACACTCCCCTAAGTCAAAGGGGACGCGGGCTCTATGGATAATCTATCAGCAAAGCGGTTGTGTGACTCGCGCTTTTCGCGTGCGCTTCAAATGCGGTCGTGGCCTTTGGCCAGCGTTGAAACGTTTGGGATATCCCACTTCCTGTGATCAAGGCGCATCACCGGAACTGCTGATCACTCCACAAACCCTGCGATACCCTGAATGACGAAAGCTGAGTTGTCTGGCCCAAGGTTGATTGGCCAATGCCGCGGCGACCGTGATTGAGAAAGACGAGAGGAAGCGATGCTGCAGCGCTATTTCGAGCTCGATAGATATGAGACGACGGTGCGAACCGAAATTCTAGCCGGCGTCACCACCTTCATGACGATGGCATATATCATATTCGTCAATCCGCAGATTCTCGCGGATGCGGGTATGGATCGTGGGCGCAGTCTTCGTGGCGACCTGTCTCGCTGCTGCACTGGCCTCGGCTCTCATGGGGTTATACGCGAACTATCCGATCGCCCTGGCGCCGGGCATGGGGCTGAATGCTTATTTTACCTATGGCGTCGTCCTCGGTATGGGGCACAGCTGGGAGACTGCGCTCGGCGCCGTGTTCCTCTCAGGCATTCTCTTCTTGATTGTTAGCCTGACCCGCATACGCGAATGGGTGATAGACAGCATTCCGCTTTCTCTCAAGCTCGCCATTGCTGCCGGCATTGGAATGTTCTTGGCGATTATCGGCTTGAAGAGCGCCGGCATCATTCAAGGGAACGAGGCAACCCTGGTTACATTGGGTGACCTCAAGAGCCTGCCGGTCGTGCTCGCAGTCATCGGCTTTCTTGTAATGGTTGCACTGGACGCTCGCGGTATTCCCGGCGCGATCATCATTGGCATCCTGACCGTCACGGCGGCTGGCATCGCTCTCGGGGTGAACAGCTTTGGTGGCGTTGTCTCGATGCCCCCGTCGATCGCCCCGGTGTTTCTGAAACTTGATATCTTAGGAGCGCTCGAGGTCGGGCTCATAGCAATCGTCTTCACCTTCTTCTTCGTGGATGTCTTCGACAATACGGGGACGCTCGTAGGGGTGGCTCATAAGGCCGGCTTGGTAGGACCAGATGGAAAGCTGCCGCGCGTGCGCCGTGCTCTGACCGTCGACTCCACCGCAGCGATGGCTGGCGCCCTGCTCGGGACTTCAACGACGACCAGCTACATCGAAAGTGCTGCAGGCGTGAATGCAGGGGGACGAACGGGCCTCGTCGCCGTGACGGTGGCGGTGCTGTTTCTGGCGGCCTTGTTCTTTGCTCCGCTGGCAGGCTCCATTCCCGCTTTCGCGACCGCACCGGCGCTTGTCTATGTCGCCTGCATCATGATGTCTTCGGTCAAGGAGATCGACTTTTCCGACGTTACGGAATACGCCCCAGCAATCATCACTATCGCTGCAATGCCTTTGACGTTCTCGATCGCGCATGGCATCGCATTCGGTTTCATTACTTATGCGGGGATCAAGTTGCTGGCTGGCAGGCTCAGCGACATCAAACCAGCGGTTGCGATTCTCGCTGTTCTGTTTGTGCTCAAGTTTGCATACTTGTGAGTTGCAACGTATTCGGTGGGGTTGGGCGATAAGAAAATCGCCCATTCTCCCATCGTCATATGGTTGGCATCGAATTCACGGAGCCCAATTTATGAAGACTGAGATTGGGCTCCGTCGTTCGGGCCTGATCGGAACACCTTTCCGATATCTCCACTACGCTCCGGGATCACTTCAGTTCAATTACCTGCGCCAGAGCGTGCACTACGAGCTTTGAGCAGTCGGGCCAAATCAGACTATGCTGTCATCGCTCGTACCGGCTGGAGACGACCTTTTCCGAGGTCAGCGGTGAGTCCGCGCGAATACCGCGTTTCCAATTCGCGTGATGCCCGCCGGTAGCTGCTATTGCTGAAACCTCGCCATCGAAATGGCTTCAACGGCCCTCGCGCCACCACGCCACAGTGATGAGGACGAGCAATGCAGCGAGTGCCATCAGGCCGGTGAACATCGGGGTCAGCTTGACGCCTCGCGTGACGTACGCCTCGCGGTCCTTAAGAGCCATCCAGCCGGAGCCTGCCAGAACGCGCGCCGAGGACAGCATGGTGATGCGGGGCACGTCGACCGATGCCGGATCGCTGCTGGCGAAAAGACCGCCACCCCTGGTCCAAAAGACACCACCGCCAGTGGCCTCTGACAGCGGCCTCATCTTCTGATCCGTTGCCGTCACCTCTGACATCTCGCGAGGATCTTCTTCGCCAGCATGGGCGAGGGCGGTAAGCATGCCGGTGGGTGAGGTCGTCTCCATCTTGTAGAGCCCCGGCTCGCGCACGTCCAAAGTCGTCCGCCACAGGCCCGGTCCTGCTTCGTCCAGCGTGACCTCCGAGCGCTCCCCGCTCGGGGTGATGACGCTTACTGGCGGCACCTCGGGCTCCATGGAGCGGCGTTCGATGGTCAGCTTCAGGCCGCGTGCGGAGGCCGTCAGACGCTCCTCCTCCAGGTCGGGCTCCTTCATCAGCCAGTGCGAAAGCCGCCGCAGCAGGTCCGTGTGTGGCCCGCCGCCCTCGAAGCCTCGGGCCCACAGCCAGGCATGATCGGATGTGAGCAGCGCGACACGCCCGTTGCCTTTGCGGTCCAGAACCAGCAGTGGCTTGCCTTCGGCGCCGTTCATGACGATGCGGCCTCGTTCCGGGCGCACGTCCACCTGTCGAAACCAGCGGCCCCAGGTGGGCTCTTCTTCGTCCGCGCCGGGCAGTCCGCGCGTAACGGGATGCTTGATGCCATCCTCCGTGAGCTTCGCCTTGAACGGCTGCTCGAGAACGCGGCCGGTCGGCGTTGCCGGGAGCACCGGTGCAAGTGGCGTACGTATCAGGCTCATCTGGCCTGCGTAATCGTCTCCCGCAGCAACGAGCAGTGCACCGCCGTGCGTTTCGACGTACCGGGCGATGTTATCGTAGTAGAGAAGCTGCAGGATCCCGCGATGCTGATAGCGGTCGAAGATGATCAGATCGAAATCTCTGATCTTCTGGCTGAACAGCTCGCGCGTCGGGAAGGCGATCAGCGACAGCTCGTTGATCGGCGTTCCATCCTGCTTCTCGGGCGGCCTCAGGATGGTGAAGTGCACGAGATCAACCGCCGCGTCCGACTTCAGCAAGTTGCGCCAGGTGCGCTCACCAGCATGCGGCTCGCCGGAAACGAGGAGCACGCGCAAGTTTTCACGCACCCCTTCCGCTGCGATCACCACGCGATTGTTGGCCGGAGTGAGCTCGCCCGGGGCGGGTGTCAGCTCGACCTCCAGAATGTTTTGACCGGCGTGGGGGAAATGCATGGGGATGCGGACCCGCTCATTGATCTGCGCACGGCGCAGCTCGTCAGCGCGACCCTCTCGCCGCACCCGCAGCGTGACCCGCTCGCTAGAATCTTGCGACCGGCCCGTTTCCCGCACAGCAATCTCGACGTTGCGGCTCTGGCCTACGATCGCGTACTTGGGTGCGACGAGCACCTCGATACGGCGATCGAACTCGTCGGGACGCCCGGTCAGGAGAGTATGGACCGGAGCATCGAAGCCGAGCGCAGCTGCGTTCGCCGGCACGTCGTGGACTTGCCCGTCAGTCACCATGATGACGCCAGCAAGCCGGTCTGGCGGCGTGTTGGCGAGCACCCTGTTCAGCTCTTCGAACAGATTGGTGCCGGATGGGCCCTGGCCGTCCGGTCGGGCCGCGGTCACCCACCGAACCTCCAAGCCAGGAATTTGCCCCAGCTTCGCCTCGAGATCGGCGCGGATCGCTTGAGCCTGCTCTGAACGATCTGCGAGCCTGATTGCTCGTGCTTTCGTCCATGACGACCACGGCGATGTTGCCGAGGTTCTCGCGCTCCTCCTGGCGGAGAGTCGGGTTCATGAGGGCCAGAATGAGTGCACCGAGCGCGAGCGCGCGCAGCACCGTCCCGCGCGAGCGCCGAAAAGCGAGGACGCCGATGAGCAACAGCGAGACGACTGCTCCGGCCACGATAAGTGGCCACGGCAACATAGGTGCAAAGTCGATGGACCAGTTCATCAGTTACGCTTGAACCTCACTGTCCGAGCCGCTCGAGCAGGGCGGGCACGTGCACCTGGTCGGCCTTATAGTTTCCGGTCAAGGCGTACATGACGATATTGATGCCAGTCCGATAGGCCATCTCGCGCTGATTCTCGCCGCCGGGCACCGTGGGGTAAAGCGGTCGGCCGCGTTCATCCATGGCCCAGGCGGCTGCGAAGTCATTGGACGTCACGAGAATTGAGGAGACCCCGTCTGCCCGCCGGGCTGTCCGGCTTCCATCCAGGCTGTCGTTCATGCCCGCTTCCACCCAAAGCTGGCCGCCGTCCCACCGGCCGGGGAAAGTCCTGAGCAGATAGAAGGCTTTTGTCAGAACGTGGTCGTCCGGCACGGGCTCGAGCCTTGGGATGTCCAAGCGTCCGAGCAGTCGCTGTAGCGCCGTGCCGCCAGCTCCGCTCTGCAGGCTGAAGCCCAGCGGCACGCCTTGTCCGAAGTCGCGTGTGTCGAAAATGATCATCCCGCCTTGTTTCATGTAGGCGTCGATCTTGGCCAGGGTTTCCTCGGGCAGCGCGCTGGCATCGGCCGGGACCGGCCAGTAAAGGATCGGGAAGAACGCGATCTCGTCATCGATGATGTTGACGCCGATGGGCTCGCCGGGCTCGACGGCCGTTCGCAGCGTCAGCACCTTGCCTAGGCCCATCAAGCCGCTGCGGCTGATTTCATCGATCTCCGGATTTCCGGTCACCACATAACCGAAGGTCACCTTGCTCGTGGCCTTCACCGCCAACCAGTCTTTGGCGCTCATCGTTACTGGATCACGCACACCAGTGGCCGATTGCGCCTCGGCTTGATTGGGAATGGCGTAGACCAACATCACGCCGATCGCGAGAGCTCCCGCAGCGCGTGCAGCTCGGCGCACTGGACGCCTCAGTGCAAGGCCGCCCATCTGCAACAAAACGACAGCCAGAATGTCCGCGAACAGCAGACCCAAAGCGGTCGCCAGCAGCCAAGGCTTCAGCGGTGTCATCGACTGACCTTCGTACGCATGTCTTTGGGCAGAGGCCGGCAATCCGGGCAGCGGCCTCAGCACCGTATCGGGCGCGATCAGGTTGAAGGCACGCGGGGCGCCCTGTGCACCATAGTATCCGGGCGGATGTTCAGCACTAGGCGTCAAATTGGGTAGGTCGGCAACCGAAATGGCCTGGGCCGTCGGCGGCGGTGGCTTCAGGACGCCAAAGCCGTCGAGAAGCTGCACGGGCGCCAGCACGCTGGCCTCTGAAACTGATGCGTTGGTGCCGCTGGTCTCGGCGGCAGTTGATTTACCGGTGCCACCGAGCCGGCCGAGCGTGCTGATGCGGCGAAGCATTTCAACGAACAGCCCCGAAAGCGGAAGATTGGACCAGTCCGAGTTGGCCGTAACGTGGAACAGCACAAGCTGGCCATCACCCAGTGCACTCGCGGTGACAAGAGGTGTGCCGTCTGCCAGTCTCGCCCATACCTTCACGTCGGGTCCGAGCTGTGTCGGATCGGCAAGGACCTGCCGGCTCACGGTGACATCTTGAGGCACCGCCAGTCCCGCGAAGAGGCTGTCGTCCGGGAACGGCGCAAGTGGCTGGGGCGTGGACCACGACAGGGCACCACCGAGCGTACGGCCACCCGCTCGCAATCCGACGGGAAGCAGATCGTCCCCGCCCTTCTCGAGCCGAGGGCCGGCGAAGCGCACCAGAATGCCGCCATTCTGGACCCACTCCTCCAGCCGCGTCTTCACCTCGCCCGTCAGCGTACCGATGTCCGCCAGCATGATGATCGAGGCGTTCTGCTTCAGGATCGTGTCGATGCCTGTGATGAGGTTCGGGTCGCGCGGCTGCACCAGCTGCGCGAACGGGGCGAGCGCGCGCTCGATGTAGTAAAGCGGCCCGAGCAGGGGTTGCGCTTGCTCGCTGCTCTCGCCGGAGAGGAGGCCGATCCGATTCCATTGTGAGCGCGCATCGAGGAGATGGACGGCCCCTGCGGAGGGCTCACCGGCGATTTCGACCCGGGTTACCTGGTTGCGCAGCTCGAGCGGCAGCTCGAAATGAGCCTTCGCGACGGTCTGCGTCCTGGCGCGAACCGGAATTCGGCCTCGCCCAGGCGCTGACCACGCGCAGAGAGCGCATGCAACACACCTTCGCGGGCGCCGCCACCGGTCCGCACCACTGAGACTTCAAGCCGGCCGCCGCTGCCGACGTTGGCCGCAACACCCAGAGGTTCCTCGCCTGCGCCCGCTTCGATCACCGTCAGGCCGGACCCTCCGAGAGCAGAGAGTTTTTCCAGAAAGCCAGCGGTGCTTTCGTCGTGATCTATGCCATCCCGTCAGCCAGACGATGCTGGCTTCAGCCTGACCTTCTAGTGCCGTCTCCAGCGCACGGGCGGCGGCCATGCGGTCTGGGGCGAACGGCTGCGGCTGCAACGCGGCTGCAGCCGTTCGAGCGTCGTTCGGCGCTTCCAACTTTGCGGTTGGCATACGGCCGCTGAAGGCCGTGGGGAGGAGCACGACTGCACGGTTCTGACGCTCGGCCTCATCGATCACGCGATCGACCATGCGAGTCCGCAGCGCCCATCGCGATGCCGATGCCCAGCCGTTGTCGACGAGAACGGCGACTGGTCCGTTGCCCGACAGAGCAGCCTGCCTTTCAGGGTTCAGGATTGGCTCAGCCAGAGCGAAGATGACCAGTGCCGCTGCCAGCATGCGAATGAGCATCAGCCACCACGGCGTCTGAGCGGGTGTCTTCTCCCTGTTCTCGAGGCCGACGAGGATGCGTGTGGCCGGGAACGCCACCTGCCGCGGCCGTGGCGGGACGGTACGCAGCAGCCAATAAATGATTGGCAGAGCAGCCAGCCCCGCCAGCAGCCAGGGGTTCAGGAATGCCAGTGCGCCAAGGCTCATCCGGCTGCTCCCGGGTTTGCGGCGGCTGGTGCGACCCAACGGTAATCACGGGCGCTACTTTGCAACCGCATGATGAGGGTGAGCAAAGGTTCAGCCGCCGAGCGATCGGTGTGGTGGGCGAGAAACGACCATCCAAGTCTAGCGGCAAGAGCTTCGAGACCAGCCTGATGGGCTTTCAGCCTCGCCTGATACTCGGGCCGTAGCGTCTCGACGCGGTCTGCGAGCCAGCGCTCGCCACCCTCCATGCCGAGAAATTCGGTACGCCCCTGGTAGGGGAGTGTTTCCTCCGCCGGATCCAGAATTTGCACCATGTGCCCGGTGACGCCGTCACTCGCAAGGAACGTCATCCGCTCGGTGATTTCCTCCAGCGGGTCGAGGAAGTCGCTGAACAGGAGCACGCCTGAAAAGCGGCTCAGCCGCTCAGCAGGCGGCAAGCTCGACTGCAGCACCGGGGAATCGGCATTCTCCGCGAGGATTTCCGCCAGCCTGGTCGTTGCCTTGCGGCTGGCCGTGGGTCGCGACAAGCCGAGCAGGGCCACGCGTTCACCGCCGCGTACCAGCAGCTCAGCCGATGCGAGTGCCAGGACCAGAGCCCGGTCGGCCTTGGATGTCGCCGAAAGATGGCTGCGGAAATCCATGGACGGTGACTGATCCGGCCAGAGCCAAATGGTGTGCGCCGCTTCCCATTCGCGCTCGCGCACGTAGAGGTGATCGGAGCTTGCCGAGCGGCGCCAATCAATTTGGGCGGCCGCGTCGCCGGTCTGGAACTGCCGGAACTGCCAGAAGGTTTCGCCGAGCCCTGGCCGTCGCCGGCCGTGGATGCCATGTGCCACCGTGCTCGCCACGCGTATGGCCTCGATCAGCAGATCGGGAAGCCTGTCCGCAAGCGCATGCGCCTCGCCTTCGATGGCGAGCATCGAGCCGGCGTGCGCGGATCCGCGTGCGTTCTTCGTGGCCCAGGCTTTGCCACCGCACTACTCCAATGCCGACGCGAGCCGTGAAATGACGCTGCCGATCTCCTGCCCTTCGGTGCGCGCCACGAAGCTCAACGCCATGCGATGTTTCAGCACGGGCTCGGCAAGCGCGATCACGTCATCGACCGACGGCGCGAGGCGGCCGTCGATGAGAGCTTTGGCGCGGACCGCTAGCATCAGCGCCTGGCTGGCGCGAGGTCCCGGTCCCAGGCGATGAGCCGGTTCGTCTCCTCGCTGGCATCCGGCCCGGGACGCGCCGAGCGGACGAGCTGCAAAATGGCCTCGACAACCTTGTCCGGCACCGGAATTTGGCGCACGAGGCGCTGCATCGCCATAAGCTCCTGCGCCGTCAGGATCGGCTCGAGCCGGCGCTCCTCGGTTCCGGTGGTCGCGAACAGCATGCGGCGTTCGGCCACAACATCGGGATAGCTGACATCGATCTGGAGCAAGAAGCGGTCGAGCTGTGCCTCGGGCAGCGGATAGGTCCCCTCCTGCTCGAGTGGGTTTTGGGTGGCGAGCACGTGGAACGGCATCGGCACGTCGTAGCGTTGGCCAGCGACCGTCACGTGATGCTCCTGCATGGCCTGAAGCAGTGCGGACTGCGTCTTGGGGCTCGCGCGGTTGATCTCGTCGGCCATCAGGAGCTGTGTGAAAATCGGACCGGGAACGAAGCGGAAGCTGCGCCGTTCGCCAGGGATGTCTTCGAGAACCTCGGACCCGATGATATCCGACGGCATCAGGTCTGGCGTGAACTGGATCCGCTTGGCTTCGAGACCAAGCACTTTTCCAAGCGTCTCGACGAGCAGGGTCTTGGCCAGACCCGGCACACCGATGAGCAGCCCGTGCCCGCCAGCAAGCAGCGTGATGAGAGTTTGCTCGATCACGGTGTCCTGGCCGAAGATCACGGATGCCGTGGCTTTGTGGACGCGGGACATGCGCTCGCCGGCCGCCTCGATGCGGGCGACGATATCGTCATCGGTGTGGGTGAGCGTGGTCATGATCTCTACTATAGATTGGGTCCGGTGTTGCACAAACTCTGCTGCAGCGAAATTGGTCACAATATGGAGCGAGGTGAACAAATATGAAGAGTTCCGAGTAACTTGCTCATCTCGCAATAAATTGAACGAGTACTGCGCGATAACCCGATGATGCAGCAAGCAACCGGCGGCAGCACCCGAATTCAAGGCTTGGACGAACTTATCAAGGCGGCTGAAGGCGATAAGCTCCCGCCCGTCGAGAATTGGAACCCGCCGGATTGCGGCGACATCGGCATGCGCATCCGGGCGGACGGGACATGGCTTTACCAGAATAGCCCCATAGGCCGCAAAGCCCTCGTGAAACTGTTCTCGCGCATTCTCCGCAAGGATGCCGACGGCCGCACGTATCTTGTTACCCCGTAGAGAAGGTGGTTGTCGAGGTCGACGATGCTCCCTTCCTCGCCGTCGAGATGCAGGTGGAGAATCAGGGCCGCGATCAGCAGCTCATCTTCCGCACGAATGTCGACGACATCGTGCGTTGTGGGCCGGACCATCCCCTGCGCTTCGAACTTGAGCCGGGCAGCGGCGGCCTCAAGCCCTACCTGCTGGTGAGGGGCCGCCTTGAGGCACGGTGACCCGTGCTCTCTACTATGACCTCGTCGAGCTGGCGGAGGCAGGTCCCGATGGTGAGAGCCTTGGCATCTGGAGCGGGGGAGCTTTTTTCCCTCTCGTGGCGGACGGAGGACTCCGATAAAGCCTCTTCATAACTGCTGCGGGAAGATGCGCGCTGAAAGGTAATCCGGCTTCGCCTTCAATTTCTCGGCCTGGAATTGCGCGCACAGCCAGGGTGGAGCTTCAGAACCGCCTGAAGCTAATTCTTCAGCACCGAATGAGAATTTGATCAACCGATCACGGCAGGCGAAACATCGCGTCGCCTGTATCACGGCGTCGACTTTCTTCGCGATAGCCTTGGGTAGGCAACTGAGCAGCCGGCCGCCGCTCAGTGCAGCCGCAGCTCACCGTCAACGAGTCGGACCTCACTCGGATGGATCAGGCGCCGGTGTGCGACACGCACACGATAAAGCTTGCCATCCAAATTCTTCGACCAGAAATCCAAGAACTTCACAAGCTTCGGAAACTCTGGCGCCAGATCGTAATCCTGCCAGACGAAGGTCTGCAGCAAAGATGGGTGATCTGGCATACGGTAAAGAATCTCCGCGGTCGTGAGACTGTAGCCTCTGAGTTCGCGGCAAAGCCAGCATCGACCATCGCAAGACCTTCCCCAAATTAGTTATCAGATTAAGTCTAAGGTATTCCGGTTTTTCTGGCTGGCAAGAGGAATTTTAACAATAAAACAATGTGTTAGCAGCAAATTCACATCGCTGCTAACAGTGCGGCCTTCAGGTATTTACTGAGTAAAACTTTAGCGAGAACCTGGGCACCATCCTACTTACCATAGATTTGATCGGCGCAAAAAGCCGACTGCAAGTCGCCAAGTCTGGTTGAGCTTGCCTTTCGAGCCAACCCGTCGCAGACTGCCTGCGTTCCGAGGGGGGCCGGCGGCAGCCGGCTGAGATGGCGCTGATGCCGCGCCGCCACCCTTTGAACCTGATCCGGGTAATGCCGGCGAAGGGACGGACACGTACGCAAGAACCCCCTCCTTCACCGACGCATTCCGGATATCGAGCGATGAGCGTTTGCGCGCATCGTCAGCGAACGACACGCGCGCCGATCCGGGAGTGAAGAGATGAACAAAATCACCCGAAAGAGCGAGCTGATGGTGCCCAAGGTCACCACCGGGCCGATCAATGCCAGCAAGAAGGTCTATGACTTTCCTGACGGTTATCCGGACCTGCGGGTGCCATTTCGGGAGATCGCGTTGACGGATCCGGAGCAGCCGACATCTCCGCGTCTACGACTCATCCGGCCCCTACACCGACGCGAATGCCACGCATCGATGTCGAGAAGGGCCTGCCGCGCATCCGCGAGGCCTGGGTTCTCGAGCGCGGCAACGTCGAGCAGTATGAGGGCCGCCCCGATCAAGCCCGAGGACAACGGCAATGTCAGCGGCCGTTTGCCCTGGCCCGCGATTTCCCCAACAAGCCGCAGCCGTACCGGCGCGTTTCCGATGACAAGCCGCTCACGCAGCTCGAGTACGCGCGTGCCGGCATCATCACGAAGGAGATGATCTACGTCGCCCACCGCGAAAATCTCGGCCGCAAGGCGGCGCTCGAGCGGGCCAAAGCGGCGCTAAACGATGGCGAGAGCTTCGGCGCCTCCATTCCGGAGTTCATCACGCCGGAGTTCGTGCGCGACGAGATCGCCCGCGGCCGCGCCATCATCCCGGCCAACATCAACCACACCGAGCTCGAGCCGATGATCATCGGCCGAAACTTCCTGGTGAAGATCAACGCCAACATCGGCAACTCGGCCGTCACGTCCTCCGTGGAGGAAGAGGTCGAGAAGATGGTGTGGGCGATCCGCTGGGGCGCCGACACGGTGATGGACCTCTCCACCGGCCGCAACATCCACAACACGCGCGAATGGATCATCCGCAACAGGCCGGTGCCGATCGGCACGGTGCCGATCTACCAGGCGCTGGAGAAGGTGGGCGGCGATCCCGTGAAGCTCGACTGGGAGGTCTTCCGCGATACGCTGATCGAGCAGTGCGAGCAGGGCGTCGACTACTTCACCATCCACGCCGGCGTGCGGCTCGCCTACGTGCCGCTCACCGCCAATCGCGTGACCGGCATCGTCTCACGCGGCGGCTCGATCATGGCCAAGTGGTGCCTCGCGCATCACCGGGAGAGCTTCCTCTACGAGCACTTCGAGGACATTTGCGACATCATGCGGAAGTATGATGTCTCGTTCTCGCTGGGCGACGGCCTGCGGCCGGGCTCGATCGCCGATGCCAACGACGCCGCGCAGTTCGCCGAGCTGGAGACGCTGGGCGAGCTGACGCAAGATCGCCTGGGAGAAGGGCTGCCAGGTGATGATCGAGGGCCCCGGCCACGTGCCGATGCACAAGATCAAGATCAACATCGACAAGCAGCTCAAGGCTTGCGGCGAGGCGCCGTTCTACACGCTTGGGCCGCTCGTGACCGACATCGCGCCGGGCTACGACCACATCACGTCGCGGCATCGGCGCCGCGATGATCGGCTGGTTCGGCACGGCGATGCTCTGCTACGTGACGCCGAAGGAGCATCTCGGGCTGCCCAACCGCGACGACGTGAAGGACGGGCGTCATCACCTACAAGATCGCGGCCCACGCGGCCGATCTCGCCAAGGGCCATCCGGCGGCGCAGCTCCGCGACGATGCGCTGTCGAAGGCGCGGTTCGAGTTCCGCTGGCTGGATCAGTTCAACCTGTCGCTCGATCCCGATACGGCGCGGCGTTTCACGACGAGACGCTGCCCAAGGAGGCGCACAAGGTGGCGCACTTCTGCTCCATGTGCGGCCCGAAGTTCTGCTCCATGAAGATCACGCAGGACGTTCGCGATTACGCCGCCAAGCAGAACGCGCCGTCGACGTCGAAGCCGGCATGGCCGAAATGAGCGCCAAGTTCCGCGAGATGGGCGGCGAGGTCTACGTCGATGCCGAGAAGGTGAAAGAGGCGAACAAGGCGCTGGGTTGAGGGCTCTCTCGCCCGAAGCAGATCCTTCGATTGCAACGACAAATGCGCGGCGACCCGGTCCACTTCCCAGCGATGTTGGTGATGTGGTCCGGGTCGCCCGAACCAGAAGCGCGCTTAGCGCGCCTCACCTTAATGGCGCGAGCTCACGCCTCCGCCATCAGCATCCGCTCGAATGCCTTCATGCCGATCACCCCGCCGGTGACGATGGCGGCAAACGAGATGAACGAGCCGATGGCCAGCGTCGACACGCCTGTAATTCCCTGACCGACCGTGCAGCCGAGCGCCATCACCCCGCCGACGCCCATTAGCGCCGCGCCGGAGAGCACACGTATCGTGTCGCCTTTGTCCGAAAAGGTGGTGACCTGTGAACCGCTTCATGGCGACGGCAGTCACAAAGGAGCCCAGAATTGCGCCGAACACGGTGGCGACGCCGAAGCCTGGAAGCCCGAGAGCGGTATAGCGCTGCAGCCACTCGAGCGTGTCGCCTGCGGGCCTGACGAATGTCAGAGAGATAGGGGCCACCGGCCGGTCAGCCATTTCATCGAATGCAAGCCCGGTCAGAGCCCAGCCCGCGATCACGCAGAGGCCGATACCGATGCCAGAAGCAATGTGAACCGGTGACGTGCGAAAGCTCTCGTCACCGAAGCAGTAAGCTAGGGCAGCAACAGCGACTCCGATTGTAGCAATCACCGCACCCGTCGATCCGTCCAAGCCCAGGCTTACGCTGAGCAAATCGCCGATGCTCTGACTCGGCGCGCCGATGCCGGCGAGGCTGACGGCCGTCGATTGCTCGAGCCACGCCCGGATGGGGCCCAAGATCCCGCCGATCGTCATGAAAGCGAAAATTCCGATGACGATCAGAGCCACGAGCGACCTCAGATCTCCGCCGCCGACGCGGGCGAGATTTCGGCTCGGGCAACCGCCTGCGAACACCATGCCGTAGCCGAACATCAGCCCGCCGAGCACGTGGCCGAACCAGTTGACGTTTGGTGAGAGGTACATCGACCTCGTCAACTCGACGATGCCGGAAAGTTGCAGAAGCTGGGCGCCGACTAGCGCGGTAGTGGCGGCGAGCACCCAGGCGCGGAAGCGGCGATAATCACCGAACGACACGATGTCCGAAATGGAGCCCATCGTGCAGAAATTGGTCTTGAAGACGATGGCCCCGAACAAGAAGCCGATCAACAGGCCGCCAGCGCTGAGGGCCACGGGCGCATTTTCAGCGACGAGTTCGCGAAGTGCCATGATCAGCTTCCTCCCTGGCGCACCGGATGGGCGTACGACAGTATATTCGCAGATTTGAATATGATCGGGCAAGCGTGGGCTGAAGGTCCCCGTCAGCCGTCTTCTGCACACCCAGTAGCTGCTCCCGGCTCGCTTCGGGTCGCGGTAGGGTGTATCAGCTGGCATGCCGTGATGCAGCACGAGGGACGCGACATCCGATGACCGTGCACATGATCAAGCTGTGCGTCGGTGCGGACAGCATCGAGGATCTGGCGCAATGGCAGGAGGGCCGGCTCGCTGCGCAAAAGGCCGCCGGGCAGAAGCCCCAGCTGTTCCACAAGACGCGCATGGTCCCGAAGCGCCAGGCGGAGCTGCTCGACGGCGGCTCGCTCTACTGGGTGATCAAGGGCGTGATCCAGGTTCGCCAGCGCATTATCGGCTTCGGAGAAGGACAGAAGCCGGACGGCACGCCCTGTTGCCTCATTTTACTCGATCGCAAGTTGGTGCCGACGCACCCGGTTCCGCGACGCGCCTTCCAGGGCTGGCGCTACCTGGAGCCGGCCGACGCGCCACCGGATCTCGACGCCCGCACCTCGCAGCAGCTCGCCCAGCTTCCCCCCGAAATGCGCAAGGAATTGGCTGAGCTCGGCCTCATTTGACCTCGAATTTGTTTTTTAAGGAGAGCCACGGTGCCACAGTATCCGCGCGGACCCCGCTACACCCGCATAATGGCAGAGCTGCCGGCGACAGTGCCGTTCGTCGGTCCGGAGGCACAGGAACGGTCTCGCGGCCGACCGTTCCGCGCTCGGATCGGCGCAAATGAAAGTGTTTTCGGCCCTTCGCCGCCGCGCGATAGAGGCCATGCGGCAGGCAGCGGCGGACTGTTGGATGTACGCCGACCCGGAGAACCACGACCTGAAGGCGGCCCTGGCCAAGCACCACGGTGTGGGGTTCGAGAACATTGTCGTGGGCGAGGGCATCGACGCGTTGCTCGGCTACTCAGTGCGGATGCTGATCGAGCCGGGAGATCCTGTCGTCACCTCCCTTGGCGCTTATCCCACCTTCAACTTTCACGTTGCGGGTTTCGGCGGAAAGCTCGTCCGCGTGCCGTACCGTGGTGATCGCGAGGACCCGGAGGCGCTCCTCGATGCAGCGCGACGGGAAAAAGCCAAGCTCGTCTATTTCGCCAATCCCGACAATCCGATGGGCTCGTGGTGGGGCGCGTCTGAAGTTCAGCGGCTGATTGATGATCTGCCGCCCGGCACCGTCCTGCTGCTCGACGAGGCTTACTCCGATACTGCGCCTGCAGACGCCATTCCGCCGATCGACGTCTCCAATCCGCAGGTGCTGCGGCTGCGCACGTTCTCGAAAGCCTATGGGCTGGCCGGCCTGCGTGTCGGCTACGCTATCGGTGAGGCTGGCCTGATCCGCTCGTTCGACAAGATCCGCAATCACTTCGGCGTCAACCGCATGGCCCAAGTGGGCGCGCTGGCGGCTCTCGCGGATCAGCCGTATCTCGACAGCGTGGTTCGAAAGATTGCCGAGGCCCGCGAGCGCATAGCTGCCATCGCCCAATCGAACGGGCTGGAAGCGTTGCCGTCGGCAACGAACTTCGTCGCGGTCGACTGCGGGGGTGATGGAGCTTTTGCAAAACGTGTCCTGGAGGAGCTGATCGCTCGCGACGTCTTCGTGCGTATGCCGGGCGTAGCGCCACTCGATCGCTGCATCCGCATCAGTGCTGGCACAGAGTCGGATTTGGCGGTTCTATCTGAGGCGCTGCCGGAGGCGTTGAAGGCGGCGCGCGGCTGACATTCGCGAGCACGCGAAGCGATGTGTGCCTGATCGCGACATTCTGGTCCATTCTGGCCAGGAACTCTGCTCGAGGGGCAACGTTGGGAGCGAAACGCCTGATAAGTTGAACGACGTTTCGTGCTCCTTTACGCCAAACAGAGCTTCCGCGCCTCTCCGCGTCAGGTGGCAAAATCCCTGCGAAACAGGATCGCAGGGCAGCCGTTGCCGGATCTGGCAGAGGCGCGGCAATGGCTCATCGCGCTGGGACAGATCGAGCAAGCTGTTCTCGATTCCGGCCTGAGTAACGGTGGGCAAGCTTCCGCTGCTACCCTGACGGCGGCAGATTTGTTTCTCGAAGTCCGGTCCGGTTCCAGTAACGGCACTAGAGCAGCCGTAACGGAACTAGTGCGAAATTTGTCGATTCTGGAAGTCCGGCCTCGTCGACCAAGAGCTGGAGTTTCGCATTCCGGAGGGCTTTGCCTGGTACGCGCTTTATCCGGATAGCTATGCGCAGACGTCTGAGAGGTGGGCTCTTCGCTTTGAGCCAGCGGAGATTGATGTTTGCGTTATTGGATTGCGTAGCATCGGGACGACGCTTGCTGCTGTCGTCGCGCAGGCATTACGCAGGCGCGGATTCCGAATAGCGAATTGTTTGACCCTGCGGCCCTCGGGAGTTTCGCCATTTCGCTACGTCGATTTTCACGGCTTTTCGCCAGCGTCCCAGAACATCATCGTCGATGAAGGTCCAGGGGTGTCGGGCGCATCGATGGTTGCGGTTGCGCGGGCGCTGCGGGATGCCGGTGCTCGCCCGGACTTTATCCACTTCTTCGCCGGCCATGCCTATGGTCCGGGTCCAGCGGTCGGGCCGGAGGCAAAGACGTGGTGGCAGGAAGATCGCATCTGGACGACCAGTCTTGACGATACGTTTCTAGGCGGAAAATTGCTGCCGGATGCGCTCGCCTCTGCGGCGGAAGAATATACGGGCGAGCGGGCTGCTGGTCCGGCACAGCCGCTCGGCACGCAAGGTTGGCAAGCTTTTGCCGGTCTCCGAGTGTTGCCACGGGCGGTTGCCCCGATCATCGAGACGCCGAAGAAGTTCGTTCGTCTGCGTTCGGGCCGCAATGTCGTCCTGAAATTCGCCGGGATGGACTTAACCAGTCAGCAATTTTGGGAAAGTCAAGCAAACGCGCGCCTTGTGACTGATCGCGCGGCAGTTTCTCCTCTAGGGTGCCATCAGGGCTGGCTTGTCCTCCCCTGGATAGACGGTGAGCGGCTGAGCGCCGCAGATGCTGATTCCGGATTCATCACAGAATATCTTGGTCCTTGGATTGCAGCGGTTTCATCTAGGAAGCTTCATCCGGATGAAATTCGGGCCGGAATTCGCCGAGTCGCTGATGCGCTTTCGGCGTGGGCCACGAGGCAAGATGCCTTTCCTGCTTCTTCGATCGAGGGCATGACTGAGCAGGTGCTCGGCGAGGTCGGCACAGCGTCTCAGCCCTGCTATGGCGATGGACGGCTTGGCGCCTCATGAATGGATTCGCGAGCCAAGCGGCACCATCCGGAAAATTGATTTTGGGGGGCATGATCGCGACCATACCTGGGTCGGACCCCAGCCTATTGTCTGGGATTTGGTGGGGGCGGAGGTCGAATGGGGGCTGGACCCTGTGCGCGCTGGCCGAGCTTCGTTCCAAGGTGCAGAGCCTCACTGGCTATTCGTGTTCTGAAAGATCGCGAGCTTTTTACATTGCGGGATACTGCGCCTTCAGGGCGGCCGCAGCTCATTACTCAGCAACAATGAAAAATGAAGCTGCACTCCGCGATCATTTATTAGAGGCTGAACGTTATTACGAACAGCGACTGAAATCGACGTTAGCTTTTCTGACGACTGACGTGCGAGCTGCGTGAGTGGCCGCAGGTGTATAGCGCATTTGCCAGCCATCGGTGGAAACGCTTCAGCGTAGATGTTCAGGCGAGGTGTGGCGGCACAAATAGAGAATTACTCATCAGGGTAATTCTGCTGAGTTCTCCCTATCCGACCTGCGTTACTGCGCTTACGCGATAAGTCCGCGCTTCTTCAGCAGTCCTTCGACGGTCGGCAGCCGGCCGCGGAAGGCCTTGTAAGCTTCCTCTTCCTTCCTCAAGCCACCGGCCGCGTAGATGAACTCCTTCAGTCGCGCTGCCGTATCGGGATCGAAAACGTCGCCCGTTTCCTCGAAAGCGGCAAATGCATCCGCATCCAGCACCTCGGACCACAGGTAGCTGTAATAGCCGGCCGAATAGCCATCGCCCGAGAAGATATGCAGGAAATGCGGCGAACGGTGCCGCATGACAATTTCCCGCGGCATGCCGATGCGCTCGAGCGTGGCCTGCTCGAAGGCAATGGGCTCCTGGCCGTCATAGAGCTCCGAGTGGAAGTCGATATCGACGATGGCAGAGCTCAGGTACTCGACCGTTGCAAAACCCTGGTTGAAGGTGCTTGCAGCCCTCAGCTTCTCGATCATGTGCGCCGGCATCGGCTCGTCGGTGCGATAATGCCGGGCAAACTTGCTCAAGACCTCGGGCGTCAGCAGCCAATGCTCGTAGAGCTGCGACGGCAACTCGACGAAGTCGCGGGCAACCGAGGTGCCGGAAATCGACGGATAGGTCACGTTCGACAGCAGGCCGTGCAGAGCGTGGCCGAACTCGTGAAACAATGTGCGTGCATCGTCGAACGACAGCAGGGCTGGGGTGTCGCCGGAGCCCTTGGCGAAGTTCATGACATTGACCACGATCGGCCGGATGTCGCCCGCAAGCCGCTCCTGCCTGCGGTACGCGCTCTTCCAGGCGCCAGATCGCTTCGAAGGGCGCGCGAAGTAGTCGCCAAGGAATAGGCCGACGTGATTACCGGCGCTGTCGCTCACCTCGAAGGCGCGCACGTCGGGGTGATAGACGGGCACATCCGGGCGCTCGCTGAAGCTCAGCCCGAACAACCGTCCCGCGACGTAGAATGCGGCCTCGATGACGTTGTCGAGCGGCAAGTACGGTTTTACCTCCGCCTCGTCGAGGTCGTATTCGGCCTTCCGCACCTTCTCGGCGTAGTAGCGCCAGTCCCAAGGCTCGATGGTGATGTTGGCGCCCTCGCGCTGAGCGATGGCCTGCAACTTCTCGCGCTCCTGCAGCGCTCGCACTTTCGCCAGCTGGCCAGACCTCGTTCAGGAGCGCCCGAACGTTTGCGGTCGTCTTGGCCATGGTGTTGTCGAGCTTGTAGTCGGCGAATGTCTTGTAGCCGAGCAGGCGAGCGCGCTCGCGCCGCAGCTTCAGCATTTCGGCGATGATGGCCCGGTTGTCTGAAGCGCCGCCGTTCTCGCCGCGGCTGATCCAGGCCTTGAACGCTTGCTCCCGCAGGTCTCGGCGGGGAGAAAAGGTGAGAAATGGCTCGATCAGTGAGCGCGAGAGGGTGATCACGTACTTCGCTGCGCTGCCACGTTCCTCGGCAGCTTTACGCGCAGCCTGAATGAGGAACTCCGGCAAGCCAACCAAATCTTCCTCGGCGAGCGGCAGCTCGTAGGTCTTCTCATCGGCGAGGACATTCTGGCTGAATTGGGTGCCTAGGGTCGCCAGCCGCTCCAGGATCTCGCCAAGCCGCTTCTTTTCCTCGGGCGCGAGCTGCGCGCCGGCACGCACGAATGCGAGATGAGTGCGCTCCAATACCCGCTTCTGCTCAGCATCGAGGCCTGCCGTTTCTGCGCTCTGCATCACTGAATCGATGCGCGCAAAGAGAGCTGTATTCGATGTGATGGCATTCCAATGCTGCGCGAGCTTCGGCGAGATCTCACGCTCAATGGCTTGCAGCGCATCGTTGGTATGGGCGCTCGCGAGGTTCCAGAAAACGGCAGAGACGCGGTCCAGCGTCCGGCCGGCATTCTCCAGAGCGGCGATGGTGTTCTCGAAAGTTGGTGCCGCGGGGTTGCTTGCGATGCGGTCGATCTCAGCGCGATGTTCGGCGAGGGCTTGCTCGAAGGCCGGCTGGAAGTGCTCCGGCTTGATTTCGGAAAAGGGCGGCACGCCGAAGGGCGTGGACCAGGGGGCGAGCAAAGGATTTGCGGCCGAACTGGCGCTCATGGGGTGGAAACCTCAGGGGAAGCTAGAGAGGATGGCGAAACCTTGAACGGATATAGTCTAGAAGGATCTGCAACGTAAAGTGGAGGCGTGCAAACGATATCTGCTTGCATCCTTACTTTTTCAGTATGGTTTTGGGATTATGCCAAGCCCACGAGCAAGCGGACGATGGCCAGCGACCTGCCTTTTGCCGCACGGAACCAGTCCCAAACCTCATCGTTGACAGGCGACTAAAATGGAGGTCGCTCAGATGCGGAAATGGATGTTTGGTTTGCTGGCCCTTGCCGGGTCGGCGTTTGTGTTCGCCCCTGGTGTCATGGCGCAATCCGAGTGGGGTGACGATGATGCCGACTGGGTGTGGAACGAGTACGACACCGAAGCTTATTACACGCCGCCAACGGTCGGCATGGTGGCGCCGCCGGCCACCGTAGCTCCTGCGCCGCAGCCGGGCATTTCATACTTCAGCCCGCCAGTCGCTGCTCCGGTACCAGAAGCTCCGGCCGTCAGCGAGGCTGGTCAGTGCGGCACATACTTCTTCTGGTCGGAGGCACTGGGTCGCTGCGTGGATACGCGCAACCGGTAGGTCATATACCTCAGTAGCCCGAGGCGACGGCCAGGATGTAGCCCCGCCTCGGCTGCCGCTTGGCTGCGTTAAGGCTAGCTGCCTCGTTAAGGCGTCAGCGCTATCATAGCCCAAAGCATGCCGACGAGCACGGCAACGACGACTATTGCCGTGAGAATCAGCGACCCTGATTTCCTGCGCTGCCGAGGAGGCCGGGCAGTGCGCGCAAATCGCGACGCTGCACGCACGGCCGTCATGTCTCGTGAGCCTTCGCTTGGCTCGCTCATGCCAATTCCCCCTCAGGCCTCATCCATGCGACAGGTCACCACGTGCCCGTGTTCGGCATGGAAGCCCAGGGCTCTTGCTTCGGCAGTGCCTCACCCTTCTGCAGAAGCTCGATCGAGATGCCGTCTGGTGAACGGATGAACGCCATTCGGCCGTCCCGGGGCGGCCGGTTGATGGTGACGCCAGCCTTCATCAAGCGGTCGCAGGTCTGATAAATGTCGTCGACCTCGTAGGCGAGATGGCCGAAGTTGCGGCCCGATCCATACTCCTCTGGGTCCCAATTGTAGGTGAGCTCGAGGAGTGGCGCACGCTCCGCCTCGGCCCGCGCCTTGTCGCCCGGGGCTGCCAGGAAGATGAGCGTATAGCGCCCGGCCTCGTTTTCGGTCCGCCGTACCTCCTCCAGGCCCAGCTTGTTGCAATAGAAATCCAGGCTCTGCTCGATGTTGCTGATTCGCACCATAGTGTGAAGATAACGCATGCCGCCTCCGAGCTAGGTTCAAGCCCACCAACGTGACATACGCACCGAAGGAGGCCGACACAAGCCTGAACCTTCAGCGCTTTCGCCGATGTCAATAGGCGATTGGGCGCGTACTGCCGCCCGAAGGTAGCATGTCCTGGGGATGGTCAGTGGACAGCAGGTGCATGCCTGCACCTCGTCATGCGCAGAACGTCCTGCCTGCAGCCACGAATCTGAGCGAATCAGTCGCGGTGATTCGCGCGTCCTGAGTCATGAACAACTCTCTCGGGTGTCGTTCCAGTTCGGAGCACCCACAGGGAAAACACTTGGATTTCCGTCACTTCACGAACGCTGAAATACAAGTCAGATCAGGAACATATCGATGGAGATTCGTGCGAGGTGTGCGCATTTCATCCCCTGAAGTCCCCTAACGGATGGTAAATTCGTTGTGGTTCTGGGTGGCGGCGATGTTACATTCCGGCTCGCTTGCAGTGACGAGTTGGCGGAGAGGGCCTCTGACGCGATTTCGATCCGGCAGGCAACGACAGTAGAACGTAAACCCAAGTAGCGGGGTGTGCTAATGGGGGACACAAAAAGACCTCCCGAACATCCGGAGTTGACACGGCCGACACTCGAAAGCAGCGGCGCTCTCGATCAGGTCCGGTCCCTGGATGAAATCGGCGGTCTCGACGTCTTCGAGATCGCTGGCTCGATCAAATGGTTCGATGCCTCCAAGGGGTATGGATTTCATCGTTCCGGACAACGGCCATCCGGACGTGCTGTTGCACGTGACCTGCCTGAGGGCTGGCGGATATCAGACGGCGTATGAGGGGGCCCGGGTGCACTGCCAGGTGCTGCGCCGTCCGAAAGGCCTGCAGGCGTTCCGCATCCTCAGCATGGATGAAAGCACAGCCATACATCCCTCCCAGCTCCCGCAACGAACCCATGTTGTGGTACAACCGGAAAGCGACTGGGAGCGGGCGATGGTGAAGTGGTTCAACCGCGTCCGCGGGTTCGGCTTCCTGACACGCGGGGAGGGGGACTCCTGATATCTTCGTCCACATGGAGACGCTGCGCCGGTTCGGCTTTACCGAGCTCCGTCCGGGGCAAATCGTGCAAGTCCGGTGGGGTCATGGCGCCAAGGGCTGCATGGCTGCAGAGCTCCGGCCTGACGGGCCTGTCTCGGGTCTGCCGTCGCAGCATTGAAAGGTTGCCAATACCAACGTTGTGCGCCATTGCGAACAGGGCCGCCTTCCGGGCGGTCCTGCTCTGTTTCGTTTCTGCGGTGGCAGCAATGCTGGTCATGGTTCCGCCTCTCGACGCAAAGATGCGCCGAGACACACTCGTGCTCGTGACAGGGACTGGCGAGCACAAGATCGAGGTCGAGGTCGCCGAGACTTCCGCAAGAGAAGTCCGTCGGCCTGATGTTTCGACCGAGTGTTCCGGCGAACACCGGCATGTTGTTTCCTTATGAGACGGCGCAGGAAGTGACGATGTGGATGCGCAACACCTACGTGTCGCTCGACATGGTGTTCATCCGGGCGGACGGAACGGTGCACCGCATTGAGGAGCGGACTGAGCCGTTCTCGGAGCGCGTCATCCCTTCACAGGGCCCCGTCACCGCGGTGCTCGAATTGGCCGCCGGAGAGGCCGCGCGCCTCGGTTTGAAGCCGGGCGACCGGGTGATTTACCCTCATTTCGGGCGTTGAGGCCGCTTGAGCGCTCAGGCAAATCCTCTCGTGCCCTTTCGTCACTCAAGAGGACGCTAGCCGGAAGCCCCACCCCCACACAGCGAGATAGGACACGAGGCCAATGAACGTCCACACGAGCCCGTCCGTCTCGTTGCTGTGCGCGATCCCGTAGAGCAGGGTGAAGACTGCGAGCGCACCCGCTCCGACCAGGATGATGGCGTATGCCAACTGGAAGGCTGACGCGGAAGACTCACTAGTTTGTACGGCAGTCGCTTCACGGGCTTCAGAGGTCATTTTCGGGATCTCCGGCTCCAGGTGAATTCTGCGGTTCCACCGGCGGCCGCGAACGATGCAGTACGTAGACCCGCTCACGGTTAAACAACTATATCCGATTATCTTAATGCAGATAAGCTGCCGGCTTCGCCGCTGGTGTGCGTCGGTGGAAACCGCTCGGGGAACTTGCCCGGAGCACATCGGTTCCGGCTTCGCTATGCGTTGAGCATCGCCCGACGGAGCGGAGCCGGTATGCTTGAGTGGGCTTTTATCTTTCTCGTCATTGCGCTGATCGCAGGAGCGCTGGGCTTTACCGGGCTGGCGCGAGGTGCCGCCAGCGTCGCCATCATTCTCTTCTGGGTCTTCCTGGCGATCTTCGTCATCCTGCTCATACTTGCGCTGCTCGGGGTGGCAGCGGTTGGGGAGCTGGAGAATGCTGGCTATTGGGCTGTTTTGGGCGCCTCGCGGGGTCGGGTTCTTTTCTGGCGGTTAGTGGTGGAGAAGAGCACTGCCGCGGACGTGGTGAGAGCTGCTAACACCGCCAGCACGAAAGCCCAGATCAAACCGACGGCTTCGGCGGTCAGCGCAACCACGAGGAAAAATGCTACGAACGACGTGAGCGAGATCGCCACCCCTCGGGCGAGCTGAGCGAGAGCGGTCCAGCCCCACTGGGAATGCGTGAAGACGCCAATGATTGCGAGAATAACCGGATAGCTGGCGACAATCCCGCTGAGCTCGGGTCCCAGGACCTCGGCAGACACGGTGATGACCCCCACCAAGACGGCGGTGGCTAGCATCCGCATCGGAATATCCCACCAGGGGAGGAACCGGAGGCCCCCCGGATCGACCACCTTCGGAACGATGAGATGAGCCGATATAAGACTTGCCGCCCCGCAAAGGGCTGCGAGCCACGGGGAGAAGTCATTGCCGCTGATTAGGTAGCCAGTGATGGCGTAGGCGATACTGCTGGCCAAAAGGCTCATCGGCCAGGATGCAACACGGGCCGTGTAGACGTAGGCCACGATGTAGGCGCCTATTCCGATCGCCCCGATGAGGATGCCTACCGACGTGCGCGCAGCATAACCTTCGCCATACTCCAGCCCGAGGAAGAACAGGATAGGCCCAGTCATCCACGGCAAGCCTATGAGTAGCCCGCCCCAGGTTGGCCCCCACCGGCGTGCAACGAGGCTCATCAGCGCGACGAGCACTGGAGTAATGGTCAACTTGAAAAGGAATAGCATCAGCGCGCTCGAGTCACTTGCCACGACTGTCGGGGATCAGCCCGACGGCAAGAGCGGCACTCATAGCACGCTCAACGCCTTCCGTCGCCTTGGTGAGGATCCGATGCACAGAAGCAGACATTGGCAGAAGTTTCGATCGTGCGTCCCGCCGGCTCATGCCTGGCATGAACAGCCTGCCGGGAGATAGCCGTCTAAGTTGGATAGCTAGCGCATTGGACGGAGAGATTTGGCAGGGGGCAGTCGTTGCCGCTTAAGGTGCGAGCGCGCGCCCTATCTTCTCGAACATATAGTTCCATTTGGCCCGCTGAACCGCGACCAAGCCCTCCATCGCCTCCTTTACCTGGTCAAGCAACTTGCAATCTGGTTTGACTGCCGTTGACCCCTCCTCGCCGAGGCTGCTGATGCGGGCGAGATAATCGCCCGTTTCCTGATTGTACTTGGCAATCTGCTCGTCGCGGACGTACGGAAGCGCCTCTTTCATAAAGGTGTCGTGGTCCCAGCCGTTCTTTTCTTTGAGCTGGCGCAGGTATTCTTGAAATGTGGGCTTGTGCTTGGCGTTGAGCTCGTTCAGAGCTGCAGCCGCATCGTCAACGACAGCCTCGAAATCCGCCCTGGTGCAGGTATCTTGCGCGTCTGCGACCGTGCTGATGGAGGCCGCCATCAGGATCATTGCAACCGAACGCCACATTGGCTGATCGTTCCCGCCGCCCGCGTGCAGCCTACCCATGGCCCAGCCTCCAGCGAAGCGCAAGTATTTCCTCAGCGCGCGGTCCCAATTACCTTAAGATCTGGCCAAACTTTACCTAGCTAAAGGCTGGTCCGAACCTGTTCGACCGCGGAAAGCCTTTGGGTGCAACTTTGCCGGCTTGGGCGCGCTGGCCAATCCAGTCGCCAAGCTCTTTCATGCTGAGTGTAAAGGTGCGCCCTGCGGCATCGAGCCAGGTGAGCCCAGCTTCCTTGCTGAAAACTCGGACGTCGGCGAGCTTGCCACCCTTGATCCGTTGAAGGATCACGCCCTTGCCCCGGGTCATCTCGTTGACCTCTTCGAGCGGGAACACGAGCATCTTGCGGTTGTCGCCCATGGTCGCGACCATGTCGCCATCGGCCGGGACGCATACCTTCGCCTCGTCCGGTTCGCTGACATTGAGCACTTGGCGTCCCTTGCGGGTGGATGCCACGACTTCGTCCTCCGGCACGATGAACCCGTGCCCGCTGGTGGCCGCGACCAGCAGCTTGCGGCCGGGCTGGTGGACGAACAGCTCGAGCACGTCGTGGCTTTCCTCAAGGTCGATCATCAGGCGGATCGGCTCGCCGTGACCGCGGCCTCCCGGCAGCTCGTTGCCGGAGAGCGTGAAGAACCGGCCGTTGGTCGCGAACACGAGGAGCTTGTCCGTGGTGAAGGCCTTCACGGCTCGTTTCAGCCGGTCGCCCTGCTTGAAGTCGAGCTTCGAGACATCGTCGAGATGCCCCTTCATGGCGCGGATCCAGCCCTTCTCGGAGAGAATGACCGTGATCGGCTCCTTCTCGACCATCGCCTGCTCGAGGTCGACCTCGATCTCCGGCGGCTCGGCGAAGGAGGTGCGGCGGCGGCCAAGGTCGGTCTTCTTCGAGTAGCGCTCGCGGGTCTCGCGCACCTCGTCGGCGATCCGCGACCATTGCAGATCCTCGGACTTGAGCAGCTGTTGTAGGTCGCGCTTCTCCTTCGACAACCGATTGTGCTCGGCCTTGATCTCGATTTCCTCGAGCTTGGACAGCGCCCGCAGCCTGAGGTTCAGGATGGCCTCGGCCTGCACCTCCGTGAGCCCGAACCGAGCAATGAGCTTCGCCTTCGGCTCATCCTCGAAACGGATGATCCGGATCACCTCATCGATGTTGAGATAGGCGATCAGGTAACCGTCGAGGACTTCGAGCCGGTGCTCGATTTTCCGCAGCCGGAACTGCGAGCGCCGGATCAGCACCTCCTTGCGGTGATCCAGCCACTGCCGCAGCACATCCCGCAACGACAGCACGTTCGGGATTTGGCCGTGCGACAGCACGTTCATGTTGAGGCCAAAGCGGATCTCGAGCTCGGTAAGCCGGAACAGGCTCTCCATCATCAGCACGGGATCGACCGTCCGGCTCTTCGGCTCGATGACGAGGCGCACCTCCTCTGCGGACTCATCGCGTATATCGCCCACCAACGGCAGCTTACGCTCCTGCAGCAGCTCGGCGATCCTCTCGACGAGCTTGGACTTCGGCACCTGGTAGGGAATTTCCGTGATCACGACCTGGTAAGTGCCGCGACCAGTATCCTCGCGATGCCATTTCGCGCGCAGGCGGAAGCCGCCGCGACCCGTCTTATAGGCCTCGATGATCGATTCCCGGGGCTCGACAAGCACGCCGCCGGTCGGGAAATCCGGCCCCGGAATGAACTCGACCAGCTTCTCGATCGAGGCGTTGGGATGCTTGATGAGGTGCAGGAGCGCGTTACACAGCTCCTCCACGTTGTGCGGCGGAATGTTCGTCGCCATCCCGACCGCAATGCCCGATGAGCCGTTGGCGAGCACGTTCGGGAAGTTCGCCGGCAGAACGACCGGCTCATTGTCCTCACCATTGAAGGTCGGACGGAAGTCGACCGTCTCTTCGTCGATGCCCTCCAGCAGCCGGATGGCGGTCTCGGAAAGCCGCGCTTCGGTGTAACGGTAGGCGGCGGCGTTATCCCCGTCGATGTTGCCGAAGTTCCCCTGGCCGTCGATCAGAGGGTAGCGCTGTGCGAAATCCTGTGCGAGGCGCACCAGCGCGTCGTAGACCGCCTGGTCTCCATGGGGGTGATACTTACCGATGACGTCACCAACGACGCGAGCGCATTTCTTGAATGCGGCATCCGGGTCGAGGCGAAGCTCGCGCATCGCGTACAGGATGCGCCGGTGCACGGGCTTCAGCCCGTCGCGCACGTCCGGCAGCGCGCGGCCCATGATGGTGGACAGCGCGTAAGAAAGGTAGCGCTCCTCAAGCGCATCCTTGAGGTTGATAGGCTCGATCGGGCCGGGCCCGGGCAGAATCGGTTTGCTTGTCATGTACGGTGACTAACTGAGCGCCGCCTGGCCCTCAAGTGCCGCTGGGCAACACCCGGTGTGGCGTCAACGCACACGAAGGCAGGCGGGCTGTTTCAATTCGATTTGGTTGATCGGTTTAGACGTAGGGCGTGTTCACGTCACATTCATGTGGCAGGCGGTAAGTCGTCACAGCGGGGATTCTTTCCACATCGGCCGCTGCCGCCTGCCTAGCGCTCGGTTCAGGTCGTGCGCGGCCATCTCAAAGATGGTGACGACCATGTTCAGGAAACTTGCTCATCCGATCATGGCACTGACACTGGCCTTTGCCCTTGCGGCCGCGGCGGCGCAACCCGCGGAGGCCGGCCGTGGTGGGCGCGCCGCAGCCTTCATAGGTGGCACGCTACTTGGCCTCGGCATCGCCGGCGCCATCGCCCACGCGCATGGGCACGGCCACGTCTACTACGACTATGACGACTATGGCACCTGCTATAAAGGCCGCTTGCGTTGCAAGTGGGTCAAGGGGCCGTGCTACTACAACAAGTACGGCGACTACGTCTGCCGCCGCGGCTATGAGCGTTGCTGGCGGCCAACCTACTGCGACTAAGCGCAACCACTCTCCCCTCGATGCCTAGTCGGTGCACCGTCTGGATTGCTCCAGGCGGTGCACTGCATTTGCGTTCGGGTCGTCCTAGCTTGCCAGCTTACCAAGGCGGCGCATCGCCCCGAGGTGCAGCACGATCGCTGCTGCGTTGGAAACGTTGAGGCTGGCCAGCGGGCCTGGTGTCGTGATTCGGCACAGACGGTCGCAGGTCTCGCGGGTGAGCTGTCGCAAGCCCTTACCTTCTGCGCCTAGCACCAGCGCAATGCGCCCGGACAGCGGCTCGTCCTCGATCAGCCCCGGGCCAGTGCCGTCCAGTCCAATTCGGGTGCAACCCGCCTCACCCATCTCGGCCAGTGCACGCGCAAGATTTTGGACAAGAGCGATGGGAACGAGCTCCAGCGCGCCCGAGGCGCTCTTGGCGAGTGCGCCGCTCAGGGGCGGACTATGGCGGCGGGTCATGACGAGGCCTGCAGCGCCGAATGCGGCCGCGGATCGCAATACGGCACCGACGTTGTGAGGGTCCGTCACCTGGTCGAGCACGATGATCGGCCCCGACGCGGTGCGCTCGAGCAAGTCATCGAGTGTGGGCTCGGGGAGCGGTTCCGTCTCGAGCAGCGCGCCCTGGTGCACTGTATCGGGGCCGAGTTGCCGGTCGAGGTCGCGCGGCCTCACACGTTCCGTTTTGATGTCACGTGCAGCAATGGCAGCCGCCAAGCGGCGCTCGGCGTTCTCAGTAAGGAGAAGCCTGTGTACGGCGCGCGCGGGATTTCGAAGCGCAGCCTCCACCGCATGGATTCCAAAGAGCAAGACGGGTCCCCCGTGCGTGTCGCCGGCGCCTTTCAGAGAACCCCTGGCATCTTGCGGCCCCAATGCTTACCTCTCTTGTATCTCCCGAGCTACCACGCTATGTCGGGCTGGCCGCCGAACCCTAAGGGCAACGCCCAGCTTTGCAATTGACATTTGTCGCTTTCATTACGATAAGAGGGGCGTTGGCCCTGCTGGTGACGGCGGGGCGATTTCGTTTGTCCATGACCGGGCCCCGGAGGGGTGCCCGAGTGGCTAAAGGGGACGGACTGTAAATCCGTTGGCTAGCGCCTACGCTGGTTCGAATCCAGCCCCCTCCACCAGCTCGGACGTGGACTTGGTGAACGGGTGCGGGTGTAGCTCAATGGTAGAGCAGCAGCCTTCCAAGCTGAGTACGGGGGTTCGATTCCCCTCACCCGCTCCATCTCTCACCCACAGCGCGACGGCTACCGAGTTGGGCGCCCAGCGGACGCAGCGAACCAAAGTCGCTGATCGGCGATTGTGGTGAGTAACACATTGTTCCGAGGCGGTGTCCGCGCGGGATGAGGCGCCTCGAACGACACCTGACGCACTGAATTGGGATCTTGAGTAGAGGCTTCAGCAGGCAGGCAACCAATGGCCAAGCAGAAATTTGAGCGGACGAAGCCGCACGTGAACGTGGGGACGATTGGTCACGTTGACCACGGGAAGACGACGTTGACGGCGGCTTTGACGAGGGTTTCGGCGGATCAGGGCTGGACGTCTGAAGCGGTGTCGTATGACGAGGTTGCGAAGGCTTCGGAGGCACAGGGCCGTCGTGACCCGACGAAGATTTTGACGATTGCGACGAGCCACGTGGAGTATGAGACGCCGAACCGGCACTATGCGCACGTGGACTGCCCTGGGCATGCCGACTACGTGAAGAACATGATCACGGGTGCGGCGCAGATGGACGGCGCCATTCTGGTGGTGTCGGCGGTTGACGGGCCGATGCCGCAGACGCGTGAGCACATTCTGCTGGCCCGTCAGGTTGGCGTTCCCTACATCGTCGTGTTCCTGAACAAGTGCGACGTTGTTGACGATCCTGAGCTTCTGGATCTGGTTGAGCTCGAGGTGCGTGAGCTTCTGTCGAAGTACCAGTTCCCGGGCGACGATGTTCCGGTGATCCGTGGTGCTGCGATCAAGGCGCTGAATGGCGAGAAGGGGGAGCTTGCGGACCAGGCGATCCTGAAGCTGATGGAGGCTTTGGACACTACATCCCGCAGCCGGAGCGTCCGAAGGACCAGCCGTTCCTGATGCCGATCGAGGACGTGTTCTCGATTTCGGGCCGTGGCACGGTTGTGACGGGCCGTATTGAGCGCGGTGTGATCAAGGTTGGCGACGAGGTTGAGATCGTCGGCCTTCGCGAGACGCAGAAGTCTGTTGTGACGGGCGTCGAGATGTTCCGGAAGCTTCTGGACCAGGGCGAGGCTGGCGACAACGTGGGCTGCCTGCTGCGCGGCATTGACAAGGATGCTGTTGAGCGTGGTCAGGTTCTGTGCAAGCCGGGTTCGGTGAAGCCGCACAAGAAGTTTGAGGCTGAGGCGTACATTCTGACGAAGGACGAGGGTGGCCGTCACACGCCGTTCTTCAAGAACTACCGTCCTCAGTTTTACTTCCGGACGACGGACGTGACGGGTGTTGTCACGCTTCCGGAGGGGACAGAGATGGTGATGCCTGGCGACAACGTAGCGTTGTCAGTTGAGCTGATCACGCCGATTGCGATGGAGGAGCGTCAGCGCTTTGCGATCCGCGAGGGCGGCCGCACGGTCGGCGCTGGCGTGGTGACGAAGATCATCGAGTAAGAGGTAAGGGCCAGAGATACGGGCGGCTGCGGCGCCGCGGCGCGGTCCGTGCCCATTGCGTGGTTTGTCAAGAAAAAAATGTGACAAGCCACGCGCGATCGGTTATCTAGAGCGTTCGCGATGGCCGGACTCTGGCAGCTCTAGGGGTGTAGCTCAATTGGCAGAGCGTCGGTCTCCAAAACCGAAGGCTGGGGGTTCGAGACCCTCCACCCCTGCCATTTTGTACATCAATAGCTCGGCCTGTGACGCGATCTTCGCGGCACGGGGTATTGTCAACAGCGGGGCGCTCTCGGCGGGGCGCGGGTCACAAGACCCGGAGAATCGGCGGTAATGGCGAAGTACAATCCGTTCCAGTTCATTCAGGAGGTACGCCAGGAGGTCTCCAAGGTCACTTGGCCTGGGCGCAAGGAGGTTTGGGTTACCACCGTGGCCGTTCTGGTGATGGTCTCGCTGGCAGCCGTCTTCTTCCTGGTTACGGATCAGATCCTGGGCTGGCTAGTCAGCCTCGTCCTCGGGTTCAATCGCTGAACGACGGGGGCGCCGGTCTGCCGGAAAGTGCGCGAGAGCAGCTCATAATCGCAGGATCTAAGTGGAATGGCGAAGCGTTGGTACATCGTACACGCTTATACCAATTTTGAGCGCAAGGTGGCCGACGCCATCCGCGAGCGGGCGCGGCAGGCCGGATTGGAGCATTTGATTGAGGATATTGTCGTCCCTACCGAGGAGGTGACGGAAGTTCGGCGCGGGCGCAAGGTCCTCGCGGAGCGGAAGTTCCTCCCGGGGTACGTACTCATCAAGGCAGATTTGACCGACCAGGTGTTCCACCTGATTCGCAATACACCGAAAGTGACCGGGTTCCTCGGGGCGGAACACAAGCCGATGCCGATCTCCGACGACGAAGCGGCACGCATCCTGCGTCAGGTGAGAGAAGGCGTCGAGCGGCCGAAACCGTCGGTCACTTTCGAGATCGGCGAGATGGTGCGGGTGGCCGATGGACCTTTCGCCTCCTTCTCAGGCTCGGTCGAGGAGGTAGACGAGGAGCGCTCGCGACTCAAGGTGGCTGTCTCAATTTTCGGTCGCCCCACTCCCGTAGAGCTCGAGTTCGGACAGGTGGAGAAGGTCAGCTGACGTGGAGGCAGCCGATCAAGAGGGATCCGGCCTACGGGGCCGGTGGAAGCGCGGCATGGCATTGTCAGCTCGTGCCGCATCGTTGCGGGAGGGCCAGCCAGCCCGTTAACCGCTAACCCAGGAGGGGCTTCGCCCTTTCTCTGTGGCTAAGAGGACACTATATGGCGAAAAAGATCGAGGGATACATCAATTTGCAGGTTCCGGCGGGTAAAGCCAACCCATCGCCGCCGATCGGTCCCGCGCTTGGTCAGCGCGGGGTCAACATCATGGAATTCTGCAAGGCATTCAATGCCAAGACCAAGGACATGGAGCCGGACACTCCGATTCCGGTGAAGATCACCGTTTACTCGGACCGGTCCTTCACGTTCGAAATGCGCTCGCCGCCCGCCACCTACTTCTTGAAGAAGGCGGCCAAAATCAATTCCGGATCCAAGGAGCCGGGCCGCTCCAGCGTCGGCACCGTCACGATGGCGCAGATCCGGGAGATTGCCAAGGAGAAGATGAAGGATCTCAACACCGACGATATCGAGCAGGCCGCGAAGACAATCGCCGGCTCCGCACGATCGATGGGTCTGCAGGTTGTGGAGTGACGGCCATGGCGAAAGTCGGAAAGAGAATCAGGGAAGCCCGCCAGAAGGTTGATCGCAATAAGGTTTACCCGCTGGACGAGGCGATCCGGCTGGTGAAGTCCACCGCTTCGGCCAAGTTCGACGAGACGGTTGATATCGCCGTCAACCTCGGTGTTGATCCCAAGCACGCCGATCAGGTGGTTCGCGGCGTCTGCCAGCTCCCCAACGGCTCCGGCCGGACAGTGCGGGTCGCGGTTTTCGCGCGCGGCGCCAAGGCGGAGGAGGCCAAGGCTGCGGGTGCCGACGTGGTCGGCGCGGAGGATCTCGCGGAGCAGGTCCAAAAAGGCGAGATCAACTTCGACCGCTGCATCGCGACGCCGGACATGATGGGTCTGGTGGGACGGCTGGGTAAGATTTTGGGCCCGCGGGGCCTCATGCCCAACCCTCGCGTCGGCACCGTCACCATGGATGTTGCCGAGGCCGTCAAGGCGGCCAAAGGTGGCGCCATCGAGTTCCGCGTGGAGAAGGCCGGCATCGTGCATGCGGGCGTCGGCAAGACGAGCTTCCCGGACGATAAGCTGGCCGAGAACATCCGGGCTTTCATCGACGCAGTAAACAGGGCGAAGCCGTCGGGTGCGAAGGGAACCTACCTGAAGAAGGTTGCCATCAGCTCGACGATGGGGCCGGGAGTCCGGGTCGATCAGACCAGCATTCTTGGTAGCGCGCAGTAACGAGATTTGGGTGTGCGATCGACGAGGAGCAAAGCTGGCCCGTCGGTCGCATAGCAAGGAGATGAAGAGCTTCCGGGCTTAAGCCCGGTGGATCGAGCCGAACGCTGCATATGTGGTGGTCGGCTCAACCTGTCCGAGACTGCAGGTGCCGGCGCACGCCGGCTTAAGCCGATCGGGCCTGCATGAGACGGGAGACAAGCCGGAGAGGCCCTTATTGTTAGGTGTTCGCTTCCGGTTTGAGCCTCTTGGGTCGCACCGTGCCGTTGTGCGCGGTTGGACAGGTCGAGCGCCGCGGGCGAGGGGCAATGTCCCAAATGCCGGCGGCAGGGTGCAACCCGCAGACGATCCTCGCAAGGGGAGAGTTTGCATGATGGAGAGAGCAAGTGGACAGAGCTGCAAAACGCGAGCTCGTGGCTACGTTGCACGACGTGTTCAAGGACACGGGTGTCATCGTCGTCGCCCACTATGCCGGTTTGACGGTCGCCCAGATGACCGAGCTGCGCCGCCGCGTGAAAGAGGCGGGCGGTTCGGTGAAGGTGGCCAAGAACCGGCTGGCGAAGCTTGCACTCCGGGACACGGATGCCGAAGGCATCGCGGATCTGTTCAAGGGGCCGACATGCATCGCCTACTCGGCTGATCCCGTTGCCGCGGCAAAGGCTGCCGTCACGTACTCCAGGGAGAACGACAAGCTCGTGATCCTTGGCGGCGCGATGGGCAATACCGTGTTGGATGCTGCCGGAGTGAAAGCGCTCGCCGATCTGCCCTCGCTCGATGAACTCAGGGCGAAGCTCGTTGGCCTCATCCAGGCGCCAGCGACGAAGATCGCCCGGGTGCTCAACGAGCCGGGTGCTCAGCTCGCTCGCGTCCTTCAGGCGAAGGCCACGAAGGACGAGGCGGCATAAGGCAGGGGTGCTGACGAAGTTCGGGCCGACGAGCCCACCATCAACGTGGATACAGGTTCAAATCGGAAGGAAAATACAATGGCTGCTGATCTTTCCAAGATCGTAGACGATCTCTCAAATCTCACTGTCCTCGAGGCCGCTGAGCTCGCCAAGATGCTCGAGGAGAAGTGGGGCGTATCGGCCGCTGCGGCCGCTGTTGCTGTTGCTCCGGCCGCCGCTGGCGCTGCGCCAGCTGCTGCAGCTGAGGAGCAGACCGAGTTCACCGTCATCCTGAAGACGGCCGGTGACAAGAAGATCAACGTCATCAAGGAGGTCCGTGCGATCACCAATCTCGGCCTCAAGGAGGCCAAGGATCTCGTCGAGGCCGGCAACAAGCCCGTCAAGGAGGGCGTGCCGAAAGAGGAGGCCGAGAAGATCAAGGCTCAGCTCGAGGCCGCAGGCGCGACCGTCGAGATCAAGTGAGGCCGCATCTCCCTCCCCCCGGACCTTCGGGGGGAGGACCGAATTCGGGACGGTTCCCCGGAGGTTTCGGCAGGGCGCAAGCTCTCGTCCGGGACCTCCGGCGAGCCGTTTCAAGAGACGCAGGGGAAGGCGGCCCCTGCCAAATAGAAGCATGAAGAACGCGGGAGTCGTCCACCCGCGGCGAAGATCAAGGAGCGGATATGGCTGAGACGTTCAACGGCCGCAGGCGGTTCCGGAAGCAATTCGGGCGTATTCCCGAGGTGGCCGTGATGCCGAACCTCATCGAGGTTCAGAAGAGCTCGTACGATGAATTCTTGATGGTGAAGGAGCCGCCCGGCGGTCGTCCGGACGACCAGGGCCTGCAGGGCGTGTTCAAGTCCGTCTTCCCTATCTCAGATTTCTCCGACCGCGCACGGCTTGAGTTCGTACGCTACGATTTCGAGCCGCCGAAGTACGACGTCGAGGAGTGCATGCAGCGGGACATGACCTATCTCAGCCCCGCTGAAGGTCAAGCTGCGCCTCATCGTGTTCGATGTCAACGAGGAGACCGGCTCGCGGTCGATCAAAGACATCAAGGAGCAGGACGTCTACATGGGCGACATTCCGCTCATGACGGCGAACGGCACCTTCATCATCAACGGCACCGAGCGCGTGATCGTCTCCCAGATGCACCGCTCGCCGGGCGTCTTCTTCGATCACGACCGCGGCCGCACGCACGCCTCGGGCAAGCTCCTGTTCGCGGCTCGCATCATTCCGTACCGCGGCTCCTGGCTCGACTTCGAGTTCGACGCCAAGGACCTTGTGCTATGTCGCGCATCGACCGGCGCCGGAAGCTGCCGGTGACGACGATGCTTTATGCCTTGGGTCTCAATGACGAGGAGATCCTGGCCAGCTTCTACAACCATATCCTCATCAAGGAGGCCAAGCGCGGCTGGCGGATGCCGTTCACGCCGGAGAAGATGCGCGGCACTGCTCCGGCCGCGGACCTCGTCGACGCCAAGACTGGCGAGGTGGTCGTCCATGCCGGCGAGAAGATCACCGCTCGCAAGGCGCGCGAGCTGTCCGAGAGCGGTCTCAAGGAGGTGCTCGTTTCCGCAGAAGATCTGGCGGGACGCTACCTCGCCGAGGATATCGTCGACATGGAGACCGGCCAGATCTATGGCGAGGCCGGAGACGAGATCGATGCGAAGCTGCTGGCCGAGCTCAAGGAGCGTGGCGTCAAGCAGTTCCCGATCCTCGACATCGACCATGTCACGACGGGCGCCTTCATCCGCAACACGCTCAAGATCGACAAGAACGCCAACCGCGAAGAGGCGCTGATGGACATCTACCGGGTCATGCGGCCCGGCGAGCCGCCGACGGTGGAGGCGGCGAGGCGCTGTTCCACGGCCTGTTCTTCGATCCGCGAGCGCTACGACCTGTCGGCCGTCGGCCGCGTGAAGATGAACATGCGCCTTGACCTCGACGTGCCGGATACCGTCCGCGTGCTGCGCAAGGAGGACATCCTTGCCGTGGTCAAGACGCTGGTCGACCTGCGCGACGGCAAGGGCGAGATCGACGACATCGACCACCTCGGCAACCGCCGCGTGCGCTCGGTCGGCGAGCTGATGGAGAACCAGTACCGCGTCGGCCTGCTCCGCATGGAGCGCGCCATCAAGGAGCGCATGTCCTCGGTCGATATCGACACGGTCATGCCGCAGGACCTGATCAACGCCAAGCCGGCGGCGGCGGCGGTGCGCGAGTTCTTCGGCTCC
The DNA here is from genome assembly GCA_963786775.1 of uncultured Pseudomonadota bacterium. GTDB lineage: Bacteria > Pseudomonadota > Alphaproteobacteria > Rhizobiales > Hyphomicrobiaceae > ZC4RG25. The sequence continues at coordinate 125,343 of CAWBAM010000048.1, read as the reverse complement.
TCGCAGCTCAGCCAGTTCATGGACCAGACGAACCCGCTGTCGGAGATCACGCACAAGCGCCGTCTTTCGGCGCTGGGTCCGGGCGGTCTGACCCGCGAGCGCGCAGGCTTCGAGGTGCGCGACGTGCATCCGACGCACTACGGCCGCATCTGCCCGATCGAGACGCCGGAAGGTCCGAACATCGGCCTCATCAACTCGCTGGCGACGTTCGCGCGCGTGAACAAGTACGGCTTCATCGAGAGCCCGTACCGCAAGGTCGTGGACGGCAAGCTCACCGACGAGGTCGTCTACCTCTCGGCGATGGAGGAGATGCGCCACCACGTTGCCCAGGCCAACGCCGAGGTCGATGACGAAGGCCGGCTGATCGGCGATCTCGTCACCTGCCGCTATCAGGGTGACGTGCTGCTCGTTTCGCCGGATAAGGTCGACTACATCGACGTTTCGCCGAAGCAGCTCGTTTCGGTGGCTGCGGCGCTCATCCCGTTCCTCGAGAACGATGACGCCAACCGCGCCCTCATGGGCTCGAACATGCAGCGTCAGGCCGTGCCGCTGATCAAGGCCGAAGCGCCGCTCGTCGGCACCGGCATGGAGGAGGTCGTGGCTCGCGATTCCGGCGCGGCCATCGCAGCCCGGCGCACCGGCATCGTCGACCAGGTGGACGCGACCCGTATCGTCATTCGCGCGACCGAGGAGACCGATCCGTCGAAGCCTGGCGTCGACATCTACCGGCTGCGCAAGTTCCAGCGCTCGAACCAGAACACCTGCATCAACCAGCGCCCGCTGGTGAATGTCGGTGATTATGTGCAGGCCGGCGACATCATCGCCGACGGCCCGTCGACCGATCTGGGCGATCTGGCGCTCGGCAAGAACGTGCTCGTCGCGTTCATGCCGTGGATGGGCTACAACTTCGAGGACTTCGATCCTGCTCTCCGAGCGCGTCGTCTCCGACGACGTCTTCACCTCGATCCATATCGAGGAGTTCGAGGTGATGGCCCGCGACACTAAGCTCGGGCCGGAGGAGATCACGCGCGACATCCCGAACGTTTCCGAAGAGGCGCTGAAGAACCTCGACGAGGCGGGGATCGTGTACATCGGCGCGGAGGTGAACCCGGGCGACATCCTGGTCGGCAAGATCACGCCGAAGGGCGAGAGCCCGATGACGCCGGAGGAGAAGCTGCTCCGTGCAATCTTCGGCGAAAAGGCCTCCGACGTGCGCGATACGTCTCTGCGGCTGCCGCCGGGCGTGACCGGTACGGTCGTCGAGGTGCGCGTGTTCAATCGGCACGGCGTCGAGAAGGACGAGCGCGCGATGGCGATCGAGCGCGAGGAGATCGAGCGCTTGGCCAAGGACCGCGACGACGAGCTCCAGATCCTGGACCGCAACGTCTATGCGCGTCTGAAGAATGCGCTGCTCGGGAAGGAGGTGGCCAAGGGCCCCAAGGGCGCTCGTAAGGGTACCGAGATCACCGAGGAGGTCTTGGCCGACATTCCGCGCAGCCAGTGGTGGGAGATCGGCCTCAAGGACGAGAAGGCTCAAGCCGAGGTCGAGGCGATCCAGAAGCAGTACGAGGAGGCCAAGAAGAGCCTCGAGCGCCGCTTCGTGGACAAGGTCGACAAGCTGCAGCGGGGCGACGAGCTGCCGCCCGGCGTGATGAAGATGGTCAAGGTCTTCGTCGCGGTGAAGCGGAAGATCCAGCCCGGCGACAAGATGGCGGGCCGCCACGGCAACAAGGGTGTCGTGTCGATGATCGTGCCCGTCGAGGACATGCCGTTCCTCGAGGACGGTACGCCTGTCGACGTGGTGCTCAATCCGCTCGGCGTGCCCTCCCGCATGAACGTGGGGCAGATCCTCGAGACACATCTCGGCTGGGCCTGCCGCGGGCTTGGGCGCATCATTGATCAGGCGCTGGAGGATTACCGTGAGAGCGGACAGCTCGATCGCCTGAAGGAGACCGTTCAGAAGATCTACGGAACGGGCAATGGCGTCAGCAGCCTCACGGACGAGGAGCTGGTCGCGTTGGGTGAGCAGCTTCGCGAAGGTGTGCCGGTGGCTTCACCGGTGTTCGACGGTGCGCGCGAGTCAGACATCAACGAGATCCTGCAACTCGCCGGCTTCGACACCACGGGCCAGGTCACCCTTTATGATGGGCGCACGGGCGAGCCGTTCGATCGCAAGGTGACGGTGGGCTACAAGTATCTGCTGAAGCTCCACCACCTTGTCGACGACAAGATTCACGCGCGCTCCATCGGGCCGTACAGCCTCGTCACGCAGCAGCCGCTGGGCGGCAAGGCTCAGTTCGGCGGTCAGCGCTTCGGCGAGATGGAGGTTTGGGCCCTCGAGGCCTACGGCGCCGCCTACACCTTGCAGGAGATGCTGACGGTGAAGTCGGACGACGTGGCAGGCCGCACCAAGGTGTACGAGGCGATCGTGCGCGGCGACGACACCTTCGAGGCAGGCATCCCCGAGAGCTTCAACGTGCTCGTGAAGGAGATGCGGGCGCTCGGCCTGAACGTGGATCTGATCAACTCGGAAGAGCAGGCGCTCGAAGAGCCGGAGGAAGAGAGAACCCGGCCGCAGCTGCCTTCGCCAGCAGCCGAGTAGCGAGACCAGAAGCACCGCTCCCCGCGCCAGTTGAGGCGGGGAGCGGGAGCACGGCGGGGGTCCGATTGAGACAAGAGGCGAGCCAGATGCCCCCATCACCTCTCTTCCCGCTCGGCACGGGGAGAGAGCAACGACCGATCACCGGGAGCGCGCTCCGTCATAGCGCGCGAGGAGAGAGCGAATGAACGAGATCGCCAGCATTTTCAAACAGCAGCAGGCAGTTCCGACTTTCGACCAGATCAGGATTTCCATCGCCAGCCCGGAGACGATCCTCTCCTGGTCCTATGGCGAGATCAAGAAGCCGGAGACCATCAACTACCGCACGTTCAAGCCGGAGCGGGACGGCTTGTTCTGTGCCCGCATCTTCGGCCCGATCAAGGACTACGAGTGCTTGTGCGGCAAGTACAAGCGCATGAAGTACAAGGGCCTGATCTGCGAGAAGTGTGGTGTCGAAGTAACGCTCGCGAAAGTCCGTCGCGAGCGCATGGGCCATATCGAGCTCGCCGCCCCCGTTGCGCACATCTGGTTCCTGAAGTCACTGCCCTCTCGGATCGGCCTACTGCTCGACATGTCCCTCAAGGACCTCGAGCGGGTGCTCTACTTCGAGAATTACATCGTCATCGAGCCCGGTATCACGAACTTCCGCGAGAAGCAGCTGATCACGGAGGAGCAATACTACCAGGCGATCGATGAGTTCGGGCAGGATAGCTTCACGGCCGGCATCGGCGCCGAAGCCATCCGCGAGCTTCTGGCCTCCATGGACCTGCACAAGATCCGGGATGAGCTGCGCCAGGAGATCCAGGAAGCGACCACGGAGCTGAAGCCGAAGAAGCTTGCGAAGAGGCTCAAGGTCATCGAGGCGTTCATCGAGTCCGGCAACCGGCCGGAGTGGATGATCATGACCGTTATCCCGGTCATCCCGCCCGAGCTGCGCCCGCTGGTGCCGCTCGATGGCGGCCGCTTTGCCACGTCGGACCTCAATGACCTCTATCGCCGCGTCATCAACCGCAACAATCGTTTGAAGCGGCTGATGGAGCTGCGCGCGCCGGACATCATCATCCGCAACGAGAAGCGGATGCTTCAGGAGGCTGTCGACGCGCTGTTCGACAACGGCCGGCGCGGGCGCGTCATCACGGGCGCCAACAAGCGTCCGCTGAAGTCGCTTGCCGACATGCTGAAGGGCAAGCAGGGCCGCTTCCGCCAGAACCTTCTCGGTAAGCGCGTCGACTACTCGGGCCGCTCGGTCATCGTGGTCGGCCCCGAGCTGAAGCTGCACCAGTGCGGTCTGCCGAAGAAGATGGCGCTCGAGCTGTTCAAGCCGTTCATCTATGCGCGGCTGCAGGCGCTCGGTCAGGCGGCGACCGTCAAGCAGGCGAAGAAGCTCGTCGAGAAGGAGAGGCCTGAGGTCTGGGACGTCCTCGACGAGGTCATCCGCGAGCACCCGGTGCTGCTCAACCGCGCGCCGACGCTGCACCGCCTGGGCATTCAGGCGTTCGAGCCGGTGCTGATCGAGGGCAAGGCGATTTAGCTGCACCCGCTGGTCTGCGCCGCGTTCAACGCGGACTTCGACGGCGACCAGATGGCCGTGCACGTCCCGCTGTCGCTCGAGGCGCAGCTCGAGGCCCGCGTGCTGATGATGTCCACCAACAACATCCTGCACCCGGCCAACGGGTCGCCCATCATCGTGCCCAGCCAGGACATCGTTCTTGGCCTCTACTACCTCTCGATGGTGCGCGAGGGTGAGCCCGGCGAGGGCATGGTTTTCGCCTCGGCTGCCGAGGCGCGCCATGCTCTGGAGGCGGGCGCGGTGACGCTGCACGCGAAGGTCAAGGGCCGGTTCAAGTCGATCGATGCGGACGGCAACGAGGTGACCGAGATCCACGAGACCACGCCAGGCCGTATGATCATCGGTGAGCTGCTGCCCAAGCGACCCGGCGTCAAGTACTCGCTGGTGAACCAGCTCCTCACGAAGAAGGCCATCTCGGCCATGATCGACGCCGTCTACCGCAATTGCGGGCAGAAGGAGACGGTCATCTTCTGTGACCAGATCATGCAGCTCGGGTTCTACCACGCGTTCAAGGCCGGCATTTCGTTCGGCAAGGACGACATGGTTGTGCCGGAGTCGAAGGCGCGGATCATCGAGGAGACGACGGAGCTCGTTCGCGAGTTCGAGCAGCAGTACAACGACGGCCTGATCACTCAGCTCGAGAAGTACAACAAGGTCGTCGATGCCTGGTCGAAGTGCACCGATCAGATCGCGAAGGAGATGATGGACCGCATTTCGGCCGTGCAGAAAGGCCCCGATGGCCGCGAGCTGCCGATCAACTCGATCTACATGATGAGCCACTCGGGTGCCCGCGGCTCGCCGGCGCAGATGAAGCAGCTCGCCGGTATGCGCGGTCTCATGACGAAGCCATCGGGCGAAATCATCGAGACGCCGATCATCTCCAACTTCAAGGAGGGTCTGTCGGTCCTCGAGTACTTCAACTCCACGCACGGCGCCCGCAAGGGTCTGGCGGACACGGCCTTGAAGACGGCCAACTCCGGCTACCTGACGCGCCGCCTCGTGGACGTCGCGCAGGACAGCATCATCGTCGAGGAGGACTGCGGCACCGACGCTGGCATCAACGTGCAGGCGGTGGTGGACGCAGGCCAGGTGGTGGTGTCCCTCGGTGCGCGTGTCCTTGGCCGTACCGCGGCAGAGGACATCACCGATCCGTCCACGGGCGAAGTGCTCGTGCGGAACGGCGAGCTCATCGAGGAGCGGCATGCCGAGGCCATCGAGCGTGCGGAAATCCAGGAGGTGCGTATCCGCTCGGTGCTCACCTGCGAGACGGAGTTACGGTGTCTGCGCCAAGTGCTACGGGCGCGATCTGGCTCGCGGCACGCCGGTCAACATCGGTGAGGCGGTTGGTGTCATCGCTGCCCAGTCGATTGGTGAGCCGGGCACGCAGCTCACGATGCGGACCTTCCACATCGGTGGCACGGCGCAGGTCGTGGACACGTCGTTCATCGACTCGAACTTCAACGGCACCGTGCGGATCAAGAACCGCAACGTGGTGCGTGACAGCCAGGGTCGCCTGATCTCGATGGGCCGCTCGATGTCGATCGGCATCATCGACCAGTCCGGCAAGGAGCTGGCCACGCACAAGGTCCCCTATGGTGCGCGGCTGTTGGTGGACGAGGGTGACGAGGTCAAGCGCGGCACGCGCTTGGCGCAGTGGGATCCGTACACTCGCCCGATCCTGACGGAGGTCGACGGCACGGTCGACTTCGAGGATCTGGTCGAGGGCGCCTCCATGCGCGAGCAGACCGACGAGGTGAAGGGCACCACCAATCGCGTGGTCATCGACTGGCGCGCTTCGCCGCGTGGCGCCGATCTGAAGCCGGCGATCGTCATCAAGGACGACAGTGGCAAGCCGGTGAAGGTGGCTCGCGGCGGCGATGCCCGTTACCTCCTGCCGGTCGACGCGATCCTGTCCGTTGAGCCCGGCGCGCCGGTGAAGGCTGGTGACGTGCTGGCCCGTATCCCGGTTGCCTCAGCTCGCACGGGCGACATCACCGGTGGTCTGCCCCGCGTTGCGGAGCTGTTCGAGGCCCGCCGTCCGAAGGATCACGCGATCCTCGCCGAAATCTCGGGCACCGTCGAAATCGGCAAGGACTACAAGGGCAAGCAGCGTGTCATAATCCGGCCGGACGACGAGGAGCAGCCGCCGGTCGAGTACTTGATCCCGCGGGGCAAGAGCCTTGCCGTGCAGCATGGTGACCGCATCGAGCGCGGTGACTTCGTCTACGACGGTCATCCGGCACCGCACGACATCCTGGCGATCAAGGGGGTCGAGGAGCTCGCGAACTACCTGATCAACGAGATCCAGGACGTCTACCGGCTGCAGGGCGTGACCATCAACGACAAGCACATCGAGGTGATCGTTCGCCAGATGCTGCAGAAGGTCGAGATCACGGATCCGGGCGATACGACCTTCATCAAGGGTGAGCAGGTGGATCGGATCGAGTTCAAGGAAGTGAACGCCAGGGTCGAGAAGGCAGGCGGGCGGCCGGCAACCGCGCAGCCGATCCTGCTCGGCATCACCAAGGCGTCGCTGCAGACTCGCTCGTTCATCTCTGCGGCCTCCTTCCAGGAGACCACGCGCGTTCTGACCGAGGCTGCTGTCAATGGCAAGGTCGACACGCTCGAGGGCCTGAAGGAGAACGTGATCGTCGGTCGGCTCATCCCGGCGGGTACGGGCGGCATGCTCCGCCGCCTGCGCCGGATCGCAGCCAAGCGCGACGAACTCATCGCCCGCGAGCGGGCCAAGGCCGAGGCGGAGCGTGCGCTGGCCGGGCCGGAGCTGGACACGCCGCGCGAGCGGCGCCGTCGGCGCGCAGAGGAGGCGGCCGAGTAAGTCGGCCTCGTCGACCCGTCACGGAAACGGCTGCCTTCGGGCAGCCGTTTTCATTTGCGAGGTAGTCATCTGCGCAGCAGAGTGAGCTCGACAAAAGCAAGACGAGCGGGTCTGCTAGATTCCTCTGGACTTCCGGCACGTCGCAATTAAATACCTTCTACGCTGCAGGGTCGCGTCTGTAGCTCGCGAAGCGTTTAGCGGCTCTCCTGCATTCTGCTTGTTTCGTGGCGAACCACTCGGATTTGCATAGCGCGTTCGGGTCCGGGCCGGGCCTAAACTGGCTGTGTGAGTGAGAAAAACACGATTTGCGCGGCTCAATACTGTTGACCTGAGATAAGCTCGTGTATATGGTCCGCGCACTCTCACGGTAGGTGGTAAGCCGCGATGGGCACTGAATTCTTGTTTCAGGAGCCCCGGCTTAGACGCTGCCGTCGCAAAGCAGAGCACAACTTCGGCCCATGATCCCGGTCCGGGTGGCCGTGGATCCTCTGGTTTCGTCGTACCCGTCACGTTCCGGGGATGGAGGGTGGCAGGTGCGTCTTGGCGCTTCCCGTGCCTAGGCACGTGGAGCCTTTGTTGGAATGGAAGAAGGCGCATGCCGACGATACAACAGCTGATCCGGAAGCCGCGGAAGCAGAAGGTCTACCGCGAGAAGGCGCGGCATATGGAGGGTTGCCCGCAGAAGCGCGGAGTCTGCACGCGCGTCTATACGACGACGCCCAAGAAGCCGAACTCGGCACTGCGCAAGGTGGCCAAGATCCGGCTGACGAACGGCCATGAGGTGATCGGGTACATCCCGGGCGAGGGCCATAACCTGCAGGAGCACTCCGTGGTGCTGATCCGCGGCGGCCGCGTCAAGGACCTGCCTGGCGTGCGCTACCACATCATCCGTGGCGTGCTGGATACGCAGGGTGTCGCTGACAGGAAGCAGCGTCGCTCCAAGTATGGTGCGAAGCGGCCGAAGTGATCTGAAGCCGAATTGAGGCGTTCATCCCGGACGGGCGGGATCATCAAGTCCAGACGGGATGAGCGGGTGCAGGTGGCCGCAACCGGCGGCTTGATCGAGGACAGGAACGAGACGCATGTCGCGCCGTCACAGAGCCGAGAAACGCGAGATCAACCCCGACCCGAAGTACGGCGACGTCGTGATTACCAAGTTCATGAACGCCGTCATGAGGGAGGGCAAGAAGTCTGTTGCTGAGCGTATCGTGTATGACGCGCTCGACCGGATGGAGAGCCGTGCCAAGCAGGATCCGCTTCAGCTCTTTCGGCAGGCGCTCGAGAACGTGATGCCGGCGGTCGAGGTGCGCTCCCGCCGCGTGGGTGGCGCAACCTATCAGGTGCCGGTCGAGGTGCGGGCCGAGCGTCGGCAGGCGCTAGCCATACGTTGGATCATCGCGGCTGCGCGGGCGCGCAATGAGCACACGATGATTGAGCGGCTTTCGGGCGAGTTGCTCGATGCCGCCAACAACCGTGGAGCAGCAGTGAAGAAGCGGGAAGACACACACAGGATGGCGGAGGCCAACCGGGCCTTCTCTCACTACCGCTGGTAACGAATTTCGGAGACTGAGCCAATGCCGCGCTCACATAAGATCGAGGATTACCGCAACTTCGGCATCATGGCCCACATTGATGCCGGGAAGACGACCACGACTGAGCGGATCCTCTACTACACCGGCAAGTCCTACAAGATGGGCGAAACCCATGAGGGTTCCGCGACCATGGACTTCATGGAGCAGGAGCAGGAGCGCGGCATCACGATCCAGTCTGCTGCCACCACCTGCTTCTGGAAGCACTGCCGTCTGAACATCATCGACACCCCAGGCCACGTCGATTTCACGATCGAGGTGGAGCGCAGCCTGCGCGTGCTCGACGGTGCCGTATGCGTGCTCGACTCGAACCAGGGTGTGGAGCCGCAGACGGAGACGGTCTGGCGTCAGGGTGACAAATACAATGTTCCCCGGATCGTATTCGCGAACAAAATGGATAAGACCGGCGCCGACTTCTACATGTGCGTCGGTGACATCAAAGAAAAGCTCGGCGCTCGAGCTGTACCCATTCAGATCCCCATTGGAGCCGAAAGCAATTTCAAAGGCGTCGTCGACCTCATCCGGATGAAGGCGATCATCTGGGAAGGAGACGGCAAGGACGCGAAGATGATCGAGCAGGACATCCCTGCCGATCTGGCTGACAAAGCCGCGGAATACCGCGCTGCCTTGATCGAAGCGGCTGTCGAGATGGACGACGACGTGATGGCCGCTTACCTCGAGGGTGAGGAGCCGGACGAGGACACCCTGAAACGGTTGATCCGGAAAGCCACGATCAATCGTGCATTCTATCCGATGCTTTGCGGGTCGGCGTTCAAGAACAAGGGTGTTCAAACGCTGCTCGACGCAGTCGTCGACTTCCTTCCGGCTCCGTCGGATCGCGAAGCTTACAAGGCCACCAATCCGAAGACTGGCGAAGAGGTGGTCCGCAGGCCGTCCGACGACGAACCGTTGTCGATGCTCGCCTTCAAAATCATCGACGATCCGCACGTCGGCTCGATCACCTTCTGCCGCGTGTACTCGGGCAAGGTCCAGAGTGGCATGGCACTCGCCAACACCACGCGCGACAAGAAAGAGCGCGTCGGGCGCATGTACCTGATGCATGCCAACGCCCGCGAGCAGATCGAGGAGGCTTACGCCGGCGACATCATCGCGTTGGCTGGGCTCAAGGATACGCGCACGGGAGAGACGCTATCCGATCCGAACAAGCCGGTGCTGCTCGAGAAGATGGAGTTCCCCGAGCCCGTCATCGAGCAGGCGATCGAGCCCAAGTCGAAGGCCGACCAGGAGAGGATGGCGCTCGCGCTGCAGAAGCTGGCGGCTGAGGATCCATCGTTCCGTGTTTCGACGGACCCTGAGAGCGGCCAGACCCGCATCAAGGGCATGGGCGAGCTACACCTCGACATCAAGATCGACATTTTGCGCCGCGCGCATAAGGTCGATGTGAGCGTTGGCGCTCCCCAGGTTGCCTACCGTGAGACGCTGGCGCGGAGCACCGAGGTCGACTACACGCACAAGAAGCAGACCGGCGGCACGGGTCAGTTTGCCCGCGTGAAGCTGCGCCTGGAGCCGAATGAGCCGGGCAAGGGCAACGTCTTCACCTCCGAGATCGTCGGTGGTGTGGTGCCCAAGGAGTTCATCCCGGGTGTCGAGAAGGGCATCCAGTCGGTCTGGGATTCCGGCGTTCTGATCGGCTTCCCGATGGTCGACACCAAGGTGACGCTGTTCGACGGTGCCTTCCACGAGGTGGACAGCTCTGCGATCGCGTTCGAAATCGCCGCTCGGGCAGCCATGCGCGAGGGTGCGACGAAGGCTGGCATCAAGCTCCTCGAGCCCATTATGGACGTCGAGGTGGTGACCCCGGGCGATTTCGTCGGCAACGTCATCGGCGATATCAACAGCCGTCGCGGCCAGATCCGCAGCCAGGAGATGCGGGGCAACGCCACCGTCATCCGCGCTTTCGTGCCGCTCGCGAACATGTTCGGCTACGTGAGCCAGCTGCGTTCGATGAGCCAGGGGCGCGCCTCCTACACCATGCAATTCGCGCATTACGCGGAGGTGCCGCGCGCTGTCGCCGAGGAGGTGCGGGCGAAATATGCCTGAGGCACAACGAGAAATTGGAACACCAGGTCCGGCGTCTAGCCCGACCCTCAACAGATCAAACTGGATAAAGTGAACTGAGGAGAGAGCCACCAATGGCCAAGCAGAAATTTGAGCGGACGAAGCCGCACGTGAACGTGGGGACGATTGGTCACGTTGACCACGGGAAGACGACGTTGACGGCGGCTTTGACGAGGGTTTCGGCGGATCAGGGCTGGACGTCTGAAGCGGTGTCGTATGACGAGGTTGCGAAGGCTTCGGAGGCACAGGGCCGTCGTGACCCGACGAAGATTTTGACGATTGCGACGAGCCACGTGGAGTATGAGACGCCGAACCGGCACTATGCGCACGTGGACTGCCCGGGGCATGCCGACTACGTGAAGAACATGATCACGGGCGCGGCGCAGATGGACGGCGCCATTCTGGTGGTGTCGGCGGTTGACGGGCCGATGCCGCAGACGCGCGAGCACATTCTGCTGGCCCGTCAGGTTGGCGTTCCCTACATCGTCGTGTTCCTGAACAAGTGCGACGTTGTTGACGATCCTGAGCTTCTGGATCTGGTTGAGCTCGAGGTGCGTGAGCTTCTGTCGAAGTACCAGTTCCCGGGCGACGATGTTCCGGTGATCCGTGGTGCTGCGATCAAGGCGCTGAATGGCGAGAAGGGGGAGCTTGCGGACCAGGCGATCCTGAAGCTGATGGAGGCTTTGGACACGTACATCCCGCAGCCGGAGCGTCCGAAGGACCAGCCGTTCCTGATGCCGATCGAGGACGTGTTCTCGATTTCGGGCCGTGGGACGGTTGTGACGGGCCGTATTGAGCGCGGTGTGATCAAGGTTGGCGACGAGGTTGAGATCGTCGGCCTTCGCGAGACGCAGAAGTCTGTTGTGACGGGCGTCGAGATGTTCCGGAAGCTTCTGGACCAGGGCGAGGCTGGCGACAACGTGGGCTGCCTGCTGCGCGGCATTGACAAGGATGCTGTTGAGCGTGGTCAGGTTCTGTGCAAGCCGGGTTCAGTGAAGCCGCACAAGAAGTTTGAGGCTGAGGCGTACATTCTGACGAAGGACGAGGGTGGCCGTCACACGCCGTTCTTCAAGAACTACCGTCCTCAGTTTTACTTCCGGACGACGGACGTGACGGGTGTTGTCACGCTTCCGGAGGGGACAGAGATGGTGATGCCTGGCGACAACGTAGCGTTGTCAGTTGAGCTGATCACGCCGATTGCGATGGAGGAGCGCCAGCGCTTTGCGATCCGCGAGGGCGGCCGCACGGTCGGCGCTGGCGTGGTGACGAAGATCATCGAGTAAGAGGTAAGGGCCAGAGATACGGGCGGCTGCGGCGCCGCCCACCCGGACTTCGTGTTTAGGTGGGGGCGCGCGAGAGCGCTTCCGAAATTCGAGGAGGCGCTCACCGCAACTGGTGAGTGAAGACAATGAACGGCCAGAACATACGTATCCGGCTCAAAGCGTTCGACCATCGCGTGCTCGATGCGTCGACGCGAGAGATCGTGAATACGGCGAAACGCACCGGCGCCGAGGTACGCGGTCCCATTCCGCTGCCGACGCGCAAGGAGCGGTTCACGGTGAACCGCTCTCCTCACATCGACAAGAAGAGCCGCGAACAGTTCGAGATGCGCACGCACAAGCGTCTGTTGGACATTGTCGATCCGACGCCGCAGACGGTGGATGCGCTGATGAAGCTCGACCTGGCCGCAGGCGTCGACGTCGAGATCAAGCTTTAGAAAAACCGGGTCCTCTGCTGCCGAATTCGGCGCACGACCCCTATAGGAAGGACCGCACGAGATGCGCTCCGGATTGATCGCACAGAAGCTTGGAATGACTCGTGTTTTCACCGACACGGGCGAGCATATCCCTGTGACCGTGCTCAAGGTGGACAACTGCCAAGTCATTGCGCACCGGACGGCCGAGAAGAACGGCTACACGGCGTTGCAGCTCGGCGCCGGCCGCCGCAAACCTACGCGTGTCACTAAGGCGGAGCGGCAGAATTTCGCGATCGCGAAGGTCGAGCCGAAGCGCAAGGTTGCGGAGTTCCGCGTGTCGCCGGAAAACCTGATCGAGGTCGGTGCGGAGCTGACCGCTGATCACTTCATTCCAGGCCAGCTTGTAGACGTAACCGGCACCAGCATCGGCAAGGGCTTCCAGGGCCCGATGAAGCGCTGGAACTTCGGCGGCCTGTTCGCCAGCCATGGCGTGTCCGTGTCTCACCGCAGCCACGGCTCGACCGGCCAGCGGCAGGAGCCCGGCAAGGTCTTCAAGGGCAAGAAGATGGCCGGCCACATGGGCAACGAGCGTGTCACCACGCAGAACTTGCTTGTGGTCAAGACCGACCCGGAGCGCGGGCTGCTGATGGTGAAGGGCGCCGTCCCTGGTCACAAGGGTGGCTGGGTTCTCGTGCGCGACGCGGTTAAGCGGCCATTGCCGCCCGATGCGCCGAAACCGGGTGCATTCAGGAAGCCGGCCGAAGCGGCCGCCGCAAGTCAGGAGTGACCGTCATGCAGGCCAACGTGACGACGCTGGACGCGAATTCGGCGGGCACTGTCGAGCTCGATGATTCGATCTTCGGACTCGAGCCGCGCCCGGACATCCTGCAGCGCATGGTGCGCTATCAGCTGCTGAAGCGGATGGCGGGCACGCACCATGCCCAGGATCGCTCCGAGGTCAACGTGACTGGTAAGAAGGTTTACCGGCAGAAGGGCACAGGCAGCGCCCGGCACGGTGACAAGAGTGTTCCGCTGTGGCGGGGTGGCGGCAAGGCATTCGGGCCCAAGCCGCGGAGCCACGCCATCGATCTGCCGAAGAAGGTGCGGGCATTGGCTCTCCGCCATGCTCTCTCCGCGAAGGCCAAGGCGGGCGAGCTCATCGTCCTGGACAAGGCCGAAGTCGACAGACGGGAAGACGAACTCGCTGCGTAAGGCTTTCGAGAAGCTCGAGCTTTCGAATGCGCTCATCATCGATGGCGCCGAGCTGGAGCCTCGGTTTGCACGGGCTGCGCGCAACATCCCGAACATCGACGTGCTGCCGGTCCAGGGCATCAACGTGTACGACATCCTGCGCCGTCGGAAGCTGGTGCTGACGAAGGCGGCCGTCGAGGCGCTGGAGGCGCAATTCAAATGAAAAAGCTCGATCCGTATGACGTGATCATCAACCCGGTCGTGACAGAGAAGTCGACCACGGCTTCGGAGTTCAACAAGGTCGTCTTCAATGTCCGGCGGGATGCGACGAAGCCGATCATCAAGTCGGCCGTCGAGGAGCTGTTCAACGTCAAAGTGAAATCGGTCAACACGCTCGTCCGCAAGGGCAAGCTGAAGCAATTCCGCGGTCGGCGCGCTCTGCAGAGCGATGCCAAGAAGGCCATCGTGACTCTCGAGGAAGGCCACTCGATCGATGTCACGACGGGCCTGTAAGGGAGCAGAGTTATGGCACTGAAAACCTATCGCCCGACGTCGGAAGGCATGCGGCACTTGGTGCTGGTGGATCGCCGCCAGCTCTGGAAGGGCGCGCCGGTCAAGATGCTGACGGAGGGTCTGACGAAGACTGGTGGCCGCAACAATACCGGCCGCATGACCACCCGGCACATCGGCGGTGGGCACAAGCGCACGTACCGGCTGATCGATTTCCGCCGGCGTCGCTTCGATCAGCCCGCAACCGTCGAGCGGTTGGAATACGACCCCAATCGGTCGGCCTTCATCGCTCTGGTGAAATACGCGGATGGCCAGCTGTCTTACATCCTGGCGCCGCAACGGCTCGCGGTTGGAGACACGGTGGTCTCCGGCGAGAGCGTCGACGTCAAGCCGGGGAATGCGATGCCGCTCGCGAACATGCCGATCGGCACCATCATCCATAACGTCGAGCTGAAGCCGGGGGCTGGCGGACAGCTTGCAAGGTCTGCGGGGACGTATGCGCAACTCGTTGGTCGTGACGCCGGCTGGGCGATCCTGAAGCTGAGCTCGGGCGAGACGCGGCGCGTAAGGGCCGAGTGCATGGCAACGGTTGGCGCGGTCTCCAACCCCGATCACTCCAACGAAGTCATCGGCAAGGCTGGCCGCAACCGGTGGCGCGGTGTCCGCCCGACTGTGCGTTCGATCGCCATGAACCCGGTCGACCACCCGAACGGCGGCCGCACCAACGGTGGTAAGCACTGGTCGACGCCGTGGGGCAAGCCGACCAAGGGCTTCCGTACCCGCAAGAACAAGGCAACTCAGAAGTACATCATCCGTAGCCGCCATCAGGGCAAGTAAGGCGGCAGGAGGAGATCACACGTGGCACGTTCAGTTTGGAAAGGGCCGTTCGTAGATGGCTATCTGCTGAAGAAGGCAGAAAAGTCGCGTGCGTCCGGTCGCAACGAGGTCATCAAGATCTGGAGCCGGCGCTCGACCATTCTGCCCCAGTTCGTTGGACTGACATTCGGCGTCTACAACGGCCAGAAGCACATCCCGGTCACGGTCACTGAGGACATGATCGGGCACAAGTTCGGTGAGTTCGCGCCCACGCGGACGTTCACCGGCCACAGTGGCGACCGCAAGGCGCAGAGAAGATAAGCGGCGAGGATTGGAACGATGGGCAAGCCCAAGCGTGAGCGACGCCTCCCCGAGAACGAGGCGAAGGCGGTTGCAAGAAACCTGCGGGTGTCGCCGCGGAAGCTGAACCTTGTCGCTCAGATGATCCGTGGCAAGAAGGTGAATGCCGCGCTGGCCGACCTTGAGTTCTCACGCAAGCGCATTGCCCAAGACGTGCGCAAGTGCGTGATGTCGGCTGTGGCCAATGCCGAGAACAATCACGGCCTCGACGTGGACGACCTGATCGTCTCGGAGGCTTACGTCGGCAAGAACCTCGTCATGAAAAGGTTCCACGCCCGCGGCCGCGGTCGCAGCGCCATGGTTCTGAAGCCGTTCTCGCAGATCACCGTCGTCGTGCGCGAGGTGAAGCAAGAAGCGGCGCAGGCAAAGGAGGCCTGAGGAATGGGTCAGAAAGTCAATCCAGTCGGCCTCCGCGTCGGCATCAACCGGACCTGGGACAGCCGCTGGTTCGCTGATCGCGGCGAGTACGGCAAGTTGCTGCATGAGGATCGCGCGATCCGCGAGTACATCATGAAGCAGCAGCGCCAGGCCGGGATTTCCAAGGTCGTGATCGAGCGGCCGCACAAGAAGTGCCGTGTGACGGTCCACACGGCTCGTCCGGGTGTTCTGATCGGCAAGAAGGGCGCCGACATCGAGAAGATGCGCGCCGATCTGTCGAAGCTGACGTCGTCCGAGGTGCACCTGAACATCGTCGAGGTGCGCAAGCCCGAGATCGATGCGACGCTGGTCGCCGAGGGCATCGCCCAGCAGCTCGAGCGGCGCGTCGCCTTCCGCCGGGCCATGAAGCGCGCCGTGCAGTCGGCACTGCGCCTCGGTGCCCAGGGGATTCGTATCAACGTTGCGGGCCGCCTTGGCGGGGCGGAGATCGCCCGTACGGAGTGGTATCGCGAGGGCCGAGTGCCGCTGCACACGCTGCGCGCGGACGTCGATTTCGGCTACGGCTTGGCGAAGACGGCCTACGGCGTCATCGGTGTCAAGGTCTGGATCTACAAGGGCGAGATCATGGAGCACGATCCGATGGCCTCGGAGCGGCGCGCCCTTGATATGCAAGAAGGCGGTGGCGGTCGCCGGCGCGAGGCCGAGCGCGCGGGCGCGAGCGCCTGACGAAGTTCGAGGACGAAGATCATGCTGCAACCAAAGCGCACGAAATTTCGCAAGGCGCACAAGGGCCGCATTCACGGTCAGGCCAAAGGCGGCACGACGCTGAATTTCGGCTCTTTTGGCCTGAAGGCGCTCGAGCCGGAGCGGGTGACGGCACGCCAGATCGAGGCCGCACGCCGGGCGATCACCCGTCATATGAAGCGTGCCGGCCGCGTCTGGATTCGTATTTTCCCGGACGTTCCGGTGACGAAGAAGCCGGCCGAGGTCCGCATGGGGTCCGGTAAGGGCTCTCCGGAGCTCTGGGTGTGCCGCGTCAAGCCGGGCCGCATCATGTTCGAGCTCGACGGCGTATCCGAAGAGGTCGCGAGAGAGGCGCTGGGGCTCGGGGCAGCAAAGTTGCCGATCAAGACGAAGGTGGTCACACGCATCGGCTGAGGCCGACGAATGCGCTGGGTGTGAGAGGTCGAGAGAGCAATGAAAGCTGCCGAGATCAGGAGCATGACGCTCGATCAGCTGAATGATGAGCTGGTCAAGCTGAAGAAGGAGCAGTTCAACCTGCGCTTCCAAGCCGCCTCGGGGCAGCTTGAGAACACGGCGCGCGTCCGTCAGGTGCGTCGCAATATTGCACGCATCAAGACCATCGTTCGTGAAAAGCTGGCCGGTCAGGCGCAGAAGAAGGGTTGAGGAGAGACGAGATGCCAAGGCGCATCCTGCAAGGCGTGGTCGTATCGGACAAGAACGACAAGACGGTAGTCGTCAAGGTCGAGCGTCGCCTGATGCATCCGCTGTTGAAGAAGACCGTGCGCCGCACGAAGAAGTACCACGCGCATGACGAGGAGAACGCCTACAAGGTCGGCGACGTGGTGCGGATTCAAGAGGGGCGGCCGATTTCGAAGAACAAGTGCTGGTACGTCATAGGAAGCGTAAGCAGGTGACGTCTGGACCTACGATTACACTCGGGCAGGGCGATTGCCGACAGGGACGGCGGAGACCCGGCCCGGTGCGACGAGATGAGGGCCGGAGCTTGAGGCCCGAGCCGAGAGGGTTGTTTCGATGATTCAGATGGAATCCAATCTCGACGTAGCCGACAACTCCGGGGCCCGGCGCGTCCAGTGCATCAAGGTGCTCGGCGGATCGAAACGGAAGTACGCGAGCATCGGAGACACCATCGTGGTGACGGTGAAGGATGCCATACCGCGTGGTCGCGTGAAAAAGGGTCAGGTGATGAGGGCTGTGATCGTGCGCACGGCTAAAGGTGTGCGCCGTCCGGACGGCTCGCTGATCCGCTTCGATCGCAATGCGGCGGTGCTGGTCAACAACCAAGGCGAGCCGATTGGCACCCGCATCTTTGGACCGGTCACCCGCGAGCTGCGCGCCAAGAACCATATGAAGATCATCTCGCTGGCGCCGGAGGTCCTCTGATGCCGTCGCTGAAGATCAAGAAGGGCGACCGGGTTATCGTGATGGCCGGTCGAGACAAGGGCAAACGCGGCGAAGTCATCGCCGTGATGCCGAAGGAGAATCGTGCGCTCGTCCGTGGCGTGAACATGGTCCGCCG
Organism: uncultured Pseudomonadota bacterium; assembly: GCA_963786775.1. Taxonomy (GTDB): domain Bacteria; phylum Pseudomonadota; class Alphaproteobacteria; order Rhizobiales; family Hyphomicrobiaceae; genus ZC4RG25. Next base: position 107,438 of record CAWBAM010000048.1, on the reverse strand, counting down.
TCACCAGCGGCAGACCGCAAGCCAGGAAGGCGGCATCATCTCCAAGGAAGCGCCGATCCATTTGTCGAACCTCGCGATCGAGGATCCGGCCGATGGCTCACCGACGCGGGTCGGTTTCAAGTTTCTGGAGGATGGCCGGAAGGTGCGCTTCGCGAAGCGCTCGGGCGAGCTGATCCCGGAGAGGAAGTAAATCATGGCCGAGACGAAAGCGGCGAAGGGGCCGGCGGCAGCCTCCAAGGGCAAAGGGGGCAAAGCCGAGACCAGCGGCAAGGCGGAGCAGGCGCAGACTGCGCCGGCCGAGGAGCGTTCGTTCACGCGCCCCGAGGGGTACAAGCCGCGGCTGAAAGTCCATTATGAGAACGTGGTGCGCGACCAGCTCACGAAGAAGTTCAATTACAAGAACGTGATGCAGGTCCCGCGCATCGAGAAGATCGTGATCAACATGGGCGTCGGCGAGGCGGTCGGTGATCGGAAAAAGGTCGAGAGCGCGGCGAACGACCTGACGCTCATCGCCGGTCAGCGGGCAGTCACGACGCGGGCGCGTAAGTCGATCGCTACCTTCAAGCTCCGGGCGGGCATGCCTATTGGCGCCAAGGTGACGCTGCGCGGCGACCGCATGTATGAGTTCCTGGATCGTTTGGTGACGATCGCTTTACCCCGCGTGAAGGACTTCCGTGGGCTGAACCCAAGGAGCTTCGATGGCCGCGGCAACTATGCGCTCGGCCTGAAGGAGCACATCGTGTTCCCCGAGATCGACTACGACAAGGTCGATGAGGTGTGGGGCATGGACGTGATCGTCTGCACGACGGCCAAGACCGACGATGAGGCGCGCGAATTGTTGCGCGGCTTCAATTTCCCATTCCGTAGCTGAGGGACCTCGGCGAAATAGCCGAAAGGCTCTTAGGAGAGAACATGGCAAAGAAGAGTGCGATCGAGAAGAATAATCGCCGCCGTAAGCTGGCCGCTCAATATGCCGAGCGGCGGGCGAAGCTGAAGGCAGCGGCACGAGACAAGTCGGCGAACCTGACCGAGCGGATGCAGGCGAGCATGAAGCTTGCCGAGCTGCCGCGGAACTCGTCGAAAACGCGGATCCGTAACCGCTGCGAGATTACAGGTCGTCCGAGGGCGTATTATCGCAAGCTTAGGATGTCGCGAAACAAGCTCCGGGAGCTGGCATCCCAGGGGCTCATTCCGGGCATGGTCAAGGCGAGCTGGTAGGGAGCGAGAGCATGGTCAACGATCCCCTCGGCGATATGCTGACCCGGATCCGGAATGCGCAGCTGCGCAAGCTGCCGAAGGTCGTCACACCGGCATCCAAGCTCCGTGCACGGGTTCTGGATGTGCTGGTCGAGGAAGGCTATATCCGCGGCTACACGAGAGTCGAGCGTGGCGGCGGCAAGGCGGAGCTGGAAATCGAGCTGAAGTACAGCAACGGCCAGCCGGCGATCCGGAAGATCAGCCGCGTATCGAAGCCTGGGCGGCGGGTCTACTCGCCGGTGAAGGAGCTTAAGCCCGTCGCGAATGGACTCGGCGTCGCGATCCTTTCCACGCCGAAGGGCGTCATGTCCGATTGGCGTGCGCGAGAGGAAAACGTCGGCGGCGAGATCCTTTGCAACGTGTTCTAAGCCGCTGGAGCTGGAGAAGAGTCATGTCACGCATTGGCAAAAAGCCGGTTCCGGTGCCCTCGAGCGTCACGGCGACGATCTCGGGCCAGACGGTGAAATTCAAAGGCCCCAAGGGCGAGCTCGAGTTCACGCTTCCTGATAAGGTCCGGGCCGAGCAGGGCGACGGCGAGATCATTGTCAAGCCGGTCGATGACAGCAAGCAGGCGCGGGCGATGTGGGGCATGTCGCGCACCACGTTGGCCAATCTGGTCCACGGCGTGACGGAAGGCTACTCGCACACGCTCGAGATCCACGGCGTCGGCTTCCGCGCCCAGCTCAAGGGCAAGGACGAAATACAACTGACGGTCGGCTTCAGCCACGACATCGTGCACAAGATCCCGCCGGGGGTCGACGTGAAGGTCGGTGGCGCAAGGCAGGAGATCATCACCGTCTCCGGCATCGACAAGCAACTCGTCGGTCAGGTTGCGGCGGAGATCCGGGCTTACAGGCCGCCTGAGCCATACCAGGGCAAGGGTATCCGCTATCAGGGCGAATACGTCTTCCGCAAGGAAGGCAAGAAGAAGTAGGGACGGGATCAATGGGCGCGCTTACACAATTCGAGCGGCGCAGGCGGCGCGTGCGTAGCGCGCTGCTGAAGCAGGCGAACGGTCGGCCGCGGCTTTCGGTCTTCCGCTCGTCCAAGCACATCTATGCGCAGATCATCGACGACTCGAAGGGCGCGACGCTGGCCGCTGCCTCGAGTCTTGACAAAGAGCTAAAGGGCAAGCTTCGGACCGGCGCCGACAAGGCGGCTGCTGCCGAAGTTGGCCGGCTTGTGGCAGAGCGGGCCGTAAAAGCCGGCGTCGAGGCCGTCGTGTTCGACCGCGGCGGCTACAAGTATCACGGTCGCGTAAAGGCGCTGGCCGACGCCGCTCGTGAGGGCGGGCTGAAATTCTGAGGAAAGGACACTCCGTGGCACGACTTCCTGGAAGAGACCGCCGCGACCGCGACGAGCGCGAGGGCGAGTTTTCAGACAAGCTGGTGCACATCAATCGTGTCGCCAAGGTGGTGAAGGGCGGCAAGCGCTTCGGTTTCGCCGCGCTGGTCGTCGTGGGCGACCAAAAGGGCCGCGTCGGGTTCGGGCACGGCAAGGCGCGCGAGGTGCCCGAGGCTATCCGCAAGGCCAACGAGGCGGCGCGGCGCGGGCTGATGCGCGTTCCCCTGCGCGAAGGCCGCACGCTCCATCACGACAGTGCCGGCCGGCATGGTTCCGGGCGCGTGATCCTGCGGTCTGCGCCTCCGGGAACCGGCATCATCGCGGGCGGTGCCATGCGCGCCGTGTTCGAGATGCTGGGTGTGCAGGACGTGGTGGCCAAATCGCTCGGGTCGACGAACCCCTACAACGTCGTGCGGGCCACGTTCGATGCGCTGAAGGTGCAGGAGAACCCGCGCAGCGTCGCAGCGCGGCGGAGCAAGAAGTACGGCGAGATCGTTGCGCGCCGTCGCGACGGGACATCCGAGGTCGAGGCTGCAACACCGGCAGAGGCCTGAGACGTACAACGCGAGCCTGCGGCAAGGCTGCAGGATCGCCGAACGGAATGACGTGATATGGCAAACAAATCCGGCAAGACGATTACGATCGAGCAGATCGGCAGCCCGAGCCGCCGTCCCGAGCGTCAGATGCAGACGCTCATCGGTCTCGGGCTCAACAAGCGCCACCGTCGCCGCACGCTGGAGGATACTCCTGCCGTGCGCGGAATGATCAATAAGGTCCAGCATCTCGTCCGCATCGTCGACGAGAAAGCCTGAGAGGGCTGGGAGAGACATTCATGCGTCTCAACGAACTGAGAGACAATCCGGGCGCGAACAAGGTCCGCGTTCGTGTCGGCCGCGGTATAGGCTCGGGCGTCGGCAAGACCGCCGGGCGCGGTGTGAAGGGGCAGAAATCGCGCGCTGGCGTGAGCATTGGCGGCTTCGAAGGCGGCCAGATGCCGCTTTACCGGCGCCTGCCGAAGCGCGGCTTCAACAAGTGGCAGCGGAAACAATGGAACGAGCTGAGCCTCGGCCGCCTGCAGCAGGCGATCGATGCCGGCAAGATCGATCCTGCCAAGCCCATCGATCTTGAAGCGCTTGTCGCGGCGGGCGTTGTGCGGCGGCCGAAGGACGGGGTGCGGCTGCTCGGCACCGGTGAGCTCAAGACGAAGGTCGAGATCACCGTGAACCATGCCACGGCCTCAGCCCGCGAGGCGGTTGAGAAGGTTGGCGGCTCGGTCAAGCTGATCGAATCTGCCTCGGGCAAGGGGAACAAGAGCGGCGAATAGACCCGGCCCAAGCGGAGCTCAGCACCTTTCGGGCGAAGGTCGTCCCGCGTTATCTTGCTGCCAGCGCCGGCCGTTGCGTGAGAGGGCGACAGGCAGGCGGCGCCAGGGACGCGGCTCGTAAGGCTTGCGTACTGACTGCTGCCGGGCCGCGTCGGATTTCGGGAGATTGTAGCGAAATGGCATCCGCCGCCGAACAACTGGCAGCAAATCTGAATTTCGGCGCCTTTGCCAAGGCCGAGGAGCTGAAGAAGCGCATCTGGTTCACGCTGGCTGCGCTCGTCGTTTATCGGCTGGGCACATTCATCCCGATTCCGGGCGTCGATCCTGTGGCGTTCGCGCAGGCCTTCCAGTCGAGCCAGAGCGGCATCCTCGGCATGTTCAACATGTTCGCCGGCGGTGCCGTCGAGCGCATGGCGATCTTTGCGCTCAACATCATGCCCTACATCTCGGCCTCGATCATCATGCAGCTCATGTCGTCGATCAATCCGACGCTCGAGCAGCTGAAGAAGGAGGGCGAGCAGGGCCGGAAGCAGATCAACCAGTATACCCGCTACCTGACGGTCGTTTTGGCGGCGTTCCAGGCTTACGGCATTGCGATCGGTCTCGAGGGAACGCGGGCGGCCAGCGGCGCTGTTGTCATCGAGGCGGGGTGGTTCTTCAGGCTGACGACCGTCGTCACGCTGGTCGGCGGCACCATGTTCCTGATGTGGCTCGGCGAGCAGATCACCGCGCGCGGCGTGGGCAACGGCATCTCGCTGATCATCTTCGCGGGCATCGTGGCGACCCTGCCGAGCGCCATCGCCGCACTCTTCGAGCTGGCGCGGACAGGCTCGCTGTCGACCATCATGCTGCTCATCCTGCTGGCGCTGATGCTGCTGGTCGTCGTCGTGATCGTCTTCATGGAGCGGGCGCAGCGGCGGATTCCGATCCAGTATCCGAAGCGACAGGTCGGCAACCGGATGTTCCAGGGCGACAGCTCGCACCTGCCGCTGAAGCTCAACTCTTCGGGCGTTATTCCGCCGATCTTCGCATCCTCGCTGCTCCTGCTGCCGATTACGGCTGCGCAGTTCATGTCCGGGTCGGGGCCTGAATGGCTCAACACCATCGTGGCGGCGCTTGGTCGTGGTCAGCCGCTCCACCTGGCCATCTACGTGGCGCTGATCGTCTTCTTCACGTTCTTCTATACGGCGGTGGTGTTCAATCCGCAGGAAACCGCGGAGAATCTGCGCAAGTACGGCGGTTTCATTCTCGGATATCGCCCGGGGCAGAAGACGGCCGAGTACATCGACTACGTTCTGACCCGCATTACGGTCGTCGGCGCCATCTACTTGTCGGCGGTTTGTGTGCTGCCGGAGTTCCTCATCTCCTACGCCGCGGTGCCGTTCTACTTCGGCGGCACGTCGCTGCTGATCGTGGTGAGCGTGACGATGGATACGGTGGCCCAGGTGCAGAGCCATCTTCTGGCTCACCAGTATGAGGGCCTTATCAAGAAGGCGAAGCTTAGGGGAGCAACGCGAGGGCGGCGATGAATTCGATTCTTTTGGGTCCGCCGGGTGCAGGCAAAGGCACACAGGCGGCAACCATCGCCGCTTCACGTGGGCTGGTCCAGCTATCGACGGGAGACATGCTGCGGGCTGCGGTCCAGTCGGGCACGGAGCTTGGCAAGCAAGTCAAGCCGATCATGGAGCGCGGGGAGCTGGTTCCGGACGAGCTGGTCATCGGAATCATCGACGAGCGCATCGCACAGCCGGACTGCGAGAATGGCTTTATTCTCGACGGCTTCCCGCGCACGCTTCCGCAAGCGGCAGCCCTCGACGATCTTCTGGAGAAGAGGAATAAGCAGCTCGACCTCGTCATCGAGCTCAAGGTCGATGATGCGGTCCTGATCGAGCGGATCTCGGGCCGTTTTGCCTGTGCCAAGTGCGGCGCGGGCTATCATGACAAATTCAAGCAGCCGAAAACCCCAGGTGTTTGCGATGTGTGCGGCTCGACGGAGTTCGTCCGCCGCGCCGACGACAATGCCGAGACGGTGAAAACTCGGCTGATGGCTTACTACAAGGAAACTGCGCCGCTGATCGGCTACTACTTCGCCAAAGGCAAGTTGAAGTCGATCAATGGCATGGCATCGATCGAGGAGGTCGCGCGGGAGATCGAGCGCCTCCTTAATGGTGTCGTGGCGGCTTGACGCGGGGTGAGCGCGTTGACGCGAGGCATGTGAGCGGTTAAAACGACCGCGATTACATGCCGCACCTTGGCGAGATCGGAGCTGGTGTTTGAGCACCGGACGCCGGTCTTTGCTGTGTTGGGCTTCCGATCACAAGTCTTGTCGCCCGCTGAGGCGGTGGCGGGCGGACTTTCGACAGACCGCATGCTCGCTCGAGGAGAAACACGTGGCCCGTATCGCTGGCGTTAATATTCCAACGCAAAAGCGCGTCGTCATCGCGCTGCAGTACATTCACGGCATCGGCCCCAAGTTCGCGAAAGAAATCTGTGACAAGGTTGGCATTCCGCCGGAGCGACGTGTGAACGAGCTCACGGATGCCGAAGTGCTGCAGATCCGCGAGACGATCGATCGTGACTACGTGGTGGAAGGTGACCTTCGCCGTGAGGTGGCGATGAACATCAAGCGGCTGATGGATCTCGGCTGCTACCGGGGGCTGCGCCATCGTCGCGGTTTGCCGGTTCGCGGTCAGCGGACGCACACGAACGCACGTACCCGCAAAGGCCCGGCCAAGCCGATTGCCGGCAAGAAGAAGGCGTGATCGGCCTCTCGGGTTGTGCAGGCGCTTGATTTTTCAACAGAACTTACCAGCTTTCAGGAACCGAACCACTCATGGCTAGAGAGCAACAGGCGCGCACGAAGGTGCGGCGCAAGGAGCGCAAGAACATCAGCTCCGGCGTGGCGCACGTCAATGCGAGCTTCAACAACACGATGATCACCATCACCGACGCCCAGGGCAATACGATCGCTTGGTCGTCGGCGGGGGCGATGGGCTTCAAGGGCTCGCGGAAGTCGACGCCGTACGCAGCTCAGGTTGCCGCTGAGGATGCCGGCAGGAAAGCGATCGAGCACGGCATGAAAATTCTCGAGGTCGAGGTCTGCGGCCCGGGCTCCGGGCGCGAGTCGGCGCTCAGGGCGCTGCAGGCGATCGGCTTCCAGGTGACGGCAATTCGCGACGTTACGCCCATTCCGCACAACGGCTGCCGGCCGCGCAAGCGTCGTCGCGTCTAATCGAAGTGGGAAATGCAGCTGGCCCGAAGAGGAGTTCGGGCCAGCTAGCGCATATTGCACAGCGCAAAATCCGCGGCGCAAAGCGCGCAGCGCCGCTCTAAATTAGTGAGGCCTCCCGTGGCAAATTTGCTTCAGAAAAACTGGCAGGACCTGATCAAGCCGACGAAGCTCAATGTCCAGCCCGGGCGTGATGGCGACCGCTTTGCGACCCTGGTCGCAGAGCCGCTGGAGCGCGGGTTCGGCATGACGCTCGGCAACGCGCTGCGGCGCGTGCTGCTCTCCTCGCTGCAGGGCGCAGCGATCCGCACGGTGCAGATCGACGGTGTCCTGCACGAGTTCTCGTCCATTCCCGGCGTTCGCGAGGACGTCACGGACATCATCCTGAACATCAAGGAAATCGCGCTGAAGGTGCACTCCGAAGGCATCAAGCGCATGGTGCTCAGGAAGGAGGGCCCAGGCCCGGCTCGGCAGGGGATATCGAGGCCAGCTCCGAAGTGGAGATCCTCAACCCTGACCACATCATCTGCCATCTCGACGAAGGCGCGACGTGCGCATGGAGTTCACGGCGGATATCGGCAAGGGCTACGTGCCTGCCGAGCGCAACCGGCCTGAGGACGCACCGATCGGTCTGATCCCGGTCGACAGCCTCTACAGCCCCGTCAAGAAGGTCTCCTACAAGGTCGAGAACACCCGTGAGGGTCAGATCCTCGACTACGACAAGCTGACCATGACGGTGGAGACCGACGGCTCGGTGCGGCCGGAGGATGCGGTGGCGCTTGCCGCCCGTATTCTTCAGGACCAGCTTGCCGTGTTCATCAACTTCGAGGAGCCGAAGCGGCCGGTCGAGGAGGAGCGGCATCCGGAGCTCGCCTTCAACCCGGCGCTGCTCAAGAAGGTCGACGAGCTCGAGCTTTCGGTGCGCTCGGCGAACTGCCTGAAGAACGACAACATCGTCTACATCGGCGACCTCATCCAGAAGACCGAGGCGGAGATGCTTCGCACTCCGAACTTCGGCCGCAAGTCGCTGAACGAGATCAAGGAAGTGCTGGCTTCCATGGGCCTGCACCTCGGTATGGAGGTGCCGAACTGGCCACCTGACAATATCGAGGAGCTGGCGAAGCGGTTCGAGGATCAGTATTGATTCGGCGAATGGTGAGTAGCGAATAGCGAATGGGAGCCAACCTGTTCGCTATTTCTCTACTGGCTCACAAGAGGTGAGGCCAAAGAACCTCCCCGTAACAACCACATCAAAGGACGAAGACGATGAGACACCGGAAGCTCGGCCGGAAGTTCAGCCGGGATAGTGGGCATCGCCAGGCGATGCTCTCCAACATGGCGGCCGCTCTTATCCGCCACGAGCAAATCATTACGACGCTGCCCAAGGCCAAGGACCTGCGGCGCGTGGTGGATCGGTACATCACGCTCGCCAAGCGGGGCGACCTCAATTCTCGGCGGCTGGCTGCAGCCCGGCTGCGGGACGAGGAGATGGTCAAGAAGCTTTTCGAGGTTCTCGCTCCGCGCTACAAGGACAGGAACGGCGGCTACACCCGTGTGCTCAAGGCCGGTTACCGTTTCGGCGATAGTGCACCCCGCGCGGTGATCGAGCTGGTCGATCGGGACGTCAGCGCCAAGGGGAAAGAGGACAAGGCCCGCGTCGCTGCAAGCGAGCAGGAGCAGGAGGCGCAGGCGGCAAGCTGATCCGCCCGCCAGTTTCCAGGGGGGTGAAGCATGGGGTCCTCAGTTCTTGTCACCGGGGCCACAGGCTTCATCGCCAAGCACTGCATCGCAGAGCTCATCCGGCAAGGATATCGAGTTCGTGGAACAGCGCGTCACCCGGATGCCCGGACCAGGGTCGTAAACGCTTTGGCACGGGCCGGGATTGATGCGTCCCACCTTGAAATCTGCAAAGCCGATCTCCTGCACGATGATGGTTGGGATGCAGCTACGGAAGGCTGCTCCCACGTACTCCACGTCGCCTCACCATTTCCTGTGAAGCCACCGCGCAACCGTGACGAGGTCGTGCGGCCGGCTGTGGACGGTACGTTGCGTGTCCTGAAGGCGGCCGCTCGTGCCGGCGTGCAGCGAGTGGTTCTGACCTCCTCCATGGTGACCTGCATCTATCCTTCCGGGGGAAAGCAGAGGCGCACGTATACGGAGGAAGATTGGACCGACACCGATCGGCGTGACATCAGTTCCTATGTCGTCTCCAAAGTGTTGGCTGAAAGGGCGGCGTGGGAATTCGTGCAACAAACCCCGGGCGCCCCGGAGCTCACGGTTCTCAATCCCGGCCTGGTTTACGGGCCGGCGCTCGATCTCGATCTATCGACTTCCCATCAAATCCTGACTTTGATGGCGAAGGGGAAATACCCGGTCGTTCCACGCGCGGGGTACTCTGTCGTCGACGTACGCGATGTTGCGGCGGCCCACGTCAGTGCGATGACTCATCCGGCTGCGGCGGGAGAACGGTTCCTCGTTACGAGCGACTACGTCACGCTGGTTGATATTGCGCTTATGCTTGCCCATGCGCTACCTGACGTGGCCTCGCGCATCCCGAGGCGGGAGGCGCCGGACATCCTCATTCGCGGGCTTTCGGCGCTCGACCGCAGTCTACTCGCCGTCATCCCCGACCTCTCTGTCCGGCGCGAGTGCAATAACGCGAAGGCGAGAGAGCGGCTTGGAATTGCGTTCCGTCCGGCGCGCGAGGCCATCAGGGCGGCAGCAGAGTCGCTGCGCGAGCTGGGTGCAATCTAACATCGCCTCATGTGTTTCGTTGGGCTTGGCTTCTATGCCTTGGGGCGAAGCGTCTATATCTTTTCCGTGGTCGAAATCGCAGCCCATGGTTGCAGCGCTCGATAAGAACCACGCGGAGTGGGGGCTTTCAATGACACATCGCCATCGGTCCGTTTGGCCGCGGATGGCAGTTCTGGCTCTTGCAGTTCTGCCGAGCTTCTCTGTGAGCTCGAACATGGCCGAAGCACAGGTACGCGTGCCGCCGCCCTCGCGCGAAGCCATTCAGTATTCCTATGCGCCCATTGTGAAGCGCGCCGCTCCGGCCGTCGTCAACGTCTATGTGCGGAGCCGTGTGCGAGCCGGCATTCCGCCGTTGTTCGACGACCCCTTCTTCCGCCGCTTCTTCGGCGATGGGTTCGGCATGCCGCGAGAGCGGATCCAGAACTCGCTGGGCTCGGGCGTGATCGTCAGCCCGGATGGCATCGTCGTCACCAATTATCACGTCATCCGCGGCGGCGAGTCCGCAGAGATTCGTGTTGCCCTGGCCGACCGTCGGGAGTTCGACGCCAAGGTCATCCTTCAGGATGAGAAGACCGATATCGCCGTGCTGCGGATCGAGGCCAACGGCGAGACATTTCCCACCTCTGGAGCTTGCCGACTCCGATGCGCTGGAGGTCGGCGATCTGGTGCTGGCCATCGGCAATCCGTTCGGCGTTGGACAAACCGTGACGAGCGGCATCGTCTCGGCTCTGGCGCGAACGGAGGTCGCGCGTTCCGATGCCCAGGTCTTCATTCAGACCGATGCTGCCATCAACCCCGGCAATTCAGGTGGCGCGCTGGTCGACATGCAGGGCCGGCTCGTCGGCATCAACACGGCAATTTTCTCGAAGACCGGCGCCTCGCATGGCATCGGGTTCGCAATTCCGGTCAACCTCGTTCGCATCTATGTCGAGAGTGCGCTTACCGGACGTAAGGTGGAGCGGCCTTGGCTCGGTGCACGCCTGGAAGCCGTCACGCGCGACATTGCGGAGAGCCTCGGTCTCAACCGCGTAGCAGGGGCTCTCGTCACGCGCGTTTACCCGAACGGCCCGGCGGCAGAGGCCGGCATCGAGCCGGGTGATGTCATCGTGGCGGTGGACGGCTTCGAGGTGGCCGATCAGCGCGCAGTCTACTATCGCCTCGTGACACGCGGCATCGGAAATACGGCACGCATCGACGTGATCCGAAAGCGGCAGCGCCTGACGCTCACCTTGCCGCTCAAGACCGCACCTGCACCGATGCGAGATGATGTCCGCAACCTTTCAGGGCCCCATCCGTTCGATGGGGCACGCGTTGCCAACCTGCTGCCCTCGCTCGCAGAGGAGCTGGGTCTCGAGGACCAGGAAGGCGTCGTGGTCGTGCTCTCGGTGCGCAGCGGCTCGACCGCGGCGAATATCTTCCGCCCGGGCGACATCATCTTGCGCATCGGGAATGAGGCGGTCGACGACGTGACGGATCTCGACCGGATTCTGAAGATGCGGCCCCGAGTTTGGCGGATCACGGTGAAGCGCGAGGATCGGATACTGCAGTTTCAGTTCATGGGGTGAAGGGACCATCGGACAATCTCTTTCAGGCAGCAGGGCTGGAGAAACGAGCACCGCGTCCGCTCGCCGACAGGCTGCGTCCCAAGAAGCTGAGCGAGGTAGTTGGTCAGGACCATCTCGTCGGCCCTGACGGCACGCTGACCCGCATGGTGCGCTCCGGCCGCCTGCAGAGCATGATCCTCTGGGGCCCGCCGGGTTCAGGGAAGACGACCGTGGCCCGGCTTCTGGCGCACGAAACGGCGCTCGAGTTCGAGCAGCTCTCGGCCATCTTCTCGGGTGTGCAGGATCTCCGGAAGGCGTTCGATCGTGCCAAGTCGCGCCGCGAAATGGGCAAAGGCACGCTGCTCTTCATCGACGAGATCCACCGCTTCAACCGCTCGCAGCAGGACAGCTTCCTCCCGCACATGGAGGACGGCACGATCACGCTGGTCGGAGCGACCACGGAGAACCCGTCTTTCGAGCTCAACGCGGCGCTGCTGTCTCGGGCGGCTGTGCTGGTGTTCCACCGGCTGGATGAGGCTGCACTGTCGGAGCTGTTGCAACGTGCCGAGGCAGAGGAGGGGCGTCCGCTGCCGGTCGATCAAGAGGCGCGCGATGCGTTGATCGCGATGGCCGATGGCGACGGTCGGGCGGTGCTCAATCTCGCAGAGGAGGTGTTCGCCGCGGTTCCTGTCGGGGCTGAGCCGCTGACGCGTGATGCGCTGACCAGCCTCGTTCAACGCCGTGCACCGATTTACGACAAGTCTCGCGATGGCCATTACAACCTGATCAGCGCGCTGCATAAATCTGTGCGCGGCTCTGATCCAGATGCGGCCCTCTATTGGCTCGCGCGCATGCTCGATGCTGGCGAGGACCCGCTCTATCTCGCCCGCCGTCTGGTGCGCATGGCCGTCGAGGACGTCGGTCTCGCCGATCCACAAGCGGTGCTGCAGGCACTCGCGGCCAAGGATGTGTACGACTTCCTCGGCAGCCCGGAGGGCGAGCTGGCCCTGGCGCAGGCGACCATCTATCTGGCCGTAGCCCCGAAATCGAATGCCGCTTACGTTGCCTACAAACGCGCCATGCGCACCGCTAAGGAGGGCGGCAGCCTCAGTCCGCCGAAGCACATTCTGAACGCACCGACCAGGCTGATGGCCGAGGAAGGCTACGGGGCAGGCTACGAGTACGATCACGATACGCCAGAGGCATTCTCCGGCCAGAACTATTTCCCGGACGGGATGGAGCGCCAGCAGTTCTACGATCCTCCCGAGCGCGGTTTCGAGCGTGAGGTTCGCAAGCGGCTCGCCTATTTCGCCGAGTTGCGCCGACGCCGCCAGGACCAGGAGACATAGATCTCCTGCAGACCGATGCGTTTCGGGTGGCATGACGAGACTGTTCGTGCCCCGCGCACTTGGTGTAGTGTGCCGATGACGAACCAGTGGGGAGGGGCATCATGGTCACGTTCCGTGACCTTTGGTATGGGCATCCGATCAACGAGTTCGTTCAGGCACCGTGCATTGCGCCACGTGATCTGACGAATCTGGAAGGCACCAGCGTTGCCCGCGGTTTCCCCGTGTTCGCGAACCAATGTGCTATTCGCATGGGGGTGGCGCTGAAGCGTGCTGGCGTTACCGCGGGTCAGCTTTCGGGGTGTGCGCATTGCGCCGTGCACCCGCGGGATGAGATGCATTTCATCAATGCCACTCAGCTTGCCAACGCCATTAATCGGGCGAACCTTCCTGGTGTCGGCCCCCGGGAGGTCATCAGCGGCACCGACGCAGCGAAGTTCTATCCGAAGATTTTCGGCCGCACGGGTATCATCTTCATCCAGGACTACTGGCGCCGCAGCTCGGACCCGGTGGGCCGCCCGACGGGCGACCATATCGACGTGTGGAACGGCTATCGCTCGTCCGCGAAGTGGCTGATGGAGTGGTTCTCCTGGCTCGGCTACTACTCAAATTACGCCGAGGCGCGCGAGATCTGGTTCTGGGAAGTGAAATGAGCCGAGTGTCTCGCGTCGCGGCCGCATCCACCTGACAAGGAGCACGCCTGATGCGTTACCTCATCGCGATGATTTTCGCGATCATAGCCGCGGCAGCGGCAACGGTGTTCGTGAGCTCGCCGGTTGCGACTTGGGCCGTCGATCGGATGGCCTTCGAGAGCCCGGACGAGGTCGCCAACCTGCATTCCATCATTTTCATGGGCGTCAATCTTCTTGCCCTTGCCATCGGTTGGACGATCGGTTGGTGGCTCGGCAATTTCGAGAGGCAGAGCGAACTGTAGCGAACGGCCTTTCCGCTTTTGCTCTTCCGATCATCTCCATCTATATCGCGGGTTGCTGCACACGCGGGTGCCGTGGTGAAACAGCCGGCTGGTGGCTTGGGGAAGTGATCATGATCCCGTGCGGCACGCGATTGCTTTGAGCGGGAGATGGGCCGCCTGAAGCGCTACGGAGTTCCCCAACCGAAGCCGTGGAAATCGGTGCCAGCAAAGAGTGCCTGCGTCAGGACTTAAATGATGAAGCATTTGCTGCTCGCCAGTGCTGGGGGCGCGCTCGGTGCGGGCGCACGCTATCTTGTCTACGTCGAGTTTACACGCCGATGGGGCGCCTCCTTCCCCTGGGCGACGCTGACGGTGAATGTCGTGGGCTCCCTGCTCATAGGCGTGCTTTCGGCGCTGCTGTTGGAGCGCTTCCCTGATGGCGCCGGTCTTCGGGTGTTCATTTTCACCGGCATTCTTGGTGGCTTCACAACCTTTTCAGCGTATTCGATCGAAGTCGTTGCAATGCTGGAGCGAGGATCAATCGGAAGCGCGTTAACTTACGCCGGCAGCTCCGTTTTGCTCTCGCTTGCAGCCTGCTGGGTGGGTCTCGCCGGAACGCGGGCGCTGGTTCTATGAAAGAAGTCGTCGTGAACGAAGGGCGCACAAGCGATCGGGTCGAGACGCTGACCGTCAAACGGGACGAGTCCGGCATGCGGCTCGACCGCTGGTTCCGTACTCATTTTCCCGAGGTCACCTACACGTATCTGCAGAAGCTGCTGCGCACCGGCCAGGTGCGGGTGAACAGCCGCCGAGTGCAGGCCAATGACCGGCTCGAGACTGGCGATCAGGTCCGTGTGCCAAAAGTGGTGCGCACGCCGGCGAAGCGCGGCCCCTCGGTTGTGCCGCCGCCGGGGCTCTCCAAGGCCGACCGTGATTTCATCGAGCGCATGATCCTCTTCGAGGACGACGACGTGCTCGTGCTCAACAAGCCGTTCGGCATTGCCGTGCAAGGCGGCACGGGCACGAAGCGGCACATCGATGGCCTGCTCGCGGGTATGGTTGATCGCTTCGGTGACAGGCCGCGGCTCGTCCACCGCTTGGATCGCGACACGACGGGCGTTCTGCTCGTTGCCAAGCGGCGCGACATCGCCGCCAAGCTCGGCCGCGTGTTTCAGACGCGCTCCGCCGCCAAGACCTACTGGGCGCTGGTGAAGGGCGTGCCGAAGCCGCCGCAAGGCAAGGTGGAAGCAGCGCTCGTCAAGGCCACCGGCCCCGAGGGGGACCGTGTGCGCAAGGCGCGCCCCGGCGAGCAGGATAAAGCCATGCACGCGACCACACACTACGCGGTCATTGACCGTGTCGGCACCAAGGCAGCGTGGGTGTCTCTGAAGCCGGTCACTGGCCGCCAGCACCAGCTACGCGCCCACATGTCGATCATCGGCCACCCTATTGTGGGCGACAACAAGTACGAAGGCGGCCTTGACCTGCCGATGGAGGGCATCGAGCCCAAGCTTCACCTCCACGCTCGCCGTCTCATCATCCCGCATCCTCGCGGCGGAAAAATCGATGTGACGGCACCGCTGCCCGATCATATGCGCCGAACCTGGGAGCTGCTGGGGCTCGATGAAGCAAAGTGGTCGAAGGAATGAACGGTTGGGCCAAGTTCGGGCCGGAACTGATTTAAGCTTGTCCCACTCGAGCCATGCGCGAGTTGCAGTCTCGGGTGTGGCATGGCATGGCGTCTGATCATGATAGGTGTTTTCGACTCCGGCCTTGGGGGGCTGACAGTGCTGCGGGCGCTGGTGGAACGGTTTCCGCAGCTCTCGTTCGTCTATCTCGGGGACCAGGCCCATGTGCCTTATGGGAATCGCCCGTCCGAGGAGATTTTCGAGCTGACCCGGGCTGGCGTTGAGCACCTGTTCCAGCAAGGTTGCCGGCTTGTCATACTCGGCTGCAATACGGCCACGGCCGTGGCGTTGCGACGGCTGCAGCAGGAGTGGCTGGGGAGCTCAGGATATACGGGCCGCAACGTTCTCGGCATCGTGGCGCCCACGGTCGAGGCGGCAACGCAGACGGCGTGGGCGGTTTCGACACCGCAGTATCCTCAGAAGTACAAGACGGACGTGATCGCGGTGTTCGGCACACAGCGCACGATTGCGTCCGGCGTCTACCCTCAGGAAATCCGGAAGCGATGCCCTCGGGTGCGCGTGGTGCAGCAGGCCTGTCCCGAGCTTGCCGGTGCAATTGAGAACGCCAGGCCCGAGTCGGACCTGGACCACTTGGTAGCGGAGGCTGTGCACAGCCTTATGAGTGCAATCGGAGGAGAGGCACCCCACGAAGCTATCCTCGGATGCACACATTACGCATTGATCGAGCATATTTTCCGGCGTCATCTGCCGGGATCGACCCGCATCCTGTCACAGCCCGAAGTCGTGGCTGACAGCCTGGAGGATTACCTCACCCGGCATCCGGAATATGCAACTCAGGATGGTTCGGCCCCGACACTCACGTTATTGACCACGGGAGAACCGGTGTCGACCAACAATCTGGCACAAGTATTCTGGTCAGATGCCAATCGATTTCAAAAAGTTGTCTGATTTTGTTTAGCTGCGCGTGTCAGCAAGCGTGGGATCAATTGTCGGCAGATAAGTTATTTTCCTTTACGCCAGTCAGGACTGATCAATTTAAGTAACTGCCGAAACCTCTCACTGCAATGACGGTTATCGCCCCAGGAACAATCATTGCCGAACGAGAGGTCCGATGAGCCGTCGTCTAGTCGTTGTGTGTGCCGGAGCCGTTCTCGGCCTCGGGCTCGCCATGTCGAATGCGCAAGCGGCGCCAGCCAGTCCTATCCAATTGAAGGGCGCCACCAATGGTGCCGAAACACTTGTGGATCAGGTCCACGGCCGCCATCGCTATTGCGCCCGCTGGCCCGGCCGGGGCTGGTGGCATCGCCACGTCGGAAGAGGCTACCGAGCCGCTTCCTGCGGTCCTGGCTGGCGCCGGCCAGGAGCGAGATACAGGCACTGTTTCCGCAATAGGCGGGGTGATCGTGTCTGCGTCTGGCGCCGGCGCTGATCCAGGAGGATAAACGAGCACTCGATGAAAAGGGGCCGGAGGGAAGTTCCCACCAGCCCCTTTCACATCTGCAACCGGTTCACGATCAGCCTGCCTCGCGGTCGCGGCGGCGGTCCCGCCGGTCGCGGCGTTCGGCGCGCGTTTCGCCACCTTCTTCACCCTCAGGGCGCGGCTCCTGCGGGATCTCCTTGCCGGTCTGCTGATCGACTACCTTCATGGATAGGCGCACCTTGCCGCGATCGTCGAAGCCGAGGAGCTTCACATAGACTTCTTGGCCCTCCTTTACGACCTCGCTCGGCGAGCTCGGGCGTCCTTTGGACGTGAGCTGCGAGATGTGAACGAGACCGTCACGAGAGCCGAAGAAGTTCACGAACACGCCGAAGTCCATGATCTTCACGACCTTGCCCTTGTAGATCTCGCCGACCTCGGGCTCGGATGCGATCTCGCGGATCCGCTTCAGCGCGGCTTCGATCGCCTCGCGTCGTGCGGCCGCCACCCTCACGGTGCCGTCGTCCTCGATGTCGATCTTGGCGCCGCTTTCCTCGACGATGGAGCGGATGACGGAGCCGCCCGAGCCGATCACCTCACGGATCTTTTCGGTGGGGATACGGATGGTCTCGATGCGGGGGGCGTGCTCACCAAGCTCGGCGCGAGCCTCGCCCAGGGCTTTTGCCATCTCTCCGAGGATATGCAGACGGCCCTCGCGTGCCTGCGCGAGCGCAACGCGCATGATCTCCTCGGTGATGCCGGTGATCTTGATGTCCATCTGCAGCGACGTGACACCTTCCGATGTTCCGGCAACCTTGAAGTCCATGTCGCCGAGATGATCCTCGTCGCCGAGAATGTCCGAGAGCACCGCGAACGAGTCATCCTCCTTGATGAGGCCCATGGCGATGCCGGCTACCGGCCGCTTCAGTGGAATGCCCGCATCCATCATGGCGAGCGACGATCCGCAGACGGTGGCCATCGATGACGAGCCATTGCTCTCCGTGATCTCGGAGACGACGCGGATCGTGTAGGGGAACTCCTCAGCGGGCGGAATGAGCGGGTTGAGGGCGCGCCAAGCGAGCTTTCCGTGCCCGATCTCCCGCCGCCCGGGCGAGCCGATGCGGCCTGTCTCACCGACGGAGAAGGGCGGGAAGTTGTAGTGGAGCATGAAGCGCTCCTTCTTCGTGCCCTCCAGCGTGTCCACGTACTGCTCATCCTCGCCGGTGCCGAGCGTAGCCACCACGAGTGCCTGCGTCTCACCGCGCGTGAAGAGAGCAGAGCCGTGTGTGCGCGGCAGCACGCCGACCTGCGCCATGATCGGCCGAACCGACTTCAGATCGCGACCATCGATGCGCTTTCCAGTCTGCAGAATGTTGCCACGAACAATCTCCTGCTCGAGGCTCTTGAAAACATCTGCAAGCAGAACGGCTTCTGCTGGATTGTCGGGAGGAAGCAGCTCCGCAAGAACCTTCTGGCGGACAGCCTCCACCATCTCGCGACGCTTCTGCTTCTCGGTTATCGAATAAGCGCGGCGCAGCTCCTCCTCGGCGATCTCCTTCACGCGGTCCTTGTATTTCGCCTTGTCGGGGAGCTCGATCTCCCACGGCTCCTTCGCGGCGGTCTCGGCCAACTTGATGATCGCCTGGATCACAGGTTGGAAGTGCCTGTGCCCGAACATGACCGCCTCGAGCATCTTCTCCTCGGAGAGCTCGTGGGCCTCGCTCTCGACCATCATGACGGCGTCTTGGGTGCCGGCAACCACGAGGTCGAGCTTCGTCTTCTCCATCTCATCGATGAGCGGATTGAGCACGAGCTCGCCATCGATGAGGCCAACGCGCGCAGCGCCGATTGGGCCGAGGAACGGCACGCCGGACAGCGTGAGCGCTGCCGACGACGCGATCATGGCAACGATGTCGGGGTCGTTCTCGTTGTCGAACGAGAGAACGGTGGCGATGACCTGCGTCTCGTTCTTGAAGCCGTCGACGAAGAGCGGCCGGATCGGGCGGTCGATGAGGCGGGAGGTCAGCGTTTCCTTTTCGGTGGGGCGGCCTTCGCGTTTGAAGTAACCGCCGGGGATCTTCCCTGCCGCGTAGGTTCTTTCCTGATAGTTCACGGTCAGAGGGAAGAAGTCCACTCCGGGGCGGACTTCCTTTTCGGCGACGACGGTGGCGAGGACAGTCGTTTCACCATATTGGGCGAGCACAGCGCCATCGGCTTGGCGAGCCAATTGCCCCGTCTCCAGTCTGAGCTTTCGCCCGCCCCATTCAATTTCTACACGATGAATGTCGAACATCTTGCGTCTTTCAAATTTGAGTCGCTCTCAACTTGTGCCGCCCTCGGCACAAGCTTCAACTTGGAGCCATCGCAGGAGCGGACGCCGGACCAAGGCGGTTCAATCAGCTTAGGCGGCGGTCTCTTCGAGCGCTCTGCCACCAGCGGTGGTCCTCCGATACAGGTCGCCCGGGCCGGACCCGGCGACGAATGATGCAGCAGGCGGCCTTGTTGCCGCCTGCCTGTCTGTTGCTCAGCGGCGGATGCCAAGCTTATCGATGATTCTCTGGTAGCGCGCCTCATCCTTGCGCTTCAGGTAGTCGAGCAGCTGCCGGCGTTGCCCGACCATCTTGAGCAGCCCTCGACGCGAGTGATTGTCCTTCTTGTGAGTCTTGAAGTGCTCGGTGAGCTGGCTGATGCGCTCCGTCAGGATTGCGATCTGCACCTCAGGGGAGCCGGTGTCCCCGGGCTTCGTCGCATTCTCCTTGATAATCTCCTGCTTGCGCTCGGCGGTAATCGACATCGGGTCTTCTCCTTCCTTCAAAGCTTCAATGGGTCCTAGGACCGTCTGCGGCCACGGCCGGGATGTCGTCCAGCAGGGTCGCAAAGAGAAACACGGGCTGCTCTGCCCGTGCTGGCGCCGTTATACACTAACGGTGGTGAAGGGCGAGCAGTTTCTCGCAGTCGCCCCGGCGGCATGAGAGTGAACGACTAACCTAAGTTGAAAACGCGCGTCGGTCGGAATTCGCCCTTGGATAGCTCACCCAGGGCGACGAGCTGGCCTTTGGACATCGCGTAGGCCTGCCCAGTCAGAATCGGTGCGTCCCGGCCACGGATCAGGACGCTCTGGCCGCGCCGCACGCGCGAGGCGTCCGCCGGGCTCAGGTTGATCCGCTGCAGCTCTTCGAGCACGGCTTCGACAGGTAGCAGCTTGACTTTGAGGAAGTCCATTGCTGCATCCAGCTTGCTCGCCTCCTCCAGATCGGACAGCGGAACCGCCACATCCTCGCCGAACGGTCCGACCTGCGTGCGACGAAGCTCGGTCACATGCCCATAGCAGCCAAGCTCGCGGCCCATATCGCGCGCGAGGGCGCGCACATACGTGCCCTTGCCACAGATCGCCTCGAAGATGGTTGTGCTTTCATCCGGGTGCTCGACGGCCTTGAGCTCCTCAATCAAAACCGTACGCGGCTCCAATACCGGTAGCTCGCCATCGCGCGCGAGATCGTAAGCGCGCTCGCCATTGACCTTGATGGCGGAGAAGGTGGGCGGAACCTGGCTGATCTCCCCTGTGAAGCGCGGAAGAATGGCCTCGATCTCGGCAGGCGAGGGGCGTTTCTCGCTCGTCTTGACAACCTCGCCTTCGGCGTCGTCGGTGTTGGTCTCCGCGCCCCAGCGGACGGTAAAGCGATAGGCCTTCTCGCCCTCAACGGCGAAGGCGCAGGTCTTCGTCGCCTCGCCGAGGGCGATAGGGAGAATGCCGGTCGCGAGCGGGTCGAGCGTGCCTGCGTGACCAGCCTTCTGCGCATCATAGAGCTGTTTAACGATGGCGACGGCATGCGTAGACGTCATGCCTTTCGGCTTGTCGAGGACGAGCCAGCCATGGATCGGATTGCCTCTTTTCGGGCGTGCCATCTCTACTCCCGAGGTTCTTGTACGTGCTGACCCGCCCCTTAACGCTGCTCCTTCAGGCTGTCGAGCAGTTGGTCGATGCGCTGGCCGGTCTCGAAGCTCTCGTCCTTGCGGAAGCGGATGTCGGGGGCAAACTTGAGATTCACCGCCTTGGCTACGGCACCGCGTAGGTACCGCTTGTTTCGCTCGAGCGCAGCCAGCACCCGCTCCACGTCCTCGCCACCCAACGGCATGACAAAGATCGTGGCGAGCCGTAAGTCTGGCGACATCCGCACCTCCGAGATGGTGATCACGTGTGAGGTAATCACCTCGTCGTGGATCTCACCGCGGATCAGCAGTTCGGAAAGCGCCTGACGGATCAGCTCGCCAACTCGGAGTTGGCGCTGCGTTGGGCCTGAGCGGGCAGATGCATTCTTCGACATGTTTCCACCGACCGGACTCGAACCGGCTCAGCCTCCAAAGGACGCTTCGGCGAGCGCGGGACAGGCCCGCACCCGCCGAGCTCAGCTCGTTTCAAGCGATCAAAGGGTCCGCTTGATGGTCTCGACGTTGTAGCACTCGACCACGTCGCCGACGCGGATGTCCTGGTAGTTGGCAAACGCCATACCACACTCTTGCCCCGCCGGGACTTCCTTCACTTCGTCCTTGAATCGCTTCAAGGACACCAGTGTTCCCTCGTGCACCACAACGTTGTCGCGGATCAGGCGGACCTTGGCGCCGCGCTCCACCTTGCCCTCGGTGACACGGCAGCCAGCCACCTTGCCGACCTTCGTGATGTTGAACACCTCGAGAACTTCCGCGTTGCCCAGGAAGACCTCGCGCACCGTCGGGGCCAGCAGGCCGGACATCGCCGCTTTCACGTCATCCACGAGATCGTAGATGATGTTGTAGTAGCGGATCTCGACGCCCTCCCTTTCCGCAGCCGCCCGAGCTTGTGCGTTGGCACGCACGTTGAACCCGATGATGACTGCGCCGGCCGTCTGCGCCAGGGCGACGTCCAATTCGGTGATGCCGCCAACGCCCGCATGGATGATGCGCGCCTCGACTTCATCGGTCGAGATCTTCTTCAAGGAGCCGGCGATTGCTTCAACGGAGCCCTGCACGTCACCCTTGATGACCAGCGGGAACTCCTTCTTCTCCGCGTCCTTGAGCTGCTGCATCATCTGCTCGAGGGTGCGGGCGGTGCCGACCGACCCCAGCGTCTCGCGACGCTTGCGGATGCGGTACTCGGTGAGCTCGCGGGCGCGAGCCTCGTTCTCGACAACAGCGAACTGGTCGCCTGCTTCGGGAGCCGAGTCGAAGCCCAGGACCTCGACGGGCACCGAGGGGCCGGCCTCCTTCACGTTCTCGCCCTTGTCGTTGATCAGTGCGCGCACGCGGCCCCAGGAGGTGCCCGCGACGACGATGTCGCCGACGCGCAGCGTGCCGCGCTGGACGAGCAGCGTGCCGACCGGGCCACGGCCGCGCTCCAGCTTCGCCTCGATGACGAAGCCTTCCGCGGAGCGATCCGGATTGGCCTTGAGCTCGAGCAGCTCGGCCTGCAGCGAGATAGCCTCGAGCAGCTTGTCGAGGTTCATGCGCTTCAAGGCCGATACTTCGACCTCGAGCACCTCACCCGACATGCTTTCGACCACGATTTCGTGCTGCAGCAACTCCGTGCGGACCCGGCTGGGATCGGCATCCGGCTTGTCGATCTTGTTGATCGCCACGATGATCGGCACGCCAGCCGCGCGTGCGTGATTGATGGCCTCGACCGTTTGCGGCATGACGCCGTCATCGGCTGCGACCACCAACACGACAATGTCCGTTACCTTGGCGCCACGGGCGCGCATGGCGGTGAACGCCTCATGGCCCGGCGTATCGATGAAGGTGATCGTCTCGCCGGCCTGCGTCTTCACCTGGTACGCGCCGATGTGCTGGGTGATGCCGCCCGCCTCGCCGCTAGCAACGTTCGCCTGCCGAATGGCATCCAGCAGCGAAGTCTTGCCGTGGTCGACGTGACCCATAATGGTGACCACGGGCGGACGGGGCTTGAGCGTCTCGGGCGCGTCCTCGGCGCCGATGAAGCCTTCCTCAACGTCAGCTTCGGAAACTCGCTTCGCCGTGTGCCCGAATTCCTGCACGATGAGCTCGGCCGTATCGGCGTCGATCACGTCCGTGATCTTGTGCATCTCGCCCTGCTTCATCAGGAACTTGATGACGTCGACGGCGCGCTCCGACATGCGGTTGGAGAGCTCCTGGATCGTGATCGCCTCGGGGATGACCACCTCGCGCACGATCTTCTCGCGCGTCTGGGGGATACCCATCGCGCGCAGCCTTTCGCGCTCGCGGCGACGCTTCAGCGAGGCAAGTGACCGCTCCCGCTGGCGCTCGTCGAAAGCGTTCGTGATCGTCAGCTTGCCGCGCACACGGGTCTCTTCGGCGCCCTTGATGGGGGCGCGAGTGAGCTTGCCGCCCTTCTTCTTGGCGCGGCCTTCCTCTTCGTCGGCAATTTCGGCAAGTGCGGTGGATTTGAGCGCACGCTTCGGTGCCTCGGCCTCCGGCTTCTTCTCGACGGGCTTCGGAGCGGCACGCTCCGGACGCGAGACGATGATCGGCCGGGTCATGCCGATGGGCTGCGCCAGGACTTGCGGAATCTCTGGGTCTGCGGAGCCCTTTCCTCTTCGGCAGAGGGGGTTGGCGTCTCAGGGGTCTCGCTGACCTCCGGTTCGGATGCAGGCGCCTCTGCAGTCGGGGCCTCAGCTGTTGGCGCTGCTGTCTCTACGGTCGATTCGGCGCGCTCTGGGCTTTCGGGCTCCTCCGGCTTGGCAGCCGGCTCCAGCTCGGCAGCAGCCTTACGCTCCTCCTCCTCGCGACGGCGGCGCTCCGCCTCTTCACGCTCGCGCTCCTCGCGAGCGCGCTGCTCCTCGAGCTCACGCGCCCGGGCAGCGGCGAGGGCTCTAGCGCGCGCCTGCTGCTCTTCCTCGGAGAGCGTACGCAAAATTTTCGGCCGGGCTTGCGGCTGCTCCTCCGCCTTCGGAGGCGCCGCTGCAGGACGCCGTTGGGTGGCCTGTTGGCGCAGGCGTGCCTGAGCGGCGGCGGCCGCAGTCGGAGTTTCCTCCGGCTCCTGCCCCGGGAAAGTACGCTTTCTCTTCTTCTCGACCACCACCGATTTCGACCGGCCGTGGCTGAACTTCTGCTGCACGTGGCCGGATTCGACGGTGCGCTTCAGGCTGAGCGGCTTGCGCGCGCCTGTCAGCACGGTCTTCTCAGTGGTCTCTTTTGTTTCGCTCATGCCTTGCCTGTCCAAACGTCCCCTGTGCGGCCCCTCACCTGGCCGCTGATTCGCTGTTCGAAGCCGACTTGCCCGAACGGTATCGGGTCACTCGGCCAACTTCGTTCAGGAAATTCGTCGTACCGCCGCCTGCGCTCAGTGCAGCATGTACCACATTCGACCGTCCCAAGGCCAAACTCATTTGCTCGACGGTCAATTCCTGAATGATCGGCGCCGGTTTTCCGCTTTGCCGGCAAGCCGCCTGAAAGCGGCGATTCAGCTTATCGACGCCATCTGCCGCGGCCTCCCGGCCGTGCAACACTGCGGCAACTTTGCCCGAAGCAATGGCCGCATCAATGCGGGTGAAGCCCGTGATCACGAGCCCGGCTTTGTTGGCGAGGCTCAGCGCGTCCATCGCGCGCTTCACCAGCAGCCTCTCAACCATTTCGGGCAGGTCGGAAGGTACGGAGACCTGCCGCTTCAAGCTTCTTGTGAACGCTTTGCGCTTGACCGCCTCGGCCACAGCATTGCGTTCTGCAGTGACCCAGACGCCGCGGCCAGGAAGGCGTCGCGCCAAATCGGGTACGATCTGACCGTCAGGTCCTTCGACGAAGCGGATGAGCTCCTCAGGCGGCTTTTGCTCGCGCGTGACGACGCAGGTCCGCAGCGGAGCATGACGCTCCGCCACCGGCTTTTCTGCGATCTCTGCCCGAACCGCCATTCGTTCTCTGTCCACTCCCAGACATGGTTGGCATCACGCGCTAGGTCCGGCTTCGCCGGCTGCGGCCTCGTCGATCTCCTCGGCCTCCAGCTCCTCAGCAGGCTCAAGGTCCTCCGGAGCGATCCAGCCCAAGATCACACGCGCCGCCATGATCATGTCCTCGGCTTCTTTGCGGCCGATGTCGAAGCCTTCGAGGATGCCCTTATGGCGCACCGTCTCGCCGTCCTTGTCCTTCTTGCGCTCGGTCCAGCCGACGAGATCGTCAGTTGCGCAGTCGGCAAAATCCTCGAGCGTCTTAATGCCGTTCTCGCCCAGGGCGACCATCATCGCGGTCGTCATACCAGGCACCTGCGCGAGATCGTCGGATACGCCCAGCTCCCTGCGCTTCGCGTCGCGTTCCTGCTCGATCCTATCGAGGTACTCGCGGGCGCGGGTCTGGATCTCTTGCGCCGTATCCTCGTCGAAGCCCTCGATATGGGCAATCTCGCTCAGATCAACGTAGGCCACCTCTTCGATCGAGGCAAAGCCTTCTGTCACGAGCAGCTGCGCAATCACCTCGTCGACATCGAGCGCTTCCATGAACATCTGTGAGCGCTCGGCGAATTCTTTCTGGCGACGCTCGCTTTCCTCCTGCTCGGTCAGGATATCAATGTCCCATCCCGTAAGCTGAGAAGCAAGGCGAACGTTTTGTCCGCGGCGTCCGATGGCCAATGAAAGCTGGCTCTCCGGCACGACAACCTCGATGCGGTTCGAGTCTTCGTCGAGCACCACCTTCGTCACCTCGGCGGGTGCCAGTGCATTGACGATGAACTCCGCCGCGTCCGGCCGCCACTGGATGATATCGATCTTCTCGCCCTGCAGCTCGTTGACGACCGCCTGCACGCGCTGTCCACGCATACCAACGCAGGCGCCAACGGGATCGATCGAGCTGTCCTTCGAAATGACGGCGATCTTTGCCCGCGAGCCTGGGTCACGCGCCACCGACTTGATCTCGACGACCCCGTCGTAGATTTCCGGCACCTCCATGGCGAACAGCTTCGCCATGAACTCGGGCCGTGCGCGTGACAGGAAAATCTGCGGGCCGCGCTGCTCCCGGCGTACATCGTATATATAGGCACGCACGCGGTCGCCGTAACGCAGGTTTTCGCGCGGGATCATTTCGTCGCGGCGGATGATGCCCTCGGCCCGGCCGAGGTCGACGATTACGTTGCCGTACTCGACCCTCTTCACCGTGCCATTGACGATCTCGCCGACGCGATCCTTGTACTCGTTGTACTGCCGCTCCCGCTCAGCCTCGCGCACCCTCTGCACGATGACTTGCTTGGCGTTTTGAGCGGCGACGCGGCCGAAATCCAGCGGCGGCAGCGGCTCGGCAATGAGATCACCGATTTTCGCCTCGGGATTCCGCCGCTTGGCCTCCTCCAGCGAGATCTCTGTGGAGTCGCTCTGAACCTCTTCGACGACCGTCAGAACGCGAAAGAGCCGCGTGTCACCGGTCTTGGGATCAATCTCGCAGCGGATATCGTTCTCCGCGCCGTAGCGGGATTTGGCCGCCTTCTGGATCGCGTCCTCCATCGCCTGGATGACGATCTTGCGGTCGATCGACTTCTCACGCGCGACCGCATCTGCGATCTGCAGAAGCTCCAACCTGTTTGCGCTGACTGCAACGGCCATGTCTTGACCTCTGTCGCTTACTTTTCCTGTTGCGGCTCGGAGCCGCCATTGCCTTTCGAAGTCTTCTTCGCTCGACGCAGAGCCTCTCTAATCAACTCATCCGTGAGGACGAGCTTCGCTTCGGCGATCAAATCGACCGGAAACCCCAACACCTGGGTGCCGTGCTGATCGAGCGTGCATTCCATCCGCACCTCGCCGCCCTCATAGCCTTCGAGGACGCCGCGGAAGCGCTTACGCCCGCCGACCAACTCCTTGAGCTCGATTTTGGCCTCGTACCCGGCCCAATCCTCGAAATCGGATGGCCTTACGAGCGGCCGGTCAATTCCCGGCGAGGAAACCTCCAGCCGGTAGCTGCTTGGCAAGGGATCGTGCACATCCAGCAGCGGCGACAACTCCCGCGAGATCGCCTCGCAATCGTCGATCGTAATTGTTCCACTCGGGCGCTCGGCCATAATCTGGACCGTCTGGCCATCTCGGCCGTGAACCTGAACCCTTACCAAGCGAAAACCGAGGTCTTCCAGAACCGGCTCGACGAGCGCGGCGATTTCTGCAGCAAGGCCAGTTTCGCGAATGAAGCGCCGGGTATCCGCGCCATCATCCCGCTTGTCCATATCGCCTCGAGTTCCGCATCCAGCTGCTCATGAGCAGCGGCTAAAACAAAAAGAGCGGACCCGCTGGGGCCCACTCTCAGAGTTGAGATGATCATGAGCGTTTGAAACATATGTGAGTTATGACGCGAAGGTCAAGCGCAAATGGCAAAAATCGGGCAACTTGCCCGGAGATGAATCCTCATTTTTGTAGGATTTCGGGGTCCGCATTGGATGCAAGGCGCTCGAAACGCAAATAGATCGGGCGCCGCCCCGCAGCAAGGGCCTTTTCTTCGTAACGGGTCGCCGGCCAGTCCGCCGTCCGGTTCCGCCAGTCAGACGGCCCGCTCGCCAACCAGCGGAAGGCCGGTGTGGCACGGACGGCGAGCAGAGTGGTTCGTGCATAGTCCCCGATATCCGTCGCTATGCGGAGTTCCGCACCAGGCTTCATGACCCGTGCCAGCGTCCGCAGAAACGGTGCGGAAACCAGACGGCGTTTGCGATGGCGGGTCTTGGGCCAAGGGTCCGGGAATAGGATGAACACGCGCCCTAACGAAGCCTCCGGCAGCCACTCCAACACGTTCCGGGCATCATTCGGGAACACGCGGACATTGCTCAGCCCTCGCGCCAAGACGGCATCGACTACCTTTACAACTCCGTCGAGGTAGGGCTCGCAGCCGATGATGCCGACGTCGGGGTGTTGTTCCGCCTGCCAGATGAGGTGCTCGCCACCCCCGAATCCGATCTCGAGCCAGACATCCCGAATGCCGGGCGGGAACAGGTCCGTTGCCGCACGGGGAGGAGGTGCGCTGACATCGATCTCGAGCCGCGGCAGCTCCTCGGCAAGAAGCCGTTGCTGGCGGGAGCTCAGCCGGCGGCCGTGGCGCCGCCCGAAGGTGCGGATAGGCTGGATCGGGGCCTTCTCAGGTTCAGCCATTCCTTAGGTCTGCTCCTTGAACGCCAATCGGCCGCGGATGTGAGCCGCGGCCGATTGCAAACAGCACCCGCAGGTGCTTCTCAGGCAACCTCGCGCTTGAGGGCGTCCACGAGGTCGAGCTTTTCCCAGGAGAACCCACCATCGGCATCCGGCTGCCGGCCGAAGTGACCATAGGCAGCCGTCCGCGCGTAGATGGGCTTGTTCAAACCGAGGTGCTTGCGGATGCCGCGGGGCGTGAGCGTGACAACCCTGCGGATCGCCATTTCCAGCTTGTCCTCGTCGACTTGGCCGGTGCCATAGGTGTCTACGTAAACCGACAGTGGCTCGGCGACGCCGATGGCGTAGGAAAGCTGGATGCTGCAGCGCTCCGCCAGCCCCGCTGCGACGATATTCTTCGCAAGGTAACGGGCGGCGTAGGCGGCCGATCGGTCGACCTTGGTCGGGTCTTTGCCCGAGAATGCGCCGCCGCCGTGCGGCGCTGCGCCGCCATAAGTATCGACGATGATCTTGCGGCCAGTGAGCCCGCAGTCGCCATCCGGACCGCCGATCACGAATTTCCCTGTCGGGTTCACGTGCCAAGTGGTCTTCGAGTTCGATCCACCCTTCCGGCAAGGTCTTGCGGATGTAGGGCTCGACGATCTCCCGCACCTGGTTGGAGGTGAGATCTGGATCGAGGTGCTGCGTCGAGAGCACGATTTGGCTAACCCCGACCGGCTTCCCGTCCTCGTAGCGCACCGTCACTTGGCTCTTCGAGTCCGGGCTGAGCTTTACGGCGTCGCCTTCTTTCGCCTTGCGGGCTGCGGCGAGCACCTGGAGGATCCTGTGGCTGTAGTAGATTGGCGCCGGCATCAGCTCCGGGGTTTCCCGGCAAGCGTAGCCGAACATGATGCCCTGGTCCCCGGCGCCTTCGTCCTTCTCTTCGGAGCTGTCGACACCCAGAGCGATATCAGCCGATTGTGGGTGCAGCAGCACCTTCACATCCGCCGTTTCCCAGTGAAACCCTGGTTGCTCGTACCCGATGTCACGAATGGCCATGCGGGCCACATGGGCGACGAGATCGCTGGTGATCGTATCAGGGCCGCGCGTCTCTCCCGCGATAACGACGTGGTTCGTCGTCGCCAGTGTCTCGGCGGCTACGCGCACCTTCCAGGGATCGAAGCCAGTCCGATCGGCCTCGCGAAAGAACAGGTCGACGATCTCGTCGGAAATCCGATCACAGACTTTGTCCGGATGCCCCTCCGAGACGGATTCGCTAGTGAAAAGGTACGATCGGCGTGCCACGAGTGTCCCCGTCAAGCTGTTGACCGCAGGTTGATGGCGCTTCTTTACAGCCTTTGGGGGGGAATCAAGCGCATCTAAGGCGCCGGCCAAGCCTTTGCTCGCAATCTTGGCCGGCGTGCGCCTGTTCGCGTTAGCCTTCCTTCTCCTCCTTGTCCTCGCCCGCAAGGCTACGGACGAGATCGACGATCGAACGCCGGACTTTCGGGTCGGTGATTTTCACGAACGCTTTATTCAGCTCGATGCCTTCGCGGCTGCTCAGGAAGTCGACGACGTACCGATCAGCCTGCCGCTCGCCCAGCCCCCCAGCTGATGTGGTTTGAGTTTTGTTGTCAGGCGTTGTGCCAGGGGCGTCCTCGTAGAAGAACTGAACACTGACACCCAGCACCTTTGCGAGCTCATAAAGGCGGCTCGCGCCAATTCTGTTGATGCCCTTCTCGTATTTTTAAATCTGCTGGAAGGTGAGACCAAGTTGCTCGCCGAGCTTCTCCTGGCTCATTCCGAGCAGCATCCGTTGAAGGCGCACGCGACTGCCGACGTGAAGGTCAAGCGGATTGGCCCCTACGTGAGCCTTTCTCTACGACCTCATCATCACGATCGGCAACAGCTTGCACTTGTCTGGTCATGCCCCTAGTCCCCACCCTTGTTGATTGGAATTTTTCCCGCGCAATTCGTAGGTGCAGGCAAAGCTGACGTCAACCGGAACAAGAGGTGACGGGAGCTTCCTCCTGCGACACTTTCGGGGTGCTTATCGGCTTACTGCAATTCTCTTCGCACAGCAAATTCGTAAACAGATTAATCCACATAGCCAGAGAACCCAGAAAACAGCATCGCCGTACCGAGCGTACAAAGTAAGATTTTTTGCGCCAGGGAGTTGCGAATCGATCACACCCCGTTCATCGAGATCGAGGCGCGCGAGGACGCGCCCGTTGGCATCGATTACCCCTGTAATGCCGTTATTGGCAACGCGGATGAGCGGCAAACCCTCTTCGACTGCCCTGACGCGCGCTTGATGGAAATGTTGGTGCGGGCCAGTGGTGAGGCCGAACCAGCCGTCATTGGTGACATTGATCAGCGCCTGCGGCCGAGCCGCCGATTGGACCACTGCCCCGGGAAAAATCGCTTCATAACAAATAAGTACGCCGACCGGCGGCAGCCCCGGAACATCGAAGAGCGGGCGGGGAGATCGGCCGGCGGAGAAACCACCTCGCCAACCCACCAGCTTCTGCAAGCCGATCCGTTCGAGCATGGGCTGGAGCGGCAAGTATTCGCCGAACGGAACGAGGTGCACCTTGTCGTAGATGCCCACTGGTTTGCCGTCGGAGTTCAGAGCAATGAGGCTGTTGAATGCCTGTCGTCTGCCGGTTTCCTCGACGGCCGTCCCGTCTGCCCTGAGTGCGCCCGCCAGCAAGATGGTGCCCTCCGGCAACATGTTCGCAATTACTTCCAATGCGCCGGGTGTTTCGAGTGGGAGGAAAGGCATGGCCGCCTCCGGCCATATCACGTGCGTGATGCCGGAGAGGCCGTCGAAGCTTCCGTCAGGTCGCTGCTGCGACAAATCGACGTGATCGAAGAAAATATCCCGTTGCCGCTCAGGGCGCCACTTGTCTCGCTGCGGAACGCTCGGTTGCACAAGGCGCAGACGAACACCTTCGACCGGTGGCGGCTGCGGTTCGGCGAGCCGGATCGTCCCGTAGCCCCACGCCACCGGCAATGGCAGCAAAGCCAAGATGCCGATGGCGAGGCTCGCGCGTCGCCGGTCCGGATTGGAGGCTACCTTGGCCAGTGCCAGGATCGGCGGAGCGGTGATCAAAATGACCGCAAGGGTCAGGCCATAGATTCCGATCAAACCTGCGGACTGCATGAGCGGCAGCGGCCAGGTGAGCGCGTAGCCGAGCACGTTCCAGGGAAAGCCCGTCAGGATATGTCCGCGAAGCCATTCAGCTGCGGATAGTGCCAAGGCAAGGGCGACAACTCTCTCCAGGCCCGGACGCCACAGATACGCAGCAGCAGCTGTGGCAGCGGCGTAGAACAGCGCAAGGCCGGCCGGCATCAGCGTGACCGCGAACGGCATCAGCCAGGCGAACCGCTCGGCTTCGACCAAAAATGCCTCACCGATCCAGAACAGGCCCGCGAGAAAATAGCCGAAGCCGAACCACCAGCCGACAGCGCTGGCGTACAGTGCGCGCCTTACTGCCGGGCGAGAAGCTGCCGTGATCCCCTTGGCAGCACTCTCGACGGCACTGTCGATCAGTAAGACGAGAACGGGGATTGTGAGGAACAGCACGCCCCAGAGGAAGAATGGGGCCATGGCGAGAACCGACGCGGCTCCGGCAAGGAATGCCGTGGCAGCTCGCCGCCAGCCGACCAGCGCTCGAATCGCACATTCAGCCCGATACAGGCTCCCCGCGAGTCGATGCAGCAGGGCTCCTGGCCAACTGCTCTCTTCGGCCGGCATCCGGAGTCAGTGGCCGGTTATCGCGGTGTCGGCGCCAGTCGGCGCCGCAATGCGATCGACGTGTACCTTCAACTTGTTCACGCGCCGCGGATCGGCATCTAGCACCTCGAATTCAATACCCGAGCTGTGCCGAATCAACTCGCCGCGCGTGGGGATGCGCCCAACCAGAGCAAAGACCAGACCGCCCAAAGTATCGATCTCCTCCTCCTCGTCGGGTTGGAGCAGCTTGACGCCGAGGAACTCCTCGAGCTCGTGCACGGGTGTGCGGGCGGATGCGATGAGCCCATTCTTCGGATCGCCGGAGATGTGGGCTTCCTCAGCCTCGTCGTGCTCATCCTCGATGTCGCCGACGATCTGTTCGACCAGGTCCTCGATGGTCACGAGTCCGTCGGTGCCGCCATACTCGTCGATGACGAAGGCCATGTGGATGCGGGTCGTCTGCATCCGGATCAGCAGGTTCATGGCTGGCATCGACGGCGGAACGTAGAGAACCGGGCGCCTGATCTTGGCCACCGCCAGAGGCCGCGACAGGTCAACTCGCGACAGGTCGAGCTTCCGCCGCTTCCGGCTAGCATTGCCGTTCTGGCCGTTCGAGCGCGGCTCCGCCTCTTCGCCGGCTTCCGTCTCAGGGTCTTCGGATTCGACGGCGGCCTCACGCAGCAGCCAGCTCATCAAATCCTTGATGTGGACCATGCCGCGGAGGTCGTCGAGCGTTTCGTTGAAGAGCGGAATGCGTGAAACCCCTGCCTCCTCGAACGTGGCGAGCAGCGCACCCAGTGTTTCACTCTCATCGATCGCGATGATGTCGGCGCGGGGGACCATGACGTCCTCAACGCGCAGCCGGCCAACCTGAGGAGCCGCAGCATCATGCTGCGCTCTTCGGCGCTGAACGTGTCATCAGCCTTGGTTTCGGTCTTCAGCGCATCCTCGAGCGCATCGCGCAAAGTCTGAGCGCCCGGCAGCCGAAGTCGCGCCTTGAGGCTCGCGAGCCAGCCTTGACTTCCGTTTCCGGAATGCTGGCCGTTTCTCGATGGGTCGACGTCGATGCTCATAATAGACGTTTGGCTCTCATGCTTCGCTCGGAAATGGGGCGGCATACGGGTCGGGGACGCCGATTTGCCGTAGGATCTCCACCTCAAGGGCTTCCATCACGCGCGCTTGCGTCTCGCTCTCGTGCTCGTACCCGAGCAGGTGGAGCAGCCCGTGCACGACGAGGTGTTGGAGGTGATGGCGCGGAGGTTTGCCTTCGGCCGCGGCTTCTCGCCTGACCGTCTCAGCAGCAAGGATGATGTCTCCGAGATGCCGCGGCTCCCCCGGCATCTGTCCTGCCTCGGCCGCGGGGAACGAGAGGACGTTGGTGGGTTTGTCCATGCCCCGATATGTACGGTTGAGCGAGCGCACCCGCTCGTCGGAGCTCAGCGCAATGGCCGCCTCGGCGTAATCCAAATTGAGATGGCGCGCCACGACTTCCGCCACCTCGTTCAACGCGTCCTCCACAGGCGCGAAGGCGCTCCAGTCACCGTCTTCGATGATGATGTCTAGCTGCAGACGTCCTGGAGGCTCCGGATCATCGTCGCCGTCGTCCGGCGTTTCAGTCCTCACGGTCTCAAATTGCTCAGTCATGACGCTTACGTTCGGCTTTGGCAGCCTGATCCCGATCATAGGCCTCTACGATGCGCGCGACGAGGTCACGCCGCACCACGTCTGCGGCGGTAAAGCGGACCGCCTCGATACCCTCGACGCCATCCAGCAGCCTGACAGCCTCCTCAAGCCCGGAAGTCTGGCCCGCGGGCAAGTCGATCTGACTCGGGTCTCCTGTGATCACCATCTTCGAGTTCTCACCGAGGCGGGTGAGGAACATCTTCATCTGCATGCTGGTCGTGTTCTGCGCCTCGTCCAGAATGACGATAGGCATTCGCCAGCGTACGGCCGCGCATGAAGGCGAGGGGCGCAATCTCGATGACGCCCAGCTCCAGGTCTCGCGCGACCTTCTCGGGTGGCAGCACGTCGTAGAGCGCATCGTAAAGAGGGCGCAGATAGGGATCGACCTTCTCGCGCATGTCGCCGGGCAGGAAGCCAAGGCGCTCTCCGGCCTCTACGGCAGGCCGCGAGAGGATGATCCGCTCCACGATGCCACGCTCAAGGCAATGCGCGGCATAGGCGACGGCGAGGTATGTCTTGCCGGTGCCGGCCGGTCCTAGTCCGAAAACGAGATCGGTTCTTCTCCAGGGCGCGGATGTAGTTGCTCTGAGCCGGCGTCCGCGCCTTGATGACACGCCGGCGCGTCGTGATCTGCGCCTGCCCGTTCGGCAAAGTGCCCGGTGTCTGCTCGCGGCCGTGGCGGATGAGTCCGTCGAAATCGCCAGGACCGACCTGCTCGCCCCGCGCTACGCGCGCGTACAGCTGCTCGAGAACGCTGCGCGCGATCTCGCAGGCGGCCTCGGACCCTGACAGGATGACGACATTGCCGTGCGCATGAGCCTCGATGCCGAGGCGATCTTCGATCAGAGCCAGATGCGCGTCGTACTCGCCGAGCAGCTCGGCAAGATAGCGGTTGTCCTCAAAGGGTAGGACCAAACGCTTCCTGGCGACGGAAGCCTTGGGCGGCTTCGCGGCCCCGGAAGTGGCTGCCCGCGATATGCTGTCCAATATGCAATCTCTCCAGTGCGACGGGGTTCAACTCGACCCGCCGCCCAACTATACTAGCCTATGTAATGCTTCTGTGTCAGTCGTCCAGTTTCCGAGCGCGAAAAGCGTCACTTCAGCGCACGATGCCGGCCAGGCTATTTGTGCTCGCATCGCAGATTTCAACGGGCACGATGCGGCCGATAGCACTAGGCTCTGCCTCCGCATGCAACGGCTTGCAGGTAGGGCGAGCGGCCGACGAGCTGTCCGGCGCGGCGGCCGGCCTTCTCGAACAGCACCGGCAGCATCTTGCCCGACGCAACGTCGCGTTGAACCGCCGTTGCTGAGCGCTCGATCAGCACGTCCTGCAATCGCGCGAGACGGTCAGCTTTGACCTCTTCCGGCACCTGGTCCTCCATGTTCTGCCGCCGGCGTGCCTGGCCGCGGGCTGTACTTGAACGAGAACGCATGCGCGAAGCCGACCTCGCCGCACCAGCTCCAGCGTCTGCCTCGAACTCCTCCTCCGTCTCGCCGGGAAAGCCGACGATGATGTCGGTGGAGAGCGCGATGTCCGGCCGCGCGGCGCGGATGCGCTCGACGGTGCGCAGATAATCGTCTCGCCGTGTGCTTGCGGTTCATCGCGGCGAGAATGCGATCCGCGCCCGACTGGAACGGCAGATGCAGATAGGGCATCAGCTTCGGCAGCTCGCGATGGGCCGCGATGAGCTCATCGTCTCATGTCGCGCGGATGGCTGGTCGTGTAGCGCAGCCGCTCGAGCCCCTCGATGCCCGACAGGTGGCCTCAGAAGCTCTGCCAGCGACCACGTGCGCCGTCCGGTCCTTCGCCGTGATAGGCGTTGACGTTCTGGCCGAGCAGCGTGATCTCGCGCACGCCGCTCGACCAGCCGCACGCGCCTCGTCGTACGACCTGCGGCGACAGGCCGCGAATACTCCATGCCGCGCGTGTAGGGCACCACGCAGAACGTGCAGAACTTGTCGCAGCCCTCCTGCACGGTGAGAAATGCGGTGGCAGGCCGCTTGCCTTCGCTCGCCTGGGCAGAGCGCGCGAATTTGTCCTCGTCCGGAAAGTCCGTGTCGACGAGCGGGCGGTTCTCGAGCGCGCGCGCGCGCGAGCGAGATCCGGCAGGCGATGATAGGCTCTGCGGGCCGACGACCAGGTCGACGAGCTGGAGCGCGGCGCATGATCTCTGCGCCTTCGGCCTGGGCCACGCAACCGGCAACAGCCACCGTGGTGTCCTTGCCTTGCAGCCTCCGCGCGAGCTTGATTTGCCGCAGCCGGCCGAGCTCCGAATAGACCTTCTCCGCGGCCTTCTCGCGGATATGGCAGGTGTTGAGGACCACCAGTCGGCTTCGGCCGAGTCGTCAGTCTCCGCGTAGCCCTGAGGCGCAAGCGCCTCGGCCATGCGCTCGCTGTCGTAGACGTTCATCTGGCAGCCGTAAGTCTTGATGAAGACCTTCCTGGCCTCTGCCATGCGAGGACCTCGCAACTCCTATTCGGCGGATCGCAACCTGCGCCGCGTCAACGATGACTGTCCAGCTCCCGCTCAGGTTCCTGAAACGCATTGCCGCAAGCGGCAGCCGGGTTTGCTGCATTGCAACAATATTTTTGAGTGGATGTCCAGATTCTTGGCTGCTTGCCTGTCAAGCGCCCCAAATATGAGGTGACCTAGCGATCGATGCCAGCAATCGCCTGTGGTGCGACCTCTGGCTCCACCCGCGACTTGGCCGTGCGCTCGAATAGCCTGTCATCAATGTTCTGTCCACGCAGTAAACGGGCGAGCGACTGCCGGATGGCGTCCTCTGTATAGCGCGCAAGCTCCTTGCGGTCGGCAAAGTCGGCGAGGGGAATCGGCGGGCTGATGTGGATTCTCACGTCGAGCGGGCCGGCCTTCAGCAGCTCCCAGGCGTGCGGGGCCATGTCCATGTCACCGTACCACCCAACGATCGACCGCCCGGACCTGCTGAGTGGCACGCCGTGCAGATGGGTGTAGGCAATGGCGAGCGTTTGTACGCACGCTCCCGGATCGACATAGCCATTGCTTCGCGCTGGCTTGGCGGCTGCGAACAGCGGCGTCTTGAACGGCAAGACGCGATTTCCGTCGCTCGACGTGCCTTCCGCGAACAGAACGATAGTGTCGCCCGACCTGAGGCGCTCGATCATTTCATTCGTGGTTTGCCCCACCGCGGTGCGGCGAGTGCGGTCGATGAACACGGTCCGCTGCAGGCGGGCTAGCGTCGAGATGAACGGCCAGGTGCTGACTTCCTTCTTAGCCACAAACGATAACGGCGCGACGGCCGAAAGGACCGGAATGTCCAGCCAGGAAACGTGATTGGCGACTACGAGAACAGGTGCATGCTCAGCGATACGGCCTTCGACATGCAGTCGGATCCCCAGCAGCCGGCAGACCTGCCGATGGTACCAGTGGGGAAAACGGCGGGCCAAACGAGGCGACGTTCGCAAAAGGGCCGCCTGAACCGGCATCAGCGGCAAGGTGAGCCCACCAAAGCCGGTAAGGATCGCTGCCGCCCGCACCGCGCCAGGTCGGCGGGTTTAGAGACGGCCTCACGTCCAAACTTTACGCTTTGCACTGGCAATCACCCTCTCGATAGGGCGTACCGGGTCACGTCTTTTTGCGGCGAAGCGGTATGCCGTGCAACTCGAGGCGATGCCCGACGAGCTCGAAGCCGAGCTCCCGAGCGATGCGCTCCTGCAGCCTCTCGATGTCCTCGTTGCGGAACTCGATCACGTTCCCCGTTTCGAGATCGATGAGGTGATCGTGGTGCTCGCGCGTTGCCTCCTCGTAGCGGCGCCGCCCTGCTGCACCGAACTCGTGCCGCTCGAGAATCCCTTCTTCCTCGAAGAGCTTCAAGGTCCGATAGACCGTAGACAGCGAAATCCGCTGGTCAACTTGATGTGCGCGCCGGAACACCTCGACGACATCCGGGTGATCCTCCGCTTCCGAGAGCACCCGAGCGATCGTGCGGCGTTGGCCGGTCATTCGCAGCCCCCGCTCACTGCAAAGCCTCTCGATGCGGCTTGGAGCTCGATCGTCTGCGCCGGCCATCCGACTTAGCCAAAGCCCTCCATTCTGGTCTTTTCCGCCTTTGTTCCGCTTATAAAGACCGCCTCACGGAACGTCCACCCGTCGGGTCAGCGGTCGGTTGTCTTTGACATGATCAGAGCATCGACGGCGGGTGCCGAGTCGCGCTGGTAATAGCCTGGCCGGCGCCCAACCTCTCGAAAGCCTTCCGCAAGATAGAGTTGCTGTGCGGCGAAATTATCAGCTGCAACCTCTAGGAATACTTGGGTGGCACCGCGTTCCGCCGCACGCCTGACGAAGGTCTCAACGAGGCGAGCGGCGATGCCAAGCCGCTGCCAAGGGCGCGAGACGCCCAAAGTGAGAATTTCAGCTTCGTCGGCTACTACCCTGCCGATAAGCAGGCCGACCGGCTCCTTCGATTTCGAAACCGTTGCGATCAGGCCCAGCGTGTTCGACTGCTTCAGCAGAGCGGCGAAGTCATCTGACGACCACGGTGGGGCGAAGAGGTCGCGATGGATCGTTGCAAGCGTTTCGGCGTCCGCCACCCCGGCTTCGATTATGGCGATGTCGACGCGAGGATGAGAGGGCATCAGGCGCGAGGAAGGGATTTGCCGATCTGCGGCTTGGCGTCAGGCGGACGGAGATATAGCGGGACCAGCGGCTTCCGCTCGGGGAGTTGCGAGGCCAAGCGCGCCAAATAACGCGCATCCGGCTGCAGGTTGGCAAGCTTAGCTTCTACAACTCGGCCTGACTGGAGCGCGGCCTCCGCAACCATTTGGCCGCCAGATCCGACGCACAGCAACGGCCTCTCAGGCAACATTGCGGCGGCATCTTTGGGGTGCATGATCGCCACCTGCGTTATGGGCTTTGCGTCAGAGGCCTCGAAAAACTGAACGAAAACTTGGCCGCCACGGGCGTCCACGCACACCGCCAATACGCCTTCCGGAATGGCTCTGCCTCTCTCTGCCAGGGCTCGGTGGGCCATGACGTATAGGCTCGTGGTGGCCCGGATCGGCAGCCCAGTCGCCAATGCCAGGCCGCGGGCCGCAGCCACACCAACCCGAACGCCGGTAAAGGTCCCAGGACCTTCGGTGACGGCGATGGCGTCGAGGTCCTGCAGATTGCGGCCCGACTCGCGCAGGACCTCGTCGATCATGGGCATGAGCCGCTCGGCCTGCCCCGTTGTCATTTCCTCGTAGCGGCCGACGCAGATGCTCCCGCGGCGCGTCGGCCGATGAGCCGGGTTCACGCCACAGGACGGCAACCGAGCAGGCGCCGAAGCAGGTATCGAATGCGATGACGTTCATGGGCGCCGACGTATAGCGGTCCCTTCCAGCCGGCGCCACAGAGCAAAGTTGTGGGTGCGCGCCTCGACGAAGAGCTGATCGAGAGTTGACTTGTCGATCCGGCGCGTCATCCCGCCAGATGTCTCTCCAAACAGGTGCTGGATGGATTAGACGGCCTGAACTTCCTGCACGTCGGGGCAGAAGTGCCGCAGCAAATTCTCGATCCCGTGCCGCAGAGTGGCTGTCGAGCTTGGGCAGCCTGCGCAGGCACCCCGCATATGCAGGTAGACCACGCCGTCGCGGAAGCCGTGGAACGTGATATCGCCGCCATCCTGAGCCACTGCGGGACGAACGCGCGTCTCGAGCAGCTCCTTGATGGTCATAACCGTTTCCTCGTCCTTCGGGTCGTAATTCATGCCGGCGGCGTCGTTGGCGCTCTCGCTGGCCAACACCGGTGCACCCGACATGTAATGCTCCATGATGGCGCCCAGAATGGCCGGCTTCAGGTGCTGCCATTCGACGTCGCTCTTGGTGACGGAGATGAAATCGGCACCCAGGAAAACGCCCTTGACCCCTTCGATCTCGAATAGGCGCTGTGCCAGAGGCGACTTCGCCGGCTTCCTCGGGCGAGCGGTAATCGGCCGTTCCTTCGCCAAGGACCGGCCTGCCCGGGATGAACTTCAATGTGGCTGGATTCGGGGTCGGTTCGGTCTGGATGAACATGCTGCCTCCTTACGACCCGGCGTGCGACATGCGCCGGTGCTTGGCGTGTCTCTCTTAGAACTATTCTATACTTAGAGATAGGGCGATGGAAAGTCGAGGCCCCGGTCGGCCTTAGCTCAGGCCAGCGCCTGCAGCTCTTCCAACGTCAAGTTGCCGGGAACGATCGTGATCGGAACCGGGAATGAGCCTGCCGTCGTGCCGGCTGCCAACGAAGAGACCAGCGGTCCCGGGCCCATGGCATCCGTTGCTGCGCCGAGCGTCAGGACGGCGATGTCCTCGTCCTCGTCGATCAGCTCAAGGATGGCCTCGGACTTCTTCCCTTCCCGGATGACCTCCTCGGTATGAACGTTCTCAAATCCCGCGGCGTTGAGCTTGCGGCGGAAAAGGCGAAATAGCGCCTTCGCCTTGTTCGTTTCCTCCTCAAGCTGCACTTGGCGCACGTTGACCCAGTGCTGGTACTCCTGCGGCTCGATGACATAAAGCAGGAGAATCGAGCCCTGAGTGCGGCTGGCCCGCAGCGCGGCATAGTAAAGGGCGGCCTCGACCTCCTCGCTCTCGTCGGCAATGACGAGATACTTGCGTCGGTGGCCTTCTTCAAAAACCCGGCGTCTCTTCGTAGTGGCCATGCGCTAGAGTGTCATGTTGGAGCTTCGGCAGCAATCTCGCCGCTCGCACGGTTCAAAATGCGAGATGAACCGGCTCGAACACCGAAATATCATTAATCCCGGCGAACGGGCCTATCCTCTTACAAAACCAACGATATCCTTCACGCGATCCATAATCGGGGCTGCGATTTCCTGGGCACGTCGCGAGCCGTCGCGGAGGATGCGATCGATTTCCGGGGCGTCCGCAGCGAGACGGCGCATCTCCGCTCCGATCGGGCCGATTTTCGCGACTGCCAATTCGGCGAGAGCCTTCTTGAAGGTCGAGAACGGGCCGCCGCCGAACTCACGCAGGACTGATGCGATGTCCGTTCCGGCCAGAGCGGCATAGATCCCGACCAGGTTCTCTGCTTCGGGACGCCCCGCAAACCCCAGCTCGTCCGAGGGCAGTGGCTCGGGATCCGTTTTCGCCTTTTGGATCTTGCGGGCGATCGTGTCCGCATCATCCATCAGATTGATGCGGGAAAGGTCCGAAGGATCGGACTTCGACATTTTCTTCGTGCCGTCCCGCAGGCTCATCACGCGGGTAGCTGGTCCCGTGATGATCGGCTCTGGCAGTGGAAAGAAGACCCCATCCTCGAAGCCGTTGTCGATGATCGAGCTTCGGTAGTCGTTGTTGAACTTCTGCGCGATGTCGCGGGCCAACTCCAGGTGCTGCTTCTGGTCCTCGCCAACCGGCACGTGCGTCGCGCGGTAGACCAGAATGTCGGCTGCCATCAGGTTCGGATAGGCATAGAGGCCAACGGAGGCGTTCTCGCGATCCTTGCCCGCCTTCTCCTTGAACTGCGTCATCCGGTTCAGCCATCCAAGCCGCGCTACGCAGTTGAACACCCACGCAAGCTCGGCGTGCTGAGGCACCTGTGATTGGTTGAAGATGATGCTCTTCTTGGGATCGAGGCCGCAGGCGAGATAGGCCGCCGTCACCATCCGGATAGCGTCTCTGAGCTCCTTCGGCTCCTGCCAAACCGTGATAGCGTGCATATCGACCACGCAGTAGATGCACTCGTGCGTCTCCTGCAGCTTAATCCACTGCAGCATAGCCCCGAGATAATTGCCGAGGTGGAGAGAGCCGGTCGGCTGCATCCCTGAGAAGACGCGGGGCGTGATCTTCATGGCTACCTTACGTGGTTTCGAGATTGCGGGCCGCGTTATGGCGCGCTCGGCTGCTTGGCGCAAGTGGACCAGGGCCGAATGTGCAGTTCTCAGGCGGCGCGGCTGATGAGCCGGCGAAGCTGTGACGGCTTCAGCACGCCTGTCGCCATGATCAAGATTGCGTAGATGCCGACACCCGCTGCGACGAGTTCCAGCCAGGGCGACGGCCCTTGTGACGATGCCTCTGTCAGCCGCGAAATAGGGCTCCATCCAATATAGGAGCGCCACGAGCATCGCTCCCATGACCACACTCGCGAGAAGGATCAGCCACGCGTTGCGCAGCAGCCGGCGGTCGGCCCGGTAGTCACCGGCGCGCACGAGAGTTACTACGAGGAGCAGAGCGTTGATCCAGCCGGCGACTGTTGTGGCGATGGCGATGCCGACGTGCGGCATCCAGCCGATGCGCTCGAACAGGAAGAACAGCACCAGGGAGCCGACGGCATTCACGACGAGGTTGATGGCGGCGAACCACATCGGCGTCCGCGTGTCCTCGCGTGCGAAAAAGGCCGGCTGAAACACCTTGATCATGACAAAGGACGGCAAGCCGATCGCGAATGCGGCGAGTGCGGCCGCCGTGGCAGCCGTGTCCGAAGGAGTGAATGCGCCCCGTTCGAAAAGCACGCTGATGATCGGCTGCGCGGCGATGACGAGTGCGACGGCCGCGGGGACAGTGAACAGCAGCGCAAATTCCAGCGAGCGGTTCTGGCTGTCGTGCGCAGCCTCTCCATCACCGGCGCGGAGCTTACGAGAGAGGTCGGGCAGCAGGACCACGCCAACAGCGACCCCTATGATGCCGAGTGGGAGCTGGTACAGCCGGTCGGCGTAGTAGAGGTACGAAACGGCACCCGCCTGAAGCGACGCGATGATCGTGCCGATGACAATGTTGATCTGCGTGATGCCGCCGGAGATCAGACCCGGGATGCCTAAGGTAACCAGCCGCCTCATGCCTTCGGTGTAGCGCGGCCAGCCAAGCCGCAGCCGCAGCCCAGTTCGGCGGACCGCGATCCAGAGCATTGCCAGCTGCGCGATTCCCGCAACGGTTACACCGATGGCGAGGATGAGGCCGGCTTCCGGCTGTTGCGCATAGCCCAGCCAGATGGCGAGGGAGATGGCGGCAATCAGCACCACGTTGAGCAGTATCGGCGCCGCAGCTGCTGCCAGGAACCGGCCCATGCTGTTGAGCACGCCCGAGAGCAGCGCGACGAGGGACATGCACAGAAGGTAGGGGAAGGCGATCTGTGTCAGCAGGACAGCCAGGTCGTACTTCTCGGGGTCGGTGACGAACCCCGGTGCCAGCAGCAGCATGA
The DNA here is from genome assembly GCA_963786775.1 of uncultured Pseudomonadota bacterium. GTDB lineage: Bacteria > Pseudomonadota > Alphaproteobacteria > Rhizobiales > Hyphomicrobiaceae > ZC4RG25. The sequence continues at coordinate 65,033 of CAWBAM010000048.1, read as the reverse complement.
GCCACGGCATCGCGATGATCGCCACGGCCGAGAAGGCGATAAGGACGAACGTGAGGCACGACAGGGCCTCGTCGGCGAACTGCCGTGCTGCTTCAGTGCCCTCTCCCTCCAGTCTCTTGGCAAACAGGGGCACGAAGGCGGCATTGAAGGCACCTTCGCCGAACAGCCGCCGGAACAGATTGGGAAAACGGAACGCGACGAAGAACGCATCAGCGACCAGGCCGGTGCCAAGGGCAGCGGCGATGAAGATGTCGCGGACGAATCCTACCGCACGGCTCACCATGGTGAGCCCGCCGACGGTAGCGAATGAGCGATAGAGATTTATGCTGCCTCGGGGACGCGAGACAGAACGCCGAGCAGCCGTTCGCGGATTGCGGCCTGGCGCTGCTCGCTCGTGACCTTCTTCCCGGTCAGATCTGTGACGTAGAAGACGTCGACCGCTTTCTCACCGTAGGTGGTGATGTGCGCCGAGGTGATGTCGAGATTGAGATCGGAGATCGTGCTGGTGAGCTCATACAGCAGACCCGGCCGGTCGCGGCCCGAGACTTCGATTACCGAGAATTGGTCCGAAAGCGCATTGTTGATGATCGCCTCGGGCTCGACGGTGAATGCAGTGATCCGTCGCTCGGCGGGCTTTCGTTTGGCCATCAGCTCCCTCATCCGCACCTCGCCGCCGAGCGCCCGCTCGATCGTTCTCGTAATCTGTGCCATGCGGCGCGCCTCATCCATCTCGTCCGGGAACTCCCGCTGCAACAAGAACGTGTCGAGCGCAAGTCCGTCGCGAGTTGTCGAGATGTGTGCGCCAATGATGTTCGCGCCAGAGGCCGCGCAGGCGCCGGCGAACAGAGCCAACAGACGCGGATGGTTGGGTGCCAGGATCGATAGCTCCGTGATGCCCGTAAATAAACTCGAGGTGTAGGACGTGGCGAGCCGCAGGCCTTGCGCCTCGGCGCGGCGGATCAAGCGCGCGTGCTCGACCTGTTTCCGCGTGTCTGTCTTCAGCCAATAGTCGTCGTAGTGGCGCTCGATAAAGCGTTCGACCTCAGAGGCCGGCCAATTGACAAGCTCGCTGCGCAACAGGGACTGAGCCTCCGCGATCCGCTGGCGGCGAGACACCTGCGTGTGGCCGCCGGCAACCAGGGGCTCGGTCTCCCAGTAAAGTTCCCGGAGGAGCTGGCCCTTCCAGCTATTCCACGTTCCTGGGCCGACAGCACGAATGTCGGCAACGGTGAGGAGAAGGAGAAGCTTCAGCCGTTCAGGGCTTTGCACCACGTCCGCGAAGTCGCGAATTGTCTTGGGGTCAGCGAGGTCGCGGCTCTGAGCGATGTTGCTCATGACGAGATGGTTTTCGATCAGCCATCCGACGGTTTCCGTTTCGGCAGCCGACAGCCCAAAGCGGGGGCATAGTTTCCGCGCCAGGCGCGCCCCCAGGATCGAATGATCTTCGAAGTGCCCCTTGCCGATATCGTGGAGAAAAGCCGCCACGTATAGGGCGCGCCGGTTCTGTATGGTGCGCATGATCTCTGTCGAGAGGGGCAGCGCCTTTGCCAATTGCCCTTTCTCGATGGCCGACAGCTGACCGACGGTGCGCAGCAGATGCTCGTCCACCGTGTAGTGATGATACATGTTGAACTGCATCATCGAGACGACGCGGCCGAACTCCGGGATGAACCGCCCCAGCACGCCCGCCTCGTTCATCCGCCGGAGGGTGCCCTCAGGGTTGTTTCGCGACGTCAGAAGATCAAGAAAGATGCGGTTAGCTTCAGGGCTGTTGCGCAGGTCGTCATCGATCAGCCTGAGCGAGGTGCGCAGAAAGCGGACAGCGGAAGGATGGAAAAAGCTGCCGGTTTCCTCCGCCACGGCGAAGAAGCGGATGAGGTTCACCGGGTCGCGCCGAAATACGTCCGAGTTGCTGACGTTCAGACGTTCGTTGTCGATCCGGAAGGCCGTTGTCCGCCGGATGCGCCGCCGCGTCACCCATGTCACCGGATTGAGGATCTGATTAAATCGCGGCGCCGACTTGAGCTGCTGCATTTCGAGCGCCGAGCAGAGGATCGTGGTGAGGTTGCCGACCTCCTTGGCGACAAGGAAGTAGTGCTTCATGAACCGCTCGACGCCGCGCAGCCCGCCGTGGGTCCTATAGCCGAGCCGTTCGGCCATGATCGGCTGCAGATCGAAGGTGAGCCGCTCCTCCGGCCGGCCCGTGAGAAAATGCAGGTGACAGCGGACGCTCCAGAGGAAAGTCTCACATCGGCGGAAGGTCGCCATCTCGGCAGAGGTGAACACGCCGGCACTGGCCAGCCCCTTACTGGGACCCTCGCCATGAAGATACATCGAGAGCCAGTGTAGCGTGTGCAGGTCTCGCAGGCCGCCCTTGCCGTCCTTGATGTTGGGCTCGACGAGGTAGCGGCTCTGGCCGGTGCGGCGGTGCCGCTCGTCGCGTTCCGCCATCTTGGCCTCGACGAACTGCCGGGCGATCGCGCCGGTCACCACCTCTGCCCAAAAGCGGGTTTCCAGCTCCCGGTGCAGCTCCGCATCACCATGGATGAGCCGCTGGTCGAGCAGGGCCGTGAGAATGGTGTGGTCGGACAGCGCCAGCTTGATGCACTGGTCGACGGTGCGTGTTGCGTGCCCTACCTTCAGACCGAGGTCCCAAAGCAGGTACAGCATGTACTCTGCGACGCTCTCGCCCCAGGGGGTCTGTTTGTAGGGCAGCAGGAAGAGGAGATCGATGTCCGAGCCCGGAGCGAGCAGGCCGCGGCCGAAGCCTCCTGTCGCCACGATCGCCATTCGCTCGGCATCCGAGGGATTTGTCGCGCGGTAGACGTGCGCCACCGTGTAATCGTAGATCAGCCGAACCAGCTCGTCCGTGAAGTGCGACAGCCCGCTCGCGCAACGTCGCCCGTCGCCATCGGCCAAAAGCTGCGCCTCCGCCGCGGCCCGGGCATTCTTGAGCAAAGCCTTGCAGTAGCTGAGAATTTGGGGCCGTGCTTCGCCGGCTTCGCCTGCTTCCGTCGCGATACGCTTGAGATCATCACGCGCTTCGAGCGGGTCGAAATAAGGGGCTTTGGCTATTGCCGAAACGTCCATTGCAATGCTCGTAGCCGGTCGCCTAGCGCGCCCGCCTTCACACTTCTCGCGGCGCGGGGTCGGCTCGGATACTCCCCGCTTCGACCTCAACGCGCTCAGATGCCCATTCCTAGTGCCGTTGCGACTCGCTGCGCCGAAGAGCTTTCAATTCATATAGAGCATCGAGCGCTGCACGCGGACTAAGCTCATCGGGATTGAGCTTATCAAGAGCGAGCTCAAGCGCCGAGGGGGCATCGCGTCCAGGAGACTCGGCCGCCTGCGGATCGTGGGCGAAGAGGGGCAGATCTTCCAAGGAATTGCTGTTTCCTCGGCGCCGGTCCGATTTCTCGAGCCGGCCCAAAACCTCTCGCGCCCGTTTCACAACAGGCCCCGGCAGGCCGGCAAGCTTCGCCACCTGGATGCCATAGGATCGATCGGCTGCTCCGGGCCGCACCTTGTGCAGAAAAATAATCTGGTCTCGCCACTCCTTCACGTCCATGGTGACGGTCGCAAGGGCTGGCAACCGCCCGGCAAGCGCCGTCAGCTCGTGGTAATGGGTGGCGAACAGCGCACGGCACCGGCACACATCGTGCAGGTATTCTACGGTGGCCCACGCGATAGACAGGCCGTCGAAAGTGGCCGTGCCACGGCCGATCTCGTCGAGAATGACGAGAGACCGTTCGGTGGCTTGGTTCAGGATTGCCGCCGTTTCCACCATTTCGACCATGAACGTCGAGCGTCCGCGGGCCAAATCGTCGGAGGCTCCCACGCGCGAGAACAGGCGGTCGATGACGCCGATTTTGGCAGATCGCGCCGGCACGTAGGAGCCGATCTGCGCAAGGAGTGCAATGAGCGCGTTCTGGCGCAGAAACGTCGACTTGCCGGCCATGTTCGGGCCGGTCACCAGCCAGATCCGGCTGCCTGTCTCGCCTTCGTCCGAGCCAGACTGAGAGGAGGCGGCCCCGCCCAGAATACAGTCGTTCTCGATGAACGGTGCCGCCTTCGCGCGACGGAGCGCCTGCTCGACGACCGGGTGGCGGCCACCCCGGATCTCGAACTCGAACCCGTTTGTCACCTCGGGCCGGACGTAGTTTTCCTGGAATGCCAGCTCGGCCAGACCAGCGTAGTGGTCGAGCTCGGCGAGGGCGGCAGCGGTGTCGCACAAGACGCGCTCGAGCGCTACGACCGACCGCGCCAGCTCCGTGAAGACCTCCTGCTCGATGGCCAGTGCGCGTTCAGCGGCAGAGGCGATCAGCCCTTCCGTTTCGGTCAGCTCACGGGTCGTGAAGCGGACATTGTTCGCCAGCGTCTGGCGGTGCTGGAACACGTCGGAGAGCGGTTTGGCGAGGAGAGGCTTGGCGCTTGCTGCGCCGACCTCGATGAAGTAGCCGAGCACGTTGTTGTGCCGGATTTTCAGCGTCCTGATGCCGGTCTCGTCCGCGTAGCGCGCCTCGAGCGAGGCCATCACCTTGCGGCTGTCGTCCCTGAGCTGCCGCGCTGCGTCGAGGTCCGAGCGGTAGCCCTCGCGCACGAACCCTCCATCGCGCCGATGTGTGGGCGGGTCATCGACCAGAGCAGCCTGAAGGTCTCGAGCGAGATCTCGGGTTTCGGGCGAGGCCAGCCGCCGTTGGATCGAGTTCGAGCTCGGCGGGAAGGCCGATGCCGTCTGCTGAGCGGCCCAGCAAGGTGCAGAGCACTTCGGCTGCCGCCAAGCCGTCCCGTACAGCAGCGAGATCGGTCGGGGCGCCGCGCTGAAAGCTCAGCCGCGACACGGCTCGTGCTATATCGGGGGCTCCTCGAAGATGATTTCTGACTTCTTCGAGCAGCCGATCCCGTTCCAGCAGGTAGGTCACAGCATCGAGCCGGGCGGCAATGGCCCGCGGGTCGCGCAACGGACTGGCGAGCCTGGCGGCCAGCTCGCGCGCCCCCGGACCGGTAACGGTTCGGTCAATCGCGGCGAGTAAGCTCCCTTGCCGTCCGCCGGACGCACTCCGCACAAGCTCCAAACTCGCGCGGGTCGCCGCGTCGATGACCATGGTGTTGGCCGGCCCGGTGCTGCGCGGTGGACGGATGATGGGTTGCCGCCCGATCTGGGTCAGCTCCACGTACTTCAGGAGCGCTGCAGCGGCCGCAAGCTCTGGCCGTGAGAAGTTGCCGAAAGCCGCCAGCTCCGCCACGCCCAGCCGGGTCTTGAGGGTCTCTTCGCCAGCCATGCTGTCGAAAGTGGCAGCGGGAACGGGCGTTGCAGCCGCACCGATGTGATCGATCCAGGATTTGATGTCAGAGCGGGCGAGGGACGTGTCAGCAGCGACGATCTCGCTGGGCTGCAGGCGGGTAAGCTCCCCGGGCAGATCGTTCAGCGTGACGGAGCCCAGCTCGAATTCGCCCGTGGAGATATCGAGAGAAGCGAGCGCGATGATCGGCCCGTCCGTTTCGGCGCCCTGCGGGGCGATATGCAACGCGGTCAAATAATTGCGGGCCTTGGCGTCGAGCAGTGTATCCTCGGTCAGCGTGCCTGGCGTGACGAGCCGGACCACGTCCCGCCGTACGATCGCCTTCGAGCCGCGCTTCCGCGCCTCCGCCGGATCCTCGAGCTGCTCGCAGACGGCAACGCGATAGCCTTGCTTGATGAGGCGCTGGAGATATTCGTCGGCCCGCACGACGGGCACCCCGCACATCGGAATGTCCTCTCCGAGGTGCTTGCCGCGCTTGGTGAGCACGATTCCGAGCGCCTGGGAGGCGACGACAGCATCCTCGAAGAACAGCTCATAGAAGTCGCCCATCCGGTACCAGAGCAAGCTATCCGGATTGGCGGCCTTGATCTCCAGATATTGCGCGATGGAGGGCGTGGCCTCGGCCGCGGAACGGCGCAGCGCCATCCGTGGGAACGGCTGGCGAGGGCTGATCGTCCGTTGGATCTGATCCGACGTGCTCGTTCTGATGCGGCGCCATCGGCGTTGTGGTCCCCCTTTCGTTCCGGGAACCACATATGCGCCCCGCGTCAGCAGGTCAAAGTCGGACCGATGTTGCCAACAACGTGCCCAGGTCTACTCGCGCACATGAGTTGCTGATGCCGCCATGAAATCGACGCGTGCTATTGCTTAACGCTTGCAGGGTGTGTGCGGACCAAGTTGCGGGAGGGCGTGCGTGTATCAGTTTTTCGGAGGATGTGATGCGTTTCCTTGGCGTCGGCCTGATCGCACTCGCTCTGATGCTCGTGCCGTTGTCTACCGAGGCCGCGAGTCCGCAGCCCGCTCGGGGAGACGGTCCGTTCGCGACGCACGAGCAAATCCTGCAGTGGATCAACGATTACCGCCTGGAGCCCGAGCCGAAAAAGCTACCCGAGGCGCTCAAGGCGATGAGTCGCCTGGGGCTGCTGAGAGACCAGGATACGACGGGAGTCTACGTCGGTTTCGCGGCGGGCGTATTGGGGTCCAATCCGAACATGGCGGAAAAGCTCGTGACCCGAATGTTCCCGATGCCGCCGGAGGATCAAGCGGTCATCGTCAAGGCGATTGCCTATAGCGGCCTGCCGGACTGGAAACGTTTGCTCGGCAAGTTCGTCGAGCGCATGCCGGCACGCAAGGCGCTGATCGACAGCTACCTGTTTGGCAAGGCGCCTCTCCTGCACGAGCTGCCGCTCGAGACCGGACCGGCCCCGGTTGACACGCTCTGGGGCTACTACTTCGCCACAGGCTCACTCGAGCCGGTGTACCGTATCGTCGAGGCGTTGAAGTGGTCGGACGACAAGAGCGATGTCAATCGACTGACCATTGGCAGCGTCGCGAAATGGACGCTTGCCAATAACGCCTCTCGCGACAAGGAGCTGCTCGATTTCCTGCGCCAGCAACAGCACATGACAAATCATCCGGAGAAGGTGCGAAAAGCTCTGCAGGAGATCGTCGAAGCGGCGGAGACGTTCGAGACCACCAAGATCCGCAAGGACGCGCTTGCCGCCATCGAGGAGCTGAAGCGCACCGGCCCGCAGCCCAACAATCCCTGGTCGAAGGCCGCCTACTATGGCAGCACGGCAATCGCTTTGGGATGTGTGGTTGCCAGCGCATTGGGGGCCACAGCTATCGGGCTGCCGTGCATTTTGACGGGCGCGGCATCTTCGGCCGCGGTGAAGTGGCTGAACGGGCCGTGAGGAATGGGGCTTTTAGGAAATTCGTTGTTGGGAGCTAAAGGGGAGATGGCTCCTGAGCCAGCATCCTCCACCTGATCCGGCCATCCCTAAAGGAAAGCGGGCGCCTCAAAAGGGCGCCCGCTAAATTTTTTAGGACGGTGAGCGGGCCGACCATGCTGGCCCGCCGATTGCTATTGCCTCAGTTCGGCACTTTCTCCTGCGACGCAGCCGGCGTGTCGGTCGAGGCAGCGACCTTGCCGAGAAGCAGGGAGATTGCGTACTGAAGCTGCTTGTCCTTCTCCGGCTCCTGTGGGACATAGGCGGACGAGCCGGATTCCTCCTTCACGCCCTCCGCGTCCGGCTTCAGGTGGCCCCGGAGGCTGGCCTCGCCACGAGGCTTGGCGGCTTCCTTGCCCTGCAGCTCAGGCGGCAAATCCTGCTCGACCACGATATCGGGATCGATGCCCTGCGCCTGGATGGAGCGGCCGGACGGCGTGTAGTAGCGCGCTGTCGTCAGACGGATCGCGCCGTTGCTCCCGAGCGGAATGATCGTCTGAACCGAGCCCTTGCCGAAGGATCGCGTGCCGACGATCGTCGCGCGCTTGTGATCCTGGAGGGCACCGGCAACGATCTCTGAGGCCGAAGCCGAGCCACCGTTGACGAGCACCACGATCTTCTTGCCGTCGGTGATATCACCAGGCCGCGCTTGGCTGCGCTGCAGCTCCTCGAGGTTGCGGCCTTTGGTCAAGACGATGGCACCCTTGTCGAGGAAAGCGTCAGACACCGCGACCGCCTGATCCAACAGGCCGCCCGGATTGTTGCGCAGGTCGATGATGTAGCCCTTGAGCTTCTTTCCGGCCTTCTTCTTCAGCTCCTCGACCGCCTTGACCAGATTGGTGTGCGTCTGCTCGTTGAAGGTCGTAATTTTGATGTACGCGACCTGATCGTCCGCCTCGAGCCGTGACTTCACGGCGCTGATGCGAATGATGTCGCGCACGATGGTGACGTCGAACGGCTCCTCCCGCCCTTTCCGGACGATCGTCAGCGTGATCGGCGTGTTCTCCGGCCCACGCATCTTTTCGACCGCCTGCTCGAGCGTCAGGCCCACGATCTGCTCACCGTCCAGATGGGTGATGAGGTCGTTTGCCTGAATGCCGGCTTTGTGAGCGGGCGTGCCGTCGATAGGAGCGACGACCTTAACGACGCCATTCTCCATCGTGACCTCGATGCCGAGGCCCCCGAACTCGCCGCGCGTCTGCACTTGCATGTCGCGGAAGTGCTTCGGGCTGAGATAAGCCGAATGCGGGTCGAGTGAGGCCAACATGCCGTTGATGGCCGACTCGATCAGCTGTGTGTCGTCCGGCTTCTCGACATAGTCCTGTCGGACGCGCTCGAGCACATCACCAAACAGGTCGAGCTGCCGGTAGATCTCCGAGTTCGACGATGATGCCGAATACGTCTGTGAGACGTTCGTGAGTGTCGTCAGACCGGCCAGACCGGCCATCAGCAAGAATGTCCAGAATGCGAATTCGGGTCTGCGCATGTCTTTGTGCCTTATCCCTGCACCTTCTGCTCCTGCTCCCGGTACCACCAGGGAGCTGGGTCAATGGGCCTACCTTCCTTCCGGAACTCGACGTAGAGAACCGGGGCGTTCTCCTGAGACCGGCCCGCGGGCGCGACCTGCATTGTCCCGACTGGCTCGCCAGCAAGTACAAACTGGCCGAGCTGCGCGTCTATATGGGAAAGACCGGCAAGTAATACATGGTATCCACCTCCGGCATTTATGATCAAGAGCTGGCCGTAGCTACGAAATTCACCAGCGTAAACGACCCAGCCATCTGTTGGAGACGTGATCTGTGCGCCGGGCCGCGTCTCGATTACTATACCTTGCGACTTGCGCCCGCTCGAGGTGGTGTCGCCGAAGCCCAGGACGGCTCGCCCATGGGCGGGCATAGGCAACTTACCTTTGGCGAGATGGAACGGTATGGCCGGCTTCAAGCGTCCTGGTGGACCGCTTAGGGGGCCAGGGCCAATGGCGGCGGGCGCCAAGACGACCTCGACCGGCGCCTCCTCGTCCGCTCTGCCGCCCCTACCAGGATCTGCTTTCCCCGGTGGGCTGGCGCCCTCTTTCGGCAGCTGCTGCTGGTAGGTTCCCAGGCCAGTCCTCTCGGCAACCGTCTGGTCGAGCGCAGCAATGAGCTCGCTGAGGCTACCGACCGACTTGGAGATGCGATCGGCTTCCCGCCGCACGGCCTCGAGCTCTGACTGGTAGTGGCTTTGCGACTGCCGCTTCTCCTCCATCAGCATGGCCAAGCGTGCCTGGGCGTCCTTCAGCCGCTGCGTTTCCGTCTCGATCTTTTCGCGCTCCTTGGCAATCTGGTCGAAAAGATTTTCGAGCTCCTTAAGGCGCCCGACGAGGTCCTGGACCTGTGTCTGCAACTCTGGGACCGCGCGGGCCAGCAGCATGGCGCTCCGCACCATCTCCAGCGCATCCTCGCGCCGGGTCACGATGACCGGCGGTGGATTACGGCTCATGCGCTGCATGGCGCCGAGAAGCTTGCTGATCGAGGCGTGGCGCTGCTGCAGGGCCTCCTGATGCACTTTCCTCTGAGCCTCGAGGGCATCGCGGCGGGCCTCGATGCTGCTGAGCTGGGCCTCGCTGAACTGGACGCTGCGGGCTGCGGCCTGGAGCTGCTCGTTGAGCCGCGACCGCTCCTCCTCGATTTTCGCAAGGTCGCTCTTGAGCTGTGACGCTCGTTGCTCGGTCTGCTTAAGTCGTTGCCGATCCTGCTCGAGCTTCTGCTTGGCGTCGGTGGCGAGCTTCGACTGGCCGAATGCCGGAGCGGTCAGCAACAGGCCTGCCGCGATCGCGAACGAAGCCACCACGCGTTGACGTGTGCCAACCCGGTAGGCAGCTCTTGTCGCATGTCGGCCAGAAGCCTGCATCTACCCCTGTCCCGCGGCCGTCAACCCTGCTAGACCAATGGCAGACTGCTGCGCGCTGATCCAGCAAGGTACCTGTACAACGGAATACGGCAATTCTGGTGTGGCTCGCAGTATCATAATGCACGCGGGCGGTGCGACCAATCGCGAACTTTCACCTGCTCCGTGCGTTCCAACCTCTTGGGCCGGCCGGCGCAGGTCAGGCACTCCAAGGCTTGGAGCCGCAAATGACGGACGTTCTTTATTACCTGACCATCCTCGCGCCCTTGGCCGTTCTGGTGGCGCTGCTGCTTGGCCTTTGGAACCTCATGCGGACAAGGAGCGCAAGCCGGAGCCAAAAGCTGATGCGCTGGCGTGTCGGCCTGCAGTTTCTGGCCATCGTGCTGATCATGGTGACGGTCTATCTGACGACCGGGTAATCTCTCGCTGGCGGCAAGGCCAGGTTTCGATGAGGCGAGGATATGGTCGTCCTGAACAAAATCTACACCCGCACCGGCGACGATGGGACCACCGCCCTGGGTAGCGGCAAGCGCATCCGCAAGGACAGCGCCCGCGTCGCTGCTTATGGCACCATCGACGAGACCAACGCCGCCATCGGCATGGCCCGTGTTCACATTGCCGAGAGCCACCCCGAGCTCGATGCAATGTTGGCGAAAATTCAAAACGATCTGTTCGATCTCGGGGCCGAGCTGAGCGTCCCCGCCACTGGGGAGGAGCAGAAAACGCCACGTCTTGAGATCACGGCGGCCCAGGTCAAGCGGCTTGAGAACGAAATCGATCGGCTTAATGCCGAGCTGCAGCCGCTCCGTTCGTTCGTCCTCCCCGGCGGATCGCCGGGGGCAGCTGCGCTGCATATGGCCCGCACCATTTGCAGGCGGGCGGAACGGCTGATGGTGTCGCTCGCGGCCGATCCCAACGAAACGGTCAGCCCGGTGGCATTGCAATACGTCAATCGCTTGTCGGACCTGCTTTTCGTCGCCAGCCGTTACGTTAATGATCGAGGACGGAGCGACGTACTCTGGGTTCCCGGACAGAACAGGTAGACAAACGCCGCGTTAGGCGGTCAATTTAGCTTGCGAGCAATATTGCGAGGGGCGGGCGCGTGTTCATTCCGGTCTACGATCAAAATCCCCTGCGCTCGATCCACTTTCAGGCCGTTACCGTCAGCCTCATTGCGATCAACATTGCGGTCTTCATCCTGCAGGTGACGGCGCTGCCGGTGCAGCTGGTCCTCGGTTTCGCGCTGGTGCCCGCTGATCTCGTGGGAATGGGGGCCGCTGTGCCTAGTGCCGCCCCATCCGCCGGGGAGATTGCCATTCCCGAGCGGCTGACTCTCCTGTCCTACATGTTCTTCCACGGGGACATCCTGCACCTGGCGGGCAACATGCTGTTTCTGTGGGTGTTCGGCGACAACGTGGAGGATGCGCTCGGCCATTTTCGCTTTCTCATATTCTATTTGGCTTGCGGGGTTGTTGGCGGGCTCACCCACACGCTGATGATGCCGACTTCCGAGCTGCCGCTCATTGGCGCCAGTGGTGCCGTAGCTGGTGTAATTGCAGCCTATTTGATGCTGCATCCCCGTGTCCGCATCTGGGTGCTGGTGATGCGGGTCATTCCGATCCGAATCTCTGCAGCCTTCGCACTCGGCGCATGGATCGTGACTCAGCTCATCATGGTGTTGTTGCCCCAGGTTGGACCCGTTGCCTGGTGGGCGCACATCGGCGGTCTTGCGGCCGGAGCCGTTCTAGTCGTTTTCATGCGCCGGTCCGGCGTGCCGCTGTTCGATCGCGGAATCGCATAGCTGCATCGACGAGAACGAATAAGTGCGGAACATCGTGCCAACCGAATGATTGACTTGCCGAAAACGTGAGCATACGGTGCCATTTCGCACGTGCGAAGGATTGCAGACTGCGCCGGGCTGGTTTCGGGGATTGAGACGCTTGATCCCAGAATGGGCCATTTTTTACGGCTCGCGTGCAGCACACTCGCATGCGATCACAGGATGATTGGGAGAACTCGGGATCATGAAAGTCCTCGTGCCGGTCAAGCGCGTGGTTGATTTCAATGTGAAAATCCGGGTGAAGCCGGACGGCTCGGGGGTGGAGCTCGCCAACGTCAAGATGTCGATGAATCCCTTCGACGAGATCGCAGTCGAAGAGGCGATCCGGATGAAGGAGAAGGGCATCGCGAGCGAGATCGTCGCCGTATCGATCGGGCCCAGCAAGGCGCAGGAGACGATCCGCACGGCGTTGGCCATGGGTGCGGATCGCGGCATTCTCATCGAGACGGACGAGGGTGTGACGGTCGAGCCTCTGGCCGTGGCCAAGCTGCTGAAGGCTGTGGTTCAAGAGGAGCAGCCCAATCTTGTCATACTCGGCAAGCAGGCCATCGACGACGACTGCAATCAGACAGGTCAGATGTTGGCAGCGTTGCTCGGATGGCCCCAGGCGACATTCGCCTCCAAGGTTGTGATCGAGGATGGCGCTGCCCGAGTGACGCGTGAGGTCGATGGCGGCCTGGAGACGCTCAAGCTGAAGCTTCCAGCGGTGGTGACAACGGATCTGCGGCTCAACGAGCCGCGCTACGCCTCTCTGCCCAACATCATGAAGGCGAAGAAGAAGCCGCTGGATGTGAAGAAGGTCGCTGACCTCGGCGTGGACATCGCGCCGCGTCTGAAGGTCCTGCAGACAGCCGAGCCGCCGGCCCGTAAGGCAGGTGTGAAGGTGTCCAGCGTGGCGGAGCTGGTCGAGAAGCTCAAGACAGAAGCGGGGGTTCTCTAATGGCAGTGCTGGTCCTTGCGGAGCACACGAACGACACCTTCAATCCGGTGACGGCGAAGGCGGTCTCGGCCGCGGCGGCACTGGGCGGTGAGGTCCACGTTCTCGTGGCCGGGTCGAACTGCCGTCCGGCGGCGGAAGGGGCTGCCAAAATCGAAGGCGTTTCCAAGGTTCTGGTCGCGGATGCTCCCCATCTGGCAAATCAGCTTGCCGAGGAGATGGCTGCACTCATCGTGCCGCTGATGGCCAACTATGACGCGCTCGTGGCCCCTTCAACGGCCCGCGGCAAGAACGTGCTGCCACGGGTCGCCGCCATGCTCGACGTCATGCAGATCTCCGATATCACGGCGGTGAAGTCGCCCGACACGTTCGAGCGGCCGATCTACGCGGGGAATGCCATTCAGACAGTGCAGTCGACCGAACCGAAGAAGGTCATCACGGTCCGCACCGCAGCGTTCGCGGCAGCGCCGGAAGGGGGATCCGCTACCATCGAATTGATCTCGGCGCCGGAGCCTGTCGGGCTGTCGACCTTCGAAGGGGCCGAGCTTGCCAAGTCCGAGCGGCCGGAGCTCACGGCGGCCCGGATCGTCATCTCGGGCGGGCGCGGCCTGCAGTCCGCGGAGAACTTCAAGAAGTACATCGAGCCAGTTGCCGACCGGCTTGGCGCTGCGATGGGGGCCAGCCGCGCCGCCGTCGACGCCGGCTTTGCCCCGAACGACCTGCAGGTGGGCCAAACGGGTAAGGTCGTGGCACCGGAGCTTTACATTGCGGTCGGTATCTCGGGAGCCATTCAGCACCTTGCGGGCATGAAGGACTCCAAGGTGATCGTCGCGATCAACAAAGATGGGGAGGCCCCGATCTTCCAGGTCGCTGATTACGGGCTCGTCGCGGACCTGTTCCAGGCTCTTCCCGAACTCGATGCCGAGCTGCAGAAGGCAGGCTATTGAACCCGGCGGACTATGCTGATCGAGTACCGTTCAAAACGCAGCTGCTAAACGAGACAGCCAGATGCCAGGAGCAAACACCGTGGCCATCAAGAAAGTGGGGGTAATCGGCGCCGGCCAAATGGGTAGCGGGATTGCCCACGTGGTTGCGCTCGCAGGCTATGACGTCCTCATTACGGACATCTCCAAGGAAGTCGTCGACAAGGCGATGGCGACCATCGGGCGCAACATGGATCGGCAGATCGCTCGGGGCATCATCACGGAGGCTGATAAGCAGGCTGCGCTTGGGCGTATCGCATATGCGCCGGATTATGATGCTTTTTCGGACTGCGACTTGGTAATCGAGGCGGCCACCGAGGACGAAAGCATCAAACGCAAGATCTTCACGGAGCTATCTCCGAAGGTCAAGCCTGACGCGATCATCGCTTCAAACACATCCTCCATCTCCATTACGCGCCTGGCCTCGATCACGAAACGGCCGGAACGCTTCATCGGCATGCATTTCATGAATCCCGTGCCGGTGATGCAGCTGGTGGAGCTGATCCGAGGGATCGCGACGGAAGATGATACCTTCGCCATCTCGCGGGAATTCGTGGAGTCACTGGGTAAGACGATTGCCGTATCGGAGGATTTCCCGGCATTCATCGTCAACCGCATCCTGCTGCCGATGATCAACGAGGCCGTCTACACCCTCTATGAGGGCGTTGGCACCGTGGAGGCCATCGACAAGGCGATGCGGCTTGGCGCCAATCACCCGATGGGGCCGCTGGAGCTGGCCGATTTCATCGGCCTCGATACCTGCCTGTCTGTGATGCAGGTGCTTTATGAAGGGTTGGCGGATTCCAAGTATCGCCCGTGTCCGCTGCTGGTGAAGTACGTTGAGGCTGGCTGGCTCGGCCGCAAGACACAGCGCGGTTTCTACGACTACCGGGGCGAGACGCCCGTGCCAACACGCTAGTTGGCTCCTCCTATCCCATCCCCTCTGACCGTCTGAGGATGACGACTGCTCCTGGGCAAAGTTTGCCAGAGAGTCGATTGACCGGCAGCTCTCTCGCGACAGCGGCACCGCTCCTAGCTCGCTTCATTCCGCAGCTCCTTAGTCGGGACCCTGGTCAAAGGACCGAACGAGGGAAACCAAAAATAGAAATCGTCGTCGGAATTCCCTGCACCGAACTGCAAGGGGACGTAACGCCTATTGGCCTTTTCAAACAGAGATCAGGCTGTTTGCCCAAGGCTAGTATGGCGCTGCTGCGTCACGATAGTTAATTAAGAGCTCTCGAAAGCTTGCAAATCAGAGGCCTGGGCGTTCGGGCAAGAGGCAGGTATTTATGACGAGCGATCTCGATCAAGCCTACCGGCCATGCGTAGGGATCATGGTCGTCAACCGGCAGGGCCTGGTGTGGGTCGGCCGCCGCGCCGATGCACCGAACGAGCCTGAGGGCCGTGGCTCCTGGTGGCAAATGCCGCAAGGTGGCATCGATCCGGATGAGGACCCCGAGGAAAGCTGCGCTGCGCGAGCTGGAGGAGGAGACTGGGATACGCACAGTTGAGATCGTGGCTGAGCACCCGGAGTGGCTCCATTACGACTTGCCTCCGAGTTTGGTCGGGAAGGCCTGGGGTGGACGCTGGCGAGGCCAGCGGCAGAAGTGGTTTCTGCTTCGGTTCTTTGGTGTCGATTCCGAGGTGAATCTGACCCCACCGAGCGCTCTCAAGCCTGAGTTCGACGCTTGGCGTTGGGTGTTGCTCGATGAGTTGCCGTCCTTGATCGTTCCCTTCAAGCGGGACGTCTACTCGAAAGTGATCACGAATTTCGCGCCGCTGATCAGGCCCCTCGGCTCATCGCCGTAGGTGATGGCCGTGTTCGAGCAGCCTTCAGGAGATCAGCCTGCGGTGGGTGCAAAGAACAGGCAGCCTCGGAATCTGCCGATCCGTCGCGGTGTGGGCATCGTCTTGCTCAATCGGCTCGGACAGGTTTGGATCGGCCAGCGTCGGCCGAAATGGCTTCCGCGCGATGCCCCTCCTGTCTGGCAGATGCCTCAAGGCGGTGTCCGCGCAAACGAGAAGCCGATCGAGGCAGCCTTGCGTGAGCTTGCAGAGGAGACCGGGGTCACCTCTGTCGAGGTTCTGGCCAAGTCGCGGTCCTGGATTACGTGGTATCTCCCCGAGGAACTGATCGGCATCGCCCTCAAGGGCCGCTACTCCGGCCAGCGCCAGCGGTGGTTTGCCATGCGTTTTTTAGGGGAGGACGGCGAGATCAATCTGAGGCCACCCGATGGGGGCAAGCCGGAGTTCGATGCGTGGCGCTGGGCCGAGCCTCACGAAGTCATTGAGCTGGCGCCGTCATTTAGACGGTCCAGCTACGAGGCTGTATTTGAGGAGTTCGCCGAGCTGCTTCGAGGGGCGCGGGAGAGGTGAGACCTCGGCGCAGAAGGTTCGGATCAGCCGCGCCCGGACTGTAGCGCACGCAGACTGTCGACAGCCTCCTGGGCCAGGAAGCGCTCGTCGTCATCCTTCGCTGCCTCGAGCTCAGCCTGCGCATTGGCCAGCTCTGCCGTGATGACGCCAGCCGCCGTCGAAGCCTCGGTATCGAACGCAGTCTGTGCCAGCACAGTCAGGCGATCGGGCTCAACCTCGGCGAAACCGCCCTTGACGAAGACACGGCGCGTCTTGCCCGGCAGCTGAATGTCAAGCACGCCCGGTCGGAGCATCGACAGCATTGGCGCGTGGTTCGCCAGAACAGCGAAATCGCCTTGTATCCCCGGCAGTACGACCTGCTCCGCGTCCTCAGACAGGAGCACGCGCTCCGGGCTTACCAGCTCGAACTTGAACGTATCAGCCATGTTCCTTCCTCAGGCCTCGGCTTGCATCCGGAGCGCCTAGGCTTGGTCCTCGTCACTGTCCGAGTTTGCCTCGATCTTCGCTTGCACCTCGTCCTCGCGTCTGCAGGCGCGTGCCGCAGAACGGGCAGAAGTACATCGGATGGTCCACCATTCCGGCCTCGTCATCATCGAGATCGACGAGGCCGACGGTCAGATAGAGCACACCGTCATCGCCTTGAGCGACGAGCGGCTCGAAGTCCTCGCCTGCCATGGCCTCTTTCAGCTCATTGCAGCACGTGCCGAACTTGCCTGTTGCCTTGTCTGCTTCGGCCATGGACGTCCTCTGCCGCTTATGCGGCTGCTGCGAGTTGCTCGGCCTTCGCGATGGCTTCCTCGATGGTGCCAACCATGTAGAACGCCTGCTCCGGCAAATGATCGTAGTCGCCGTTGCAGAGGCCCTTGAAGCCCTTGATGGTGTCCTGCAGGCTCGACGAGCTTGCCGGGTGAGCCGGTGAACACCTCGGCAACGTGGAACGGCTGCGAAAGGAAGCGCTCGATCTTGCGCGCACGCGCAACGATCAATTTGTCCTCTTCACTCAGCTCGTCCATGCCGAGAATGGCGATGATGTCCTGGAGCGACTTGTACCGCTGGAGGATCGCCTGCACCTGACGCGCGACTTCGTAGTGCTCCTCGCCGACGATGCGCGGGTCGAGCATGCGCGAGGTCGAGTCGAGCGGATCGACGGCCGGGTAAATGCCTTTTTCGGCAATCGAGCGCGACAGCACGGTGGTCGCGTCGAGGTGGGCGAACGAGGTCGCCGGAGCCGGGTCGGTCAAGTCGTCGGCCGGAACGTAGATCGCCTGCACCGAGGTGATCGAGCCCTTCTGCGTCGTCGTGATGCGCTCCTGCAGAGCGCCCATGTCGGTGGCGAGCGTCGGCTGATAACCCGACCGCCGAGGGGATGCGGCCGAGGAGCGCCGACACCTCGGAGCCCGCCTGCGTGAAGCGGAAGATGTTGTCCACGAAGAACAGCACGTCCTGGCCCTGGTCGCGGAAGTACTCGGCGACCGTCAGTCCGGTGAGGCCGACGCGGGCGCGAGCGCCCGGGCGGCTCGTTCATCTGGCCGTACACCAGGGCGCACTTGGAGCCGGCCGCGGAGCCGCCATGCTTGCGCGGGTCCTTGTTGACGCCCGACTCGATCATCTCGTGATACAGGTCGTTCCCCTCACGGGTGCGCTCGCCAACGCCGGCGAACACGGAGTAGCCACCGTGCGCCTTGGCGACGTTGTTGATGAGCTCCATGATGAGAACGGTCTTGCCGACGCCGGCGCCGCCGAACAGGCCGATCTTGCCGCCCTTGGCGTATGGCGCGAGCAGGTCGACGACCTTGATGCCCGTGACGAGGATCTGCGCTTCCGTCGACTGCTCGACGTACTCGGGAGCCGGCTGGTGAATGGGACGGGCCTCGACGCCTACGATCGGGCCCGCCTCGTCCACGGGCTCGCCGATCACGTTCATGATGCGGCCGAGAGTGGCCTCGCCGACTGGGACGGCGATCGGGCGACCGGTGTCGGTGACCTCCTGGCCGCGGACCAGGCCGTCGGTCGAGTCCATGGCGATGGTGCGGACCGTGTTCTCACCCAGATGCTGGGCGACCTCGAGCACGAGGCGGTTGCCGTGATTCTTCGTTTCCAGCGCGTTGAGGATGTCGGGCAGCTCGTCCTCGAATTGCACGTCGACGACGGCGCCCATCACCTGGCGGATGCGACCCACTTTGTTGCTAGCCATTGGCATTCCCTGTGCGTGCGGCGGTTTCAGTCTGCTTTGACCAGATCGAGACGGTGCTCGATCGTCGAAATTCCTTCATTCAGCCTGTCCATGCTGATCTAGTCACTACAGCGCCTCGGCACCCGAGATGATCTCGATCAGCTCCTTGGTGATCATGGCCTGGCGCGTGCGGTTGTACGTCAGGGTCAGCCTGTCGATCATCTCGCCGGCATTGCGCGAGGCATTGTCCATGGCTGTCATGCGCGCGCCCTGCTCGGAGGCTGCGTTCTCGAGCAGACCGCGGAAGACCTGCGTCGAGAGATTGCGCATCAGCAGGTATTCGAGGATTTCCTCCTCGCCGGGCTCGATACTCGTGAACAGCCACAGCCCCGGTGTGTGCTTCGCTCGATTCCTCGTCAGGCAGCTTGGCTGGGATCAGCTGCAAGGCCGTCGGCTTTTGCGTGATGACGGACTTGAACTCGCTGAAGTAGAGCGTGCAGACGTCGAACTCTCCCGCCTCGAAGAGGGCGAGAATCTTGCTTGCGATCTCCTGGGCATGTGCATAGCCGATCTGCCGCACGCTCCGGAGATCGACCCTGTCGACGACCAGGTTGCCGTAGTCCCGGCGCAGGATGTCATAGCCTTTCCGGCCGACGCTGAGAATCTTGACCGTCTTGCCTTCCTGCTGCAGGCGCTGGATGTCCTGCCGAGCCGTCGGGCGATGTTGGCGTTGAAGCCACCGCAGAGGCCGCGCTCGGCCGTCATAACAACGAGCAGATGTGTCTGGTCGCGACCCGTGCCGACGAGGAGCGGGGAAAGGCCTTCTGGCTCGTGATCCGCCGGTCGAGGTTGGCCAGAATGCTGTCCATGCGCTCAGCATAGGGGCGTGCGGCGTCGCTGCATCTTGCGCCCGGCGCAACTTGGCCGCGGCGACCATCTGCATGGCCTTGGTGATCTTACGCGTCGCCTTAACCGACGCGATCCGATTTCTCAGGTCCTTCAAGCTGGCCATCGGGGCCTTCCTCGCACGGACCTTGAGAGCCCTGCCTGCCTGACAGCAAGCGAGCCTTGGGACGCTCGTCCGCCGGCTCTGCTTCACTCCGAACGACACGAGCTCAGGCGAACGCCTTGGCGAACTTGTCGATCGCCTCGACGAGCTTCTTCTCCGTCTCGGAGGAAATCTCCTTCTCGGTCCGGATGGTCTCGAGGATATCCGCGTGCTGGTCGCGCATGATACGCAGCAGCTCCTGCTCGAAGCGGCCGACTGCGTTGACGGGCAGCGGATCGAGGTAGCCGCGGGTACCGGCAAAGATCACGACCACCTGCTCTTCCATCTTGAGCGGTGAGAACTGCGGCTGCTTCAGCAGCTCGGTCAGGCGGGCACCGCGGGCAAGAAGGCGCTGCGTGGTGGCGTCGAGGTCGGAGCCGAACTGAGCGAAGGCGGCCATCTCGCGGTACTGGGCGAGCTCACCCTTGATGCGCCCGCAACCTGCTTCATGGCCTTCGTCTGCGCGGCCGAGCCGACGCGCGACACTGAAAGACCGACGTTCACCGCAGGACGGATGCCCTGATAGAACAGGTCCGTCTCAAGGAAGATCTGGCCGTCGGTGATGGAAATCACGTTCGTCGGAATGTAGGCCGACACGTCGTTGGCCTGCGTCTCGATGACGGGCAGGGCGGTCAGCGAGCCCAAACCGTGCTCTTCGTTGAGCTTCGCCGCGCGCTCCAGCAGGCGCGAGTGCAGGTAGAAGACGTCGCCCGGATAGGCTTCGCGTCCTGGCGGACGGCGCAGCAGCAGCGACATCTGACGGTAGGCCACGGCCTGCTTGGAGAGGTCGTCATACGCGATCACGGCGTGCATGCCGTTGTCGCGGAAGAACTCGCCCATCGTGCAGCCGGCGAACGGCGCCAGGATACTGCATCGGCGCCGGGTCGGAGGCCGTCGCAGCCACGATGATCGAGTACTCGAGCGCGCCCCGCTCCTCCAGGACCTTCACGAACTGAGCGACCGTCGAGCGCTTCTGACCGACGGCAACATAGATGCAGTAGAGCTTCTGCGATTTCGTCGTCGCCTTGGTTCAGCGGCTTCTGGTTCAGGAAGGTGTCGAGAATGATGGCGGTCTTGCCGGTCTGGCGGTCGCCGATGATCAGCTCGCGCTGGCCGCGGCCGATAGGGAATGAGCGCGTCAATGGCCTTGAGGCCCGTGGCCATCGGCTCGTGCACGGATTTGCGAGGAAGGATGCCAGGCGCTTTCACGTCCACACGCCGGCGCTCCGTGGCCTTGATCGGCCCTTTGCCGTCGATGGGGTTACCTAGCGCATCGACCACGCGGCCAAGCAGCTCCTTGCCCACGGGCACGTCGACGATGGCGCCGGTCCGCTTGACCGTGTCGCCCTCTCTGATGCCGGTGTCCGGGCCGAAAATAACGACACCGACGTTGTCGGTCTCGAGGTTGAGCGCCATGCCCCGAACGCCATTCGGGAACTCGACCATCTCACCGGCTTGCACGGTGTCGAGGCCGTAAACGCGCGCGATGCCGTCGCCGACCGAAAGCACCTGCCCGATTTCCGAGACCTCGGCCTCTTTGCCGAAGTTTTTGATCTGCTCCTTGAGGATTGCGGAGATCTCAGCGGCCCGGATGTCCATCAGCCAACCTCTTTCATGCGAAATCTTGAGTGAATTGAGTTTCGTGCGCAGCGACGAGTCGATCATCCGGCTGCCGATCTTCACGACGAGCCCGCCGAGAAGCTTGGGATCCACCTTCAGGTGCACCTTGACGTCCTTGCCTACGGATCCCTTCAGAGCGTTCTTCAGCTCTTGCATCTGCTCGTCTTTCAGCGGGAAGGCAGAAATGACGTCGGCCTCGACCTCGCCGCGAGCCCTGGCGCACATCGCGTGGAATGCCTTGATCATGTCCGGCAAGGCGAACAGGCGCCGGTTACGCGCCGCGAGCTTAAGGAAGTTGCCTGCGAGCCCACCGATTCCCACTCGGTCGAGCACGGCGGAGATAGCCGCCAACTGCTCGTCGCTCGAGAAGACCGGACTGCGTACGAGGCGCCTTAAATCCTCGCTTTCATTCAGGAGTTGTTGGAAGGTCGTGAGATCCTGCTCTACCTGCTCGAGCTGCCGTTCCTCCTGGGCCAGCTCGAAAAGTGCCGATGCGTAGCGCCCTGCTACGCCTGCCAATATCGGTTCGTCGGTCGCCACGTCGAACGGCCTCGTCGCGTTGAGGAAATAGAAAGCAGTGGCCGCGCGGCGGTCACCCGCGGGCGAAGGCAGATCTGTAAAGGGCACGCCGCACCGCTTCGTACCCCTCCCAGAAGCCGGGTCCCCTCTAACACGGCAGGCGCAGGCCATCAACCGCCGGAATGGGCTCTCAATGCCGCATTTCGTCTCTGCCCGGCTCGCGCGCGGATAGGCCCAATGCGAGCTTCTTCTAAAGGAAATTGTAAGGATCGATATCGACCGTCAACCGGAGATCTCCCTTCGGATCCGGCACCGCCGACAGCCACGCCCGCAAGTACGTTTGAAGATCCACGTCTCGGGGTGATTTGACCAGGATGCGCCAGCGATGCCGTCCGCGGATGACGGCGAGTGGTGCTTCCGCCGGCCCCAGCACCTCAATCCTTTCCGCGCGCGGTGCCTGGCGAACGACCTGGCGAGCGTAGGCTTCAGCCACCTCTTTCTGGCGCGCAGATATAATGAGTGCTGCCAACCGGCCGAATGGGGGCAGGGTGGCTGACTGCCGCTGGCTGACCTCGCGGTCGAGAAAGGCCTCGCGATCGCCGGAGATGATTGCCTGCATCACCGGATGATCGGGCATGTGGGTTTGGACGAGCCCGCGGCCCTGGGCGAAGGAGCGGCCGGCACGGCCCGTCACCTGATGCAGGAGCTGGAAGGTGCGCTCGGCCGCCCGCGGGTCGGCGCTTGGCCGAGACCGAGGTCTCCGTCGACGACGCCGACCGTAGCAAGATCTGGGAAGTGGTGACCCTTCGCGACGATCTGCGTCCCAATGATGATGTCGGCTTCGCGGTTTTCGATTGCTGCGATCACCTTGCGCATCTCGGTGAGGCTTGGGACCAAGTCGCTCGAGAGCAAGGCCAGGCGGGCCGAAGGGAACCGCTCCATCACTTCCTCGGCGATCCGCTCGACGCCGGGACCGCAGGCGACGAGCGAGTCCGCATCACCGCACTTCGGGCACTTTTCGGGCACCGGCAGTGCAAATCCGCAATGGTGGCAGGTGAGCTTGCGCCGGAAACGGTGCTCCACGAGCCACGCCGAACATTGCGGGCACTCGATGCGCGTGCCGCAAGTCCGGCAGAGCGTCAGCGGAGCGTAGCCGCGCCGGTTGAGGAATAGGAGTGTTTGCTGCCCTTTGGCGGCCGTTTCATTGATCGCCTCGACCAGAACGGGCGATAGCCAGCGGCCTCTTTCGGGAGGATGCTTGCGTAAGTCGATCGCCTCGATCTCCGGCAGCTCGGTGCCGGAATAGCGGCTCGGCAGCACGAGATGGCGATAGCGCCCTGTGCGGGCATTGACGTAGGTCTCGATCGAGGGCGTCGCAGAAGCGAGCACCACCGGGCAATGCCCAAGGCTGCCGCGCACTACGGCCATGTCGCGGGCTTGGTAATGCACCCGGTCGTCCTGCTTGTAGCCTTGGTCGTGCTCCTCGTCGACGATGATGAGGCCCAGCTCACGGTACGGCAGGAACAGGGCCGAGCGCGCTCCGACGACGACCCGCGCCTCGCCTGTTGCCGCGGCCCGCCAGACCCGTCCACGTTCCGCTGAGGCAAGCGCCGAATGCCACTCGACGGGCTTGCAGCCAAAGCGTCCTTCGAAGCGGCTGAGGAATTGGCTCGTCAGGGCGATTTCCGGCAGCATGATCAGCACTTGCCGGTTCCGCTCAAGCGCCCTCGCGACGGCCTCGAAGTAGACCTCGGTTTTGCCTGAGCCCGTAACGCCGTCGAGCAGCGTCACTGAGAAGTTTCCCGCATCGACGGCGGACCGTAGGGCGTGGACTGCCCGCTCCTGCTCCGGCCCGAACTGGACCGTGCTGTGCGACGGCCGCGGCACCGGATAGCGCTTCTCGGGGATGGCAACCTCGACGAGAACTCCCGCCTCGACCAGCCCATCGATTACGCCGGTGCTGCACCCCGCCTCCGCGGCCAAGGTGGCTTTCGAGCGCGCCAGCCCATCACTCGCAATTTCGATGGCCCGCTTGCGAGCTGGCGTCATTCGGGGCGGCTCGGGTGCGCCCTCGACGATGCGGACGCCAAAGCGGGGCTTGGCCGGCTCGAACACCGCCTGCGCGCCCATCATCATCCGTACCACCATCCCGAGGGGGGCCAGTGTGTAGCGCGCGATCCATTCAGCGAACCGTAGCGATACGGTCGGCAAAGCAGGGACGTCCAGCACCTCCATGACCGGCTTCAGCTTGGAGGCGGGAACCTCCCGTTCTGAATCCGTCGCCCGGTCCCAAACTACGCCGATGCGATGCTGCGGGCCGAAGGGCACGAGCACGAACGAGCCCGGTTCGACCGTCGCGCTGCGCGGCACGAGGTAATCGTAAGTCTGGTCCAGAGCGACAGGAATAACGACGGGCAGACGCCGCAAAGCGCCGCAAGTCCCTCCATCAAGTTCCAGCAGACTGGTCAAAGGGGCACGCTGCAGATTAGAACCGACCGAAACCGGCTAACCTTGGCCGAGCCCTGCGGCGGGCCAAGGGCAACAGGAGTTGATCTATGAAATTCTTCGTCGACACAGCGGACGTGGCTGTCATCAAGGAACTCGCGGCGACCGGACTGCTCGACGGCGTTACCACCAATCCCTCGCTGGTGGCAAAGGTGGGGCGGGACTTCAAGACGGTCATCCGCGAAATCTGTGAGACCGTTCCCGGCCCGGTCAGCGCGGAGGTGGCCGCGACTGACTACGAGGGCATGGTCGCGGAAGGTCGTGTGCTTGCCGGCATTGCGAAGAATGTCTGCATCAAGGTGCCCCTGACTTGGGATGGCCTGAAGGCGTGCCGCACGCTCAGGTCGGAAGGGCACATGGTCAATGTCACGTTGTGTTTCTCGGCGAACCAGGCGCTGCTTGCCGCGAAGGCGGGTGCGACGTTCGTTTCGCCCTTCATCGGTCGCCTCGACGATATCGGCCTCGATGGCATCGAGCTCGTGCGCGAAATCCGCGCCATCTTCGATAACTACACCGAGTTGACAACGGAAATTCTCGCCGCCTCTATCCGCACGGTGAATCACGTCAAGCACGCGGCCATGATTGGCGCTGACGTGGTCACCGTCCCGCCTGCCGTTCTCCAGTCGCTCGTCAAACACCCGCTGACGGACATTGGTCTTCGCCAATTCGTTGCTGACTGGGAGAAAACGGGGCAGAAAATCATCTAGCTATCCTAGGTCCGAGGTGTCCGGATTTGCTGCCAGCTTCCGGACACCGAAGAAGTCAAAAGCTTTGCCGCACGACTTCCCGTCTTCGCGACGAGACGTGCTTCGAGGTGAGGATATGGGGGATTTCCAGCCACTCAGAGGTATTCGCGTCGTCGAAATGAGCCACATGATCATGGGTCCATCATGTGGCATGTTCCTTGGCTTTCTTGGCGCTGAGGTCATCAAGATCGAGCCGCCCCAGGGCGACAAGACCCGCTATCTCTCTGGTATGGGAAGCCCATTCTTTCCGCTCTTCAATCGTGGCAAGAAATCAGTGCAGCTCGATACGCGGACCGAAGCGGGCCGGGAGGCGCTGCACAAGCTGCTCGCGACTGCAGACGTTTTCGTCGAGAATTTCCGGGACGATTCCTTGGCCAAGATGGGCGCGGACCTCGAGGAGCTGCGCGCGCGCTATCCCAAGCTCATCATTGCCTCCCACAAAGGATTTCTGACAGGCCCTTATCAGCACCGCACCGCGCTTGACGAAGTCGTGCAGATGATGACTGGCCTGGCCTACATGACCGGCCCGAGCGGGCGGCCGCTGCGCGTCGGCTCCTCCGCCAATGACATCATGGGAGGGCTCTTCGGCGCGCTCTCGGTCGTCTCGGCGCTGCTCGAGCGGCAGTCGACGGACAAGGGCCGGGATATTCGTGTCGGCCTTTTTGAAAACTGCCTCCTGCTGGTCGCACAGCACATGGTGCAGTACGAGCTGGAAGGCGTTAACCCGCCGCCCATGCCGGAGCGCGACTTCTCCTGGCCGGTCTACGACATCTTCACCACCGCGGACGGAAAGCAGTTGTTCGTCGGCGCCGTTACCGAGGGGCAGTGGGCGACCCTTTGCGATATCCTCGGCCTCGCGGAGCTGAAGTCGGATCCGCGATTGAAGACGAAGATGGACATGATCAACGCGCGCTCCTGGACCTTGCCAATTGTGGAGCGTGCGATCGCAGGACGTCAGTCTGCCGATCTCATCAGTGCCTTTGAGGAAGCGGGAATACCCTTCGCGCCCATTGCCAAGCCGTCGGACATGTTCCAAGACCCGCACGTCATGCGGCCTGGTGGCCTTGCGACGTCGCGCATGCCCGATGGGAAAACATTCCGCGCTCCTTCGCTCCCGTTCGAGGTCGACGGGCAAATGATGACCGGCGGCGGCGATGTTGCGAGTGTGGGGCAGCATACGGAGGAAATTTTGGGGCAACTTGGCTTGGATGCCGAAATGATCGCAGCGGCTCGCGGTGCGGCATCGGATAAATCATAGAAGGTATAGTTTCCGCTGAAACGGCCAGGAATAGGCACTCGCTCACGGGAAGGAGGCGTAATGTCTAAGTTCAAGAGGTTTGGTAGCTGCCCTCGCAATTGCGATGGCAGGCGTACCGGGCGTCGCCGAGGCCGCAACGAAGATGCGCTGCTCGCATCAGCTACCGCCCGCGCACCACGTCGCGCAGGTGATCGAGCGTTGGGCGGAGGAGGTGCGCACGGCTTCCGAGGGCGAGCTGGATGTGCAGGTGTTCGGCTCGGACAGCCTCGTCAAGGCCAATCAGAACATCACCGCCGTTGCCAAGGGCGATATCGAGTGCGCCTTCTCCCTGAATTTCCAGTGGGGCCGGACGCTGCCGATTATGAACGTGACGGTCGCGCCTTTCGCGTTCGGCGACCTGGAAATCTGGCGCAAGTGGCCGGATTTAGAAGCGGCGAAGTTCCTCGAGGAAAAGCTGCTTGAAAAGGGCGTTCGCAATATCGCGTGGCTGTTTCAGACCAATACATCCGTATTCACGTCCAAGGGGCGTTTTCTGGTGAAGCCAGAGGATTTCAAGGGCGTGAAGCTGCGTGGGCTGAACGCGGCCTTCGATGCTGCACTAGCTGCACTTGGAGCGACGCCGACGTCGTTGCCGGGCTCCGAGGTGTATCAGGCGCTCGCCACGGGTGTGCTCGATGCAGGTCTGACCGACGTAGCAGCCGCCGTTTCGAGAAAATACTATGAGGTTCAGGACCACTTCACGGTCGTGCCGGTCATCAGTGCTTACCTGCACGGATACGTGAACCCGAAATGGTACGACGGGCTCTCGGACAAGTCGAAGGCAGCGCTGGAAAGCGCAGGTAAGAAGGCGGCGCTTTGGGCCGTGGAGGCTTCCGAGAAGGCTGGCGCTGCGGCTCCTGATCAGCTTCGCGAGAAAGGCGTGAAGGTCCATATCGCGACGCCCGAGGAGATCAAGGCGCTCGAGGCGATCATGCGGCCAGCTTTCGACGAGAAATTCGCGACCGATCCTGATG
Source organism: uncultured Pseudomonadota bacterium (assembly GCA_963786775.1). Taxonomy (GTDB): domain Bacteria; phylum Pseudomonadota; class Alphaproteobacteria; order Rhizobiales; family Hyphomicrobiaceae; genus ZC4RG25. The sequence goes on along the minus strand of CAWBAM010000048.1, from coordinate 37,877 downwards.
CGCAGAAGCTGATCGAGCTCATCGGGAAAATTTGAGATGGAAGGCCTGGAGCAAGGCCAAGACAATCAGCCAACAGCGGAGGAGCTTCAGCCCTCCTCCTTGACCGCACGCGCGGCTTCTGCTCTCGCCTGGCTCGGGGGAGCACTGAGCGCCTTGCTCGTGCTCATAATACTAGGACTTGTCACCTACGCTGTGGTGCAACGGTATGTTTTTGACCGCCCGTTGGTGTGGTCAGACCCCGTTGCAGGATATCTGGTTGTCGCATTGATGCTGGGCGCCGCCGAGGCTTTGCGGCGAGGTGACCACATCTCAATCGACCTGCTGGTTGGCCGCTTTGGCGCACGCGGCCGCCGAGTTATCGCTTATTTCTCCGATTTCGCAGTGCTGGCATTTGCTGTGGTGCTTGGCTGGAGCTGTTGGGAGCAGATCAGCTTTGCCTACGACTTCGGGTCGTTTACCGCAGATCACCTCGAAATTCCGAGCTGGATCCCGATGGCGCCGCTGCTCGCCGCCTGCGTTCTCCTTGCGCTGATGGCGGCAGCCCGCCTGCTGGATGCATTAGCGCGAGGAGCGCAGCGTTGACGGTTATTCTCGTCTTTGCGGGCTTACTTGCGCTGCTGCTCTCAGGCGTTCCGATATTCGCTGCGCTGGGACTGACGGCGACGGTCATCCTGTTGCTTTCTGAGGGCAGTGTCTCGAGCCTCGCCGAGACGACCTACAGCCATCTCGCCAACCCCGTTCTGACGACGATTCCGCTGTTCGTCTTCATGGCGCAGGTCATGATCCGCGCCAAGGTGATCGACGACCTTTACGAGACGGCGCACACTCTCGTCGGTCATATCCGCGGGGGCCTTGGCATCGCCACCGTGATGGCCTGCACGGTGTTCGCCTCGATCTCCGGCTCTTCAGTTGCGACGGCGCTTTCCATCGGCTCAACCGCCATTCCGCAGATGAAACGGTTCGGTCATTCGGAGCGGAGCGCATTGGGTGTCGTTGCCGCCGGTGGGACGCTTGGCATTCTCATTCCGCCGTCCGGGCCAATGATCCTATATGCCATCGTCTCTGAAGCTTCGATCGGCGCTCTTTTCCTCGCCGGCATCATCCCGGGGTTGCTGCTGGCTGCGCTGTTCTCGCTTTACTGTCTCATTGAGGCGGCCTTGGCCGGGCGTGCAGACAAGCCGGCCTGGGCAGGATGGCCCACCGTCTGGTCGGCTGTCCGGAGGTCGATCTGGGCGCTCATGGCTCCGCCTGTGGTGATGGGCGGCATCTACTTCGGCGTCTTTACCGCAACCGAGGCCGCCGCCGCGGGCGCGATCTACGCGCTCCTGGTTGCGGTGCTCGTGTACCGCAACTTCGGATTGGCCGACCTGTGGGCGTGTGCCTACTCCACCATGCGCACGACCATGATGGTGTTCATCATCATCGCTGCCGCCGCGATGTTCGGTTACGCAATCACCATCATCCGGTTGCCTGTGGGTGTGACCGAAGCGGTTGCGCAGATGGATCTCGGGCCGCTGGGCTTCATCATCGCCGTCATGGCGCTGATTTTCGTGCTGGGCATGTTCCTCGAGTCCATCGCGATCATCCTCATCACGACGCCAATTCTATTGCCGACGCTGCATACGCTCGGGATCGATCCGATCTGGTATGGCGTGTTGTTGATGGTCAATCTCGAGCTGGCGATGATCACCCCTCCGGTCGGCATGAACCTCTTCGCAATCAAGGGGATCACCGGCGCACCGCTCTCCGAGATCGTGAAGGGCGCAGCGCCTTACGTGGCCATCATGATCATTGGCATGGCCATTCTCATCGCATTTCCAGAGCTTGCGACCTGGCTGCCGTTTCGCGCCGGCTTCGGGCGCTAAACACAGCCTTGCGGGCTTGCCAGCCCATTGACTTCGTTGAGCGTCCTCTTTGCGAGGGAACAAATCGCTAACTTAGCTGTCCGAGTATGGCTCGCGGCCGGACGCCTCATTGAGGAACCGCAACGTCGGCCTCGTGTTGGAGGATTATGAAGTCCGAAGACTGGAGTTGGGAGGTACGGCGAGATGGCGAAGAGGCGAAGGGACCCTGTGCGGCCGACGCAGGCTCACGAAATCAATGAGGTCGATCTTGCCCAGGACATGATGGGAAGGAATTCGCTCCAAGGCGATGACCAGGCGAACGTTCACAATCAGCGTTATGTCGAGCCAGGGGTGAACCCGGAGCCGGACAACTTGATTGAAACCTTCGAAAAAGCCGACAAGGACGTACGCGCGCGACGGGATCTCGGTAAGGGCCGGCGACACTCACCGAAGCATCCCTACAACCAGCCCCCTGAGGAATAGACGCTCGTTCTCGCGCCATTTTGGCAACAGTTTTGAGGCGAACGCGCCGTTCATAGGAGCGTCCCCTTCTCAACATATTGGAAGAATATCGTGTCAGCCTTCGGATCAACTCTGGAGGATGCACGATGAATAGTCGAACGCTGATTTTAGCGGCGGTGCTCGTCATCGTGGCAATTGCTGGATACCTCTACATGATGCCGGAAGCGGAAGTAATGCAGTCAGAGCCGGCGACGACCAGCGAACCGGCAACGGCTAGCGAGCCGACCATTACGACCCCGAGTGGCTCGCAGTAACGATTTCCAGGATATTGTCGACCGGCATCGGGAATTGCAGCTCGAGGCGGCCTGGTGCCGGTTGACTAGTCTGGCTGCCTCAGGACCATAACGACACGCCATCCGGTGCGTGGCTTGCAGGGAGCTCAACAAAGACGTCCGTTCGTGCCGGGAAGGTGCGATCAGAGCGACGTGCTTGCAACTGCCACCCGGCATAACGGGTCCCGCTGCCACTGCGGCAGGTCGCCGGTGGATTTCTGCAATTCGAGCAGGCGCTTTCCCCCATCGACATACTTGATTCGGTGCTCATTCTGTCCCACAAGCAGCACCAATCGAGGCAAGAGGGCAGGACAAGCGCAGTAATGGCCATCCTCGTCGACAAGAGCACCAAAGTCATTTGTCAGGGCATCACTGGTAGCCAGGGCACCTTCCACACCAAACAGGCCAAGGCTTACGGAACGCAGATCGTTGCCGGTGTCACACCCGGGAAGGGCGGCACCAAGCATCCTGATCCGGAGCTGGCGGACGTACCACTTTTCAATACGGTAGCCGAGGCCAAGGAGAAGACCGGCGCAACCGCCACTTCTATCTATGTGCCGCCGCCGTTCGCGGCCGATGCCATTCTCGAAGCAATCGACGCTGAAATCCCGCTCATCGTGTGCATTACGGAGGGCATTCCGGTGATGGACATGGTGAAGGTGAAGCGGGCGCTGGAAGGGTCGTCCTCGCGGCTCATCGGCCCCAACTGCCCCGGCGTGCTCACTCCGGACGAATGCAAGATCGGCATCATGCCCGGCAACATCTTCAAGCGCGGGCACGTTGGCATCGTATCGCGCTCGGGCACGCTCACCTATGAGGCCGTGAAGCAGACCTCGGATGCTGGCCTCGGCCAGTCGACGGCCGTCGGCATCGGTGGCGATCCCGTGAAGGGAACCGAGTTCATCGATGTGCTCGAGATGTTCCTCGCCGATCCGGACACGCACTCGATCATCATGATCGGTGAGATCGGAGGCTCGGCCGAGGAAGAGGCAGCCGAGTTCATCAAGAGTGAAGCCGCCAAGGGACGCAAGAAGCCGATGGCCGGGTTCATCGCCGGAGTTACGGCTCCGCCAGGCCGGCGCATGGGTCATGCGGGTGCGATCATCTCCGGAGGGAAGGGCAAGGCCGAGGACAAGCTCGAAGCAATGCGGTCAGCCGGAATTGCCATTGCCGACAGCCCGGCCGCCCTTGGCACGACATTGGCAAAAGTCCTCAACGGCTGAGTAACCGGTCGGGTGGTAAGGAGTACAACCTGAGACCTCGCTCCGAGGGCCTTAAATGGACGGCGTGCCTTCACTAAATCAGGCGGTGTAATGCAGGTGCCCCAACGGGTGCGTCGCTGCGTTCGCGGCCTGCGAACGCGTAATCCGGACCAAGTGAAACGATGTCACGACAAGCTCTAAACGAGGCCTTCGCGCGAACTTCCTTCCTGCACGGTATCAATGCGGCCTACATCGAGGAGATGCAGGCGCTTTACGAGCAGAACCCTGGTGCCGTCAGCGACGAATGGCGGCTGTTCTTCCAAAGCTTGCAAGAAGAGCGGGGCGCGGTCGAAGCCGAGGTGCACGGGCCTTCATGGGCCCAGCCGCTTGAGGAGCTCACCCAGGATGGGCGGTCGGACCTCGTCGCAGCCTTGACCGGAGATTACGTGGGTGCCGAGAGGCAAATCCGCGATAAGCTTCAGGCGCGAGCGTACGCTGCGGGTTTCGACCTGTCCATGGCCGCGTTGCTCCGGGCCACTCAGGATTCCATTCGCGCCCTGATGTTGATCCGGGCCTATCGTGTGATGGGCCACCTGATTGCGGATCTTGATCCGCTCGGTCTCAGCGAGCGGAGCGTCCATCGCGAGCTGAAGCCGGAGACCTATGGCTTCACGGAGGCGGATCTCGACCGTCCGATCTTCATCGACAAGGTCCTCGGGCTCGAAACGGCGACCATTCGCCAAATCCTGAAAATCCTTCGCCGGACTTATTGCGGCCGGATTGGCGTCGAGTTCATGCACATCACCTCGCCGGCCCAGAAGGCCTGGATCCAGGAGCGGATCGAAGGCGAGGGCAAGGGCATCAAGTTCACGCCCGAAGGCCGCCGAGCGATCCTGAACAAGCTGATCGAAGCGGAGACCTTCGAGAAGTTCTGCGAGGTGAAATATACGGGCACCAAGCGTTTCGGCCTCGAAGGTGGTGAATCGATGGTGCCGGCGCTCGAGCAGATCATCAAGCGCGGCGGCCAGCTCGGCGTGAAGGAGATCGTGCTCGGCATGGCCCACCGCGGCCGGCTCAACGTGCTGGCCAATGTCATGGGCAAGCCCTATCGGGCCATCTTCCACGAGTTCAAGGGTGGCTCCTTCAAGCCGGATGACGTCGAGGGTTCGGGCGACGTGAAGTACCACCTCGGTGCTTCGTCGGATCGCATCTTCGATGGTATCTCCGTGCACTTGTCGCTGACGGCAAACCCCTCGCACCTGGAGAGCGTCGACCCCGTGGTGCTAGGCAAAGTCAGGGCCAAGCAGGATCAATACGGCTGCCGACCTGACGACCGCACCGCCGTAATGCCACTTCTCATTCACGGTGACGCAGCGTTCGCCGGTCAGGGAATCGTGGCGGAATGCTTCGGCCTGTCGGGCCTCAAGGGGCATCGCACGGGCGGCTCCGTCCACTTCGTCATCAACAACCAGATCGGGTTCACGACCAACCCGCGTTACTCGCGGTCGTCGCCGTACTGCACGGATGTGGCGAAGATGGTCGAGGCGCCCATCTTCCACGTTAACGGCGATCATCCGGAAGCCGTGGTGCACGTCGCCAAGATTGCGACGGAGTTCCGCCAGCGGTTCCAGAAGCCGGTCGTGATCGACATGATCTGCTACCGGCGGCACGGGCATAACGAGGCGGACGAGCCGGCCTTCACGCAGCCGGTGATGTACAAGGCCATCAAGTCGCATCCCACGACGCTCGAGCTCTACTCGAAGCGGCTGATCGAGGAAGGCGTGGTTACGGCGGACGAGGTCGAAGAGACGCGCGCTCGATTCCGCGCCAAGCTCGAAGAGGAATACAAGGCCGCCGAAAACTATCGTCCGAACAAAGCCGATTGGTTGGACGGCCGCTGGGCGGGTTTGGATCCGAATGAAAAAGGGGATTGGCGCGGCAACACCGGCGTCGATCTCGACATGCTGCGGGACGTGGGCCGCCAGATCACGACCATTCCCGCCGACTTCAACGCGCACAGGACGGTCCGTCGGCTGCTCGAGCGGCGCCGCGAGATGATCGAGACCGGCGAGGGTATCGACTGGGCGATGGCCGAGCACTTGGCCTTCGGCACACTGCTCAAGGAAGGCTTCCCGGTGCGGCTGTCGGGCCAGGACGTGGAGCGCGGCACCTTCTCGCAACGTCACGCCGTGCTCTTCGATCAGGAGACTGCCCGGCGGTATACGCCGCTGAAGCACATCTCTCCTGACCAGGCGAGATTCGAGGTCATCAACTCGATGCTGTCAGAGTTGGCCGTGCTCGGATTCGAGTACGGCTACAGCCTCGCCGAGCCGCACGCGCTGGTCATTTGGGAGGCGCAGTTCGGCGATTTCGCCAACGGTGCACAGGTCATTATCGACCAGTTCATCTCGTCCGGCGAACGCAAGTGGCTCAGGATGTCGGGCTTGGTGATGCTGCTGCCCCACGGCTACGAGGGCCAGGGGCCGGAGCACTCGCTCCGCCCGCCTCGAGCGCTATCTGCAGCTTTCGGCTGAGGACAACTGGCAGGTCGCGAACTGCACCACCCCTGCCAACTACTTCCACATCTTGCGCCGGCAGCTTCATCGCAACTTCCGCAAGCCGCTGGTGCTGATGACGCCGAAATCGCTGCTGAGGCATAAGCGGGTTGTTTCGCACCTCGACGAGTTCGGGCCAGGCACGAGCTTCCATCGCGTGCTTTGGGACGGCGCCGACCGGAGCCACGAGCACTTCGACGCGTCTACGGTGGAGCTGAAGCCGGATAACGAGATTCGGCGTGTCGTGCTGTGCACCGGAAAGGTCTACTACGACCTTTACGAGCTGCGGGATCAGCTCGGCATCGACGACGTCTACCTGATGCGCATCGAGCAGCTCTATCCATTCCCGGCGCGCGCGCTTATGGCCGAGCTCGGGCGTTTTGTGAACGCAGAGTTCGTCTGGTGCCAGGAGGAGCCCCGGAACATGGGCGCCTGGACCTACATCGAGCCGAACCTGGAATGGGTGCTGCAACACATTCGGGCGAAGCATCTGCGGCCGCGGTACGTCGGCCGGGCTGCTGCCGCCGCGACGGCAACGGGGCAGCTTTCGCGGCATCTGCAGGAGCAGCAAACATTGGTCGAGGAAGCGCTCAAGCCATGAGCTGCGAACTCGTAAGCGATCGATAGCAAGGGCCTGAAACAGCTATGGCAGTCGAAATCCGAGTGCCGGCGCTTGGTGAGAGCGTCACCGAGGCAACGGTCGGGAAGTGGTTCAAGAAGCCGGGCGAGTCCGTCCAGGCGGATGAGGCTATCTGCGAGCTGGAAACGGAGAAGGTCACCGTCGAGGTGCCTGCGCCGGCAAGCGGTGTCTTGAGCGACATCAAGGTTCAGGAGGGCGAGACCGTTGCCGTAGGTACGGTGCTCGGGAGCATCGAGGAAGGGGCCGCGCCGGCAAAGGCCGCCCCGGCCAAGGAGAAGGCCGAAGCTGCGGCCCAACCCGCAGCGAAGCCGGCTCCTGCTCCTGCCAAAGCGGAGGGTGAGGTGCTCGAGAAGGCTGTGGCCGAAGCCGGGGCTCCGATGCCTCCCTCGCCGGCGGCTCGCAAGATTATGGAGGAGAAGGGGCTCGCGGCCGAGCAGATCAGCGGCTCAGGCCGGCGTGGCCAAATTTTGAAGGAGGATGTCCTGCGGGCGGCACCGGAAGCCGAGGCCGCTCCGCCGAGGCCATCTGCGGAGACGATCGCGTTTCCCGTCTCGCGTGCCGCGCCAGCACCGGCACCGCAGATGCGTGCACCGTCGCCGCCTAGCGACGCCGCGCGCGAGGAGCGCGTGCGGATGACGCGGTTGCGCCAGACCATCGCCCGTCGCCTCAAGGAAGCGCAGAACACGGCCGCCATGCTGACGACGTTCAACGACGTCGACATGAGCGCCGTGATGAGCCTACGCGCTCAGTACAGAGACTTGTTCGAAAAGCGCCATGGCGTCCGCCTCGGCTTCATGGGCTTCTTCGTGAAGGCCTGCGTCCAGGCCCTGCGCGAAATTCCTGCGGTCAATGCCGAGATCGACGGCACGGATATCATCTACAAGAATTACTATCACATCGGCGTTGCGGTGAGCACGGACAAAGGCCTTGTCGTGCCGGTCGTGCGAGAGGCTGATCGTCTGTCATTGGCCGAGATTGAGGCGCAGATCGCCGACTTCAGCCGCCGCGCGCGTGACGGGCGCCTCGGCATCGAGGAGATGCAGGGCGGCACGTTCTCGATCACGAATGGCGGCGTGTTCGGCTCGCTGCTTTCGACGCCGATCCTCAACGCGCCTCAGTCCGGCATTCTCGGCATGCACCGCATCGAGGAACGGCCGGTTGTGCGCGACGGCCAGATCGTCGTGCGGCCGATGATGTACCTCGCCCTCAGCTACGATCACCGGATCGTCGACGGCAAGGAGGCTGTCACATTCCTGGTGCGCGTGAAGGAATTGCTGGAGGACCCGCAGCGGCTGGTGCTGGAGCTTTGAATTTGGTCCCGGTGGATGCCTACAGTCGCGATCGTTGAAAGGTGGATCATCTTCTACGCCGACGAGCATCCACCTCCACATTTCCACGCGAGATTTGCGGAGTATACGGCGCAGGTCAAGATTGACCCAGTAGAGATACTGAAGGGCTCACTGCCGCCGAATTAAGAAGCTGTGGTGATGAACTGGGCCAGAGCGCACCGAGATGAGCTGATCGTCGCGTGGCTCGATATGGAGGCAGGCCGAAAACCTGCAAAGATCGAATGACCGAGATCATTCGCATGAAGGCCGTGGAGCCCATCCTGTATGGAGTGCTGAAGATCACCTGGCAGGATGGATACGAGGCGATCGTCGATTTGCGCCCGAGTTATTGCAGAAGGTGAGGTCTTCGAGTTCCTCCGCAAGTCTCCCGCTCGTTTCAATGACGTGAAGCTGGAGGATTACGGGCATTCCATTTTCTGGCTGGATGATGATGGCGACGAGATCGATTTCGGAAGTGACTCGCTTCGCCGTCGCGCTATTCGGCAGGCTGAAATCCTTCGCTTGGCAAGCTGAGAAAGACAACTGAGCAGATAGAGAATGACTTACGATCTCATCGTCATCGGCACCGGCCCCGGGGGATACGTGTGCGCTATCCGCGCCGCGCAGCTCGGCATGAAGGTGGCCGTGGTCGAGAAGCGGTCCACGTATGGCGGCACCTGCCTCAACATCGGGTGCATGCCGTCCAAGGCGCTCCTGCATGCGTCCGAGGCCTACGCGGAAGCCAGCAACGGCTTTGCGGCCATGGGCATCAAGGTCAAGCCGGAGCTGGATCTTGCCGCGCATGCACGCCTTCAAGGACGAAGGCGTGAAAGGCAACGTCGATGGCGTCGCCTTCCTGCTGAAGAAGAACAAGATCGAAGCCCATCACGGCACGGGGCGCATTCTGGCCCCCGGCAAAGTCGAAGTAACGGCCGACGACGGCGCCAAGAAAGTCATCGAAGGCAAGTCCATCGTTATTGCCACGGGCTCGGATGTGGCGCGGCTGCCTGGCATCGAGATTGACGAGAAGACCATCGTGTCTTCTACAGGTGCCCTTTCACTGCCAAAGGTGCCGAAGAGGCTGCTCGTGATCGGCGCCGGCGTCATCGGCCTCGAGCTCGGCTCCGTCTGGCGCAGGCTGGGCAGCGAGGTGCTGGTGGTCGAATATCTCGACCGCATCGTCCCCGGCATTGACGGCGAAATCGCACGCAACTTCCAGCGCATCCTCACCAAGCAGGGCTTCAAGTTCAAGCTCTCGAGCAAGGTGACGGGCGTGAAGAAGGCCAACGGCGCGCATCAGGTCACCATCGAACCGGCTGCGGGCGGTAAGGCGGAAACGGTCGAGACGGACGTCGTTCTGGTCAGCGTCGGGCGTGTTCCTTACACGGAGGGGCTGGGTCTCGAGGACGTCGGCGTTCAGCTCGACAACAAGCGACGGATCGTCGTCGATGAGCGCTACCAGACGAACGTGCCGGGAATTTACGCGATCGGCGACGTGATCGCTGGCCCGATGCTGGCCCACAAGGCCGAGGAGGAAGGGGTTGCCGTCGCGGAGCTTCTGGCCGGTCAGGCTGGTCACGTGAACTACGACGTGATCCCGAACGTGATCTACACGTTCCCGGAAGTCGCATCGGTTGGCCGTTCCGAAGAGGAGCTGAAAGAGGCTGCGCATCCCCTACAAGGTCGGCAAGTTCCCTTACACGGCAAATGGCCGCGCCAAGATCAATCGGACGACGGACGGTCTGGTGAAAGTGCTGGCGCATTCAGAGACAGACCGCGTCCTCGGCGTCCACATCATCGGTCCGAACGCAGGCGAGATGATTGCCGAAGCTGCCGTCCTTATGGAGTTCGGCGGGTCGGCGGAGGATCTGGCGCGCACCTGTCACGCGCATCCGACTCTGTCCGAGGCTGTCAAAGAAGCAGCACTGGCTGTCGATAAGCGCGCCATTCACATGTGACCGAGTCTGCCGCGGGTAAGATCAGCCGCGGGCCCGCGGATGGGCTGCATCGTAAACCGCGAGCAGTCGCTCCCGGTCGACCTCCGTATAGATCTGCGTGGTCGACAGAGACGCATGCCCAAGCAGCTCCTGGATCTGGCGCAAGTCGGCGCCAGCGGAGAGCAAATGTGTCGCGAAGGAGTGGCGAAGTGCGTGTGGGGTAGCGGTCTCCGGCAATCCTAGCGCGGACCGCACTCGGGCAATTGCCAGCTGGATGATACGGGGCGACAGCGGCCCTCCTTTGGCGCCCAGAAACAGCGGACCGTCAGGTTCGAGCGGATACGGACAAAGCTGCCGATATCGCTCGATTGCAGTGATCGTGATAGGCAGCACTGGCACGACCCGTTCCTTGCCGCCTTTGCCTGTGATGCGTAGCACATCACGATCTGCCGTGGGCGCCTCACCCGCTTTGAGGCCCAGCGCCTCTGATATGCGCAGCCCGGAGCCATAGAGTAGGAGCAACACGGCTGTATCGCGGGCCGTGATCCAGTCGAGCTCCGCCGCCATGCCTCCATCGATCAGCGCGAGCGCCTTCGGGATGGTCAAAGGCTTTGGCACGCCGTGCGGCACCTTGGGGCGGGCCACAGACTGAACGGCGCGGCTCTTGATGCCAGTCTCGCTCTCCAGCCAGCGGAAGAATGAGCGCAGGGCCGACAGCGTGCGTGCGAGCGAACGGTTTGAGACCTTCTCGCGCCGGCGGCTCGCCAGAAACCCTCGAAAGGTGCGGGTATCGAGCTGCTGCAGATCAGCCACGCTTGGCGTGCGATCAAGCTGCCCGCGCCAGTAGGCCAGAAACTGCCGCAAGTCACGCCCATAGGCCTCGCAGGTGAGCTGTGAATAGCCACGCTCCGCGTTCAGATGGGCTATCCAGTCGGTGACAACCTTCTCGAGGGCATTCGAGAGCGGCAGCTCATCCTGTTCGGTCGGGCTGGCCTGCATGTGCGTCGCTCCCGGACTATCATGCAGCTTGCAATCGGATGTTCGCGGTTAAGGAAGGCTTAACACGAACCACTACCGGGGATTTGCAAAGCAGAAGCAGGATAGGTTTCGCACAACTGTGCATGGGTAACCAAGCTCTGCCATGACTTCGCTTTGCGGATGCGCTACTTGATCGTACGCGCGGGCGGCGAGCGTGTTGGTATGTCGCTTTACGAGTTATTGGAGGTGTTCGTCGGAGCAGGGGTGCTTTCCCTTATGCCTGCTCTCGACTGCCCTGTCCCACCCGGTGCTGTGCAGGCCGGGGGCGATTTCTCCGTGTTCCTCCGGAAGCGCGGCGAAGGCGGGCCGATTGGCGATGTGTTGGACCGGCTGGCGCACCAAATCTGGCTCAGTCAGGACACCCGAGGCATCCAAATGCACGTCGCCGAGGAGCATGCCCGCAAGCTGGCTCCGGTGCTCGATGCCTGCCGGCCAGAAGCGGAACTCGTAAAGGCGGTTCTTGGGGGGCAGTATCCTGGTGGACCGGCTGGGGCCGCACAACAGCTCACAGCTGGGATCATCGGCCGGGCCAAGACTAGCGGGCTGCAACTGCTCGATGCGCTGTCCGAGGAGGTGTGCAGTTTTCTGCTCGAGCAGCTTTTCATTCAAATTCTCGCCGATCCGCGTCTGCTTCGCGACTTGGCGCCAGCCGCGGGCGAGTTTCTGGCTGAGCGGCAAGGCTTACCAGCACCGGCTGCGGTCGAGCCCGAATCCACGAGTAAGGAGCTTTCGGTTGCGACGCAGCCCGATGACGAGCTGGCGGAGCTCAAGAAGCGATACGGATTGTCCGACCGTGCGCTGCAGCGCTTCTCTGCCATCGCGGAGAAACAGCGCACATTATCTGCCCGCGAGGCTTGGCAGATTGCCGAGCTGGCGCAATGGCTGCAGGAGACGCGCAATCAGCTTCTGCGGCCGACGAACGAGCCGGCCGAGGTTCGCCAGCTCAAGGCCAAAGCCGCCGAAGCGTTGTTCGCCGGCGATTTCGAAGGCGCCATGGAGCTTCTGAAGGAGGTGCGCCGCAGCTTCCGGAAGGCGCGCCAGCGAACCGAGCAGCAGCTCCAGGAGCAGCTGGAGCAGCTTCGTGCCGAGCAGCACCAAGAGGCGATGGCGACGGCCGACGTCGCCGAGGTCGCCATGGCGCGCATGGATTTTCAGACCGCGGCAGAGCTCTTCGACGAGGCCGCAGAAAGCATCGGGCGCTCCGATCCGGCCGCGCGGCTCCGCTTTATGCTGCGCCGGGCCGACGCTCTCTATTACTCGGGCGAGGAAACGGGCAGCACACCTCTCCTGCGGCAGGCCGTGAATGCGTATGCCGCTGCTGCAGAATTTGCGGGCTCGAGTGGCGACGCGAAAGGTTTGGCTTCGGCCTCCCAAGGCCTAGGTAACTCCCTGCTCGCCATTGCGGACCACGAGCCCTCCAAGGCGCTCTTCGAACAGGCCAGCATCGCGTTCCGCACGGCGCTGGATGTCCTGAGCCGCGAAACAGACCCGCGTGTCTGGGCGCTGGCCCGCATTGGGCTCGGCAATGCGCTGGCTTCGATGTGTGAGGTCGGACAGGCTTCGGCTCTAACGCTCGAGCAGGCGGCCGTGGCTTATCGTGGTGCGCTCGAGGTGTTCACGCGAGAGAACGAGCCCATGCGGTGGGCCGTCACGCGGCTAAACATGTCCACCGTGCTCATCCGCCTCGGTGAGCTCAAGGACCGCCGTGAGAACTGGCTTGCGGCGGCAGCTGCCATCGTACCGGCGCTCGAGGTTTTCGAGGCTCACGGCGCCACGGCGCAGGCAGAGGCGGCACGGCGGGCGCTGAAGATGCTCCATAGCCGCTGGGACCTGCTGGAGCCGCCCACAGCGGCTGAATGAGCTTTCGGAATTAGGTCTCTTACACTTTCATTGCCGTCGAAGCACTTGCATCGAGCGAGGATCGTCTTGACCCGCTCGATGCAGTTTAATTGCGGGTGCCGCAGCTGCAGCTCAGATCTCTAGCCGGAATGCCCGCTTGAGAAAGTCCTCGCTCATGACGGTATCATCAGCGCCGCCCATGAGGCGTTGACTAAAGAGAAGTGCCACCGTCTCGGTTTTCGGATCAACGAAAAATGTCGTTCCGAAACCGCCCCACCAACCGAATCGTCCCGGAACTGACGAAATGTCATCGGGCGCCGTAGTGATCGCGATCCCGAGGCCCCAGCCGTAGGTATCCCAAAAATTCGGGAAGAACGGCGAAACTGCTTTCTGTTCGGGCGTGATCTGGTCGCGCACCATAACCGCGACGCTTTCCTCGGAAATGATCCGCCGCCCCCGATATTCACCCTTTCCGAGCAACATGCGACCGAAAGCGAGAAAATCATCGACGGTCGAGACATGGCCACCGCCGCCGGCCTCGAACGGAGGCGGTTCGGTGAAACTCGCGCCCGAGGCAGGGTTCCAGACCGCCAGCTCGTTGGTTTCCGGATTGCGTGCGTAGCATGTCGCGAGCCTGGCAGCTTTCTCCGGCGGCACGTAAAATCCGGTATCGACCATTCCGAGCGGCTCGAAAATGCGCTCGCGCTGAAACTCGCCCAAGCTCTTTCCGCTCGCCCGCTCGACGAGCACACCCGCAACGTCCAGGCCCGTGTGATAAAGCCATCGCTCTCCTGGCTGATGGACGAGAGGAAGCGAGCCGATCCTGCGCATGAACTCGTCGGCACTGTGCCCGAACAGCTTCGGCCCGGGGCTGACTTGCAGCTCGTTCATCCGCTGCAGGAGCGGCGATCCGGCAGGGTCCGCAAACACGGCTCCGAGGCCCATCCGTAGTGTCAGGAGATCACGGACGGTAATTGGCCGGTTCGCGGGGACCGTGTCGTCAAGATCACTTTCGAGGCTGCGGATGACGCGCCGATCGGCCAATTCAGGCAGCCACTTGTCGACCGGGTCATCCAAGCCCAGCACACCCTCCTCGACCAGAATCAGCACCGACACCGCGGTGATCGGTTTTCCGATCGAGGCGACGGCGAAAATGGTGTCGCGCTGCATTGGTGCGCGCGTCTCCAGGCTCTGCATGCCGGCGACGTGGACGTGTACCTTGTCACCTTTGGCAACGAGGGCCACCAGCCCTGGCACCGAGCCGCTGGCGACATGCCGGTCAAGAGCAGAATTGAGGGCACTTGGCGATTCGGAACTGCCGGTTGCGGAACCACCTCCTGGCATGGCTGCCAATGCTGCGGCGCCTGTCAAACCGGCATTAAACGCTCGTCTTGTCATCGTTGGGCCTCTTGGTCCGCCGAGGTCTGCGCTGGCATGAGGGGCATCTGCTCGATTCATCCCGCAATCCTTGCGATTGTCATTTGCCTTTTCGGCTTTGGAGCTTCAGGTCATGACAAGCCGGAACGTTGATATCAACGTAACTGGGTCTTGTCAAACATCGCACGACGGAGGGGTTCACCTTGACAGTGGGGCCATGCGCTACCGCGAATGGGCTGCGTGGCTTGAGGGAGAGGGATGATAGGCAGCTTGGGCCGCCTATCGGCGGCTGATCTGATGGGAACTGAATGTCTGTTGCGGAGGCTCTGAAGTCTTCTCGATCACTTGGATGAGAGAAGCGCCCATACGCGCTCTCCCAATGGATCATTCCCTCAAGACCGAAATAGTATACATAAGAAAATGTCACGAAAGCAGATGCATCCTCCAGCCCTCGGTAGGGGTGCGCCGGCCGTCATCCGCATGTGAAGGCTTCGCGCCTTCCACGGCACCAGCTCCCATATTGCGAAAGTGGTGATAGAGAATTCTATGTTGGTTGCGAATGTAGAAGAGAAGACCGTGGAGCAGGGCGGAGTTAGGGGCAATTCCGGAAGTGAGGAGTAGGGTGGTCATTGCTTCTTTCTAGTGAGCTGCAGATATTTTCTTGAACGAGCGTTTGAGCGCCTTACCAGCCACTCACAACTTTCTCCCTTCTCGAATACCCCCTTCACATCGAAAAACACTGCACCAGGGCGGCCAAACGCGCGGACCTTTGCGGCTCCCATCTCGGCAAAATCACGATGAGCAACGGCGAGGATCACGGCATCGTCGCGGCCAGCGGGCGGCTCGCAAGTTTCGACTTCCAGCCCATATTCCCGGCGTGCCTCGACCGGACTGATCCAAGGATCCCAGACTTCGACGGTGGCATTATATTGATGAAGGCGGCGAATAACGTCGATTACCTTTGAATTGCGCAAATCCGGGCAATTCTCTTTGAAGCTTAGACCAAGTATGAGAATGCGGCTGCCGACTACCGGAAACCCCTTCTTCATCATGAGGAGGGCCACCCGATCCGCGACGTGGGCGCCCATGCCATCGTTGATTCGGCGGCCAGCGAGGATGACCTCAGGGTGATAGCCGATTTCCTGGGCGCGGTGAGTGAGATAATATGGGTCCACGCCGATGCAATGGCCGCCGACGAGGCCGGGAGTAAATGGAAGAAAGTTCCACTTGGTTGAGGCGGCGCTGAGCACCTCACGAGTGTCCAGGCCGAGCTTATGAAAGATGATGGCGAGCTCGTTCATCAAAGCGATGTTGAGGTCTCGCTGGGTATTCTCGATGACTTTGGCCGCCTCTGCGACCTCGATAGAGGTCGTGCGATGGGTCCCCGCCGTGATTATCGATGCATAGAGAGCGTCGATAGCTTCAGCTGCCTCCGGCGTCGAGCCACTCGTCACTTTCGTAATCATCGGGAGCCGATGGGCCTTGTCGCCAGGGTTGACACGCTCTGGGCTGTAACCGACAAAGAAATCCTTATTGAAAGCTAGGCCCGACGTTTTCTCCAGTATAGGAACACAAACTTCGCGAGTGCAGCCTGGATAAACAGTCGAATTCGTAGATAACGACGGCGCCAGACCGCATGAACTGGGCGACGGTCTCGGATGCTCTGACCAGAGCGGCCAAGTCGGGGCGGTTGGCCTTGTCGATCGGCGTCGGCACGGCAACGATGAATATGCCGCAGTGGGAAAGATCGTCGGGATTGCTGGAATATTGGAGGTGGCGAGCAGCAGCGAGCTCATCAGGGTCTACCTCTCGAGTGCTGTCGTGATGGTCGCGCAGCTCAGCAATGCGCTCCGGCCGGATGTCGAAACCGATTACGGGGCGCTTCTTTCCGAACTCTACGGCGAGGGGCAGACCCACGTAGCCAAGGCCAATGACGGCGATCGTTTCGTCACTCAGGTCCATGTTAGCTCGCTGGATGTTGCCAATTTAGATAACGCCTAGCGTTGGCGCGCAGTGCCGATCCCAAGAATCGAATGGATTGGCACAGCATCTGCGAATGGCCCACCCACCTCCCGGCTGATTGCGAGCACCTGGCGGGCTAGGCCGAACCATGTCGCTTCTCCCGCTTCGGCGCAATGATAGGGTTCGGCTAGCCCTAATTGCGGCTCTTTATGCCAGCGGTTTATGATTGCGAGGACAGCGTCGCCAATCGAGCGCGGAAGTGGGGCTACCGCGCTGGTCGTTCACGACAGTTAGGCGATCCCTCGATATCGAAAGACGCAGAATTGTACGGACGAAGTTGCGATCAAACGAGCTGTAAAGCCACGCCGTCCGGAGAATGATATGGTTGCGATGCTCGGACTCGGATCGTCTCGACTTTGGGCGAGCCTTGATTATCGAACTCAGCTAAGCGTTGAGTTCGGCAATGCTTCGCAAATGATTCTCTTGTTCCCGGGAACATATCGATTCACCGGACAGCTCAAAGGAGAGCTGGCCGGTCGCCGCGGGCTCGTGTGGCGTGCCTCCTGCGCGGAAGATACGCGCGCCGTGCTCGGGACGAGCGAAATGATGATGGGAATGGCTCCGACCTGGCGCATATTCGGCTTCACTTTCGAGTTGCCGAGGGACCGCCCATGCCGGGCGCAAAGAATTTCGCTCGGGCTCGACGCGCGCTCCGCCTCGGAGCAGCTTGTCTCCGGGATGGTTCAGTACGCCGATTTCAAGATCGAGCGCTTATAAGCTTTCTCTCAGCAAACCTTTGCCAGTGAGAGCACCGTATGGAGGAGAACGTTGGCGCCGGCGGCACAGTCTTCCGGCGTCGCGTCCTCGAGCTCATTATGACTGATCCCATCCTTGCACGGCACGAAGATCATCGCGGTCGGAATAGTCTTTGCAAGATTGCAGGCGTCATGGCCCGCTCCCGAGATCATCCGTCGATGAGAGAGGCCCAGCGCCTTTGCTGCGGCCTCGACCTTGTCCACGATTTCAGGCGTGAAAACGACGGGCTCCTTTCGCCAGATTTGCTCGAGCGCAATCTCCACGCGGCGGCGCTCTGCAATCTCCGAAATGGCTTTTCGGATTTCGGAATCCAAAGCGTCCAATGTTTCCGATTGTGGATCGCGAAACTCGAGTGTGAAAGTAATTTCGCCAGGGATGACGTTCCGCGACGGATTGGCAATTGTAGCTTGGCCGATCGTGGCCACCGCGCTCGGCCCATGATTGCGAGCAATCCGCTCGGCGGCGAGGACGATCTCGGATAATGCGCAAAGGGCGTCGCGGCGGAGCGGCATTGGGGTGGTGCCGGCGTGGCTCTCAAAGCCAACGACACGCCCATCGTACCAGATCATCCCTTGACCGCGCTCGACCACGCCGATGGTCTTGCCTTCTGCCTCCAGGATCGGACCCTGCTCGATATGCAACTCGACGAAGGCGCCGAGGGGCACCGATCCGGACTTTTCCGGTCCGCGATAGCCGATCTCGTCGAGCGCCTCAGCAACGGTGATTCCGGCTGCGTCGCGGCGGGCCAGGATGTCGGCCGGATCGAAATCACCGACGTACGCTGCCGATGCCATCATTGCTGGCGCGAAGCGCGACCCCTCCTCGTTGGTCCAATTGATGACGGCGATCGGCGCTTCTGTTTCGATACCGGCATCATTGAGTGCGCGAATGAGCTCCAGTCCGGCCAACGTGCCGAGGACACCGTCGAACTTGCCGCCGGTTGGCTGCGTGTCGAGATGCGATCCACAGCCGATTGGCGGAAGGTCCATGTTCCGGCCGGGCCGGATTGCGTACATCGTGCCAAGCTCATCGACCTTCACGGTGCAGCCTGCCGCCTCGCAAGCTGCGCGGAACCAGTCGCGGACTTGGCGGTCCTCCGGCCCGAGCGTCAGCCGCCGGAGCCCGCCTTTTTCCGTCCGGCCGAATGCGGCTGTTTCCATGATGGTCGACCACAGCCGCTCAGGGTTGATGCGCAAGTTGTGAGACTTGTCACTCATGGAACATCCGGCTCCGTGTCGGCGAGGTAGTCTTGCAGGTGTTCGTGCCATGGGAGGCTGCGAATGTCCACGGGCCACCCCTACGCTCTGCGGTACACTGGTCCCGGCAAGTCGCCACATGGTACGTTCTGGTCTGAAGATTTGAAGGGAGTCGAGGTGTTCGCCATGTGGAATGTCAGAGGGCTACTTGTTGGTGTTGGTCTTTCGGCCTGTGTTTTTGCGCTGGGCGCTGGAACGGCCGATGCCAGGATTATCTGCCGGGGACAATTTCAGATCGTCGATGGCCGGCCGATCGCAACGCCATACTGCGAAGACTCCAACGTGGCTGCGGTGGCTCAGGAGTACGGAATAGCCGTCAGCGCGCGAGAAGTGCGGAGAAATCCCGGGACAAAGGCGCGCGTATGCCGAGTCATTGGCCACGACAACCGCGTCCGGTCTGCCTGTCTCCCGTACATCAATACGGGTAAGCATCGGTGGTGGTGAGGAGGTAGCATCCGAACTGGAATGCCATGTCCGCCTCAAAGCAATTGGTGGAATCTTGAATGCGGAGCTTTAGCGAGCAGGTTCGGGTGATTGGCGCCCGGCCTGCTCATCCTTTCTGCTCAATTTTCAAGCGCCTCCTTTTTTGTCTGTAATTTCGTTGAGCCGTCCAGCGATGGCAAAAGGTACCGGGTAGGTCAGTCCGGCCGAATTGCCGTCAGCGAATAAGTGAACTCAGCCTAAGAATTATCTGCCTCTAGACCAGTCGCGCACCGCTTGCCACCGAGGGTGCTAGCCTGTGGAACCGCGGTTGTGCAGCAAACGTTACTCTGGGCGGCCACGCAGGGGCTCGTCCGCGTCCGCACGTTTGCTCTCAACATCGGAGGCGCTCAATGGCCATTTTCGAGGACGCTTTGAAGGGAGGAAACATCGTTACCGGTTTGGCGATCGGCGTGGGAATGGTGCTCTTGGCACCCATGCTCAAACCTTTGGTGCGCCCGGTCGCCAAGTCCGTCCTGAAGGCGGGAGTTGCCATTTACGATCAAGGCCGTACCGCGCTCGCCGAGCTCAACGAGCAAGCTGGCGATATCGTCGCCGAGGTGCGTGCGGAAATCGAGCACGAGCAGCGCATGGGTGGCAACGGCCAAGAGAGGACGGGTCAGGAGGCCAGGCCCCAGGCTACGCCGAGCTGAGGCGATGCCCCAGCCTCGCGGGCGAATGAAATAGCGGCGCCCCATTCCGGGAAGTTCTTGAGCCAGATCGATGCCCCAGCACAATCCAGTTGCCGGGAGCGGGAAATGCTTTCCCGGTGAGGCAGTCTGCGTGCGACACGCATGTCGCGGGCGCGTACGGCTCGGGGTTCGTGGCCTGAAGCGTGCCACCGAGCTCGGAGAGCTGCTTTCCACCGGACTGGGGAAAATCAACGGCGTGCGAGGCGTACGGGCCAGCACGACCACGGGCAATGTCGTCATCCTTTTCGATCCCGAGGCGGTTTCGCCTCTGGTGCTGACGCGGGTTGCCAATGCCCTGGTCAGCGGCGAGCTTGGTCCCGGCAGGGGCGGTTTGGCTGGCGCCGCCTGGCACACGATGAGTGTTCAGGCCGTTGCGGAAGGACTAATGACCTCCGCACAAGCGGGGTTGTCGCATTCGGAAGCCGCGGAGCGTCTGGCCGAGCACGGGAGGAATGTCACAGTCAGGCCGCTGGCGCGATCACGGGTGGGCATTCTCGCAGATCAGCTGAGAAGTTTCCCAGTCGCGATTTTGGCGGGCGCTGCACTCATTTCTCTGGCGACGGGGGCCTTGCTCGAAGCAGCGGCAATCGCGGCGGTGGTCGCGCTCAATTCCGCCATCGGCTACGTCAGCGAGGCTCGGGCCGAGCACATCCTTTCAAGCCTGACCGATGGACCTGAAATCCGCGCACGCACGCTTCGCGAGGGGCGCGTACACGAGCTGAGCGCGGAGGAGCTGGTTCCGGGAGACGTCATCCTCCTGCAGCGTGGGGACCTTGTTCCGGCTGACGCACGACTGGTCCAGGCGGCTGGCCTGTCCGTTAGCGAATCCGCTCTCACGGGCGAAAGCCTCCCCGTCCTGAAGACGGTGGATGCACTGCCGACCGCGGCTCTGCCGTTGGCCGACCGGACGAATATGGTCTACCGCGGCACCGTCGTGACCGGCGGCAGTGCATCCGCGATCATCGTGGCCACCGGGACGCACACGGAGTTTGGTCGCGTGCAGCGGCTCGTCGCTCATAGTCGACCACCGATGACCCCAATGCAGATCCAGATGGACCGGCTCGGCCAACAGCTCGTCTGGATGATCGGCGCCGCCCTCGGCGTCATCGTGCTTATCGGCCTGCTCAGAGGGCACAACGTCTACCGCGTCCTCCGCTCGGCTCTGGCGCTGGCGGTTGCTGCGATCCCCGAAGGTTTGCCGATGACAGCGACAGCCGCGCTCGCAAACTCCGTGCAGCGCATGCGGCAGCGGGGCATGGTCGTGCGCCGTATCGATGCCGTCGAAACGCTCGCCAGTGTCGACGTCGTCTGCTTCGACAAGACCGGCACGCTAACGTTCAACAAGATGTCGGTCGCCGAGCTGGCGAGTGGCGGCCGTCGAGTGCAGGCTCATGAACTCACTGCCCTGAAGCGAGACCGGCTGGACACCAATTTGAGGCGGCTGTTTGAGATCGCCTGTTTGTGCAGTGAGGTCGAGCTGCAGTCCGACGGAACCGGCGCACTTCGCATCGAGGGCTCCGGGACGGAAACCGCTCTCGTGCGCGCCGCCATGGATGCAGGGTTCGATCCGCGCCAGATCCGTGCAAGGCATCCGCTCTCGCGCATCCAGCACCGTTCAGAGGCCTACCGGTTCATGGCGACGCTTCATCATTCGCCGGGCGGGTCGCTGGTGGCCGTCAAGGGTGATGCCATTGAGGTCATCTCCCGCTGCAAGCAAGTGTTGGAGCCGGACGGCCAGGTTCGTTCCCTCACGGAGGCCGACCGCGCGTCCGCGCTACAGGCAAACGACGAAATGGCGAGCCGTGCGCTCAGGGTGCTGGGTTTCGCCTACGCGGAGATTATCGGTCGTTCCGACAAGATCACAGCGGAGGACCTGACCTGGGTTGGGCTGGCCGGCCTGGCCGATCCAGTGAGACCCGGAGTCGGCGAGGTTCTGAAACGGCTAGAGAAAGCAGGTGTACGGTCGATCATATTGACCGGTGATGCACCTGTTACGGCTCGTGCCGTCGCGGCCGAGATTGGACTTGGAAATGGTCGCGAGCTGCGCGTGCTTACGGCTGACGAGCTCGACCGGTTGGAGCCGGGCGAGCGGGCGAATTGCGCCGCGACGGTCGATGTCTTCGCCCGTGTCAGTCCGGCACAAAAGCTGGAGATCGTACGTGCCCTGCAAAGCTCCGGCGCGATCGTGGCAATGCTGGGCGACGGCATCAACGATAGTCCGGCGCTTCGGGCCGCACACGTCGGGCTCGCTGTCGGCCGAAATGGCCACGCGGCGGCGAGAGAGGTCGCCGACATCTTCCTGGAGGTGGAGGATCTTCGCCTGCTGCTTTGCGGTATCGAAGAAGGGCGCGCAACACAGGACAATGTTCGCAGGTCTCTGCAGTACTTGCTCGGCACCAACAGCAGTGAGGTGCTTTGGTTGTTGGCTGGCAGCGCAATCGGAAGCAGTGAGCCGCTGAGCCCAGCCCAGCTCCTCTGGATCAATCTCATCACCGACGTGTTGCCGGGAATTGCGCTCACGCTCGAGCCGCATGAGGCCGAGCTGATTGCGCGCAAGCCGCAACGGCCGGAGGTGCCGATCATCGGCTCGACGCAGCTGCCTGGATTGCTTCGGGAAAGCGGCATACTGGCTGGGTCGGCACTGCTTTCCAGCCTGGCCGGTGCTGTCGCGTATGGCAAAGGCTCGCGCCAATCACAGACGATGGCGTTTGCGAGCTTGGTTGTTTCTCAGCTGCTACACGCGCTCAACTGCAGGGCCCTCCAGCCTACAAACGGCAAAGAACAGCCGTGGTCGGCACTGGGCTGTGTCGTCTATGGATCGCTGGCTGCTCAGGGCGTCGCGACAGCGTTACCGGCGACCCGGCTGCTACTGGGGCTTGTGCCTATCGGGCCTGCAGCGATCGGTGTCGTCCTAGTGTCGGCGCTCACGTCGTTCCTGCTTCTCCGCAACGCGCGCAAGCATGCGAGAACTGGCGCTTCGCAAGGTCTGCATTTCGTGCGCGGCGCCGCAAGGTGAACTTATATCCGCGCCGGTTTCGTCCTCAGCAAATCATCGAGCGCATGCTGGATCAGGGCTGATGCGATCAGCTCGACCACATGCGCGATCACTCGTCCCGACCAGACCGCCTTGAAGATCCAAAGAATTGCGCTTGCGAGGCTTGGGCCGCCCAGCTCAATGCCGTGTCGCAGGCCCGCCTCGGCACGCTCCGAGTGTTGAGCGACGGGGTGCAAGCCCATTGCCTCGAGCCTGACGGTGCTCCAGCGGAAGTCGGGCGTGTGATGGACGACGACGCTCGCCGTTTCTGGCGTGACGCTCACGCTTTCGACGCCACTCAATGCGGAGAGCCGGCGCTTGAGCTCGGCGAAGAAGGCGTGATCGCGCCGGCGCTGCGGCACCTTGAGACGGGTACGTCGCGGCAGGCAATGAACGAAGTAGATCAAATCTCCGGAAAGCATTCGGCGCGGTTCTTTCCCTTTTTGCTTTTGCCAGCGCGACCTTTGCCAGAGTTTCTTGCAGGGTTTGTGACAGTTTCCGCGCCGAGTTGCCGCGCCTGGAGGCCAGTGTGCGATTAGGCCGAGCGGATGCCTACGGAATTTCGGAACCAGCCGAGCGCTGTCGCGTTCCCGCTTGACCCGCCAGCTAGCGATTTCCTCCTTCGAGGTGCTCATGCCGCCCGTCATCGTTGAGCACGTTCTCCCAGGCCGAATTCGATTGAGGTTTCCTGATCGGCGCCGAGACACGGCCTTCTTCGAGCAGATCATCAGCCTCCTGAGCCAGCACCCCGCAGTCGAGGAGGCCCGAGCCAATCCGTTGACCGGCAGTCTCCTGGTTCGCCATTCCGGCCCAATTGAGGAGCTTGCCGGGATCGCCGTTCAGACGGGACTCATCGGTGCGGACACGCTCGCGGAGCTCATGAAACGACCGATGCCGACAGGCAGCTGGGCACGCTTGTTTGTGGGCCAAGGACAGCAGCTCCCGACTGTCGCACTCGCATTGCTCGGCGTCCTTCAGATGGCTCGTGGCCGTATTTTCGGGCCCGCCTCCGAGCTTTTCTGGCACACCCGCGAACTGTGGCAGAGAGGTAGGCCGTTCCCAGCCCTTGGCCTCGCGCTCCTTGGTCTAATTCAGTTGTCCCGCACAAACCTTTTCGGCTCGGCGACTTCGCTGCTCTTCTACGGTCTGATGCTGCAGAACGAGCGGCAAGCCACCAGCCGCACCGCAGGTGAAGCACGCGGGACGAGCAGCTGATGATCACTCCTTGCCGGATTGACCGCCAAGCATGACTTGCCGGCCTGCCTGGATGTGTGCGCGCATAACTGCGCCCGCCCAGACAGGGTCGTGATGGCTGATAGCCTCGATGATCTCGTAATGATGGGCGATTGATCGACGCAATGCACGTGCGTCGAACCGGGCGAACGTCCGGACAACAAGCGGCAGCTCGACGACGGAGGCAATGAACGCCGCGAGCCGTTTGCTCCGGGCGGCGCTTACGATGAGCTGATGGAAATCGGTCGTTGGCGGTGGTGATTGCAACGGTATCAGGCCCATTGCCGGAGAACGCGGCGCGTTCCATTTCCTCTGTCGCCTGGCGTAATGCCGAGATCGTGACCCCATCGGCGCGCTCCGCGGCCAGCTCAGCAGCATAGCTTTCGAGGCGGATCCGAAGCTCGAAGATTTCGTCGAGATCAGTTGCGCTCCAATCCGGCACCTTCATCCCGACGTGCGGTGCGAATGTCAGCACGCCTTCGCTGGCCAGCCGCCGCAACGCCTCGCGAACCGGCGTGCGGCTGAAGCCCAGCTCCGATGCCAGCTCGACCTCTCGCAGATGCGCTCCCGATGGCCAACGCCCGGACATCACGCCCTGGCGGATGGCTCGATAGGCGATGTCGGCAGCACGATGACGAGGCAGCGAGGTCACATTGATTTCCACTGGACAGAGCTAGGCATTGTATACAATCTAGCCAGGAGGCGCACAGGGGCAAGCGGGCAATAATAGCCGTTGTCGGAAAGACATCGCCGTCAAAGCCCCGGCCAGGGACCTGTAACCCGTCCAAGGAGGAAATTGCTCATGTCAGTGTTCAGAAGGATTTTTGCGGCGGCTGCGTTTGCCGCGTTGGCTTTGGGTGTACCCTTCGCAGCCCAAGCGGAGCGCATCACAGTTACGCATTGGGGCGTTCTGATGTACGGCGCGCCCTACGCCGTCGCCATTGAGAAGGGCTACTACAAAGAAGTCGGCCTAGATATCGACGGCGTGCTCACCTCAAAGGGCGGTGGCACCACCATGCGCAATGTCATGGCTGCTGAGATGCCTTATGGCGAGGTGGCTCTCGCCGCGGTCATCGCCGCTATGAACCAGGGCATCGAGCTCAAGATTGTGCACACGGGGGTGCGTACGGCCGGCGAGATCTTGTGGGTGACGACGCCCAACTCCGGCATCAACTCGGTCAAGGATCTGGCGGGCAAGAAGGTCGCCTTCACCTCTCCGAAGTCGGTGACGGACATGCTGCTGACGATGGTGCTGGACAAGCATCAGATCAAATCGGAGGCGATCTCCGCTGGTGGAATTGGTTCTGGACTGACCATGCTCGACCAGGGCGGCGTCGTAGCTGCGCCGGTCATGGATCCCATCTGGTCCAAGGTTCATGAGAAGTACAAGCAAGTCTTTGCCGTGGCCGACGAGCTGCCGCCCATGGTGCAGACAGTCGGCGTGACGACGGCCGAATTCGCAAAGAACAATCCCGATAAGATTTGCGCGCTTACAGCCGCCAGGAAGAAGGGGGTCGAGTTCGTCTACTCCAATCCGGAGGAAGCGGCCAAGATCGTCGCGAAGCACTACGAGATAGACGAAGCCCTCGCATTGCGGGCCATCAAGAACCTGAGCGAGCTCAAGTACTGGAGCGACGGCAGCTTCGAGTACGAAGGCATGGACAACATGGTGAAGGGGCTTCAGATCATCGGCGAGGTCGACGGTCCCGTGAACTGGAGCGAGATCGTCGACGAGAGCTTCGTGAAGTGATGCTCTCACAAGACGTTGCCCGGGCGGAGGCCATGCTGACCGAAATTCATGCCGAGATGCGCGGCGTCACGCGCATCTACCCGGCAGCAGATGGAAAATCGGGTTTGCATGCGCTCGGTCCGGTCGACGTGACGCTCAGACGGGGGGAGTTCTATTCCATTATCGGCCCTTCGGGCTGCGGGAAGTCCACCTTGCTCGACGTGCTGTCGGGATTGTCGCCACCGACAGCCGGCGAGGTCAGGTTCGAGGGGAAGATCGTCCACGGTCGTGTGCCCGATGGGATCGGCGTTGTCTTCCAGGAGGATGCGTCCTTTCCCTGGATGACCGTGGAGGACAACATCGCGTTCGGCTTGCGGCGGGCAGGGATGGATGCCAAGGAGGTCCGCCGCCGGCTGGATCACGCCTTGGGACTCATGGGGCTGACGGCCTTCGCAAAGGCCTATCCCGCGCAACTTTCCGGCGGCATGCGGCAGCGGGTTTGCATCGCGCGGACGCTGGTCACGCAGCCGCGTCTGATCCTGCTTGATGAGCCGTTCGGCGCGCTTGATGCGCAGACGCGGCTCATCATGGGTGACGAGCTCCTGAAGCTCTGGCGGGAGACCGGAGCAACGGTGATGCTTATCACCCATGCTCTTGATGAAGCCGCGATGCTATCGGATCGCATCGGCGTCATGTCGGCCCGGCCCGGCCGGATCATTGCGG
The DNA here is from genome assembly GCA_963786775.1 of uncultured Pseudomonadota bacterium. Lineage (GTDB taxonomy): Bacteria > Pseudomonadota > Alphaproteobacteria > Rhizobiales > Hyphomicrobiaceae > ZC4RG25. The sequence goes on along the minus strand of CAWBAM010000048.1, from coordinate 11,398 downwards.
AGGTGGAGACGGAGTGGCCGGCTGACCGTGACAGCCGCGTGGCGTCTGACGACCGGTTCGGCGCGATTACGGCCCGGCTTTGGTCCTATTTGCGCGAGGAATCGCTGAAGGCCATCGGGCAGGGGGCGAAGCCGTGAACCGCGTCGCGCTGCTACGGGCTCTCATCGTTGCCGGCTTCGTGCTTCTGCTGGAAGCTCTATGCCGCTCGGGCGTCGTTTCGCCGACGGTGATGATCCCTCCCTCGGCGATGGCGGTGCATTTGTGGAAGCTTCTCGCATCAGGGCGTGTCAACGCGGATATTGTTGAAACGCTCGGAAACGTTGTGGCCGCTTTCGCGCTGTCGGTCACGGTCGGCTTTGCTTCCGGCGCCATCATTCACAGCCTGCCGCGGCTGAGGCGCGCGATCGATCCATTCTTGGCCACCTATTACGCGCTTCCGTTCTTTGCCTTCTATCCGCTGTTCATCGTTCTGTTCGGCCTGGGGCGTCCGCCGATCATCGCCATTGGTTTCCTGTTTGGCGTCGTCGCCATGATCATCGCGACTCTCAACGGCTTCGACCGCATTCCCCGAGCGTTGATCAAGACGGCGAAAATCTACCGAATGGGTCCGGTTTCCACTGCGCTCAGAATTAAGCTGCCGAGTGCGGCACCCTATCTCTTTACCGGCGTCAAGCTCGCCATTGCCTATTCGTTCATCGGCGTTATCGCGGGCGAGTTCATCATGTCCTCGTCGGGACTTGGCTATTCCATCGCCTATGCGTTCAACAATTTCGATAACAGAACCATGTACGCCTTGATGCTGTTCGTGATCGTGCTTGTCACGATCGTGAATGCGCTGTTCTACGTGTGGGAGCAGAAGTTGTTAGCGCGGCGAGGACGCTGAGCATGCGGCGAGCCATTGATACAATTCTGCTCATCTTTGCCGCTGTCGTGATCTGGCATGGCCTGCATATGATCGCGCCGTCAGCGCTAACATCGCCGGCGCGGACGATTGAGCGCGCGGTCGAAATGCTCAAGACGCCGACGTTCTGGCCGCACGTTGTGGAGACACTCACCGCATTCGGCTATTCGCTTTTATTTGCGTTTGGCGGTGGGCTCCTGATCGGGCTGCTGCTCGGCCTCAACCGTACGGGTGCAAAAGTCGCCGATCCCATTCTCGTTTCGATTTATTCGCTGCCGAAAGTCACGCTCTACCCTGTCATTCTGCTGATTTTCGGCTTGGGAATGCCGGCGAAGATCGCGTTCGGAACAATTCACGGCATCATTCCGATCGCCATTTTTGCCGATGAACGCCGTCCGCAATCTGGCGCCGGTTTATCTCAAGACGGCCCGAGTGCTGCACCTGAGCCGAGCCGAAACGCTGCGGACCATCGTCATTCCGGCCGCCATTCCGGAGATTGTTTCAGGGCTCCGAATTGGTTTCTCGCTAACGCTGCTTGGAGTTCTGATCGGAGAGATGTTCGCGTCGCAGCGCGGCCTCGGCTACACGATCATGAATGCGATCGGCTTGCACGACGTGCCGACGATCATGGCTGTCATCCTGCTGCTTGCGATCTTTGCGGTGCTTGCCAACGCGGTCCTGCTCTGGCTTGACCATCGTCTGCATCATCGCGCCGCTTAACTCGAGGAAAGTTCAGGAAAGGTGTCCATGAGCAAGTCTCTCGCCACGCGAACTCAAGCAACCCGGTCTCATCTCTGCTCCGGGCATATTCGATATGATCTCGGCAAAGATCGCCGATGGCATGGGGTTCGACGTTCTGTACATGACGGGCTTCGGAACGGTGGCCTCTTACCTCGGTCTGCCTGATGCGGGGCTTGCAACCTATACGGATATGGTTGGACGCGTACGTCAGTTCGCCGAGGGGACGAAGACGCCGATCATCGCTGACGGCGACACGGGGTATGGTGGCCTGCTGAACGTCGATTTCACCGTCCGGGGTTACGAAGCGGCGGGCGCTGCGGGCATCCAGCTGGAGGACCAGGAGTATCCCAAGAAATGCGGGCACACGCCGGGCCGTCGTGTCATTCCGCTCGAGGATGCCGTTCGCAAGATCAAGGTTGCCGCTGAAGCGAGATCCTCCAAGGATTTCCTCATCATCGCGCGCACGGACGCACGAACGTCGCTTGGGCTCGACGAGGCGCTCCGGCGCGGCGAGGCCTTCGCGAAGGCCGGCGCCGATTTGATCTTCATCGAGTCGCCTGAAAGCATTGAGGAGATGCGCCGCATTGGCGAGACCTTCGATGTGCCGCTCGTCGCCAACATGGTCGAGGGCGGTCGTACGCCTCTCCTGAGCCGCGCTGAGCTCGAGGAACTGGGCTTCAAGCTCGCCATTTTCCCAACGGCGGGCTTTCTCGCCATGGGCGCGGCTTTGAGGTCCGTCTATGGGGAAATTCTCGAAAAAGGCTCGACAAAAGAATGGAAGGGCGAGCTCTATCCGTTCAACGAGTTCACCAAGCTCATGGGTTTCGAGAGAGTTTGGGAATTTGAACGGAGGCACGCGGAAGTCTAGGCCGGCTTCGACCACCGCTCGCACCTCCGCCGCAAGTGAAGAACTGTCACTGCCAGGAGCCTCGCCGGTGGCCTTTGCCGCTGGTTGAGGCTGCTGCGGCGTTCACGGTCCTTCTGCGTGGAGAGACCTCAGCCGAGTGTGGGTGAACCGATGATCGATGCTTGGCTCGATTTACCCATTCCTTTGATGATCATCGTCGCAAGCCTCGTTTTCGGCGCGAGCGCGATGCTGTGCAATTGGGTCCTGCATCACTCCCCAATCGCCGATCGGATCGGGGACTTTCGGGGCGTCGTGGGGCCGTTCTTTGGTGCTATTGCCGTTCTGTTCGCGCTGTTCCTGACCTTCCTTGCCTCCGACGTTTGGGAAAAGAAGAACCGCGCCTGGCATGTCGTTCAGTCCGAGAGCGACGCGCTGACGGCCTTGATCGCGCTCGCGGCTACGAATCAATCGGCTGCGAGCCAAATCAACGATGCCGTAAAGGGCTATATCACTGCGGTGATCGAGAAGGAGTGGCCACTGATGAGCCAACAGCAGAGCTCGCCCGAGGCCGCTGAGCAAATCGACCGGTTACTTCAATCCGTGGCAGCTGCCAGTAGCAGCTACGTACCAACCGTGCACGATAAAATGTTACAAAAGGTGATTGCCGTCAGGGAAGCGCGCGCACAACGAATCTCTTTGAGCAATAACAACGCCGAAATGCTCCAATGGCTGGGTGTGGTCGTTCTTGCGTTCATGACGCAACTTGCCATCGCCATGGTGCATCTTGATCGCTCAGCGCCGCAGCGGATGGCGCTTGGACTTTTTTCGATTGCGGCCGTGTTCACGATTTGCGTCGTCGGCGCTTACGAGCGGCCGTTTGATGGCCCTCTCAGTATTTCGGCTGATCCGCTTGCCGAAATCCTCGAACAGCTCCAATCTCAGAAGGAGCCGTGAAGGACTGTTGCCCTCAGCCGGCCTCTACAGTCGGACGAATTCTTCGGCCCGGAGTTTCCGCTGACCTTATATTGGAAGAAGTCAGTTAAGCGCGCTCTTTGATCATCAAGATATACCAGGTTCGCGCTCGCCGAAATTCAGAATTCACGCCAGCCAGCGCTTGCGCCGGCGGTAGTGTTTGACATTGCGATAATCCACCCGGCCAGCTCCGCCGAGATAGAATTCCTGCACGTCGGGATTCTCGGCTAGAGCTTTCGCGGTGCCGCTCATCACGACGCGGCCGTTGTCGATCAAATAGGCATGATCGACGATGGCGAGCGCAGCGGTAGCGTTCTGAGCAATACGTGTCGCCTTGACTCGACGTATTGACTGACGCTCGCGCTCGCGGTCGGCGCCTGGTTGACGCGCGGGCTGCCGCGTTGGGTGCGGTGGGTGGCGGTGGCCACGTTCATCGGCACGGCCGCACAGGCGCCGTTGGGTGCGATCACCGTCTACGCACACATCTCCACCCGGCGCTCGTCATCCCGCACCTCCTGCTCTCGGTCGCGGTGCTCGGCGCCGCCGTCGTCGTAGCGGTCGAGGCATTCGCCCTCGACCGGGGCCACTCCGCGCCGCTCGACCGCGAGCCGCGGCTCGCGGGCATGGGTGTGGCGATCGCCTGCTTCGCGCTGCTCGCGTCCGGGACGATCGCGACGGCTGCGGGACCCATTCGGGCGGAAAGGACGTCTACCGTCTCTGGCGGCTGCACCCGGCTCTCCTGCTGCACGGCACCGCGGTCGCCGTCCTCGGCTGCAGCCTGATGTTCCTGATCGGCTACCTGCTCGCCCGGCGTTCGACGATCGGCGGGCGCTACGCGGTCGGCGCCGTCGGGCTCGCCGCGCTGGTGCTCGTGCAGATGGCGCTCGGCGACATCCAGTACCGGACGCATCTCCCGTGGGGGATCGTGCTCGTCCATGTCGCGGTCGCGGCGACGGTGTGGGCGGCGACGGTCGCGTTCGTGACGCTCATGTGGCGTCCCGTTGCCGCCGTGCGTTCCGGTTCGACGTAGACTGGCTCGATGGCCGAGCTCCACGTGGCCCGCCGTCCCGCACTCGAGCGTCCGGTTCTCGTGGCTGCATTCCGCGGCTGGAACGACGGCGGTCAGGGTGCCTCGCTGGCCGCGGGCTACCTGGCGAAAACGTGGGACGCGCGGAGGTTCGCCGAGATCGACCCGGAGGGGTTCTTCGACTTCCAGACGACTCGGCCGCAGGTGAGGCTCGAGGAGGGGCTCACGCGGAGGATCGACTGGCCGGAGACGGTCTTCTATCACGCTCGGCCCCAGGGCTTGGAGCGCGATGCCGTTCTCCTGCTCGGCATCGAGCCGAACCTCCGCTGGCGGACGTTCTCGGGGTTGATCGTCGACTTCGCCAAGGCGCTCGGGGTCGAGCTGATGGTGACGCTCGGCGCGTTGCTCGCCGACGTGCCGCACACCCGTGATGCCCCCGTCACTGGCAGCGCAACCGACCAGGGTCTCATCGAGCAGCTCGGCCTCCAGGCGTCGCGCTACGAGGGGCCGACCGGAATCGTCGGCGTCGTCCACGACGCCTGCAAGCGCTCGAACATCCCATCGGCGAGCCTCTGGGCCGCCGTCCCGCACTACGTCTCGCTCGCGCCGAGTCCGAAAGCGGCCGCTGCGCTGTGCAGCCGGCTGGCCGACCTGCTCGGCGCCGACATCGACACCGCCGAGCTCGATGAGGCGGCGGAGGCCTACGTCCGCCAGGTCAGCGAGGCGATCGCGACCGACGAGGAGACCGCTGCCTACGTCGAGGAGCTCGAGCGGCGCGCCGACGAGATCGACGAGTCCGACATCCCGTCGGGCGAGTCGCTGGCGGCGGAGCTCTCCCGCTTCCTGAAGGAGCGCGACGAGCAAGGCGGCAGCGGGCCGGCCGCAACCGATCAGTAGAGCCCCCGGGGGACGCGTTCTGTTAGCCGAACGTGAAGGCGTAGGCCGAGACGCCGGGTGAGAACCTGAGCTCGAGCACGGCGTCGTCGATCGAGCTGCCGTCGACCAGGGTGTAGAGGCGGTCCGAGGTGACCTGCACGACACCATGCGGCTTGCCGTCGACCAGCACCTGCACCGTGCCGTGGCCGCCGAGGACGAGGTAGACCTTGCGCGCGTAGTAACGGAGCTCCAGCCGAGCGTCCTTCCCCGCCACGATCCGCTGTACGCGCACCGTCCAGCGACCTCCGTAGGCGAAGTCGTCCTTGCCCAGCATCGGCGGGAAGGAGTACGTCGCCTGCTTGTCCGGGTACAGCTTCGAGCCGGTGAAGCGGTCGATGCGGCCGAAGCCGAGATACGTCTCCGGCGTCAGCGGGCCGGTCGGGGTCAGGTCGCGGAGCCGGTCCAGGCGGGCGAGGCGAGCTTCTCGCCGAGCAGGCTGCGGATGTTCTCCTCGGTGACGGAGTAGTTCCCTTCGCCGAAATGCGCGTAGCGGATATGGCCGTTCCGGTCGATGAGGTACTTGGCGGGCCAGTACTGGTTGCCGTACGCGGTCCAGGTGCCGTACTCGTTGTCGAGCGCGACCGGGTAGCGCACGCCGAGCCGCTTCACGGCTGCACGTACGTTTGACGGCACGTGCTCGAACGCGAACTCGGGTGTGTGCACGCCGACGACCACCAGGCCGTCCTTGTGGTACATGCGGTCCCACGCCTCGACGTGGGGGAGCGTGCGCAGTCAGTTGATGCACGAGTACGTCCAGAAGTCGATCAGCACGACCTTGCCGCGCAGCTCTTGCATGGTCAGCGGGCGGCTGTTCAGCCAGTCGTCGACTCCCGCGAAGCTCGGGGCAGGGCCGTAGTCGGGGAGCGCCGCCGACGCGGTCTCGTGCGCAGGCTCCGCGATCGTCGACCACATTGGCGCCGCGCTTGAAGGAGTCCTTCCCGAGGTCGCTCCAGCGAAGACGTCGGGAACGACAGCCTTCGCCAGGCCCTCGTCGACGTTGAAGAGGAGGACGACGGCCAGCGCCGCGATGACGGCGCCGAAGGCGATCCGGAAGCGCTGCATCCCGGCGCGCAACCGCTGGCTGGCGGCCCGTCCGCCGAGCGCGATCGCGAGCAGGACGACCGAGAAGCCAGCGTGTAGGCGGCTGCGACGAGGAACGCCTTCAGGCCGAAGTCGCCGGACGCGGCCAGGCGGCGACGTACGCGAGCGCAACGCCCGCGCACGGGACGAAGACGAACCCCAGCGCGCAGCCGAGCACGAAGCCTCCGCCGAGGTCGCCGGCCGGGCGGCGAGAGAGCCGCGTCAGTGGGCGCTCGATCCACTCACCGACCTTGGGGACGATCAGCACGATCGCAATCACGAACAGGAGCGCGATCGAAATGTTGCGCAGCAGATCCTTAGGCAGGCCCAGCCGGTCGAGAATCCAGGTCGCGAACAGAATCGAGACGAGGAAGGAGAGCGCAAGGCCGGCGATGATCGCGAACGGGCGGCGCCTGTTCTCGCCGACGCCCCCTGCCAGCACGATCGGCAGCACGGGCAGGACACACGGCGAAACCGCCGTGATCAGTCCCGCCACGAACGCGAAGACGATCGCGATGACCATCGTTGGTTATTCGGACGCCGAAGCCTGCCCGGTTGTTACGGATTCGTTGGCCTTCGCGGAGGCCGGTTCGTTGCCGTTCGGCGTCGCGCCGCCCTGGACGGCCTGAGCCGCACCGGTCGGCTTCTTCTTCCGACGACGGCGCCGACGGCGCCCCGGATGCGCCTTCGGCGCCGGAAGGTCGTCGCCGAGCGCGGTCGCGACCTCGCTGATGGTGCCGAGGCTCTCGCGTGCGGCCTCGAGGTGGTGGTTGGCGCGAGGCGTGTAGCCGTCGGCGGAGGCGAGCAGTGCGGCGGCGGTTCCGATCGGGAGCTCCCCGGCGGCTGTTGCCAGCTTGACGGCGTTCTCTTCGTGGCGCTGGCCGCGCGAGTTGGCGAGCGCGCCCAGGAGCCGCTTCGCCTCGGGGTACTCGGCGCTCGCCTTGCGGTCGAGCACCTTGCGCACCGCGCGGGCGAGGCGCCAGGTCCAGCGGGCGAGGATCTGGTCGGGCGCATCGGGCTTGCCCTCGCCGATCGCGCGCAGCAGGACCCGGACGCCCTGGACGCGGTCCTTCTCCCACGGCGGCGCCTGCGTGACGAGGGTGACGAGGTCGTCGAAGCTCATCCGGTCGACTGGCGTCGACACCCTGTCGGACAGCGCCATCAGCCGCAGCCGCCGGTTCGGGTTCTCGGCGGCGCAGGTGAAGAGGAACTGGTCGAGCGCAGCCTTGCTGGCGCGGGCGCTGAGCTTCTCGACCAGCGCCACGCGGTCGTCGAATCGGGCCTGGCGGCCGGCGATCCGTGCCCAGAAGCGCTGCTCTTCCTCGTCGAGATAGCGCGGGTCGACGCGTTGCCATTCGCGCTGGATCACGGCGAGGCGCCGGTTGACGTCAGGCGTGACCGGTACGAGCCACGGCGCGGGCGACAGGCGACGGCGCGCCCGCCGTTGCACCCGACGGCGCGGCGCCGGCGTGACGCGGGCGCCCTCGCGGTAGAAGTCGGCGCCGAGCAGCGAGTGGAGCGTGACCACGCGGTCCGAATGGGTCGCGCCTTTCTGGACGAAGTCGACCACGACTCCAGCCTCCTTGCGCGGGTGAAGGCGCATGATGCGGCCGATCCGCTGCTGGTAGACGCGCCGGCTTGCGGTGGGGGCGAGGTGCATCACCACGGTCGCGCGCGGTGAGTTCCAACCCTCGGCGAGCAGCATCGCATTGACGAGCACGTCGATCTCGCCGCGCTCGTAGGCGGCCAGATCTCGGCCAGCCGGACGGGCGGCGTGCGGCCGCTGACTGCCTCGGCCTTCAGCCCGGCTGCGCGGAACTCCTGGGCGAGGTTGTAAGCGTGATCGACGCCGGCGGCGTAGACGATGCCGGGCGTCGAGTCGAAGCGGTCGCGGTAGAGACTGGCAGCCGCCTGGTTGAGCGCGACATGGTCGAGCACCTTCGCCAGCGCTTCCTGGTCGAAGTCGCCGCCGATGATCGGCACCGAGTTGATGGCCGCGGCGGGCGGGACGCGGAGGCACCGGAGGGGCGCGATCAGGCCGCGGCGGGCGGCGTCGGCGAGCGGGAGGTCGTCGACCGAGGCAGGGAAGACGTCGGAGACCTGCTTCGCGATCAGCTGCTCGGTCGCAGTCATGCCGATGTAGATCGGTTCCGGGAAGCTGCGGATCGCGGCGCTTGTCTTCTCGCCGAGCGCCGTGTGCGCCTCATCGCAGATCACGAGCTGGTACGCCTCGCGGTTCAGCTCCTTGACGTGCCGCGCGAACCAGGCGTAGGTCTGGATCGTGATCGGATCGCGTTTGGGCGGCGTCGCTCTTCCCGGTGATCTCGGGCGTGATCCGGTCGCCGTAACCCTCGTCCTTCAGCTCGCGGTTGAACTGGGTGACCAGCAGGCGCCGGTGGGTGAGGATCAGGACGCCGATCGTGCGGGCGGCTTCGACGAAACCGGCGGCGGCGATCGTCTTCCCCGACGCCGTCGGATGCCGGAACCGGTAACGGCGGATGGCCCCCGGGTCGCTTTGCGGCGAGAGCTCGTCGGCCGTGTCGAGTTCCTCGAGGGACTCGTGCACGGCGTGGTCTCCGTTGTCCCCGTTCTCGCCGTTCTCGCCGTTCTCGTCCTCCTCTTCGTCGTATTCGTCCTCCGCCTCGTCGGCGACCACCTCAGGCTGGCGCTGCGCGGCCGCGATCAGCTCGGTCAACATCCCGGCGAGCGCGTCCACCTGGTGACGGCGCAGCTCCGTTCCGGACTTCAGGTGCGGCGGCTTCTCGCTCAGGACCCGCTCGAGTCCGAGCATCAGCGCGTAGCGGATCTTCCATTCGGGCGACGGCTCTGTCGCGCCTGCGTCCAGCTCGGACAGGGCGTCGTCGAGCGCGCGGCGGCGGGCGGTCCCGGGCGTGAGCACCTGGCCCGGATCCTCCTCCGGATGGAGGAACGTCTCGCCTGCCCACACGGCGGCGCGTTCGGCAGCAGCGACCAGCGAGCGTGTCGCCTCAGGAGCAGTCAAGACTTGAGCGGTGGTTTCCTGCATAGGGGCAGCAACGTGCGCTGCGGACGTTCTCAGAAGGCGCCCGACACCCCGGTGGGCGTCACTCCCCGAAGCATAGCGGGTCGGGCGGGGCGCGGCCAGCCTCGGAGGAGTGAACCGCGATACTTGCCGGATGGCCGACTGGGGAGTGCTGTTCGAGCACCAGACCCGGCGTTACCGGGACGGGGAGGAGCGGCTCGGCGAGCCCGGCGACGAGCGGCAGCGGCAGTTGACACGGATGGGAAACGCCGCCTGGGGGGCCGGGCTCTGCCTGCTGATGCACGGCGGCGATGCCCGTCCGTGGCTCGAGCTCGCGGCCGGGCGCTGGCGCGAGAGCTACGCCGACGCTCCTGCCGGGAGCTGGGGGCGGCCGATCGGCGCGATGAAGGCGCTCGTGCTGGCCGGCGACGGACCTGGGGCCGAGGAGGCGGCCCGCTGGGCGCTCGCCGAGCGTGCTGCCGAGTCGGAGTCGCCGGTCGGCCGCTACGCGGCGGCGCTTGCCTGCTCCGTCCTCGGCGACTGGGAGCACGCGCGAATCCACGCCGACGCGATCCGCATCCGCGACGACTTCCCGCGTGACGTGGGTGACGCGCTCGCGATGATCGCCGCCGAGGACGTCGTCGGTTATATCCAGGCGGTCGAGTCGGTCTCGAGTCGTTCGAGAGGCGCGAGGACTACCTCGAGGACGTTCCGGTCGCCGACACCGTGCTCGTGCTGCAGGCATTCGCAGCGAAGCGCAACATGGCCGCGGATCTGACGTCTGATCTGTTGCCGTGAGCTTGAGGAGATGGCGCGAGGAGCGGCGGCAGCGCAAACGCCGCAAGGAGGCCGAGCGGCTCGGCCAGATCGATCCCGAGGAGGCCCAGCGCCTGCGGGACCTGGCGTCGCCGGTGAAGGCCAAGTGGGGCTACTACCCGAATAGAAGGCCGAGCTCCCTGGGGTCTCGACCCCTAGAGCGCGGCCGCGGCGGCGCGGTCGAGGATCGCGACCGTCTCGACGCCCCGAACCAGGCTCGCAGGCGTGTCGGGTGACGGCTCCCCCGTGAACGCGCGGCCGACCGCCTCGGCCTTCCCCTCACCCGTGACGAGGTAGACCATCACGTGCGCGGAAGCGAGCGACCGGCAGCGTCAGCGTCACGCGCGAAACGAACGGCTCCATTCCCGCCTCGGCGGCAACCGCCCGCCGCTCGGTCTCGTCCAGCGCAGGCGCGTTCGGGAAGAGCGAGGCGGTGTGCCCGTCGGGGCCGATGCCCATGACCGCGAGGTCGAGGGTCACGCTCTGGAGCGCGGCGTCGTACTCGGCCGCCGCCTGCTCGGGATCGAGCTCGCCCCGGACGCGGTGCACCTCGGCCGGCGCCCGCGCGAGCCCGTCGAGCAGCGACTCGCGGACGATGCGGTAGTTCGACCGCCCGTCGGCGGGCGGGACACAGCGCTCGTCGATCCACCAGAGCTCGACCGCGCTCCAATCGGGACGCAGGATGCCGGCACGCTCGTAGGCCGGCCGCGGCCCCGAGCCCCCGGAGACGCCGACGTGCCCGCCCGCCCCCGCCGCCTCGGCGATCAGCTGCGCCGCGGCCTCGCCCGCCTCCTCGGAGGTGTCGACGATGCGGAGATCGACCGGGTTCAACCGTCGTCCTCGGCGAGCTCCCGCGAGCGCTCCATCGCCGCCTGGATCGCGTTCAGGAAGGCGGCGCGTACCCCGGCGGCCTCGAGCTCGCGGATCGCGCGGATGGTCGTCCCGCCCGGTGAGGTGACCGCCTCGCGCAGCTCGACCGGGTGGATGCGCTCGTCGCGGAGGAGCTTGGCGGTGCCGAGCATGGTCTGGACGACGAGCTGAGTGGTCACTTCGCGCGAGAGCCCGAGCAGGAGGCCG
>CAWBAM010000047.1:0-16975 GCA_963786775.1 uncultured Pseudomonadota bacterium | reverse complement strand
TGTTGTGTAACCTACTGGTTCCGGTTGGTCTGTGCTGCCATCGACGAAAACCGAAACTCGCTCGAGGCGCACGTCGTTGTGCCGGATGACATGGCGTCGATGCCAAAGCAGTGAAAGACCGGATCAGGGCGCTCGTCCGCGAACGCTTTGGCGTGACGCACACCACACTCGAGATCGAGCGCGCCTCAGAGTGTCATGAGGTTGGGGACGCAAAACCAATCGGGCACCACATCGGCCATCAGCACTGAACGGGATTGGCCTTGATGCCGCCGCAACTGGCTTCCGCGCCAACTAACGACTGAGCGCAATCACCAGCGCCTGGGGATTGCCACCGTTCTCGCCGATGTAGCTTTCGAACAGGTTCTTGAGGAATGGGCTCATCCAAAAGCCCATGACCTGCGCGTCGCGGACACGGAATGACTTGCCTTGTGGGATCAGCAACCAGCGGACATCGTACACGGACCCGTCCCGCAAGTGCACGCGGCTGTCAACGTAAATTGCGTCACCTTCGCGGACGACGGGAGATAGAATTTCAGCGTGGCTGACGGGATACTTCGGCGCCTCCGTGGCCGCATAGCGGGCTATGAAGCGGACAATGCCGCCGTAGTAAGTCTCCCTATCCGATGGCCGCAACTGGGACTTGTAGTTGCCGAGCGCATAGAGCCCGATCGCAGGAATGTGACCGCGGTTTTGGATCACTTCCATGAAGTCCCGCTGCGATCCCGTACCGCGCAGCGGCGATGAGCTCACGCGCCGTCTGCTTCATGAACTCGATGGCGTCGGTGTCCGAGGCGCGCGCCGAAGGTGCCACGAGCAAGAGCGTGAGGGCAGATAACAGTGCTAACAAGCTGTGCCGGCTGCGAGAAATCGCTAAACGCGGGGCAACTTGAGTGGCCATTCCAATTCTCCCGAACAAGAAACGGACCGACAACATCATGTTCCGGGCCTCGAGCAGCCAAGCCGACGGCATCCATTGGCAGCCGCGGCTCTCCCCGTCAACTGCAGCCGGCTTTCGCCGGAGAAGCCTTGCACCTACCATGACTCCACAGTCACAGTGTACAAACCGTTAGCGATTTGACCAGAACGGATGAATGACATGGCTTAGGTTGACGGCGGATGAACGGGATGGCCGACCTTTCCCGAGTGACTTGGCGAAGATGTTGCGCAACAGCCCAGGGCAGGCCTCTCGCATTATGATCTCAGCACGGAACTGGCGTCGTCAATGTTCCTGTCCTGCTGATTGGCGAGACGACTGAGCATCCGCGGCCGAGACTGGCTCGCGGTTCTGGCGATCGTCGGCCTCCCTGCCGGACCTCGGGAAGCCATTCGGCTGAAAGGCAACAAACAAATCAGCAGAGAGATGATGAGTCCGGCTGCGAGCTGAGCCGCAGTCAACGGCTTCTCGGCGAGGATACGAAGCATATCCGGCTGGGCCGCCGCCGCGGCGGCGACGAGGATGTACGGAGTCAGCAGGAGAGCGGCCGCCAGGAGCACGAGGAGGATGATCAATCCTCTGCCGGCACGGCTGCCGAAGGTCGGACTCTCGTCTAGCCGATGCACCGACCGGGGAAGATCGTCAGAGGACATTTCTTCTAATTTCATGAACAAGAACTCTTAGAGGAGTAGGCTGCCGGAACGCCGGGGACGGCCAACGCCTTAACAGGCCAACGGTTCCTTGTACTGTCACCTCTGGAACAGGCATCGTGCTTAAGACGTTCTTGACGGACATAAAGATATCTTTATATGCTCGCTCCAACATGGAGGCGTGCGGATGTCGCGGCCGGCGAGTTGGAGATGGAAGAGGCGGTGGCGGGTCTGAAGGCAGCCGCTGATCCGACGCGACTGCGCATCCTCCTGCTGCTCGCTTCCGGCGAGCTCAACGTCAAAGACCTGACCCAACATCCTCGGGCAAAGCCAGCCGCGCATCAGCCGGCATGTGAAGCTCCTGGGAGAAGCCGGCCTCATTGAGCGGGTGCGGGAGGCGAGCTGGGTGTTCTGCCGCTTGGCCGATGGGCCGCGTGGGGCTCTCGCCGCGCCATTGTGCAATCCATGATACGGAACGATCCTGATCTATGTCCGCGATCGGCAGCGAGCCGAGGCAGTCAAAGGCCGAGCGCGAGATGGCGGCACAAGCCTACTTCCGCACCCATGCCGCAGACTGGGACCGCATCCGCGCCTTGCATGTCTCGGAAGCCGAGGTCGAAGAGGCGATGCGCGAGGCGCTGGGTGACGACCGGGTCGAGCTTCTGCATCGACCTCGGCACTGGCACGGGCCGACGCTCGAGCTGTTTGCTCGACATCTACGATCGCGGCGTCGGCATCGATCTCAACCAATCCGATGTTGCAGCTATGCGCGCGCCAAGCTCGGCCGAGCAGGGCTGGACCATGCGCCAGGTCCGTCACGGCGACATCTACCATCTTGTCGTTCGCCGACGGCGTCGCCGGACGTGGTCGTCATGCACCAGGTCCTGCACTTCCTGAGCGAACCAGGCCGCGCCATCCAGGAGGCCGCACGGGTGCTCGCACATGGCGGTCGGCTTCTCATCGTGGATTTCGCCCCCCACCAGCTCGAGTTCCTTGCGTGAGGAATTTGCGCACGAACGCCTTGGGTTCTCGTCGGCCCAAGTCACCAGTGGCTGACGGATGCAGGTCTGACGCTCGTGCAGAGTCGCGAGCCGCACCACCCGCGGGCGCGGAAAGCGGCAAGCTCACAGTTTCGCTTTGGCTCGCTGCGCGCCCAGCATCCGCCAGCGGACACATTGCAGTCAGGCCGGAGGTGCGGCAGCCCGTGGAGCCCTCGCCATGACACTACGAGCGAAAAAGCCGACTTCTTGGCAACGGGGAGATTACCGTCTCCTTCGAGTTCTTTCCGCCGAAGAACGAGCGGATGGAGGAGGCGTTGTGGGCGGCCGTGCGGCGTCTTGAGCCGCTCGAATCCCGCTTTCGTCTCCAGTGACGTATGGGGCCGGCGGCTCCACTCGTGAGCGCACGCATGCGACGGTTTCCGCCTCGTCCGTGAAACGACGCTGTCGCCGCGGCACACCTGACGTGCGTGGGCGCCACATGCGAAGAAATCGACTCCATCGTGCGGAGCTATTGGGACGCCGGCGTCCGCCACATCGTGGCTTTGAGAGGCGATCCGCCGGGTGGCGTTGGCACGCGATACGAGCCTCACCCGGGCGGCTATGCCAATGCCGCTGCTTTGGTTGCGGGGATCGCCAGGGTCGCGCCATTCGAGATTTCGGTTGCGGGTTATCCGCGAGAAGCATCCGGAAAGCCCGACGGTCGCGCATGATCTCGACAACCTGAAAGCCAAGGTCGACGCCGGCGCCACGCGCATCATCACGCAATTCTTCTTCGACAACGAACGCTTCTTGCGCTTTGTCGAGAATGCGCGCGCCCACGGCATCTGGTGCCCGATCGTGCCGGGCATCGTGCCGATCCACAATTTCAAGCAGGTGGCGGGTTTCGCCATGAAAACGGGCGCGAGCATCCCGGCTTGGCTCGCACGTCGTTTCGACGGCCTGGACGATGATCCGGCGACAACGCATCTCGTCGCTGCCGCCGTCGCCGCCGAGCAGGTCATGGATCTGGTCGATGAAGGCATTCGCCAGTTCCATTTCTACACGTTGAACCGCGCGGACCTCGTGTTCGCCATTTGTCATCTCTTGGGACTGCGGCCGCGCCCGGCGGTGCTGCAGCAGGCAGTCAGCGCATGAACAATCGAGAAAGAGAGAATTTCGGCGCTGCATGCCCAGGCAGCGCAGCGCATCCTCATTATCGATGGTGCGATGGGCACCATGATCCAGCGCCACAAGCTGGGGGAGGCGGACTATCGCGGCAAACGGTTCGCCAATCACCACAAGGACGTGAAGGGCAACAATGACCTTCTGGTGCTCACGCAGCCGCAGATTATCACGGCTATTCACGAGCAGTATCTGGCGGCCGGGGCCGACATCATTGAGACGAATACGTTCAACGCCCAGCGCATTTCGCTCGCCGATTATGGCATGGAGGAGCTGGCGTACGAGATCAACGTCGCGGCAGCCCAGCTTGCGCGCGAAGCAGCCGATGTCTGGACCCGGAAAACGCCGGATCGTCCGCGCTTCGTGGCCGGAGCGGTCGGGCCGACGAACCGCACCGCTTCCATTTCGCCGGATGTGAGCAATCCGGGATATCGCAACATTACTTTCGATGAGCTGCGGGAGGCTTATGCCGAGCAGATCCGGGGTCTGATCAAAGGCGGCGTCGACATCATCCTGATCGAAACGATTTTCGACACGTTGAATGCCAAGGCAGCCGGTTTCGCCACGCTGGAGGTGTTCGATGAGGTCGGCTTCGCGCTCCCCATCATGATTTCGGGAACGATTACCGACCGCTCAGGCCGTACGCTGTCAGGTCAGACGACGAGGCATTCTGGTATTCGTTGCGCCATTTGAAGCCGTTCGCCGTCGGCCTGAACTGCGCGCTCGGCGCGGAGGCCGATGCGGCCGTTCCTTGCCGATCTTGCGGCCGTAGCGGACACGCTGGTTTCGGCCTACCCGAACGCAGGCCTGCCGAACGCGATGGGTGAGTACGATGAAACCCCGCATGAAATGGCCTGCCAGATCGAGGGCTGGGCTCGGGACGGTCTTGCTCAATATTGTCGGCGGATGCTGTGGCTCGACACCTGAGCACATCAAGCACATCCGCGAGCACGTCGAGAAGTATCCGCCGCGCAAGGTACCGAAGCTCGAGCCACGCATGAGACTTTCAGGCCTCGAGCCGTTTGTGCATGGGTAGGAAGGGCAATCAGTGACCACGACCACCAACGCAGCCGCCACGTTCATCAACATTGGCGAGCGCACCAACGTCACCGGTTCGGCGAAGTTCCGGAAGCTGATCGAGGCGGGGGATTATCAGGCCGCGGTCGCGATTGCGCTGAGCCAGGTCGAAAACGGCGCACAGATCATCGACGTCAACATGGACGAAGGGCTGCTCGACTCCCGAGCAGGCCATGCGCACGTTCTGAACCTGATCGCTACAGAGCCGGCGATCGCGCGCGTGCCCATCATGATCGACTCCTCGAAGTGGTCGGTTATCGAGGCCGGGCTGAAGTGCGTGCAGGGCAAGGCCATCGTCAACTCCATCAGCCTTAAGGAGGGCGAGGGTCCGTTTCTCGAACAGGCTCGCAAAATTCTCCGCTATGGCGCGGCCGTTGTGGTCATGGCGTTTGATGAGCAGGGCCAGGCTGAGACCGCCGAGCGCAAGGTCGCGATCTGCGAGCGCGCCTACAAGCTGCTGACGGAGAAGGTGGGTTTCCGCCCGAGGACATCATTTTCGATCCGAATATCTTCGCCGTCGCCACGGGCATGGAGGAGCACAACAACTACGCCGTGGCATTCATCGAGGCGGCACGCCAGATCAAGCAGAAGTTTCCGCTGGTGCACATTTCGGGCGGCGTCTCGAACCTGTCCTTTGCATTCCGCGGCAACGAGCCGGTGCGGCAGGCGATGCACTCTGTGTTCCTGTACCACGCCATCCAGGCGGGCATGGACATGGGAATCGTCAATGCCGGGCAGCTCGCGTCTATGACGATATTCCCGCGGATCTGCGTGAGCTGTGCGAGGACGTCATCCTCAACCGCCGGCCCGGATGCGACGGAGCGGCTGCTGGAAGCGGCACCCCGGTTCAAAGGCGGGGGCGCGAAGAAGGTCGAGCAAGACCTGTCCTGGCGCAATGCGCCGGTTGAGGAGCGGCTGAACGCACGCGCTCGTGCACGGCATCACCGAGTTCATCGAGGCCGACACGGAGGAGGCGCGGCAGAAGGCAGCCCGGCCACTCGATGTGATCGAAGGCCCGCTGATGGCCGGCATGAACGTGGTCGGCGATCTGTTCGGCGCGGGCAAAATGTTCCTGCCGCAGGTGGTCAAGTCGGCGCGCGTGATGAAGCAGGCGGTCGCCTACCTGCAGCCTTTCCTCGAGGAGGAGAAGGCGGCTCGGGCTCGACAGCCGCCCGGCACCGGCAAGGTCGCTGATCGCAACCGTGAAAGGCGACGTGCATGACATCGGCAAGAACATCGTCGGTGTAGTGCTCCAATGCAACAATTATGAGGTGATCGACCTCGGGGTTATGGTCCCGGCAACAAGATCCTGGAGGCAGCAAAGACAGCAGCAAGGCCGACATCGTCGGTCTGTCCGGACTGATCACGCCTTCGCTTGATGAAATGTGCCATGTGGCGGCGGAGATGGAGCGCCAGGGCTTCGACTTCCGCTGCTGATCGGTGGCGCGACGACGAGCCGCGTGCACACCGCGGTGAAGATCAATCCCGAATTACAAGCGCGGTCAGTCGATCTACGTCAATGACGCCAGCCGCGCGGTCGGCGTCGTATCGAGCGCTGCTCTCGACGCGGAGCGGCCGCAATTCATCGCTGATATCCGGCGGAGTACGCGCGGATCGCGCGATGCGCCACCTTCGCAACCAGGCCAGATAAGACACGCGTCTGCCACTATCTGCGGCGCGTGCGAACCGGCTCGAAGTCGACTGGTCGGGCTACAAGCCACCAAGGCCGACATTCCTCGGGACGCGGGTTTTCACGAATATGACCTGAAGGAGCTGGTCGAGTTTCATCGACTGGTCACCGTTCTTTTCCACTTGGGATCTCAACGGGCATTCCCGGCCATTCTCGACGACGACAGGTTTGGTGCGAGGCTGCGCGCTCGCTCTATAGCGGACGCGCAGGCGATGCTGGCGCAGTATCGTCGAGGAACGTTGGCTTCGGCCGGCGGCCGTCGTCGGCTTCTGGCCGGCAAATGCGCATGGCGACGACATCGAGCTTTACACCGACGAGACGCGCGACAAGCGGCTCACGGTGTTGCACACCCTGCGCCAGCAGATCGCGCGCGATCCGACCCGGAATCGGCCGCATACGGCGCTCGCTGACTTCGTCGCCCCGCGCGACACGGGGCTCGCCGATTACATCGGCGCCTTTGCCGTCACCGCCGGCATTGGCGAGGAAGAGGCGATCGCCAAGCACTTCAAGGCGCACGACGACTATACGCGCATCTTGGTCAAGGCGCTGGCTGACCGGCTGGCGGAAGCGTTCGCCGAGCGGATGCACGAGCGGGTACGGCGGGAGCTTTGGGGCTACGCAGCCGATGAACGGCTGACCAATGACGAGCTCATCGCCGAAAAGTATCGCGGCATTCGGCCGGCCCCGGGCTACCCGGCCCAGCCCGACCATACCGAGAAGGGCACGCTGTTCAAGCTGCTCGATGAACTGCAGGCCACGGGCATGCAGCTCACCGAGAGCTTCGCCATGTGGCCGGGCGCCGCGGTTTGCGGCCTCTATTTCTCGCACCCCGACAGCCACTACTTCGGTGTCGGCAAGGTCGAGCGCGATCAGGTGGAGGACTACGCACAGCGTAAGGGTTGGTCTGTGGCCGAGGCCGAGCGTTGGCTCTCTCCTGTGCTCAACTACCTTCCGGATGTCGCGACAGACGAAGCAGCGTGATATGCCCCCTTCATTGGACTGACGAGTCGGTGCGGGCAGATGGTCCTGCCCGCTGACCGCAAAGGGGAGGGGGTCTAATGCTTGGACGTCTGGTATTGATTCTGCTGCAGCTCGCCATCGGTTGGTTCGGCGCGCCTCAAGTGCTGCGCTATGTTCCAGTTGGTGGTGATGCGCAGGTCTTCGTGTATGCCGTCGCCGCCGCAATCATCATCTGGCTGGTCGGCGTCATCGGTGCACAGATCCTGAAGGATGTGCCCACGCCCTCCGCTGGCACCCTTGCCGCGGCGCTCATCGGCGGTCTGATCGGTGCTGCCATCGTTGCGTTCAAGCTGAATCAGATGATCCCGATCAGCGTGCCCCCGAACCTCTGGCCGCTTGGTCTCGCTGTGCTTGGATACGCGCTGAAGAAATAAAGCCTGTCGCGCATGGGCCCTGAATTCGGAAGAGGCGCGGAGTTGGACCGCGCCTCTCTCGTTTGAAACTGCTTCTAAGGGGATTACCTGAGGGCCACCCCTTATCGGTGCCCGGCTGGAAAGCCGGATTCATGCATTCAGATTACGCCAAACACGATTGCAGCGAGGAATCCGAAAGACATGATCGCGGCTAGCACGTTCAGTCTTGTCTTCAGTTCCATCGTTGCCTCCTTTGCTGGATGGCCAGCGGTTGGCAGCGCAGGCGAGCCTATGCACTTGGTCGGATTTTACCGGAGTGGCTTTGTCCGACACAAGCGAAAATCGCTGCTGCGATGCAATAGAACTCCGGTAAATATCGGTCCCTTTTGAGCCCTCGCCTTGATTAGGGCATCGCTGCAACAGTGATGCGCAGCAATCACGACGACGAACCGGAAAATCCACGGCGAATAACGCGGAAGTTAACTTTAGGTTCCGATCGAAATTCCAGAGTTCCTTCTCCAATATTGAGTAGATGAAGACGATCGACTTGGGAGTATTCGATTGCAAATAGCCACCATGCGGTCTGAGCCGCTGCCGGGCAAATATGCAACACGACGGTCTCCCTTGGGGGCTGTCGCGGCTTGCCATCCGTGCTTCAATGAGCCCGGCGAGAGATGGAGGAGGATGCCATGCAATTCAAGGCCCTGATGCTGAGCAAGGGTCCAGAGGGGCAGAAAGCTGACTGGACAGAGCTCAGTGATTCGGACCTGATGCCCGGCGACGTCCTGGTTAAGATCACGCACACCACCCTCAACTACAAGGATGGTTTGGCGTTGACTGGCAAGGCTCCGGTTGTGCGCCGCTGGCCCATGGTGCCCGGCATTGATTTCGCAGGCACGGTGGAAAGCTCGACTCATCCCGAGTTCAAGCCGGGGGATGACGTTATCCTGAATGGTTGGGGCGCCGGCGAGACGCATTATGGTGGCTATGCCCAGTACGCTCGCGTCAACGGCGACTGGCTGGTCAAGCGACCCCCTGTGTTCTCGCCTGCTCAGACCATGGCTATCGGGACAGCGGGCTACACGGCGATGCTGGCCGTTATGGCGCTCGAGGACCATGCCGTGACACCAGACCGCGGGCCCGTGCTCGTGACAGGCGCTGCCGGTGGGGTTGGCAGCATTGCCGTCTCCATACTCTCGAAGCTCGGCTACCAAGTGATCGCATCGACGGGCCGCCGCGAGGAAGAAGGCTTTCTCAAGAGCCTAGGTGCGGCCGAAATCATCGATCGCACGGAGTTGAGCGGGCCGGCGAAGCCTTTAGGCCGCGAGCGATGGGCAGGAGCCATAGATGTCGCAGGCAGCCATACTCTTGCGAACGTGCTGAGCATGACCCGCTACGGTGGCACTGTAGCCGCCTGCGGTCTGGCACAAGGCATGGATCTGCCGGGTAGCGTGGCACCTTTCATCCTGCGCGGTGTGACACTCGCCGGCATCGACAGTGTAATGTGCCCGAAGCCTCGCCGTGTCGCCGCATGGGAGCGACTGGCTCGAGATCTCGATCGCGAGAAGCTCGACACCGTGACTGAGAAGCGGCCGCTTAGCGATGTCCTGACCCTCGCGCCGGAAATCCTGGCTGGGCGTGTTAGGGGCCGTGTGGTGTTCGAGGTCGACTAGCACGGCGTGCGGGTTGCGATCGCGTCCTTTGAAATTTCACTCTGGCCAGTAACCCATCTAAGTTCCGCGGCAGAGCCGCCAGCTGAAGGATCCGTAAGATGAGCACCAGCGAGCAGTATCTCCGCCAAGCCATCGAGCTTGCTTTCGACAATATCGAGAAGGGTGGCAGACCGTTCGGAGCGGTCGTTGTGAAGGACGGCAAGCGCATCGCAACAGGCGTGAACGAGGTCATGGTCACTAACGATCCGACGGCTCACGCCGAGATCATGGCAGTGCGCGCCGCGGCACAAGCACTTGGCACGCCGGACCTCAGCGGCTGCACTGTATATGCGAGTGGCCAGCCATGCCCCATGTGCATGGCTGCAATGCGTATTGCCGGAGTGGAGGAGGTCGTTTTCGCCCACTCGAGCGAGGACGCGGAGCCCTACGGGCTTTCCAGGGCAGCCATTTCCGCCGATCTCGCCAAACCGTTCTCGGAGCAGTCAATGAAAATCCGGCATGAGCCTGTTCGCCTGGAGTTCGCGCCCGGATCTCTACGGCGAGTGGAAAAGGAGGCAGGACGGGCAAGCGGGCTAAGGCCCCAGGTCACCTATCTGTTGGCCAGCGCGTCGGCGAGCCGGGGTTCTTGCTCCTGTCTTGCAAGTGCAGAGTTTTGGTCTTGTCCGCAACGGCACGTGATCCCACGTGTTTTCTTCGATCAGCCGGCAAGCTGTCCGCTTTGCCGGCATCGTAAGTTTGAACATCCAGTCCGGCAGCTCGACGTTGACTAGGGGACGAGCGCTCGTTAGGGCTGGGTGAAAAAGGGCCAGCAAGCCAACGTCAACCCTGGCAGGAGATCGTACATGGCACCGACCCCCCGGTTCCAGGCCCAGAGTAAGATCGCCCAGGTCGATCCGATCTGGGCCGAGGTGCGCCGTGAAGCCGAGGAGGCCATGCTCGCCGAGCCGGCACTCGGTGGGTTCATCTTTGCGACCGTGCTGAGCCATGAGCGGCTCGAGAACGCCGTCTGCCATCGGCTTGCCCAGCGACTTAACCACTCCGATGTCGATGCTGGGCTGATCGGACAGACGTTTCTGGACGTGCTGTCCCGGCAACCCGAGCTGGGCCAGGCGTTCCGCGCCGATCTTGCGGCAGTCTACGACCGGGATCCCGCATGCAGCCGGTATCTGGAGCCGCTGCTCTACTTCAAAGGCTTCCATGCCCTCGTCACTCACCGGTTCGCGCACGAGCTATGGAAAGAAGGACGGCGCGACTTCGCGCTTTACCTCCAGAGCCAGTCCTCACGCATTTTCGGCGTGGATATCCATCCCGCCGCGCGGATCGGGATCGGCATCATGATTGATCACGCCACGGGCGTCGTCATAGGAGAGACTGCGACCGTGGGCGACAATACTTCGCTTCTCCACGGCGTGACGCTCGGCGGCAGCGGCAAGGAATTGGGAGACCGTCACCCGAAGATCGGTGCCAGCGTCATGATTGGTGCCGGTGCCAAGGTGCTGGGCAACATCAAGGTCGGCAACTGCTCGCGCATAGCGGCCGGGAGCGTTGTGCTCAAGGACGTGCCGCCTAACACGACGGTCGCTGGCGTTCCGGCCAAGGTGGTGGGTCCAGCAGGGTGTCCGGAGCCGGCCCGGACCATGGACCAGCGGCTTAATCCAGACGATTGCGGGGTTGAAAGCTGATGGCTCGTACGGTTCGGGCTGCCGCGAAAGACGGCGGAATAAAGCAAGATATTCCACGCGTGCAGCGGTATTTGCGCCAGCTCTTCCACACGGACGAGCTTCGGGTGGTGCCGCACGCACGGAAGAAAGATATGGCCGAGGTGTTCATCGGGGACGAGTACATCGCGCCTCTCTACCGCGAGGAGGAGGACGGCGAGGTTTCGTTCCAGCTACAGATTGCGATCCTCGAGGAGGATCTCGAGGAAGCCTGAGGGGGTAGAATGGGGCTCTACAAGCTCGATGGGCTGAGCGTTACGACACCGGGTGAGGGCCGCTACTGGGTAGCGGAGAATGCCATTGTTGTTGGCAATGTTCACATCGGCGAGGATGTGAGCATCTGGTTCAATACGGTGATCCGCGGGGATAACGAGCCAATTGAGATCGGCACGGGCTCGAATATCCAGGACGGCTGCGTGCTCCATACCGATCCAGGCTTCCCAATGATTATCGGTCCGGATTGCACCATCGGCCACATGGTCATGCTGCACGGGTGCAAGATCGGCCGTGGCAGCCTGATCGGCATTGGCTCCATTATCCTCAACGGTGCTGTGATTGGCGAGGAGAGCCTTATCGGAGCAAACACTCTGATTCCGGAAGGCAAGGAGATCCCGCCCCGGTCGGTGGTGATGGGGTCTCCTGGCAAGATCGTCCGGCAGGTCACGGAGGCTGACCTCCTACGAATGCAGGCCGGAGCCGCATTCTATCGAAAGAACTGGCGCCGGTTCTCGGCAGGGTTCTCGCCGCAGATTTAGATCAGCGCTTCTTTCCCATTTTGACGCAAGAAGAGTTGCTCTGAGGCGCAACCATCAGAGCTGTAACGATTCCTGCCGGCCACATGGCCGCGAAGCGGCTCTTCACGGAAGCGCCGACCTTTCAGCAAGGGAACCCCGTACGCGCGCACGTCTTGGGTTGCGCCGCGTACGGGGTGAACGCTCTGCTTAGAACAGACCTTCGATCTGCCCTTGCTCGTTGAGGCGGATCTGTTCGGCCGAGGGTACGCGCGGAAGGCCAGGCATCCGCATGATGTCGCCGCAGACCGCAACGATGAACTCTGCGCCAGCTGAAAGGATCACCTCGCGGATGTTGACGACGTGGCCTGTTGGCGCCCCCCGCAGGTTCGGGTTCGTCGAGAACGAGTACTGCGTTTTCGCCATGCAAATCGGCAGGTGACCGTAGCCGTTGGCCTCGAAGTCCTTCAGCTGATTGCGGACGGTCGCATCCGCGCTGATGTCCTCTGCGCCGTACAGGCTTGTCGCGATCGTCTTGATCTTGTCCCACAGCGGCATGTCGTCGGGGTAGAGCGGTTTGAAGTCGGCCTTACCGCTCTCGCAGATCTCGACGACGTGCCGGGCCAGATCCTCGGTACCCTTTCCGCCGTCGGCCCAGTGTGTGCACGCGAACGCCCGCGTACCGGCGCTCTCCGCGATCTCCATCACCGCTTTCATCTCCGCATCGGTATCCGTGATGAAGCGGTTGATGGCGACCACCGGTTGGATACCGAACTTGCGCACGTTCTCGATGTGGCGCTTCAGGTTCTCCGCGCCCTTGCGGACGGCCTCGACGTTCTCAGCCTTCAAGTCCTCCTTCGCAACGCCGCCGTGCATCTTGAGTGCGCGGACGGTCGCGACGATTACTGCCGCTGACGGCTTCAGGCCAGCCATCCGGCATTTGATGTCGAAGAACTTCTCGGCGCCGAGATCCGCGCCGAATCCGGCTTCGGTCACGACGTAATCCGCGAGCTTCAGCGCCGTTTTCGTCGCCAGCACCGAGTTGCAGCCGTGCGCGATATTGGCGAACGGACCGCCGTGCACGAAGACCGGATTGTTCTCGAGCGTCTGCACGAGGTTCGGCATCAACGCGTCCTTGAGAAGGACGGTCATGGCGCCATCCGCTTTGAGGTCACGCGCCAGAATTGGCTTCCGGTCACGTGTGTAACCCACCACGATATTGCCGAGCCGCCGCTGCAGATCCTTGAGGTCCGTCGCAAGGCACAGAATCGCCATAACCTCGGAGGCGACGGTGATGTCGAAGCCGTCCTGCCGCGGGAAGCCGTTCGCTACACCACCCAGCGAGTTGACGATGGAGCGCAGCGCGCGGTCGTTCATGTCCATGACCCGCCGCCAGGCTACGCGCCGCGGATCGATGCCGAGCTCGTTACCCCAGTAGATGTGATTGTCGATCATCGCAGCGAGCAGGTTGTTCGCCGACGTGATCGCATGGAAATCACCGGTGAAGTGGAGGTTGATGTCCTCCATAGGCACGACTTGGGCGTAACCGCCGCCGGCCGCACCGCCCTTCATGCCGAAGCATGGGCCAAGCGAAGGCTCGCGCAGGCAGCACATGGCCTTCTTGCCGATCCGATTGAGACCATCACCGAGGCCAACGGTCGTGGTGGTCTTGCCCTCACCAGCGGGCGTCGGGTTGATCGCAGTGACGAGGATCAGCTTGCCGTCCGGCCGGTCCTGAATTGACTTGATGAAGTCGTAGGAGACCTTTGCCTTAGTCGGCCCGTACTGAAGCAGGGCGGTGGGTGGAATACCCAGCTTCTCGCCGACCTCATGGATCGGCTTCATTTTCGCCTCACGGGCAATCTCGATATCGGACCTTACGGCCACGGATGTTCCTCCTGCTCCCTTCTTTGATTCCGCCGCCGGCTTCGGCGAAGGTGGATCGAACCGATCTCCGACCTTGAGCCCGGCTGATACCGCGTACTCAGTGGCTGGAATTTTCTGCCCGCCCGCTGGGCGAACACGCTTGATCAGAATGCGGCCACCCTTGGCTGCAACCTGAATGCCCTCCCCGGTGATCGCCATGATCTCACCGGGGTTGCCAGAACCATCGAGCTTCGCCGAATCGAAGATGTCGAGCCGAGCACCCTTGATCGTGCTCCAGGCTCCGGGGGCTGGGTTGGTCGCGCGGATGAGGTTGTAGACCTCAGAAACTGGCTTCGACCAATCGATTTCGGCCAGATCCTTTTTGAACCAGCTCTCGTATGTGGCCTTCGAATGGTCTTGCGGAATCTTCGGTGCTTTGCCGGCCCGTACGAGGTCGACGGCCTCCATCATGGCGTCGACGCCGAGCGGGAAGAGCTTATTGAAATAGACGTCGCCGAGTGTCTCGTCTGGACCGATCTCGACCTCCTTCTGAAGAAGGATCGGGCCCTCGTCGAGTCCTTCATCGGGCCAGAAAATCGTCAACCCCGTGCGCGTCTTGCCCATCGCAATCGGCCAGTTGATGGACGAGGGGCCGCGGTGCAGGGGCAGAAGTGAGGGATGGTATTGGATCGTCCCGAGTTTCGGTGCATCGAGCACCGGCTGCGGTACGAACAGCGTGACGTAAGCCATCACGCATAGGTCCGGCTCGTAAGAGCGCATCAACTCGAGTGCTTCTGGCGTCTTCCAGGATTTGGGCTGGTGGACCGGCAGGCCTTTTTCCTCGGCAAAGACGGCGAGCGGATCACGTGCCTTGCCTTCCTTGTCTGGAGCGCAGAACACGGCGACAACATTCTCGCCGCGCTCAAGAAGCCTCTCCAGGACCGCCTTACCGAAAGCTTGCTGCCCGTGAACTACGATGCGCATGTGGATCCTTCCCAATTATGTACTTTGCTTATCTGGACTGCCCCTTATCCGTCATTCCCGCCACTGCGAAAATTCAGGCCACCTTTTCTACTGGATGCCGCTGGCGGTCGAACTAGGCATGAACTCCGTGTCGTTTCTTGCCTTCGATCGGGTCGTATTTGTACCGAGATAGATGATTTAGCTCTAATCTGTCACGTCGGCACAGACTGCGCCATTGAATTGGTGCGAGTGTAAGTGTGGGGAAATCCAGACCATGCAGTGATGCAGATTAGGTGCACTCGAACGACGCCGGGAGGGAATTCCCCGCCTCCCGATTGGCTTGCTAGGATGGGAGGCGGGGTTCAGGATATTACTCCGCGGCAGCCCGCTTCGGAGCTGGCTCCGTAGCTTCCCTCAGCTCAGCGATTTCCGCCTCACTGTAGCCGAGCACATCGCGGAGAATTTCCTCCGTGTGCTCGCCGAGCAGGGGTGAGCGCTTCACTTCGGCCGGGCTGTCTGAAAGCTTGATAGGATTGCCGACGGTCAGGTACTTGCCACGAGTTCGGATGGTCCACCTCGACGATGGTGCCTGTGGCCCGCAGCGACTGATCCTCTGCCAGTTCCTTCATCGACAGGATGGGCCCGCAGGGGATGTCGTACTTGTTGAGGATATCCATGGCCTCGAACTTCGTCTTGGTCATGGTCCACTGCTCAATGCGATCGAAGATCTGCTTGAGCCGTGGGAGGCGCGCCTGTGGCGTTGCATAGTCCGGGTGGGTCTTCCAATCGGGCTCGCCAATCACATCGCAAATCTTGTCCCAGACGGGCGCCTGAGCGATGAAGTAGATGTAGGCGTTGGGATCGGTCTCCCAGCCCTTGCACTTCAAAATCCAGCCGGGCTGGCCTCCGCCCGAGGCGTTGCCTGAGCGTGGCACGGTATCGCCGAACGGCTTGCCTTCGCTGTACTGCGGATACTCGGTCAGCGGACCGTGCGCGAGACGCTGCTGATCGCGCAGCTTCACGCGGCAGAGATTGAGCACGCCGTCCTGCATGGCGCATGTGACGCGCTGGCCTCGGCCCGAGTGCGTACGTTGATAGAGCGCGGTCACGATGCCCAGTGCCAGATGCAGGCCAGTGCCGCTGTCGCCGATTTGGGCGCCGGTGACGAGCGGAGGACCGTCGTCAAAGCCGGTTGTGGATGCGGCGCCGCCGGTGCACTGAGCGACGTTCTCGTAGACCTTGCAATCTTCGTAGGGGCCAGGACCGAAACCCTTGATCGAGGCGTAAATCATCCGCGGGTTGAGCTCCTGGATGCGTTCCCAGGAAAAGCCCATGCGGTCCAGCACGCCCGGCGCGAAGTTCTCCACCAGCACGTCGCAGGTCTTGATCAAGCGCTCCAGCACCTCCTTGCCCTTGGGATGCTTCGTATCGAGCGTGATGGAACGCTTGTTATGATTGAGCATCGTAAAATAGAGGCTGTCCGCATTCGGGACATCCCGAAGCTGGCCGCGGGTGATATCGCCGACGCCCGGCCGCTCGACCTTGATGACGTCGGCACCGAACCAAGCGAGAAGCTGCGTGCAGGTCGGACCAGACTGCACGTGCGTGAAATCGAGAATACGGACGCCTTCCAGGGCTTTCATTTCAAGCTCCCTATTTCTTTTTCAGCACGCTTTGCGGATTGAGATTTCCGATACGGCCGCTTTCGCTGCCTGCCGCCGGGTCGATGACTGCGTTGATGAGTGTTGGCTTGCCCGAGTCCAGAGCTGCATCTACTGCACGCTTCAGACTCATCGGGCGTTGTTGCGTAAGCCCCAACGCCGCCAAAGGCTTCCATCATTTTGTCGTAGCGGGCGTCTTTGACGAAAACGGTGATCGCCGGATCGGGTCCACCAGAGTTCCATCGGCGTCTCGTGGAGGACGAAGGCGCTGCCGTGGAACACACCGTAGCGGAGCTCGCCCGGCCGCCGCACGATGAAGATCGACCACCCGCGCCGGCCCAGGGGCGCGCACTGCTTGAGGGCGCGGCGCATCGTCTCCGGCGTCGGCGGCCCCTGGCCAATCAGAATCCGATCGCGCCCGTGGAGCACGCCGAGCAGCTCGTCGATGATCGTCGCCGATGTACACCGCGGGGAAGA
>CAWBAM010000046.1:20000-321391 GCA_963786775.1 uncultured Pseudomonadota bacterium | reverse complement strand
CCGTCGCATGAGCACCGGCAACTCAGCCTTGAGCCAAATCGAAATACCGGCTCGCTTGATGTTCTCCGCGTCTCAGGGTTCATGAAAGCGCCGCCCCCTGTCGCCAGCACCTGGGGGCCATTTTTCAGCAGTCGGGCGATGACCTTGCGCTCTCCTTCGCGAAAGTGCGCCTCGCCGTGATCGGCGAAAATTTCGCTGATGGTCTTTCCCTGCCGCCTCGATCTCCTCGTCGGCATCAACGAAGGGCAGGTCGAGCTTGGCGCTCAGCCGCCGGCCAACCGACGTCTTTCCGCAGCCCATCAGGCCTACCATGACGAGCGATCTATTGCCGAGTGCCTTGCGGATCGCTCGGCCCGCTCACACGCCGTGGCGCTCTGCTGCTTCACGTCCCAACCAACTCGAACCATGACTGAGGCCGGTGGATCTACCGTATTCGGTGATAAATGGCCATTGACGGTCACACAAGTCAGCGTTCGAGACAAGTTGAGGCACCTGCCCCCGACGGTTGCAGACGGCTCCGCTACGCCTCTGTGGAGGCGTTGGCAGTTTGGTTTAATGCGGCCATAATGGCATCACTTGGAGCAGCAGGAGCCATCGTATAGATTGCGAATTATGCCCAGCCTCTTCCGATTCCTCATGATCACGGGAGCCATCGCAGGCATCATCTATGGCGGGCTTTATGCATTAGCCGTCTACTTTGAGCCGGAGCCCCGGGAGGTTTCGACGCCTGTACCAGGCGTGAAGGTTCGGCAGTAAGGATCGATTTTCTCCGAGGATTTAGCTGGAACGATAACGGGGCCGCGAGGGATGAACGCCTGTCTGCAGCCGCCCTGGTCCTTACGGCATGGATGACGGGCGCAACGGTAGCCCCAACCGCTCTCGCGCAGAACACCTGGCCCCCTTTCGATGATCGCTACCCCCCGTGGGGGGTAACACCCCGGACAGAGCGGCGCGAGCCGCCAGCTCCCAGGCGGGACCGAAGACCGGAGCCGTTCCCGGTCCAACCCGGCCCTATGTCGCCATTGGTCGCCCCTGTGGAGCGCTCTGAGCTTCCACCTGTCGTAGCGAGCGATGGCTCTGGCCTGCCATTTGATCTTTGGACCGGCATCGACCTACAGACTGCTGAGCAACTGATGGCCGGGCTCGAGTTGCCTCCGTCGTCGCCCGCGCTGATGGCGCTATGGCGACGACTGATGATCGCCTCCAGCTCCCAGCCGGCCGGGGCCTCCGCTGCTCAGTTCACCGCCGTGCGTGCCGAAGGCCTCTACCGGTCCGGGCAGATGAAGCAGCTGGGCGAACTGCTCAGCGCGGCTGGCGCTCCCGGCTCCGACCCTCTCCTCACCGCCATTTCCGCCCGATACGATATCGCAGTCGGCCAGCGCGACTCTCGGCTGCAGCGCCGTCAAAGAGGCCGCAGCGCGCAAGCAGGATCTGCCACCGAGCTTGGCGGGTGAGATGCTTGTTCTTGCCGGGTACTGTGCCGCCGCAGCCGGCAATGCGTCCGCCGCCTCTCTTGCCGCGGATCTTGCCCGCGAGGAGGGCGTCGATAATGCCGGCGTCCTCGATGCCCTACTTGCGGTGGGGGCAGGGAAAAAGCCTCGCCCGCCGCGCAGTGGCCGGATCACCCCGGCGCACTATCGTCTCCTGCAACTCGCTGACGCTGTCGACCCGGCCGAGATAGCCCAGCGTGCCGATCCTGCCTTGCTCGGCTCCCTGGTGCTCGACCCGGGCACCGCTGAGGGACTTCGCGTCGCCGCCGCCGAGGCAGCGGCCCGACTTAACACCATCGCGCCGGAAGAAGTGGCGGACATTTACCGTGCACAGAGGTTCGCGCCGCCGGATCTCGCCAATCCGCTGGCCTCCCGATCCGATCCTCTGTTCCGCCGTGCCCTACTCTTTCAGGCGGCCGAGGCGGAACGCCATCCGGTTCGGCGGGCGCAAATCCTCCGCGCATTCCTTGATGAGGCGCGTCGCACCGGCTTCTATATGCCTGCGTTGGCTATGGCTGCCCCGCTGGTCAAAGGGGTGCCACGGTCGCCAGACCTCGCATGGTTCGCAGAGACGGCCATCGAGGCGGCACTCGCAGCTGGGGATCACGCTAGCGTGCGTGCGTGGTGGGTTTCTCTCGACGCCCGTACACGAGGCGGCAGCCGCTTGGAGCACTGGCTTGCGCTTTCCGATATTGCAAATGCCGAATTCGATGCGCCCCGCGGATTGCATCTGCCAGCCGTCGAGGCCCTTGCCCTCCAGGGCGGCTTCAGCGCACCGGTTCTTCATAGGCTCGCGACAGTCTTGGATGCTCTCGACTACCAAGTACCAATGGAGCTTTGGCACTTGGCGAGCAGCACACCACAACCCAACGAGGGCCATCTGCCCGAAACCGGCGTGCTGACTTAGCTCGAGGAGGCCTCTAGCCGGCGCGAGTTCGCGCGCACATTGTTGCTTGTGATGCGCACCGTGGGGCCGAATGGGCCGGAAGGCGCCCATATTATCGCCTTGGGCGATGCCATCCGGGCGTTGAGGCGCGTCGGGCTCGAGGCTGATGCGCGCCGTCTAGGCTTCGAGGCCCTGTTTAGCGCTTGGCCACGATCCGCGAGCCACTGAGCGGAATCTAATGTCGAGCTGCAAACCTCTCATCGATGCTTTCCTTGAAATGCTCGCCGCCGAGCGGGGCGCTGCCACCAACACACTCGAAGCTTACCGGCGGGATCTCGAGACGTTTTCGAGGTTTCTGACACGCCGCAAGACATCATCCCTCGCCGAGGCCAGATCTGCCGACATCACGAGCTATCTCAAGGCACTTGCCGAACAAGGCATGGCCGCCTCGTCCCGCGCAAGGCATCTTTCAGCTGTCCGCCAATTCTACAAGTTCCTGCTCGCTGAGGGCCGTATCGCGGAGGATCCAACGCACGGCATTCAGGGGCCGAAGGTTGGGCAGCCCCTACCAAAGACGCTTTCGGTTGCAGAGGTCGATCGGCTCATCACGAGAGCCAGAGATCGGATTGCGGAAACCTCGGGCCGCGAGCGGTTCGCTGCGCTCCGCCTCTACTGTCTGATCGAACTGCTTTATGCGACCGGCATGCGCGTTACGGAGCTTGTGTCGCTGCCACGTTCCGTCCTCCAAGGGGACTCGCGCGTGCTCACCATTAAGGGCAAAGGTGGCCGCGAGAGGATGGTACCTCTGAACGCTGCAGCCCGCGCGGCCCTCGACCGCTATCTTGAAGTGGGCCAGCACGAGGACGACGATGGGCTGGCGCCGATGCTGAAGACGCGGTGGCTCTTCCCCTCGCGGAGCGCGGAGGGGCATCTCACGCGACAGCGACTCGCCCAGGAGCTCAAGGAGCTGGCACTGGAAGCCGGTATCGATCCCCGCCGCGTCAGCCCGCACGTGCTCCGTCATGCTTTCGCCAGCCATTTGCTGGACCGCGGCGCCGACCTGCGTGCCGTACAGCAGCTGCTCGGTCACGCGGACATCTCCACCACCCAAATCTACACGCACGTGCTGGAAGAGCGCCTGCGCCGTCTGGTGTTGGAGCACCACCCGTTAGCGAGCGCCAAGCTGAGTTGAGCAAGCAACGAGGCCGGCTAAGGTCGTCGATCGCTTGGCCGCACAGACCGTTTCGGCCAACTTTTGCCGCGCCTTAGTGTAACCTTGACTTTCCGGTGGGACGCTGGCGATTGTCCCGCCCGAGTGGAGCCCTGCTCATATTCCTGACCGCCGCTCCGACGCGCGGCTAACCTTGGTCACCCATGGATCAACGACCCTTCAGGACGTACATCGAGTTCGAAAAGCCGATCGCGGAGCTGGAAAGCAAGCTTCAAGAGCTGAAGGCCCTGGCGGACGGTGAGAATGCCGTATCGCTCACCGAGGAGATCGCGAAGCTCGAGCAGAAGGCCCAGCAGATGCTGGCCGATACGTATGCCAAGCTTACCCCTTGGCAGAAGACGCAAGTGGCGCGGCATCCCGACCGACCTCATACGCTCGACTACATCAAAGGGCTAATTGAGGACTTCACGCTCCTGGCCGGCGACCGTTATTTTGCCGAGGATAGAGCCATCGTCGGTGGCCTCGGGCGGTTTCGCGGCCGCTCCGTCATGATCATCGGCCACGAGAAGGGGTCCGACACCGAAAGCCGCATTCGCCACAACTTCGGCATGGCGCGGCCTGAGGGCTATCGCAAGGCCGTGCGGCTGATGAATATGGCCGACCGGTTTGGATTGCCGGTGATCACCCTCATTGACACGGCCGGCGCCTATCCTGGCATCGGTGCTGAGGAGCGCGGCCAGGCGGAAGCCATTGCGCGGTCCACCGATTGTTGCCTGTCACTGGGTGTGCCGATCATCGCGGTGGTCATCGGCGAAGGTGGCTCTGGAGGCGCCGTCGCGATCGCCACGGCAAATCGCATACTCATGTTGGAGCACGCCATCTATACGGTGGCATCGCCGGAAGCGGCTGCCTCGATTTTGTGGCGTGACTCGGCACGCGCCATCGACGCCGCAACGAGCATGCGGATCACTGCGCAGGATCTCGAGCAGCTGAAGGTCATCGACACGATCATCCCTGAACCGGTTGGTGGTGCGCATCGCGAGCCGCAGAAAGCAATTGCCGCCACTGGAAATGCCATCGCGGCTGCACTCGCCGAGTTCGATAGCATGTCCCCTGAGGAAATCCGGCATCAGCGCCACGAGCGCTTCTTGCAGATCGGGCGCACGCTTTAAGAGCCGCTAATCTGGCTTCTCCCTTGAAGTTAGATCACCATCTACCCGCATTCGTGGGCTGCCGAAGGTCTGTCCACGGCCTCCCTTGACAGGGAAAAGGCCTCACGGCCTAGTGCCCAAGCCGTAGCGTTAATTGATTCTTCACCAAAGGCAGTCACACGATTCGAGCGTGCACCAGGGGCACGGTGTTCTGCTTGAATTCCTGGAAACGGGGGGCCATGCGCGGCATCCACATCGGCGTCATTTTTGTCACGGCGGCGCTGCTCGCGGCCTGTGCAAGGATTGAACTGCCTCCCCATCTGAAGCCCTTGCCGAAGGATACGATGATGCTCCTCGGCAGGAAGGGCATGCGACCCGAGCAGCCGATCTTCGTCCGGATCTTCAAGGAGGAATCGGAGCTCGAGATTTGGAAGCAGCGGGACGACGGACAATTCTATCACTTCAAGACCTATCCGATCTGCAACTGGTCGGGAGACCTGGGACCGAAGATCAAGCGCGGGGATAAGCAAGCTCCAGAGGGCTTCTATCGGGTGACCCGCCACCAGATGAACCCGAACTCAAACTACCATCTGGCTTTCAATCTCGGATATCCGAACGCCTTCGACCGAGCCCATGGCCGCACAGGCGAGTTCCTGATGGTGCACGGCGACTGCAAATCCGCCGGTTGCTATGCCATGACAGACGGGCTCATGGAGGAGATCTACGCGCTGGCACGGGAGGCTTTCATTGGCGGTCAGGAAGCGTTCGAGGTGCATGCTTTTCCCTTCCGCATGACGGACGAGAAGATGGCGCTGCACGAGGACAGCCCGCATTACGAGTTTTGGCGGACCCTCAAGGAAGCCTATGATTTCTTCGAGGAAACGCGGATTCCGCCGAGCATCGCAGTTTGTGAACGGCGTTATCTCGTGAACGTGAAGATTCTACAGCCCCATCAATCCCGCCAAGCTGGATCCCAACGGCTACTGCCCGCCATACGAAAAGCTGGCACCGGAGCCCTACTTCCCGAGCGGCCATATGCAGATTGCGGAGGAGCGCGTCGTTGCACCGGGACCGAAAAAGCGGACGCTGGACAGCATCAGAAACGGAACGGCCTCTCTCATCATGACCGCGGCCGTCCAGCAAAGGGTCGAGAGCCCAGCTCCCACCACCAACAGCCCTGTCGCAAGTGACTGGCGTCCGATGTCGCGTATGCTCGGACTTGCGCGGTGAATGAGCGGAGCGCGGAACTAGATCGAAGGGCCGGGCCTTCTTTCCACCGGCCTCTATGGTAAACTTCTCGTATCTCCCATTCACATCAGCAAGTAGGCAGGAGGACGCGCAATGCGTGCGACGATCAACGGCATCGAAATGAACTATGAAGTGTCGGGCCGCTCCGACGCACCGGCGGTCGTCCTGCATCATCCACTCGCGACAAATCTTTCGACCTGGGATGCGCTGACGGCGGCCTTGGAGCCGAACTACCGCGTGGTCCGGTTCGACGCGCGGGGGCATGGCAAGACTGAAGCGCCCGAAGGCCCCTACGCCTTCGAAACGCTTGCCGCCGATGTCGTCGGGCTCATGGACCACCTCGGGATCGACAAGGCCCGATTCCTCGGCCTCTCGATGGGCGGCATGGTCGGACAGTATCTCGGCATCCTCTACCCTGACCGGTTTCACTGCCTGTGCCTCGTCGCGACCACCAGCGCCGTGCCCGCCCAAGCCCACCCGCTCTGGGACGAGCGCATTCGCGTTGCCTCGACAGGCAGCCTGAGCGAGCTCGTCGAGGGTGCCATCGTCCGGTGGGTCGTGCCCGAGACCAAGACCAACAAGCCGGAGGTGGTTGCCCAGCTCACCGCCATGATGGAAGCCACACCTCCCAAGGGTTACATCGGCTGGTGTCAGGCTATTCGAAACCTCAACATCACGGACCGGCTGAAGGAGATCCGCGTTCCCACATGTGTGATCGTCGGCGAGAGTGATCCCTCGACGCCGCCCGCAGCAGCCGAGGTTATCCATCGCGAGATCGCAGGCTCTGAGCTTGTCGTGATCCCCGGTGTCTCACACATGCTGCATCTGGAGAATCCAGAGGCGTTCCACGCGAAGGTGCTGCCCTTCTTCGCGGCGCATGGCCCATCGGCCTGATGAGCTGGGCCAGTGCTCAGACCACGGACTGGTGCAGCTGAATAAAGCCACCGAGAGTAGCGCCGTAAACCGTTTGGCCCAGCAGGGTCGTCAGCGGCGTCCTCCGTCCATAATTTAGAGCAAGAAACCCCGGCGGCTCGATCTGCCGCCGGGATGTCACGCCATGATATTCGGATGCCAGCCGCGGATGGACGTAGGGCAGTAAAGGGAGCGCCCAGACCAGCAGAATGACGCCGTGCAGCGCGCCGAGAAGCATCCCGAGCCACCACGTGAAGATGTTCACGCTCAGGAAAATCGCGTAGTAGATGAAGGCGAAGAGCCAGCCACCGATGGTGTAAATGACGAAGCCCAGAACCATCGCCTTGTGACGATCGCGGGTGACGAACGTTCCAATCAGAAAAGGTAGGCTCAATCGGGATAAGCCAAGCCCCTGACTACCTTGGAGAATGGCAGTCATCGCAACAGTCGCGATCAATGCCCATAGCAGGAGAAAAGCGGGGTGCGCTATCTCAAGACCTGCCACGATAAACCTCCTGCCGCGCCTCATCTATCGCGACGGCGATATTGATCAGGCCAACGTGCGTAAAAGCCTGCGGGAAGTTGCCAATGGGCGCGCCGGTCGAAACATCAATCTCCTCGGCGTATAGGCCGACGTCATTGGCGCAGCTTAGTAGGTGCTCGAAAGCCCGTTCTGCGGCCTTCACATCACCCCGTTTGGCCAGATTGTCGATGGCCCAGAAGCTGCAAATCCCGAAAGCGGCTTCATCGGAATCGAAGCCATCGTAGCCCGGCTCGTACCTGTGGAGCAGCCCATTGCGGCCGAGCCGCCGTTGGATGAGGTCGTAAGTCGACACCATTCGTGGATGGGACCCATCCCGATATCCGATACACGCCATCAGCAGCAGGGCAGCATCGACCTGGTTGCCCTCGAGCTCGCTGGTGTAGCTCCCCAACTCTCTGTTGAAGCCGCGATTTTCGATGACCTCCTCGATCGACCGCTTCACGCGCCGGTAGTGGTCCACGGGTGATCTCAAGGAAATAGCGCCGCGATCGTGCAGCTTGATGAGGCGATCCAGCGCAACCCAGCACATAACTTTAGAAAATGTGTAGTGGCGGCGCGGCCCGCGGATCTCCCAGATACCGCTGTCCGGCTCCTGCCAGCGCCGACACACCACGTCAGCAAACCCTGCCAGCATCCGCGCCTCGAGCGGATCAAGGCTGTGCCCATTCCTCACAACCGTTTCCGCTGCCATCGCCACCTCGCCATAGACATCGAGCTGTCGCTGGGAGTAGGCCCCGTTACCGATCCGAACCGGGCGTGAATTCTGGTAACCGGACAGATGGTGAAGCTCCGCCTCTTCCAGCTCAGTCCTGCCAAAGATGTCGTAGACGATCTGAAGCTCGGGCCACGTCAGTCGCGTTGCGTGCAGCATCCAGCCGAGAAAGCTGCGGGCTTCATCGCTATATCCGAGGCTGACCAGCGCCTGATTGGTCAATCCGGCATCCCGCAGCCAGCAGTAGCGGTAATCCCAATTCCGATCCGCGCCAATGGCCTCAGGAAGAGAAGTGGTTGGTGCAGCGATGATCGCACCGGAGTTGCAGTAAGCGAGAAGCTTGAGCGTTATTGCGCTGCGCAGGACCATGTCGCGGTAGGGGCCGCGATAGGTACATCGAGAAGCCCAGTCCCGCCACCAAGCGACGGTTTGCGTGAGGCGATCCTCTGCCTCGCGTCCAAGCAATGGCAGCACCGCCGGATCGTTTCGCGTATAGCTGAGGCTGAAAAACCGCTTCTCGCCTTCACGGATCGTGGCCGCCCCAGCGAGACCTGAAGGCGCGGGCTCCAGCACTAAATCGCTCCGCAGCGCCAGAATTTCGTTGCCCCAAATCCAGCACCAGCCCAGAGAGGCCTCTCTTCTCGAGATCTGCCGCTCTTTCGCCCATAGTCAGGGCGGACGTCGATTCCGACGCTCAGGTCGACTTCTCCGGCCGTGCCCTCGACAACGCGGAGAAGCTCCCGCATTGGTCCCATTGGGGAAACGCCATCCTGGATAGGCAGTAGGTCGAGCAGCCTTACGGTGCCGGCTGCCGTCTCGAATTCCGTCTCAAGAACTGCCGTGTCGGGGATGTAGCGTCGCCGCGTCACGAAACGCTGCCGCGGCCGGATGGAAAAGCTGCCGCCGTTTTCCCGGTCAAGCAACCCTGCAAAAACCGACCCATCCGAGAAGTCGGGAAGACATAACCAATCGACAGACCCCCAACGCGAGACGAGTGCTGCAGTCCTGCAGTCACCGATGATCGCATAATCCCCGATTTCTGGATCGGCCGGCGGACTGCTGCCCTTAGTCGACAGGATCGCGGGATGCGCCTCGCGCTCCATACTTCATCCTGCTTGGTTCTTACTGGCTGCCTCGGCGAACACCACACACGGCCCACAGTTCCAACTGGGCGCACGTGCCAGCGGTGGCAAACGAAAAGCCCGGCCGAGTGGCCGGGCTTCGAATTGGCACAGCTGACTGAATGGCTCAGGCGTTCTGCTGCTGTTCCTCCTGGCCTTCCTCGGCCGGGACCTCGGCAGCAGCAGCCTCGGCCATCAAGCGGTTGGCCTCGCCGACCCAGTCATCGCGCTCGATTTGGCCGTTGAGCTTCAGAAGATCGTCCAGATTGGCGATGTCCTCATCGGAGAAGGCAGCAATCTGGTCAAACCGCATCACGTTGTATTTCTTGAGCATTGCCGCGAGGTCCGGCGTGATCCCCTTGATCTGCGTGAGATCGTCGGGCTTGCCCTTCGGGCGTTTGAACCCCTTGAAAGCGGCATTGAGACGCCGTGCACGGGCATCCGTGCGCTCGACAATGCGGGCTGCCTTGCCGCGACGGCCGCGCAGGTAATAGAGCTTCGCCCGGCGCACTTTTCCGCGGCGGACCACCTCGATGTCGGCAATGTAGGGCGAGTAAAGAGGGAATACGCGCTCCACGCCCTCGCCGTACGAGATCTTCCGGACGGTGAAGTTCTCGTTGAGGCCCGAGCCGGAGCGCGCGATCACCACGCCCTCATAAGCCTGGGTGCGCACGGTGTCGCCTTCGATCACCTTGACCATCACCCTGACCGTATCGCCAGGACCGAACTCGGGGATCACGCGTTTCGCCGTGACCGCGCTCATTTGCTCGGCCTCGAGCATTTGGATGATGTTCATGACGGAACCTCGACCGGAGTAACAACACGCGCCACGGGCTCGACAAAAGGGATCGTCGACCCCATGCGGCGGCATTTCGGGAATTCGGATCGCGCGTAGATAACGCAATCGGCCGCGCTTGTCGACTCCCGGTTCCTTAAGACTTGTCACGAAGCTTTGCAATGAGATCGGGCCGCCGCTCACGGGTGATTCTCAGCCGTTCGGACCGGCGCCAGTCGGCAATGCGCTTGTGGTCTCCCGAGAGCAGCACGTCGGGAATTGATCGCCCCTCCCACTCCCTGGGCCTCGTGTAGTGAGGGTATTCCAGCAAGCCTTCCTCGAAGCTTTCCTCGGCGAGCGACTCCTCGGCTCCGACGACGCCGGGCAGCAGGCGCACACAAGCATCGATCAAGACCATGGCTGCAAGCTCTCCGCCCGAGAGCACGTAATCGCCGATCGATATCTCCCTGGCCTGCCGGGCGTCGAGCACCCGCTGGTCGACGCCCTCGAACCGCCCGGCAAGCACCAGCACGCCAGGCCCCTCTGCCAGCTCGCGGACTATGGACTGCGTCAGTGGGATGCCGCGCGGTGACATATAGATGAGGGGCAGGTCCGCATCGTTTTCGCGGGCGGTATCGATCGCCGCAGCTGTCACGTCACAGCGCATCACCATGCCCGGGCCGCCGCCTGCCGGATGATCATCGACGGTCTTGTGCCGGCCGATCCCGAACTCACGAATATTGTGCGTAGCAAGCGACCAGATGCCTGATGCAAGTGCCTGGCCGGACAACGAAAAGCCGAGCGGACCCGG
Organism: uncultured Pseudomonadota bacterium; assembly: GCA_963786775.1. Taxonomy (GTDB): domain Bacteria; phylum Pseudomonadota; class Alphaproteobacteria; order Rhizobiales; family Hyphomicrobiaceae; genus ZC4RG25. The sequence goes on along the minus strand of CAWBAM010000046.1, from coordinate 310,570 downwards.
AAACATCTCGGGAAACAGGGTGAGCACAGTGGCGCGCCACGGGGCACGCGATGGCGCATCGTGCGCGGCTGGCGCTGACATATTGGCCTCGCTTCAAGCTGATGCGGGGAGTTCGCTGCCACTGCACCGATCTGCGCCGGCAAGTCAACGTCGGATGCCGGCCAGGGGCCCCATTACGCCGCGAGCCTGGTCGCGTGTTTCAGCGCATTGCCGATTGGCACAGGATAAATGAGCTCCGGTTTTTTCGGTACGGAGATCAGGTGCGCAAGATCCATCACCAGCCGCTGGAAGGCGTAGTCCGCCGACTCCAGCCTAATGCGTGCGCGGCTGTGTAGCGCGACAATTCGCTCCCCGCGGGCGATAGTCATTCGCATGTGCTCTGCCACGAGCTGCGAATGGGCCTCGAGCGACAACGGCTGAGTTGGGACAATGGACGTCGCATCTTCGGACACCTCGGCAGCCGGCACGGCTTCAACCGCCGTCGAGGCCTCGACGTAGGTCGGTCGCCGCTTGGCAGAACCCTGTTGCTTCCGTTTTGCCGGCTTTGACGAACGGGAGCGGTTGGCAGCTGGTGCTCCCGACCTGCCGAGCAGGCGTGCCTTTATCCAATAGCCGAGGCCAACAAGAATTCCGGATATGAGGAATGCCTGCCCAAAGCCGATCAGCTCGGACTGGTGGTCGCGTACCAGGTCGTACAGAAATGAGCTCATCCAAGCAAAGACGGGCGAAAGGGCTGCAGCATAAAAGAATACACGATTGGAAATGCTTCCAGAATCGATAAGTTCCAGTCTGCCGAATAGACTCGGAGAAGTCTTAACTAAGTGTAAATTGCTGATTTAATTTGGATCAATTCTCTCATAAGTTGAGTTATACGAGTGAGGCGCGAATAAGTTGTGTTTTCGTTGTGAAAAGCGGTTAATTTAAGCCAATCAGCCTGCGGATTTCTTGTCGTGTTACTCCGGCAGCCCTGAGGGCCCGTAGGGAAATGTCCCGAGCGCTCTTGCTGAGTTTGCGGCCATTCGCGTCGGTGATGAGCCTGTGATGGTGGTAGAGCGGCTCCGGAAGCCCGAGTAGCACCTGAAGGAGGCGGTGCACATCCGTGGCTGCAAGGAGATCGAGCCCGCGAGTGACATGGCTGACGCCTTGGCGCGCGTCGTCGATGACGACTGCGAGGTGGTAACTCGCTGGTATGTCCTTACGCACGATTACCACATCACCCCAGCGCTCTGGCTGCGTCCGGACTTGGCGGACAGCGCGACCATCAAGCCCGAACTCGGTGAAAGTGAGCGCCGCATCGCCAGCCATTTCCCGCGCTAAAGCAAGTGCCCGTTCCATATCGAGGCGCAACGCGTACGGCTCGCCGCGCTCAATCCTCCTCGCCCACTCCTCCTGAAAGTGGAAGGCACTACGGCGTGAAACGCGTAGAGCGCCGTCAGGATCGACAACACCGTGCTGAGCCGTTGCCAGCGCCGCGAGATCAGCGCGGGTCATCGGGCAAGGATAGAGGAGGCCAAGGCTTTGGAGCCGATCAGCAGCCGTTTGATAGTCCGCAAAGTGCTCCGATTGGCGGAGCACCGGCTCCTCCCACTCCAGCCCGAGCCACGCCAGGTCCTCGAAGATGGCATCGACGTATTCCGAGCGCGTCCGTGCTAGGTCGATGTCCTCGATCCGCAGCAGAAAGCGCCCGCCGAGCCGGCGCGCCATTTCGAAGCCGATCAGCGCGGATAAGGCGTGGCCGAGATGGAGCTCACCGTTTGGGCTCGGCGCGAACCGGAAGACTGGTCTGCCCATCTTTGGGTGACTCTGGCGCTTTCTCACGGAGTGGCGTGGAAGGGGCGTGTCATACTATGGCGGCCGCGCGAGCCCATGTCAGGCGTGATCGAACGAGCGTGCTCAGGTAAAGAGGTGTCAGGTCAACCGAACAGTACGACTAAAGGCATGCCCAAGCTGCGGACAGCCAACGGAAGCGCTTACGTCGCGTCCGGCATCATCGAGACCCCTGACGACATCCGGGCCGGGATGCGGGCATTGCGCCGGAAATGTCCACACCTGCGTCGCGTCCACGACATCACGGGCGATCCACCACTGAGGCGCCGGCCCGCCGGTTTCGAGGGGCTGGCCCGGATCATCGTCGGCCAGCAACTCTCTACGGCAAGCGCCAGCGCCATCTGGTCTCGATTAGCGGCTGCCGTCCACCCGTTCGGTGCCGATGCGCTTCTGGCCGCCAGTGACGAGACGCTTCGGGGTGCTGGCCTCTCGGCGCCGAAAATTCGTACCTTGCGAAATGCTGCCCGGGCTGTGGCGGACGGCGAGCTCGTGATCGAGGATCTCACCGACCACTCCGACGAGGCTATACACGAGCAGCTCACGCGCGTGCCTGGCATCGGGCCATGGACTGCAGACATCTTCATCATGTTCTGCCTTGGCCGTCGGGACGCGTTTGCAGCAGGCGACCTTGCGCTTCAAGTCGCGGCACAGGGCGCGCTCGCCCTAGAACGACGCCCGAATCCGGTCGAGCTACTCGAGCTGGCAGAGCGCTGGCGCCCTTGGCGGGGGGTGGCTGCGCGGCTACTTTGGGCCTATTACCCGGTGCTCAAGAAGCGCTCCGGCGCGCCGCTCTAGCACACGCCGTAATCTGAGGACATGAAACTGCTTGATGGTCCCCGCAAAGAGCCGAGCCGCTCTGTCACGAGTCTGATCGTCCTCATTCACGGCTACGGCGCCAACGGAGCCGACCTGATTGATCTTGCCGACGCCTTGTCTCCGGCACTTCCAGGCGCGGCATTCGTGGCTCCCGATGCACCCGAGCCGTTCCCAGAAGTCGGTTTGGCCGCCCGCCAGTGGTTCCCACTTACGTTCCGCGATCCCGGCGAGCTGTGGCATGGTGCCAGTCTGGCCGGCCCGGTGCTCGACCGCTTCTTGGATCTCGAGCTCGAGCGTTACCGCCTGACCCCTGACCGTCTGGCCCTGGTCGGTTTCAGCCAGGGCACCATCATGGCCCTGCACGTCGGACTGCGGCGATCAGCAGCGCCTGCGGCCATCGTCGGCTTTTCTGGATTGATCGCAGGGCCGGAGCACCTGCAGAGCACGATCAAGGCTCGACCGCCGGTTCAACTCATCCACGGCGAGCTGGACGAGGTCATCCCCGTCGAGGCGATCCACATGACCCGCGAGGCTCTAGCTGCGGCCAACGTTCCCGTCGAATGGCACATCAGACCCGGCGTCGGGCATCACATCGACCCGACGGGGCTGAAGCTGGCTGCTCACTTCTTGGCCCAGATGCTTGGCTCCCAAGTAGACCCGTCCGGGTAGGCAAGCGCCTCTACCGTTGCCCGGTGTGACAATTCGGTAATCCCGAGCTTTCCCCGCCCGCTTCACAGAGCAGACATGCGGTTATAGTATACCGCCCGCGCGAGTGCGACGTGCATTGCTCAAGTAGAAAGGGCAGAGTGCGGGAAGCACAGACGTGAATGTCTCAGCGACACCGCCGGATTCCATGCCGGCCCTGGTCCTGAACGCCGATTTCCGGCCACTCAGCTATTATCCGCTATCGCTCTGGAGTTGGCAGGATACGATCAAGGCGGTCTTTCTGGACCGGGTTAATATCGTCTCTGAGTACGAGCGAACGGTCCGAAGTCCCTCGTTCGAGATGCGCATCCCGAGCGTCGTCGCGCTCAAAACCTATGTCAAACCAGCGCTTTATCCTGCCTTCACACGATTTAACGTCTTTCTGCGCGATCGCTTCACGTGCCAATACTGCGGCGCCAAAGAGGATCTGACCTTCGATCACGTTATTCCGCGGTCGCGAGGCGGCCAGACTCGATGGGACAATGTCACGACGGCGTGCTCGCCTTGCAATCTAGCGAAAGGCGGTGCCATGCCTGACGAGGTTGGCATGTGGCCGAAGCAGCGGCCATATCGGCCTACAGTATTCGAGCTGCATCGCAACGGCCGCCTGTTTCCCCCAAATTACCTGCATGAAAGCTGGCTCGACTACCTCTACTGGGATACCGAACTCGAGCCGTAGCCTTAATCGCTATTCGCCAAAGAAAAGCCCCGGTTGCACACCGAGGCAGGAATTTACTCATTACTACAGTTGGATAGATTGGGCCGTGTTTTAGGCCGCGCTTCGGAAGTCGCGAAGGCATAGGTGTTCTGCGATCAAATCGACTGCTTTGTTCCAGCTTGCCACGTGAGTATTCGTCAGGCCGAATGCGGTGACAGCATCGGCGGGGCTTCCACCGTCACGAAACACACGCGCACAGATTTGGCGTGCGAGTCCGACAGCGGAATGCCACTGCAGCGGATTGAAACGATCACATTTCATGACTTGCCTCACATCTCGACGCGGCTTTCGCCAGACCTTGAAAAGTGATGGCAAACACGCCCAGCGCTCTGGCGTCACTACGCGGGACCGTGCAATGTGAGGCCTTGGAGGAGACTGCAGTCGTACGCTTTGCGTGCTTGCCAACTCGCGGGAGGTTAATGCCTCCAATTCTGTTTCAGCTCTTCGCTGCCGGACCCGAGCCCGGCTTTGCCGGATTGGGGCTCTCGGCGGCTCTTGGGTTACGCAGCTCACTCAGCACCGTCTTGACCACTTGGTGCAGTGGGAGCCACGGGCCTGCGGCTTCACCACCTAGTTGCATGCTCACCTACGCTGTACTGCAAAGACTGACGCAACTACTGCAGACACCGAACCACTACTGCAGACGCTGACTGACTGTTACCCACGGCATCTTCTCCGCTCGGGGCAAACCCGCGTCGGGGATACGCTGCCCCGCCACTCTGGCGAGCCGCTCAGCGATATGCTTACGTTTCTTCGCCGCAGCAGCTCGCCTCAGTGCGAGAAATGCGTTTCGAAGCGCATTTCTTGGAAGAGTGCCGTACACTGACGCAACAGAACGCAACGATACGCTACTGGTACTCGAAGACGGCTTCAGCCCGATGAATTCGGCTGCCGTTACTCCAGATGCCGATACGCTGGCATTACTCCCGATACGCCGGAACATGGCTCGCGGTAAGGGTACGCGGGAGGAAGCGGGACGCGATACGGTGTGCACTTGGGTTACGCTCCTCACCAAAACACCTTAGTTCATACTGTGTTCCGCGAACGATCTGAAATTAAGCGTTGTCATGTGGCCGGACGGTGACACGTTTTGGGCCAACACAAGGTTTTTCACTGATTATTTGTTCAGCTTTGATGGGCGCGTGAGGAGCAGCGGGAGCGGCCAAGGTCGCCGTCAAATGCCCCGGTGCCAGCTGAGGCGAGCCGCCATGAATGCGCCGAGCGCGAGGAAAATAGATAGCAGGGCATTCCATCCCGCGAAGGACAGCCCTAGGAAGCGCCAAGGCGCCTCATCGCAGCGAATGACGCGGACAGTCTTGAGTTGCTCCAGGACACCGCCAGAGCCTGCCGGCGCGGAATCGAGATAAAGCTGGCAGGTGTCGGGGCCGGCCCAAAGCTTCCATTCGACACCGGCGTGATAGACGCCAAGCCCGGCATTGACGAGGAAGCCGGCGGCGACAATCGCAAACAGAAGCCCGGCCCATCGCCGTTGCCCCGCAGTCACCAACACCAGGGCACCGAACAGCACAGGAATGCCTGCGTAGTAAGCATAACGCTGCTGAAGGCAGAGCGGGCAGGGCCGGTAGCCACCGATATACTCAAACCCCAGCGCAGTCAGAATGATGGCAATAGCCGCGACGAGGACCGAGGCCCCCCATCGATAGGCTGAATCTCGCTCAGGTGCGGTCAGCGTCGCAGGCATCAGTCTCACACGAGATAGCGGAGGCCAACAAAGCCCCCGATAAGCAATACCAAGAATACCGTCGTCACTAGCCCCAGCCGCTGCTCGATAAAGTCGCGGATCGGCGGCCCAAACCAATAGAGCAAACCACTAACGAGAAAAAACCTCAGTCCGCGGGCTGCGATGCTGGCGAGAACGAAAACGACGATATTGAGCTGGGTCACGCCACTGGCGATCGTAATGACCTTGTAGGGAAACGGCGTCACCCCGAAAAAGAACACGATCAAGGCACCGTATTCGTTGTAGGAGCTCGCAAACTCCGCGAATTTCTCGCCATAACCGTAAAGCTCGACGAGTGGCCTTCCGAGGACATCGAACAAGAGAAGGCCGATCAGATAACCGGCCACGCCACCCAAAACCGAACCGAGCGTCGCGATGCTGGCATAGGTCCATGCCTTGAGCCGGCGGGCCAGCACCATCGGCATCAGCATCACGTCGGGTGGGATCGGAAAGAACGAGCTTTCGATGAACGCGACCCAGAATAGCGCCTGCGGAGCCCGTTTATGGCCCGCCAAGTCCATCGTCCAATCGTACAGTCGTCGTAGCATGACCGCCGTGCATACGCCGCCAACCGATCCGTGTCCATTGGACTCGACATCGGGGCCGGAGCAAGGGGCTGGACGGAAAGCGGCCTCTTCTCCCAAGCTGCTGATCGATTGAGTTGAAGGGTGCTTTGCGGTGGGTTTGCGCTGGCAGCCTGGTGTCAGGGGTTGATGCCCGCCGAAAGCCGCAACACCACCTCGTTCAGCACCATGCGGCCCGCCATCGTCGCCTTGATCCGCCGGCCGTTTGCCGACGTTTCCAGCAAACCCTGATCGACCAGCTGGGAGATGAGGGCAGGATCCACCTGCTTGCCGCCGATCCGTTCGAACCGGTCGAGATCCAGCCCTTCGTCGATCCGCAGGCCCATGAGCAGCATCTCGTCGGCCTGCTCGCGGGGGCTCAGTGGCTCTGCCTCGATCCAGCCCTCACCCGTCTCTTCCACCTTCGATAACCAGCGCTCCGGCACACGTTCATTCATCGTCGCCCACCGCTCGCGGCCAATGATCAGGCGACCGTGTGCACCCGGACCGATCCCGGCGTACTCGCCGTAGCGCCAATAGAGCAGGTTATGCTGGCTTTCCTCGCCGGGCACCGCATGGTTGGAGATTTCGTAGGCGGGCAAGCCGTTTGCGGCAGTGATCTCGTTCGTCAGCTCGTACAGCGCGCGCGCATGCTCGCCATCTGGCACCCGCAGCTTGCCGGCGGCATAGAGAGCAGCGAAGGGCGTCCCGTCCTCGATGGTCAGCTGGTACAGCGACAGGTGCCCACCTGCCATTGCGAGGGCCTCTTCCAGCTCCGCTCGCCAAGCCTCTGCGGTCTGGCCCGGGCGCGCGTAGATCAGGTCGAAGCTGAACCGCTCGAACGTGCTGCTCGCGACCGCAATCGCGGCCTTGGCTTCTGCAACCGAATGCAAACGCCCGAGCTGCTTCAGGTCGCTGTCGCGTAGCGACTGAACGCCAAGCGAGACGCGGTTGACGCCCGCTGCCCGATAGCCGCGAAACCGGTCAGCCTCGACGCTCGAAGGATTGGCCTCCAGCGTTACCTCCGCGCCGGGCTCGATCTCCCATAACCCGCCGATCTCGTCGAGAATGCCGCCGACGGTCGACGGCTGCATCAACGAGGGTGTGCCCCCGCCAATAAAGATGCTCGTCACGCACCGCGGGCCGATGCGCTCCCGTGTCGAGCGCAGCTCACGCCGGAAAGCAGCGAGAAATCGCCTCTCATCAACCCCGCCGATCCGCACGTGGCTGTTGAAGTCGCAGTACGGGCACTTCGACGCACAAAACGGCCAGTGGATGTAAACCCCGAACCCCGCTTCGTCAGGATTGCTTGCCTTCGAGGCAGGCTTCCACGAAGAGGGCGAAGGCCCGGGCACGGTGACTGATGGCATGCTTGTCTGCCGGATCCATTTCGCCGAACGTCAAAGTCTCACCGTCCGGCAGGAACATGGGGTCATAGCCGAAGCCTCGGTCTCCGCGTGGCGGCCACACGAGACGGCCGAAAACCTTACCCTCGAAGATGTGCGCTTCCCCGTCCGGCCACGCAAGGCACAGTGCGCAGGTGAAATTGGCGCGTGGCCCCGGCTCCTTCCATGCACCAGCGACGTTCAGCTCGTCGGCTACCCGCTTCATGGCCAGGTTGAAGTCTTTTTCCGGACCCGCCCAACGGGCTGAGTAAACACCGGGCTGCCCACCGAGAGCCTCCACCTCGAGGCCGGAGTCATCAGAGAGGGCCGGCAGTCCAGCGGCCTTAGCGGCAGTGACTGCCTTCAGCCGGGCATTGCCGGCAAACGTCGTTTCCGTTTCCTCAGGCTCGGAAAGCGCCAGCTCAGCGGCTGAGACGACCTCTAGACCGTAGGGCTCTACGAGATCGGCAATTTCCCTCAGCTTGCCGGGATTATGGCTGGCGACGACGAGCTTCGTTCCCTTCTCAAGCTTTCGCATCACTCGAGCCCCCAGATGCGTGGCTCGGCGAACTCGAGGCAATTGCCAGCCGGATCACGGAAATAAATAGAGCGGCCGCCGCCAGGCCACTGGAAGTCGGCCTCGATCGCGATGCCGTGGGATTCCAAGTGCTTGCGCCAAGCCTCGATCTCCGCGGCGTTGGCGCGAAAACAGACGTGTCCCGGCCCCACCGCGCCGTGTGGAGGCACCGGCAGCGCATTTGGCGCTGGCGGCTTCGACGTAGCCTCGGGATTGAACACCAGAAAGACTTGGTCCCCGCACCGATAGAACAGCTGCCGGCCTGGAGACTTGGAGAAGGGCTCCATCCCCAGAACGTCGCGGTAGAAGCGCTCTGCAGCGTCGAGGTCGCTGGCATAGAGCACTGTCTCCAGAATCCCGGCCGGCTTCATCGCTTCACCTGCCTCGTGCCTCTCGCGATGACCGAGCTGGGATGGCTCAAGCCACCGTCAACTGCTGTAGAGCTATCAACTCCTTGATGCCCTTGCGCGCCAACTGCATCAGCTCGTCGAAGCGTTCCTGGCTGAATGGCTCCTTCTCCGCAGTTGCCTGCACCTCGACGAGGCCGCCGGTTCCCGTCATGACGAAGTTCGCGTCCGCGTCGGCCTCCGAATCCTCGGCGTAGTCGAGGTCAAGGACTGGCACTCCCGCGTATATGCCGGCCGACACGGCAGCGACTTGGTCCCTGAGCACGCCTTCGCCAACCATGTCACGCGCCCGCATCCACTGCACACAATCATGAAGCGCGACCCATGCGCCGGTGATTGCCGCTGTGCGCGTTCCCCCATCCGCCTGCAACACGTCGCAGTCGATGGTAATTTGGCGCTCCCCAAGCTTCTGCAGGTCGACGACCGAGCGCAGAGCCCGCCCGATCAGCCGCTGAATCTCCTGCGTGCGCCCGGACGGGTGACCGGCCGTACTTTCCCGGCGCGTGCGCTCGCTGGTGGCTCGGGGCAGCATGCCGTATTCCGCTGTCACCCACCCACGCCCTTGGTTCTTCAGCCACGGCGGCACGCGATCCTCCACACTGGCCGTGCACAGCACGTGCGTATGGCCGAACTTGATGAGGCAGGAGCCTTCCGCGTGCATGGATACGGCTCGCTCAAATGAGACGCGGCGAAGCTCGTCGGGCTTGCGTTTTGACGGTCGCATGACAACCTTTCTGGTTGATCAAAGTCAGCCGAAAATCGGCCAGCCTGGGTGCGCGGCAAACTAGGCGAGCGCTGGCCGGCATTCAACTGCAATTCGTTTGGTATTTGACGGGTTGGCTCGGCTGCGCATACATTTTTGGATAGTTGTTGGTGGGACCTTCAGCACCTTCAACGAGAACAATGACAGGGACCATTAGCGAGCTTAGTCAGCTCAACGAACGCTCTCGCACTATTTTCCGTCAGATTGTCGAGACGTATCTCGAAACCGGCGAGCCTGTCGGTTCGCGGAACATCTCACGCAACCTGCCTATGACGCTGTCTCCGGCATCCGTGCGGAACGTGATGTCGGATCTCGAACAGCTTGGGCTGATCTATGCCCCCCACACGTCGGCCGGGCGGATGCCGACGCACCTGGGGCTCAGATTGTTCGTCGACGGCCTGCTCGAGGTAGGCGATCTGACAGAAGAAGAGCGTAAGCAAATCGAGTCGCAGATCGCCTTCAAGCCGGGAAAATCGATCGAGCAGCTCCTGGCTGAGGCCGGAGAGATGATCTCGGGCCTATCCCACTGCGCTGGCGTCGTGCTGGCTGAAAAACAGGTGAGCCGGCTTAAGCACATCGAATTCGTGCCCCTGGAGCCTGGGCGGGCGCTCGTGGTGATGGTGGGAGATGACCAAACGGTCGAGAACCGCATCATTTCGCTACCGCCGGGGCTGCCGCCGTCTGCGCTGGTCGAAGCCGCGAACTACCTCAATGCGCACGTGCGGGGGATGTCGATCGAGGAGGCGCGCGTTCACATCGAGAAGCAGATCGCCAATGCTCGCGCTGAGCTGGACGCGCTGACCCAAAAGGTCATCAAGGCGGGCCTCGCGGAATGGTCAGGCACGCTTGGCGACCGACAGAATCTGATCGTGCGTGGTCAATCCAACCTGCTCAAGGACTTGACTGCTATCGAAGAGTTGGAGCGGATTCGGCAACTCTTCGAGGACCTGGAGGCCAAGCGCGACTTCATTCAGCTCCTCGGTCTGGCGGAGCGGGCAGAGGGCGTGCGCATCTTCATCGGGTCGGAGAACAAGCTGTTCTCGCTATCCGGGTCATCGCTTATCGTGGCGCCGTTCCAGGACAAGTCGCGCAAGATCGTCGGCGTGCTCGGCGTCATAGGCCCCACGCGACTGAATTACGCGCGAATCATCCCCATGGTCGACTACACCGCCAAACTGGTTGGTCGGCTGCTCACTTGATTTTTCTCTGACCGCACCCATCATACCGGCGAGTTTCGCAAGGCTGGCCCTAATCCATGCCAGCCTTGACGTTGCCTGCCACTTCAAACTCCCGAGGAACTCATGAGCGTGAAGCCAAGCCCCGAAGAGCCTAACATTCCGTCCGACGCTACCGGCGAGGGCAAAGAGCCTGAGGCTCCCGCGACGGAGGACAATCAGCCGCAGGCTGGCGCGAACGCTGGTGAGGCTCCGGCGGCAACTGAAGCGGAACCCACAGCGGAGGCCACCGGGCAGGCTGCCGAATCGGGCACTCCTGAAGCATCAGCTGCCGACGCTCGCATCCAGGAGCTCGAAGCGCAGGTGGCCGATCTCACCGACCGTCTGCTGAGGGCCCATGCGGAGTTGGATAATTTCCGGAAGCGTACGGAGCGCGAGAAGGCAGAGATAGCCAAATACGCGATCGCCAAGTTCGCCGCCGACGTGGCCGTGCTGACCGATAACTTCCAGCGCGCGCTTTCGTCAGTTCAGTTGGAGGGCGATGAGCCGAACCCGCAGCTGAAGGGCTTGGTCGAAGGCGTCACGATGATGGAGCGCGAGTTCCTCAACGTTCTCGAGCGCCATGGCGTGAAGCGCATCGAAGCCGACGGCCAGCCGTTCAATCCACACGTGCACGAGGCCGTGATGGAGCAGCACAACCCCGACGTTCCGAGCGGCACGATCGTGCAGGTCTTTCAGCAGGGCTACATGATCGAGGATCGCGTGCTGCGACCTGCGATGGTCGTCGTCGCGAAAGGCGGCCCCAAAGCACAACCGGCAGCGGAGAAGCCGGCCGAAACGCAGGCCCAGGCAACGGCTCCCGAAACAGAGTCCCAGCCGCAGCAGGCAGGCACCGGGGACAACACCGGCAACAACCAAGAATCATCCGGCTCAGGGGAAGGCGAGGGGCAAACTTAATAGCTACCGCTGGGCTACAACGGCCAGGGTACCGCTAGGCCTCACTTCGGTAATTGCGGCTTCGTTACGCGACGCAACGTGAGATTGATGCGGCCGCCACCCGGAACGAGGCTTGAGGTCCCCGGACATATGCGATCGACCCCGTGATACGCGCGCCGGGCAAGTCCCCCGAGTACAACCACGTCGCCAGACCTCAGGACTATCCGCGTCTTGGGGTCGGACCGCCTGTGTCCGCCGATGTGAAAAACGGCATCATCACCCAGCGAAACGGATACGACCGGCGCCAGCGTGTCCTCTTCGTCCGCATCAACATGGCTGCCGAGCTTGGATCCGGCGCGATAGAGGTTGATCAGGCAAGCTTCCGGCAAGGCGGGGTACTGCGCCACGTCCTGCCATAGCCAAATCAGCAGATTTGGAATGGCCGGCCACGGCTCACCTGTGACAGGGTGCATCGGTTGATAACGGTATCCGCCTTCCTTGTCTGTCACCCAACCGAGCGATCCCGCATTGGTCATCTCGACCGAGAGAGGCTTGCCGCTCCTCGGCATGCTTGGCCTGCAAAAGGGCGCGCGACGCACAATCTCTTCGACCTCACGCAGCAGCTCTACCTGGCTGCGCGGGTCGAAATAGCCGGGCATGTGCATAAACCCGCTGAGCACCATTCGGGAGGTCGAAACAATGAAATCCTCGGAATCAATTGATCTGGCGGTGCTGTGGCGCGGTTGCAACCCTGATTGCTGTAAGTCTGAGGCGCGCTTTGGGCAAGCCCGCCATTTTTGTAACAAATGCGTCTCGCACTGCCGTTGCAGCCCCAATCCCCCCCGCTTATATACCCGCTGACCTATTGTAAGCGCTTTGGGGGCCGTCTTACCAACCCTATGGGGCAAGGGTGTTGTCGGGCGCCGCAGTTGTCGGGCCCGGACGGTCAGCCGAATAAGGAGAGGAACAGGCCGACATGTCGAAAGTGATTGGAATTGACCTCGGAACGACGAACTCGTGCGTGGCCGTGATGGAAGGCGGCCAGCCGAAGGTCATTGTCAACGCCGAAGGCATGAACACGACGCCCTCGGTTGTGGCGTTTACGGATGACGGGGAGCGAACTCGTTGGCCTCCCTGCGAAGCGTCAGGCCGTTACGAATCCACAGAACACTTTCTTCGCGATCAAGCGTCTCATCGGTCGGCGCTACGACGATCCGATGGTCGAGAAGGACAAGGGGCTCGTACCCTACAACATCGTGCGGGGGCCCAACGGTGACGCTTGGGTTGCGACCAAGGACGGCAAGCAGTACTCGCCGCAGCAGATCTCGGCCTTCGTTCTCCAGAAGATGAAGGAGACGGCTGAGGCTTACCTCGGCCATCCAGTCACGCAGGCCGTGATTACCGTTCCGGCCTACTTCAACGACGCCCAGCGTCAGGCGACCAAGGACGCCGGCAAGATCGCTGGCCTCGAGGTGCTGCGCATCATCAATGAGCCCACCGCGGCAGCCCTCGCCTATGGTCTCGATAAGAAGAAAGACAGCAAGACAATTGCGGTTTACGACCTCGGCGGCGGTACGTTCGACATCTCGATCCTGGAGATCGGCGACGGCGTGTTCGAGGTGAAGTCGACGAACGGTGACACGTTCCTCGGCGGCGAAGACTTCGACATGAAGCTCGTCAACTACCTCGCCGACGAGTTCAAGAAGGAAAACGGCATCGACCTGCGTGGGGACCGGCTCGCTCTGCAGCGCCTGAAGGAGGCCGCAGAGAAGGCGAAGATCGAGCTGTCGTCGGCTCCGCAGACCGAGATCAACCTGCCGTTCATCACCGCTGACCAGTCGGGTCCGAAGCACCTGACCATGAAGCTCACCCGCGCCAAGCTGGAGAGCCTGGTCGATGACCTGATTGCCAAGACCCGCGGTCCGTGTGAGCAGGCGCTGAAGGATGCCGGGCTGAAGGCCGCGGAGATCGATGAGGTCGTGCTCGTCGGCGGCATGACGCGCATGCCGCGCGTGCAGCAGATCGTGAAGGAGCTGTTCGGCAAAGAGCCCCACAAGGGCGTCAACCCGGACGAAGTTGTTGCTGTCGGCGCAGCGATCCAAGGCGGCGTCCTCAAGGGCGAAGTCAAAGACGTGCTGCTGCTCGACGTGACGCCGCTGTCCCTCGGGATCGAGACGTTGGGCGGTGTGTTCACGCGGCTCATCGACCGCAACACCACCATCCCGACGAAGAAGAGCCAGATCTTCTCGACTGCCGAAGACGGCCAGACCGCGGTCACCATCAAGGTCTACCAGGGTGAGCGCGAGATGGCCGCTGACAACAAGCACCTCGGCACTTTCGACCTGGTCGGCATCCCGCCGGCGCCTCGTGGCGTGCCTCAGATCGAGGTGACGTTCGACATCGACGCAAACGGCATCGTCAACGTCTCGGCCAAGGACAAGGCGACGGGCAAGGAGCAGTCGATCCGCATCCAGGCATCGGGTGGCCTCAGCGATGAGGACATCGAGCGGATGATCAAGGAGGCCGAGGCTCACGCAGCTGAGGACAAGAAGCGGCGCGAGCTGGTCGAGGCGAAGAACCACCTCGAGGCGCTCGTACACTCGACGGAGCGGTCCATCTCGGACGCGGGCGATAAGCTTCCGGCTGCCGTCAAGTCGGAGGTCGAGGCAGCGATCTCGTCTGCGCGCGAGGCAGCGCAGAGCAACGACCTCGATCGCGTCAAATCGGCCACCCAGTCGCTGGCGCAGGCGGCGCTCAAGATCGGCGAGGCCGTCTATGGCGGTCAGCAGCCTGGGGCCGAGGCTGGCGCAGCGGAGGGCCAATCCAAAGCCGAGCCCGGTTCCGAGAATGTCGTCGATGCCGAGTTCGAGGAAGTGAAGGACAACAACAACAAGAAGGATTCGGCCTGATCCGGGCCGGTCGGGGCAACAGTCAGGACCCTCGCCGTAATCTACGAAATTCGGCGAGGGTCTTGTCCGTCAAAACGGGGACCGGGGTGTCGCCCCGAAGGCGGGAAGGAATGGCGGGCGTCCATAAATGGCCAAGCGCGACTATTACGAGGTTCTTGGCGTATCCAGAAACGCGACTGAGCAAGAGCTGAAGGCTGCCTTCCGGCGACTAGCAAAGGAGTGCCATCCCGACCACAACGCGGGGGACAAGAACGCCGAGCAGCGCTTCAAGGAAATCGCCGAAGCTTATGAGACTTCTGAAAGATCCACAAAAGCGCGCCGCCTACGATCAGTTCGGCCATGCCGCATTCGATGGCGGCGGCCGCGCCGCTGGCGGCTTCGGGCCGGACTTCGCCGCCTCGATGTCCGACATCTTCGACGACCTGTTCGGAGAGTTCATGGGTGGGCGGCGCAGCCGAAATCGTTCGGGGCGCGAGCGGGGCGCCGACCTAAGGTACAATCTCGAAATCACGCTGTCGGAGGCGTACACAGGGAAGACGGCGCAAATTCGCGTGCCTTCCAGCGTTTCCTGTGAGAAATGCTCCGGAACCGGAGCAAAGCCCGGCACCCGACCGACAAGCTGCCCGACCTGTGCCGGCTTCGGCAAAGTGCGCGCCTCACAGGGCTTCTTCACCATCGAGCGGACCTGCCCGAGCTGTCATGGCCGTGGTGAGGTCATCGAGGATCCGTGCCCGAGCTGCTCCGGCTCGGGCCGCGTGATGCGCGAGCGTACTCTGTCGGTGAACATCCCTGCTGGCGTCGAGGACGGCACCCGCATTCGGCTTGCCGGCGAGGGCGAGGCGGGCCTGCGCGGCGGGCCGCCGGGTGACCTCTACATTTTCCTGTCCATCAAACCGCACGAATTCTTCCAGCGTGACGGTGCCGACATTTTCTGCATGGTTCCAATCTCGATGTGCACCGCCGCGCTCGGCGGCCAAATCGAGGTGCCTACGGTCGAAGGCAGCGTCACACGCGTGAAGATCCCGGAAGGTACGGAGAGCGGCAAGCAGTTCCGCCTCAAGGGGAAAGGCATGCCCGTGCTCCGCTCGAAGGCCTACGGCGACATGTACATTCAGGTTCAGGTCGAAACGCCGAAGAACTTGACCAAGCGCCAGCGCGAGCTGCTCGAGGAGTTCGAGCGCGAAAGCCACAAGGATACGAGCCCTGAAAGCGCCGGCTTCTTCTCCCGCGTGAAGGAGTTCTTCGAAGGCCGCGGGGTCTGAACCACCACTCTCCACGTCGTACACGCGTCATCCCGGCGCTTGTCGCCGGGATCCACCTAACCACGGCTTCGGCGCTCGCTGAGAGATGGATCCCGGGCACAAGGCCCGGGATGACTTTTCTTTTCTGGCAATCCAGGACCAACCAAGCACGCCATCGCCTGCCGCGGGCAGGATGCTCTACAATGCCCCATGTCAGTCAACCGAGGGGCACCGCATGACAGTCTCTGAGCGCGAGGCGCAGATCATCACGTGGCTGGCCGAGCAGAAGGACGCGATGATCGACCTGTTGCGCGACGTCGTGAACATCGACTCGGGCAGCTACGACAAAGCGGGTGTGGACGCGGTTGGCGCGCGGTTCGAGCAATTCTTCGCCGAGCATGGACTCCTCACCCGCCGCGAGGCCAACGAGCGCTTCGGGGACGCCATCCACATTCGCCTTGATGACCGCCTGGCGAATGAAAAGCCGGTCCTATTGCTGGGCCATCGCGATACGGTGTTCTCAAAGGGCGAAGCTGCCAGACGGCCTTTTCGGATCGAGAATGGCCGTGCGTACGGGCCGGGCGTCGCAGACATGAAGGCCGGCCTCGTCATGAACGCGTTCGTACTCGCCGCCTTTGCCAAATTTGGTAGTCCGGTTCCCGTCGCGGGTCTCATAACCAGTGACGAGGAAATCGGCTCACCTGCGTGCCGGCCCATTATCGAAGCTGCAGCACGTGAGGCGCGGGCCGTGTTCAATTCCGAGCCCGGCCGGCCAAGCGGCAACGTCGTCACTGGCCGCAAGGGCGGCGTTTTTATGCGGATGGTCATCGAGGGCCGGCCGGCACACTCCGGCGGAAACTACGAGAAGGGCATCAGCGCGATCGGGGAGCTGGCGCACAAGATCGTTGCCATTCACAGTTTGACGGATCTCGCCAAGGGCACGACGCTCAACGTCGGCATCGTCCGCGGTGGTGAGGCAGTGAACATGGTCGCGCCCTCAGCCGAGGCCGAGATCGACCTGCGTTATGTCGATCCGCCAGAACGCACCAGGGCCATGGCGGCGCTCCAGGAGATCGTGGCCACGAGCTACGTGCCCGGAAGCAAGGCGATGTTGGAGATCAGGGGCGAGTTCCTACCCCTCAACCCCAACCAGACCTCTGAGGAGCTGTTTGCCCACTACCAGGCGGCTGCCCGCGATGCCGGTCTCACCGTCGAAGGCGAATTCTCGGGAGGCTGCGCCGACTCCGGCTTCACCGCCGCCGTTGGCTGCCCAACGATCTGCGCTGTCGGTCCGGTAGGCGGCGCGGCACATACGCCGGAGGAATACCTGGAGGTGGAATCGCTGGTGCCGCGCGCGCAGGCTTTGGCGCTGGCAGTGATGCGGATGGATTGGCTCGCAGGAAGATAGCTACGAGCTTGGCTCATTTCGCTCGGAGGCGGCGCGGCTTAGCAAAAATCGCTGTCGGCATGTCACATCAGGCGGGTCCATCTCGTCATGCTGTCGGGACCACCGACAGAGGAGATGATCATGAGTCTCAGCGCAAGACTGAACCCCTTCGCCGCCGCTCCTGCCCAGATGCAGTCATGGCTCGAGTTCGGAAGGGGCATCCTCGAAAGCGGCCTTGAGAAGAGCCTGATGGAGCTCGTGAAAATCCGCGCATCGCAGATCAATGGCTGCGCCTTCTGCCTCCATATGCATACCACGGAGGCGCGCAAGCTCGGCGAGACGGAAGAGCGGATTTATCTGCTCGATGCTTGGCGAGAGTCGCCGCTCTACTCTGCGCGCGAGCGGGCTGCGCTAGCCTGGACCGAAGCCCTAACGCTGGTGGCGGACACCCGTGCCCCAGATGACGTCTATCACGCGGTAAAGGAGCACTTCAGCGACGAGGAGCTGGTCATTCTCACGCTCTTGATCGTTACCATAAACGGTTGGAACAGAATCCAGGTTGGGTTCCGAGGCATTCATCCGGTCGACAGCCGCAAAGCAGCCTAATGGCACTTATGTCGAGTCAGGACGCTGCTGCCAGCTTCCATCCTCTGCGTCCAAAGCTGATTCGCATTGCCTACCGCATGCTGGGATCGGTTGCGGATGCAGAGGACGTGGTGCAAGAGGCGTTTCTCCGTTGGCTCGATGCCGACCGCGAGTCTGTACGTGAGCCGGAGGCCTTTCTGCGGCGTGTCGTGACCCGGCTCTGCATCGACCACCTGAGATCCGCGCGGCACCGGCGCGAGACTTATATCGGACCGTGGTTGCCGGAGCCGGTGATCGAACCGCCGGAGAGTGAATTCGACGACATTACGCTTCCGCTGATGATGGCGCTGGAGCGATTGTCGCCGCTGGAACGTGCCGCCTTTCTGCTCCACGACGTGTTCGGCGTCAGCTTCGATGAGATTGCAGAAACGATTGGTCGAGAGCCGGCGGCCTGCCGCCAACTCGCAAGCCGCGCGCGGAATCACGTGCGTGCAGCGCGTCCCCGCTTCACCTTGCCCAAGGAGCGAGGTCTCGAGCTCGCGGCTGCATTCTTCGCCGCGTCCCGCAACGGCGACATGCAGAGGCTTAGAGCACTCCTGGCGGCTGACGTCGCAGTCTACGCCGACGGTGGCGGCAAGGTGCCGGCAGCGATGCGACCGATCGTCGGATTCGACAAGGTCATGCAGTTCCAAACCTCGCTGGCTCAGTTTTTCGCGAAGAACATGTCGCGATTGCTGCGCTACGGCTTTATCAACGGCTTGCCCGGATTCGTAACCATCGAGCACGGCGGCATCCTGCAGACCACCGCTCTGCAGATCGACGACGGCAAGATCACTGCCATCTACGTCATACGGAATCCGGACAAGCTGCAGCACCTGAGCTGCATCAGTCACTGATCGGCAATCTCAATGGCGAGCTTCCCCTCCGCATATGAACGGCGGGGGGAAGCATGCTTTCAGAGGTTGTACTGCTCGCGCGCGTACTTCCCGAGCCCAACCGCATCGAGGCGGCTGAGAGGCGCAAGGAAGGTCACTTGGATGACGCCGGGTGCCCGGCCAATTTCGATTGCGCCGTTGATCGTCGCCCGATTGCGGACCTCCGGAACGCTCATGCCGAGCAGTTTGGCGGCGCGCTGCAAACCGTTGTCGATCGCAGCGTTCATGTTGGCCGCTGTGCCGATAACCGAGATGGGTGCAAGCTCCTCGAGAGTGTCCATGCCCCACGATTGTGCGAGGCGTTCTGCCCTCGCCCGCTCTTCCGCCGTGAAAGGTTTCGCAAGCGGCGGCAAATCCTCGACGAGCGGGAAGAGAACTGGCCCGTCGATTGGGTAGTTCTTCACCACCTCCACCTGCAAGGTGACGCTGCCCGCCACGTCCATCGTGTGGCCGGCGATCTCGCCGTCGCCCTGGCCGGCATGCATGTCGCCCATGTAGACGCCGGCACCCTTGACCTTCACCGGCGCAATCAGGATCGCCCCCGCACGCACAGCATCAATATCCATGTGCCCGTCCGTCTTATGCTCCGCAAGCTGCTCGGCCGTGATGCCGTAAGCGTGCGGCGCTCCAACCAGAAACGAGCCGAAATCGCCGGCATTGTGCGAGTTCGGGCATCGCGATGGAGGGCATCGTCCCGAGCTGTCCAAGGAAGGGCCGCATCCGCACCATCACCGCCGGCATGTCGGACGGGGCGAATACGAGGATCGGATGCTGCACGGACCTGTCCGGGAGCGCAGCGTAGTGATAGGCGTTTCGCGCGATCTCCTCGGCAGCGGCTTTCGGCATCGTGACGCCGACCTGCCGGGTCTCATCGAAGACCACCGTGTAGCCGTGGACGATCTCGAACGGCTTTACCGGGTTACCGCACTTATTGCAGATGACGGCGTTCTGGCCGATGCCCTCGAGGTGGGTTTCCGGCCAGACCTCGTCGCAAGTCGGGCAGCGCGCGGCGACGTATGGATCGCCCAGGCAGTAACCCGAGGGTGAAGTGTCATGTCCTGAAGCCGTTGCAATCGAGGTGACGGTGATGTCGCGGATGCGGATGGCAATGCCGTCGCCAGGCTCGGCGCCCTCCACATAGACGGGCTGCGTCACCTCGTGCCCGCCGCGCAGGCGTGGCGTGATCATCGGCCCCCAGCAACCGGGCGCGGTATTAGCAATAATCGTCCCGCCATCTTCGACCGGCCCTAGCATCGGGGCCTCCGGGTCAAGGACGCTGTTGGTGAAGCTCTGCACGACGACGCTGCGGCGGGCCGCCGCTTTGGTATCCGTCTTGTCCAGCATGCCAGTCTCCCGTTCGGCTCTCATTCATCGAACGTAAACTACGGGGACGCCGCGAGGACATCACATGATGCTGATCAAGATCGCCAGCGGCCAAGGTCAGAATGAGATTAGCGGGAGGGCAGATGGCAGGAAATTGGTGGAGCCGAGGGGAATCGAACCCCTGACCTCTGCAGTGCGATTGCAGCGCTCTCCCATCTGAGCTACGGCCCCAATCGCGCTTGCTGGCGCATGGGAGCTGGCATTTAGGAGCGACCCCCGCGGGTTGTCAAGCAAACCGGGCCGTCACGTCGGGCTTGCCGCAGTAGCGCCCTGCTGTGGCTTTGGGCCGACTTGGCCAACTATGAGAAGCCACTCCGCTTGCCCCACACGCTCCGGTTCGTCTACACCTGTCGGGCAGCGAACCGGAGGAGACCCGCGCGCGATGATACCTTTGCTGCTCTTCATCGACTACCTGCTCAACTTGTACACTTGGGTGGTAATCGCCAGCGTCGTGTTCTCCTGGCTGATCGCGTTCAACGTCATCAATCCGTACAATCAGTTCGTGCGGACGGTCTGGCAGGCGCTCAACGCTGTAACCGAGCCGTTGCTGAGACCCATTCGACGCTACATGCCCGATCTAGGGCGGCATCGACCTTTCGCCGGTGGTGCTGCTGCTCGGGATCTTTTTCGTCCGCTCGGTTGTGATTCGCGGCTGGCTTATCGGGGGGCTGCTGAGCGGGTGACGGCATCGCGCACTGGGGATGCGATCTGTCGCGCGATCCCCACGGGCATCGCGATTTGGGTGCGGCTGACCCCGCGGTCCCAGCGCGACAGTATCGACGGCCTGGAAGAGACCGCAGAGGGCACGGCGCTCAAGGCGCGGGTTCGAGCTGTTCCGGAGAGCGGCGCAGCGAATGCGGCATTGGAACGGCTCCTTGCAGGTTGGCTCGGCGTTCCCAAGAGCAGCGTCGAGGTGATCGCCGGCGGCAAGTCGCGACTTAAGACTGTAGCGGTTTCGGGAAACTCGGAGGAGTTACAGCGGCAGCTGAATGCCAAGCTAGCCGGCATGAGCGGCACGTGAAGTCCACAGGTTTGTTGAGGAGAAGGTCATGGCAGCGGCGCGGGTGATCGACGGCAAGGCCATCGCGGCGGAGGTGCGCCGGTCGGTAGCGGCCGAGGTCGAGCAGCTGAAAAACGAAAAGGGATTGACGCCGGGACTCGCCGTGGTGCTCGTCGGCGAGGACCCTGCCAGCCAGGTCTACGTGCGCAACAAGGCGCGCCAGACCACTGAAGCCGGCATGCGCTCGTTCGAGCACCGGCTGCCCGCCTCGACGCAGCGAAGCGGAGCTGCTGAGCCTGATCGACGACCTCAACCGGTCGAAGGACGTGCACGGCATCCTGGTTCAGCTTCCGCTGCCGCCGCAGATCGACACCCGCAAGGTGATCGAAGCCATCGATCCGGCCAAGGACGTCGACGGCTTTCATCCAATCAACGTCGGGCGACTGTCCACGGGCGAGCGCTCCGCTCGTGCCGTGCACGCCGGCCGGATGCATCATCCTGGCAAAGACTGTGCAGCCGGAGCTGCGCGGACTGGAGGCCGTCGTGATCGGGCGCTCGAACATCGTCGGCAAGCCTGTGGCGCAGCTTCTCTTGCGCGAGGATTGCACGGTGACCATTGCGCATTCGCGCACGCGGGATCTGCCGGGCGTCGTGCGGCGAGCGGATCTGGTCGTCGCCGCCGTCGGACGGCCGGAGATGGTGCGGGGCGACTGGATCAAGCCGGGGGCGATTGTCATCGATGTCGGCATCAACCGGGTCGAGGGGCCGGATGGTAAGAGCCGTCTGGTGGGCGATGTCGCCTATGAGGAGGCGGCGCAAGTGGCAGGCGCCATCACCCCCGTGCCGGGCGGCGTCGGGCCGATGACGATTGCGTGTTTGTTGAAGAATACGGTTGCGGCGGCGCGGGATCAGATTGCGAGAGCCTAGCGTGGCCGATTGCCAGTTTGCGTGACTTGGCCCTCCTGTGCAGAGGCTTGCGATCCGAATCAGCGCTCCGTAGCACGAACCTCCCGCATTCGTTTCCCGTGGCTCAGCCCATAATGGGGTTACACCAAGTATTCTCGCCTGCTGTTGGCTACGAGAGGATTTTCTCCTGAATTCGTCCAAATCGCAACTACCGGTTGCTAACCAAGAAAACTGCGTGTGGCAATTCTGTGTCTTCGCTCCGAGAAGACGATTTCCCCAGTTTCCCTCCGTTGACGCCATTTCTAGACCTTGTCTAAAGCTTGCGTATCGGGTGGCCATACATTCGAGCCTAGTTGGCCAAAGTTCCGTCATTTTGGCGCCCGTATTGGCGAATGGGGGAGATAATGACGAAGCAGCTTTCACGGGCTTGCTTTTGGAGCAGCCCTGGCCGTCGGCCTGGGATTGGGAGCCAGCGGTGCGCTGGCGGATGGGTATTACGTTGGGAGCGTAAAGGATACGGCTCCTATGCCGGCTCCGGTCGCCTATGAGTGGAATGGCTTCTCGGTCGGCGCGGGTATTGGTGTGGGTTGGTTCGACCAAGACGCTCATGGCGACGCATGGCGGAAGGACGAAGTAAAACGTAAAGAATGTACAAATCTGGAAAACGGAAAAGAACGGGTCAAAGAAAAATGCTGGAAATGGAAAAGGGTCCAGGAATGGTCAATAAGTGCACCAAAATCGGCTGGATACCGAAGCCAGCTTCGAATCGGCCTAAGCTCAAGCTCGAACGATGATGACTGGAACTTCTTTGGAACTGTCCAGGTCGGCTATGATCACCTGCTTGGAAACCGCTTTCTAGTAGGCGCATTCGCTGACTTCGACTTCTACAAGGATGCGGACGCTCACATTCTTCGAAAGTGATGGCGAGAATTGGCTTTCCGGCAAGGTCGAACAGAGATCATATGTGGTCTATCGGCGGCCGCTTGGATACTTGGTGACTTCGCGCATACTGCTTTACGGCCTTGCGGCTACTCGCAGATGAAGCTGGATGGGAGCTTCGAACTGCCCACTTCGCAAGATCCTATGGAGCACGGCGGCAAGTGAGCACTCGATCTGAGGTCAAAGACAGGGCTGACGGCTGGACTGGTCGGCGGCGGTCTCGAAGACCAAACTTGAGAAAGGCGATCTGTCGCTCAAGCTGGAGTACCGCTACTCACAGTTCGACGGCCATCAGCGCAAGTACCGTCTGCTGATCATGACTCTGGAAGTTCAGGAAGAGCGGAAATAGACTTATCAAGCGCACTATATCAGCGATGGTGCAAGTCTTGACCTCGGCGACACCGATGTCCATTCCGTCCGCGCCGTCCTGTCCTTCAAGCTGGGTCGTGACGAGGAGCAGATTGCTCCTTTGAAATAGAAATAGCTCCCGACTTCCTGCGGGAAGGGCGCGGCACTATAACGCCGCGCCTTTTCTTATTGAGTCACTCAAGTCCGAAACCTGAAGCGGGTTGTATATCGGGGCTGCGGTTACTTTGGGATTGGGTCTACAGACTTAGACGTCCGAAATGAAGAACCTTGTGTGGGTGGCTAGTTGCTAGAAATTTCGGATGATTGGGCAATTGGCACACGACTTGGCCTTGTTCCCTGATGCTGTACAATGTGGTACGCGTGAACTGGAAAGTCGACCTGTTCGGTGGCCGTCATGCCGCGCCGGCTTACGACGCTCAGAAGTAAACGCTTCGGCATTTCTGATGCGAAACGGGCCGCCCGAAAAAGCGGCCCCTTGCATTTTCGCCCGCTCCTAATCAACCCCCTCCACAATCACCAAATCCACGATCGCATTTGCATCGCGGATCTTGGCGGCCGCTTGATATTCCGGCGAGTTGTAGCACGCCTTCGCCTGCTCGAAGCTATCGAATTCGACAATGACGTGGCGCTGGCGCTCGGTGCCGCTGCGCGTTTCATATTTCCCGCCGCGCACGAGAAAGCGCCCGCCGTATTTCCGCAGCGGCTCGGCATTTGCCGCGACGTATTCCTTGTATCCTTCCGGATTTGTCACGGTGACGTGCCCGATCCAATAGCCCTTCGGCATTTCATGCTCCCCTTTCAGGCCTGCTCGAATTTCGCGAGCGACGCCTTCGCCGACTCCAGAAGCTTGGCGCCATCGATGTTGCGCGCCTCGACCTCCTTGATCCAGTTGTCGATCACCGGCTTGGTCGCTTCGATCCAGCGCGCCTTTTCCTCCTCGCTGATCGCGGTGATCGTATTGCCGCGTTTTTTCACCATTTCGGAAATCTCCGCGCCAACATCGTCGAACATCTTGCCGGCTTCGGTGGCAAGCGCCATGCCTGATTGTTCGTCGACCACCTTGCGCAAATCGTCCGGCAATCCCTCGTATTTCGCGCGGTTCATGGCGAGCATGAACGTTGCGGTATAGAACGTCGGCGATCCGGGGATTTCCGTGTGATACTTTACCAGCTCGTGAACCTTGATCGAGGGCACGACCTCCCACGGAATCACGGCGCCATCGATGACGCCTTGCGCCAGGCTCTCGGGAACCTGCGGCACCGGCATGCCGATCGGGCTGGCGCCAAGGGCCTTCAGAGCCTCGCCGGCGAGCCGCGTCGGGAAGCGCAGCTTGAGGCCCTTGAGATCTTCCATCGTTGAGACTTGGCGCCGTGAGTGGATGAGCCCGTGATCGTGACACCAGAAGCAGAGCAGCTTGACGTCCTTGGTCTCCTCTCCGAGGTGCTGCTCTGCAAACTCCTGCGCCGCGCGCGCATTGACCCGCGCTGTTCGCGCGGCAACAAACGGCAGCTCGAAGACCTCGGTCGAGGGAAAACGACCGGCAGTGTAGCCCGGCAGCGTCCACACGATATCCGCGACACCGTCCTTGGCCTGATCGTAAAGCTGCGGCGGCGTGCCGCCGAGCTGCATGGAGGGATAAGAGCTCGATCTTCAAGCGACCGCCGGTCCCGGTTTCGATGCGCTTGGCCCACGGCTCGAGCATGTGCTTGGGAACGCTTGCGACAGGAGGGAGAAAATGATGTAGCCGCAGGGTCACCTCGGCGGCATTGGCCCTCGTCACGCGCAGAACGGCGGGAGCAGCAATGCTGGCTCCAGCTGTCATGAGAAAAGTTCGGCGGCTAACGGGCATGGCGGTGTCTCCCATGAATAGTGACGCTCCTCCTTGGGGTCTTGCGACGGTGTATGCGGTCGCTCCTCGATTGCTACACCATCGTCCGCATACGTGCGAGGGGAAGACGCGCAGCACGTGTTGGGAGAGAGTTCAAAAGGGGGCATGAGCTGTTGGCGCAATGCCCGCGATTGTGATTTCCTAGCTCCCGAACACCCAGCGCTTAGACGACTGTAGAGGGCATGCATGCGTTACGAGGCGCCGGAAACGCTTGAGGCAGCAATTGCGCTCCTGCGTTCCGAACCCGGTGAGGCCCGCGTTCTCGCCGGAGGAACCGATCTGCTCGTCCAGCTCAAGACCGATCTCATCGAGCCGCAGCTCGTGGTCGACATCAAGAAGATCCGCGAGCTGCGCGAGGTCCGGCGCGAGGCCGGGGGCTACAGGATCGGTGCAGCCGTTACCGGCGCCGAGCTTAAAGAGCACCCGGAGCTCAAGGCCGTGTGGCCCGGCGTCATCGAGGCGGCCAATCTCATCGGCTCGACCCAGATCCAAGGACGGGCGACGCTCGGAGGCAATCTCTGCAACGGCTCGCCGGCTGCGGACAGCGTGCCCGCGCTCATTGCTGCCGGAGCGACTGTTACAGTCGCAGGCCCGAATGGACGCCGCAATGTCCCGGTGGAAGACATCGTGCTCGGACCTCGCAAGCTATCGATTGCGAGGGACGAAATCGTCGTCTCCTTCCTGCTTCCGCCGCGACCGCCGCGAGCGGCGGATGCCTACCTGCGCTTCATTCCGCGGACGGAGATGGACATCGCTGTCGTCGGCGCAGGCGTGAACCTGACGCTGGGCGAGGACGGCAGAGTTACGGCGGCGCGTGTCGGGCTGGGCGCGGTTGCGGCGCGGCCTCTGCTCGTGCCTGCCGCGGCGGAGGCGCTGATCGGCAGCGCGCTTGAGGACGCGGCATTGGCGCAAGTTCGAAGAGGCGGTCCGTGCGGCGTGCCAGCCGATCGACGACAAGCGAGGCACGCGCGAGTTTCGGATCAAGGTTGCCGGCGTGATGGCGCGCCGGGCAGCGCAGAAAGCCTATGAGCGGGCGAGGTCTCGATAAAATGGCGAAGCATCATATTGCGTTCACGGTGAATGGCGACCCGGTCGAGGTCCTCTGCGAAACGCAGCAGACCCTGCTCGATGTCCTGCGCGACGAGCTCGGGCTAACGGGCACCAAGGAAGGTTGCGGCGACGGGCGATTGCGGCGCCTGCAGCGTCGTGGTCGATGGCCGGCTCGTATGCTCGTGCCTGATGCTTGGCGTCGAAGCCAATGGTAAGTCGGTCGAGACCATCGAAGGCATGGGCCGCGGCGAGGAGTTGCATCCGCTGCAGCGCAAGTTTCTCGAACACGCCGCGCTCCAGTGCGGCATCTGCACACCTGGGTTCCTCGTCGCCGCAAAGGCGCTGCTGGACCGCAATCCGAACCCCACCGAAACCGAGGTGCGCTATTGGCTGGCCGGCAACCTCTGCCGGTGCACCGGCTACGACAAGATCGTGCGTGCCGTGATGGACGCTGCGGCCGAGATGAGGAGGGCCTGAGCCATGCAGGAACGTGTCCAGAATGCCGAGGCCGCCGAGTTCAAGGTCATCGGTACGCGGCCTATTCGCCCGGACGGCGTGGACAAAGTGACTGGCCGGGCCCGGTTCGGCGCTGATTACAACCTCCCAGGCCAGCTGATCGGGAAGGTGCTGCGCAGCCCGCATCCGCACGCGCGCATCAAGCGCATCGACACCTCCAAGGCCGAAAAGCTGCCGGGCGTGAAGGCCATTGTCACCAGTGCGAGACTTCCCCGATCAGCCATCGGAATTTGTGCCCGCGGGTGAGCTGCTGATCAATTACCGTGATCTCGTGCGCAACATCATGGCGCGCGAGAAGGTGCTCTATGAAGGTCATGCAGTCGCGGCGGTAGCGGCCACCAGTGCGAGCATCGCGAAGCAGGCTCTGAAGCTCATCGAAGTCGATTACGAGGTCTTGCCGCACGTCATCGACGTCGACGAGGCCATGCGGCCGGATGCGCCGCTGCTACACGAGGACATGATCACCGCCGGCGTCGACCCTGCGCCGAACACGCCTTCCAACATCGCCAAACGAGTGGAGTTCGGGCGCGGCGACGTGGCGAAGGGCTTTGCCGAAGCGGATGTCATCATCGAACGGGAGTTCAAGACCAAGCCCGTTCATCAAGGCTACATCGAGCCCCACGCTTGCCTCGCCAATGTCTCCGAGGATGGACAGGCCGAGCTGTGGGTGACGACGCAAGGTCAATGGATCGTGCGGGCCCATTGCGCCCGGCTGCTCGGCTGGGACGTCTCGAAAATTCGCGTGACAGCGACCGAGATCGGCGGCGGGTTCGGCGGAAAAACGGTGGTCTATCTCGAACCAGTGGCCTTGGCGCTGGCTGCAAAGGCAAAGCGGCCGGTGAAGATGGTCATGACGCGGGACGAGGTCTTCCGCGCGACCGGCCCGACCTCCGGCGCCAGCATGAAGGTCAAGATCGGGGCGAAGAGGGACGGCCGGATCACTGCTGCCGAGGCGCTCCTCAAGTACCAGGCCGGGGCTTTCCAAGGCTCGCCCATCGGGCCTGGAGCGATGAGCGCCTTCGCGCCGTATGATCTCGAGAACGTCAGGACCGTGGGCTACGACGTGGTGACGAACCGCCCGAAGGTCGCTGCTTACCGTGCCCCGGGCGCTCCAATTTCCGAGTTTGCCGTCGAGAGCGTCATAGATGAGCTTGCCAAGGCGATCGGCATGGACCCGATCGACTTCCGGCTCAAGAATGCCGCCAAGGAAGGAACGAGGGCTGCCTATGGGCCGAAGTTCGGGCCGATCGGACTGATCGAGTGCCTGGAGGCCGCGAAAGCCCATCCGCACTGGTCGGCACCGCTCGGGCCCAACCAAGGGCGCGGCGTCGCCTCCGGTTTCTGGTTCAACGTTGGCGGCGAGACCACTGTCCAGCTTCAGCTCAACGAGGACGGCACTTTCAACCTGGTTGCGGGAACGCCGGACATTGGCGGCCTGCGCGCCTCGCTGTGCATGATGGCAGCCGAGGAGCTCGGCATAGAACCATCGCGCATTCGCGCCCTGATCGGCGATACGGCGTCTCTCGGTTACAACTTCCTGACCGGCGGCAGCCGATCGACCTTCTCCGGCGGCATGGCGGTTGTGGAAGCTGCGCGGCAGGTCATTGCGCAGGCTTGCGCGCGCGCCGCCAAGCTTTGGGAGCTGCCGGTCGACGCCGTCACCTTCGAGGACGGTAAGGTCAAGCCCGCCGGGGACAATGCGGGTAAGCACGAGCCGCTGAGATTCGCCGATCTCGGCCGACTGGCCGGCAAGACCGGCGGGCCGATCGTGGGCAATGCCTCGATTACCGCTCACGGAGCCGCGCCGAGCTTCGGCGTGCACATCGCCGACGTGGAGGTGGACCCCGAGACGGGCCGTATCAGCGTCCTCCGCTACACGGCGATTCAGGACGCCGGGCGCGCCATTCATCCGAGCTATGTGGAGGGGCAGTACCAGGGCGGCGCCGCGCAGGGCATCGGGTGGGCCCTCAACGAGGAATACATCTATGGCGAGGACGGACGTTTGCAGAATCCGAGCTTCCTCGACTACCGCATGCCCGTGGCATCCGATCTGCCCATGATCGACACGGTCATCATCGAGGTGCCGAACCCAAGGCATCCCTATGGTGTGCGCGGAGTTGGCGAGACACCGATTGTGCCACCTCTGGCAGCGATCGCGAACGCAGTGGAAAACGCTACGGGATTGCGGTTCACGGAATTGCCGATGTCGCCACCGAGGGTGTTGGCCGCTATCGAGGCAGCGCGAGCCCGCGGTGATAAGAACTTGAAAGTCTGATGCACGACGCTCACCCGCTGCCGGTGGTGAAACCTCCTCGCAAGAGGCATTGTCAGACGACAGCCATTCGGGTTTCATGCCGCAAGGCTTAGACAACCGGGCAGTGGGGGAGGCGATGGCATGGACCGCAGAACATTTCTGAAAACCACGACGGTAGCGGCCGGCACAGGCCTCGCACTGTCATCTACCTCCGCGCTCGCGGAAGCCGATGCGTTGGCCGCGCCAGCGATTTCGCGCAGCACCATCGAGTTGTCATTTGCGGCAGCGTGGGCGCCGGACGTGCCGGTTTTCGGCGATGCCGCTCAACGTATTCAGCAGAGACTCGGACAGGTACTGCACGATCGATATCGGCTCGTTCCGGCCGGACCTGGGGATGAGGCAGACATACAGTTTCGGCCCCATTTCCACGGATCAACACCCGGCCTTCGGTTTCTTCGCCGGACTGCCGGGGTCGCATGGCATGGAGCCCCACAGTCTCCAAGCTTGGCTTACCGTCGGCGGCGGCCAGCTGCTCTGGGATGATTTGGCGGCGCAGCATGGCTTCAAACCTTTTCTTGCCGGGCATACGGGCACGAACCCCGGCGTGTGGACCAATCGCCCCATGTGGAGCGCTGCTGATCTGTCGGCTGGTCCAATCGTGCTGACCGGGCTCGGTCAGGACCTTGCGCGAAAGCTCAAATTCCTGACTTTGGATGTCCCTTCCAATGAGCTCGTAGGCGCACTGGCGAGCGGCCGAGTTGTTGCGGTCGAGTGGGGCAATCCTGTCGCCGCCCTTGTTCTCGGCCTGCCTCAATCAGCCACCCACTTCTATACCGGCGGCATTCACCGGAATGGCACGGCATTCGGGCTCAATGTGCGCCTCGCCGCATGGGAGCGTTTGGATACGGCTGCGCGCCTCGCCATAGAGGATTTAGCGGCACGTGAGTTCATGTCGCGGTCGCCGAATCGTCCACTCATGCACAAATCGCCGGGCAAGCGATCGCCAGCATGCCAGAACTCGAGGTCGCCAATTTCCCTCCATCGGTCGCTGCAGCGATTGACCAGGCAGCGACTGAGCTCATTCACGAGATCGCGACCGGCTCACCGGATGCGGCCCGCATTCGCGACAGCTACTTGGCGTTCCGCAGCCGACTGACTGCTCCTCACCTCTCAAGCTGAGACACGCACGTTACGTTGCAGCGCACACCCATACAGTTGCATCCGGGTCGTTTACGACCAACATTCTAGAAAGAGAACGCTGGCAAACTGCCAGCGTTTGCTGATTTCGGCGTTTCTCGCGTATGGATTATGTCAGCAATGCTGACCTAGTCGGATCCGGCTCTCCACGCGAGCATTGCGTCGAGCCCAATGCCGAGGTGTCCCATGCCGAAGCGCGCCGTCAGTCTGAACGACAAGTTCGACCTAGCCGAGCCGCGCCAGATCCTGACAGGAACTCAGGCCATTGTCCGGCTCGCGCTGATGCAACAGGTTCGGGACCGGCAGGCGGGACTGAACACCGCGGGATATGTCACCGGCTATCGCGGCTCCCCGATCGCAGCTCTCGAAGGCGCCTTTCTCCGGGCGAAACCCATTCTGGACGAAGTACAACATCCTCTTCCACCCTGGACTCAACGAGGACCTAGCCGCCACTGCACTTTGGGGATCGCAGCAGGCAGAGCTGCGGGGCGAAGGCAAATACGATGGCGTTTTCGGGATCTGGTACGGCAAGGGCCCTGGCGTTGACCGCACCGGCGACGTGTTCCGCCATGCCAACCATGCCGGCACATCCAAGCACGGCGGCGTACTAGCGCTGCTTGGCGACGATCACACCTGCGAAAGTTCCACCTCCGCGCACCAATCCGAGTTCGCGATGGTGGACTACATGATCCCCGTGCTGAACCCGGCCGGCGTGCAGGAAATTCTGGATTTCGGCCTGCTGGGGTTTGCGCTGTCGCGATATGCCGGCGTGTGGGTGGCGCTGAAGTGCGTCAAGGACAACATCGAAAGCACTGCGACAGTCGATGGCCGAATCGATCGGGTGAAGATCGTCATCCCGAGCGAAGACGAGTTCCGCATGCCTCCGGGCGGGCTCAACATCCGGCTCAACGACCCGCCTCTGGTGAAGGAAGCGCGGCTGCATGACTTCAAGCGCCCCGCCATGCTGGCGTTCGCGCGGGCCAACAAACTCGACCGCATCATTACGAGCGGCGGCCCGTCGCCAAAGCTGGGCATCATCACCACTGGCAAAAGCTATCTCGACGTCCGTCAGGCTCTCGATGAGCTCGGCATTGATGAGGTGAAGGCGAACCAGCTGGGAATCCGGCTCTACAAGGTCGGAATGGTTTGGCCGCTTGAGCCGCGTGGCGTCGCTGCCTTTGCCGATGGCCTTGAGACAATCATGGTCGTCGAGGAGAAGCGGTCGCTCATCGAGACGCAGGTCAAAGAACAGCTCTTCGACACACCGAACCGTCCGCGGGTCATTGGCAAGAAGGATGAGAATGAGCAGTGGCTCTTCCCGGCCAAGGGCGCTCTCGAGCCGACCGACATCGCCATTGCCATTGGTGAGCGGCTCATTCGCCGCGAAGTCGGCGGGGAGGCCCTGAAAGCCAAGGTTGCGGAGCTGAAGCAGCTCAAGGGCAATCGGCCTGTTGAGCCCGAGGCGTTTATCCGCACCCCTTATTTCTGCGCCGGCTGCCCGCACAACTCCTCGACGGTCGTTCCTGAAGGCATGCGGCGCCTACGCGGGCATCGGCTGCCACTACATGGCCCAGTGGATGGACCGCTCGACCGAAGGGTTCACGCAAATGGGCGGCGAGGGCGCCAACTGGCTCGGTGAGGCGCCATTCTCGAAGCGCAAGCACGTTTTCCAGAACCTTGGCGACGGGACCTACATTCACTCCGGCAGCCTCGCGATCCGGGCTGCGCTGGCAGCCGGCGTGAACATCACTTTCAAGATCCTTTACAACGACGCCGTCGCCATGACCGGCGGTCAGAAGCTCGACGGCGGCCTAGGCGTCCCGCAGCTTGCGCGGCAGCTTCTGGCGGAAGGCGTACGCCGCGTCGAAGTAGTCTCGGATGAGCCGCATAAGTACAAAGGCGCCTATCAGCTCCCCGCAGGCGTGAAGGCGCACCATCGCCGAGAGCTGATGGCCATCCAAAAGGAGCTGGCCGAAACGGACGGCGTCACTGCGCTGATCTATGATCAGACCTGCGCCGCAGAAAAACGCCGGCGGCGGAAGCGCGGCGATTTTCCGGATCCTGACAAGCGCGTCTTCATCAACCCGGATGTTTGCGAAGGCTGCGGCGACTGCGGAAAGAAATCCAACTGTGTCGCAGTCGTGCCGCTCGAGACGGCATTCGGCCGCAAACGAGCGATCGACCAGTCGGCGTGCAACAAGGATTTCTCCTGCATCGAGGGCTTCTGCCCGAGCTTCGTGATGCTCCACGGCGCCAAGGTGAAAGCGTCAAAGGGCGCTTCTAGCACTGCCGATCTTGATCAGCTCGCTGCCAATCTCCCTGAGCCTGCGCTTCCAAGCCTCGATGAGCCTTACGCGATGCTGGTGACCGGCGTCGGCGGCACAGGTGTCGTCACGATCAGTGCCGTGCTCGGCCAGGCGGCCCATATCGAGGGCAAAGGCTTCGGCGGCATCGACATGACTGGCCTCGCTCAGAAAGGCGGTTCCGTCGCTTGCCACATGCGCGTGGCGCGTACCCCGGAGGCGATCCACGCCATTCGCGTTGGTGTCGCAAATGCCGACCTTATCCTTGGCGGCGATCTCGTCGTCACGGCATCGAACAAGATACTCGAGACGATCCGGCCGGATCAGACAGCAGTGGTCGTTTCGACCCACGAGATGATCACCGGCGATTTCACGAGGAATCCGAAACTCGTGGTGCCGGGAGATCGACTGTTACAGGCCATTGCGGATCGTGTGCGCAAAGGACCGCTGCACGCCTTGGATGCGCACGAGTACGCGGTGAAGCTCTTCGGCGACTCGATTGCCTCCAACATGTTCCTGCTGGGCTACGCGTACCAACTCGGCTTCGTGCCGATTGGGGCTGCGGCCATCGAGCAGGCCATTGAACTGAATGGTGCCGCCGTCGATATGAACCGTGCGGCGTTCCGCTTCGGCCGTCTCACGGCTCATGACAAGGCAGCCGTTGACCGTGTGGTGAAGCCGCTAGACCAGCGGGCGCGCGAGCCAGATACGCTCGACGAGATCGTTGCCCTTCGTGCCCGCCACCTCGCTGCTTACCAGGACGACGAGCTGGCATCGCGGTACCGCTCAAAGGTTGCTTGGATCGCTGGAGTGGAAAAAGAGAAAGCCCCTGGGCGGACCGGATTGGCTCTCGCCGTCGCGCGCGCGTACCATAAGCTATTGGCCTACAAGGACGAATACGAAGTCGCGCGGTTGTTTGCCGACGAAGCGTTCCAGCGCCAAATTGATGAGCAGTTCGACGGCGTGCGGGCGTTGGAGTTCTATCTCGCCCCGCCGATTCTCTCCCGTTTCTTCAAGGACAAGACCACGGGCCATCCGCGAAAGATTCGACTTGGGGGCTGGATGCTTCCGGTATTTCGCTTGCTGGCCAAGGGCAAGAAGCTACGCGGAACAAAATGGGATGTGTTCGGCTATTCAGCGGAGCGCAAGCTCGAACGGCAGATGATTGCCGATTACGAGCGGTTGCTGGACGTCATTGCTGGCCGGCTTGACCAAGCCAATTATGAGACAGCCGTCGCTTTGGCTGAGCTGCCTTTGGACATCAAAGGCTTCGGCCACGTGAAGATGGCGAACTACAAAGCTGCGAAATCCCGCGAGGCCGATCTGCTGCAGGCTTTCCTCAATCCGGCTCCGGTGAAGGTGGCGGCAGAGTAGTTCACGCAAACTTTACGGCATTGGAAGATATTTCCTCATTAGCCGCTTTTCCTCGCCAAGGACAGCGGGCGGAGCATGGCGTGATAACTAGGCCTTGGAGATCGCCATCGTGCCTCCCCCCAAAACGCCGTTGCTGACGGTCGACTGCGTTGTACTCAACCCTCGCGGCGAGGTGCTCCTTATTCAGCGCAAGAATGAGCCGTTCAAGGGCCACTACGCCCTCCCCGGAGGCTTCGTAGACATTGGAGAGACGGTAGAAGACGCCTGCCGCCGGGAGCTGCTGGAGGAAACCGGCGTCAAAGCGGGTCGGCTGAAACTTGTCGGCGTCTACTCGGACCCTAATCGCGATCCCCGCGGTCACACAGCTTCCGTCGTGTTCCTCACACGTGTACGCTCCACTAAGCTTGAGGCGGGGGACGACGCGGCCTCCGCCCAGTGGGTAGCAAACTGGCGCAGATTGCCGCTGGCCTTCGATCACGCCAAAATCCTGGCGGATGCGAACTCGTATGGCTAAGAGCTGATCGAGTTGCCTCAACATCGCACATTGCGCAGACCACCGCAGGGACATGGCCGGCCTTCTCAGACCCGTAACCGCACTTCTCATAGCCGCGGCCATTCTTCTGATGGGGAACGGTCTGCTCAACGTGCTCATTCCAGTGCGCGCCGACGTCGAGCAGTTCTCCCGGCTTGAAATCGGTCTCCTCGGATCTGCCTATTACGCCGGTCTAGTTGCAGGCTGTTTGCTCGGACCTTTGGTGATCGCTCGCGTCGGCCATATCCGCTCCTTCGTCGCGTTCACTGCCATCGCGACGATCACGCCATTGCTGCATGCGATCTTGACGGAGCCTATTTCCTGGTCAGCACTCCGGGCACTCAACGGCCTCTGCTTCGCTGGCCTGTTCATGGGCATCGAGAGCTGGCTGAGCGGCGCATCGACCATGGAGACGCGAGGCCGCGTGCTCGCGTCATACACGGTCCTCAATCTGACAGTGGTCACGCTGGGGATGCAGATGATGGCACTTGGAAGCCCCAGCGGTTTCCAACTGTTCTCATTGGTCGCGATCCTTTACTCGCTCGCAGCCGTACCTGTTGCGCTCACCAGAACAAGCGCACCCGTTCCGCCTAAGACCGCCAAATTGCGGCTGGCCTGGCTCATTGGTGTCTCACCGGCAGCTGTTGCCGGCTGTTTCTTCAATGGAGTCGCAAACGGCGCATTCTGGGCACTCGCCCCACTTTACGGCCGCAGCGCAGGCTTCTCCGTAGCCGAGGTCGCGATGTTCATGGCCTTGGCCGTTCTCGGCGGTGCCGCCAGCCAGTGGCCGATCGGCTACCTTTCGGACCGGGTCGGCCGGCGGCCGCTGTTGGTGATCCTCGGCGTCTCTGGGGCCATTGCAGGGTTTGGACTTTACGTGCTGAGCACCAGCAGCCCGGCCGCCATCCTCCCGATTGCGGTGCTCTGGGGTTGCAGTGCGTTCCCGATCTACACCCTCTGCGTGGCACACGCGAACGATCTGGTGCACAAGAAGCGCGCCGTGGAGGTTTCAAGCGGCCTGCTGCTCACCTTCTCGATTGGCGCTGTGCTTGGTCCCCTCATTGCCGGCTACACCATGAGCGTAGCGGGCCATGGCGCACTGTTCCTGCACACGGCAACAGCGCACCTCCTGATTACGCTCGTCATGCTGATCCGGGCCAAACTGCGACCGAAGTTGCCGGCAGAACATAAGGAAGGCTTCGTCGCAGTACCAAAGACCACCCCGCTCGTCTTCGAGCTCGATCCGCGTGCGGAGGGTGCCACTTCATGTGGGAACGACGTCGTAACCGAGCCTTCGGCTCAGGATCTCGCCGCCGAACAGCGGGCGTGATCCAGCTTCCCAGGGCCTCAAGGCGACTTCTATTGATGCCCCGGCCTTGCCTATCGCAGCCAAAAGACGTTTTATCCGCCTGCCCTCGGCTGGTGACCTGAACACTCCAAACCAAAACGGCAAAGCTCATGGCGATCGAAGGAAATCTCTACGCGGCATTCGAAGAGCGGTTCCGCGCCGCCGGCTCGGCAACGGCATTCTCGATACCGGGTGGCGCAGATGTGTCTTATGCCCAGCTCCTTGACGACGTGGCCCGCATGGCGAACGCGCTGACCGCACTTGGCGTGAAGCCCGGCGATCGCGTTCTGGTTCAGGTCGAAAAATCGATTCCCAACGTCCACCTGTATCTGGCAACTCTGAAGGTCGGCGCCGTCTACAACCCGCTCAACACAGCCTATACGGCTGCAGAGCTCGACTACTTCATCAGAGACGCTGAGCCAGCCCTCATCGTCGTGCCAAGCGATAAGCTTGCGCGCGTGGAGCCGATTGCGGCAGAGCTGGGCAGCTCCAAGATCGCCACCATGGAGGCGGACGGTTCCGGCTCGCTCACCGATCTGGCCCGAGGCCAGAGCGCAGAGCATCGAACCGTCGAGCGGGATTCCGACGACCTGGCGGCCCTGCTCTATACCTCCGGCACGACAGGGCGCTCGAAAGGCGCCATGATCACGCACCGCAATCTATCCTCCAATGCCGAGGTGCTTCACGCGTACTGGGGCTTCGAGCCCGGTGACGTGTTGCTGCACGCGCTCCCGATCTTCCACACGCATGGGCTGTTCGTCGCGCTCAATACGACATTTCTCAATGCCTCGCGGGTGATCTGGCTTCCGAAGTTCGATCTCGAGGCCGTAATGCGGCTCATGCCGGAAGCAACGGTGATGATGGGCGTGCCGACCTTTTATACGCGGCTTCTTGGCAATCCCGCATTCGGCAGAGAGCACTGCTCCCGCATGCGTCTGATCATTTCCGGTTCCGCGCCGTTGCTCGCTGAAACCCATAAGGAGTTCGAGGCGCGCACCGGGCACAAGATTCTCGAACGGTACGGCATGACCGAGGCCGGCATGATTACTTCAAATCCGTACCGGGGCGGCGAGAGGATTGCCGGTACGGTCGGCTACGCACTTCCCGGGATCTCGGTGCGGGTCGCAACGCAGGAGGGCGAGCTCGTTCCGCCAAACGAGGTCGGCGTGCTCGAGGTCAAGGGACCGAACGTCTTCAAAGGATATTGGCGGAATCCCGAGAAGACCAAGGAAGAGTTCCGTCCTGACGGCTACTTCATCACCGGCGACCTTGCCACCATGTCCGAGGATGGCCGGGTAACGATCGTCGGCCGCGCCAAAGATCTCATCATTTCGGGCGGCTTCAACGTTTATCCTAAAGAGATCGAGGAAGAGTTGAACGCTTTGCCGGGCGTTAGCGAGTTGGCCGTGGTTGGCGTCCCTCATCCCGATTTCGGCGAAGGCGTCATCGCTATCCTGACTCCGGAGCCTGGGACCACAGTACCCAGCGAAGCCGAAGTGATTTCTGCTCTCTCCAACCGGCTGGCCAAATTCAAGCTGCCGAAGCGCGTCTTCGTCTTGAACGAGCTGCCGCGCAATGCGATGGGGAAAGTGCAAAAAGCCGAGCTACGGACCCAATTCGCAAATACGTTCACAGGATAGCAGAGCTTCCCTAGGTACGCCGCTGATGGGCACCAATGGGCTAGCAAATATCCGCGGCTAGATCGCGGCAATCTAGCCCATTGGTCAAAGCATTGCCCTGGCTGAATTCGCCTTCCCTACGGGGAGGGTTGAGGAAGCCGCGCGACAATCCACGCTGCGCCCTGAAACTCGCCGAAACAGCTGCGGCCAAGGCGAGGCAAAGCCTGACGCCTTGGCCGCATTGTCCGGAAAGGCGCCCTCTTTCAGGCGCCTCTGGACGCTTGAGCTGTCAAAGCCTTATTTGATCGCCTGCGGATTGATCGGCGATCCTGTACCACCGGTGATGATCAGCGGCGGTCCAGCGAAGAAGAACTCATAGACGCCGTCCTCCGCGCAGTCCTCGGCGAGCTCTTTCACATAGAAGATTTCTCCCATGCAGAGCCCCATGGCCGGAATGACAACCCAGTGCCATGGCTGGTTCGCTTCCGTTGTCTCGTTCGGCCGAACCTCCACTCCCCACGTGTCGGAGCAGATCGCCGCGATTTCCTTCTCGTGGCACCAGTAGCAGTTCTCGAACTTCACGCCAGGGGCATCGCCACCGGCGTAACCGCCCCAGTCGCCCTGCTTCAGGCAGCGCTCCATCTGCCCGGTCCGGATAATGACGAAGTCGCCCCGGCGAATCTCGACGCCCTGGGCCTTGGCGCACGCATCGAGCTCGTCGTTCGAGATGCCCTCGCCGTCCTCCAGCCATTCCACGCCGCGGAAACGAGCAATATCAAGAAGCACGCCGCGCCCGACCATCTTGTTCTTGGAATGCTCGATTCCCAAGACCTTCAGGCCGGTGGAGTTGATCAGCTTGGCATCGTGTCCGTTATACGCCTTATCCTCGTAGAAGATATGCCCAAGAGCATCCCAGTGCGTCGCACCCTGTACGCACAGCATGAGGGTGTCGTCCGCATAACGGATCTTATTCCAGTCCTGTTGGCCGGCAATCGCGTCCGTACCAGTCGCCAGCATCTGATGAATGGGGTTAAAGCGTCCACCGAAAAGACCGGTTTGCGGCCCGTTGGAGTCCAACGGAATCCCAAGCGCAAAAACCTTGCCTTTCCGGACGAGCTTTGCGGCCTCGACGATCATTTCCGGCGTGACGAAGTTGAGCGTGCCGATCTGATCGTCCTTGCCCCACCTTCCCCAGTTCGACAGCTTCCGGCTAGCCTCCGCGATTGCTTCTTTTCCGACCTTTATGTCCATGCTCATCCTCTTCTTTTTACGTTGCAGGAGATTTGGGTTCAGCCGAACAGAAGGTTCGGCACGAACAGCGTCAATTGCGGAAACATGACGATCACCGCCAGCGTCAATAACAGCACCAATAGGAAGGGTGCCGAGCCGGCGTAGATATCTTCGAGCGTCACCGAATCAGGTAGCGCCGCTTTCATAGCGAATACGACCATTCCGAAAGGCGGCGTCAGCAAGCCCAACTCGATCGTGATGATCACCACGATTCCGAGCCAAATGAGGTCGTAACCCAACGCGCTCGCGACAGGGGCAATGATCGGGACCGTCAACAGCAGTATCGAGACGGAATTGAGGATCATTCCGAGGATCAAAAGCAGCACTATCAACGCCAGAAACACGATGCCCGGATGCACCTGCAGATGAATGATCCAGTCCGTAAGTACTGCCGGCAGCCTAGAAAGTGTAAGCATACGGCTGTACATTGAAGCCGCGATTAATAGGAAGAATATGCTAGCGCTCGCCTTACCCGTTTCGAGCAGCAAATCCACCATTCCGCGCGCCGAGAACTTTCGGCGGGCAACTAGCAAGCAGAAAGCACCGAACGCGCCGATTGCGCCAGCCTCGGTAGGCGTAAACATACCGCCGTAGATGCCGCCCAGAACAAGGGCAATTAGCAGATAAATCGGCCAAGGCTTCACAATGGCCAGGTAGCGCTCCCTCGCCGCAACTTGTTGGCGCTCGACACCGACACCACCAAGCCGCGGCCAGAGTGTGACCATTGCCCAGATTGCAGATGAAAGTGCTCCAGCAACCAGGAGGCCGGGAACCAAACCCGCGGCGAACAGCCGCCCAATAGATTGCTCGGTAAGGACGGCATATACGATCATCAGGATGGACGGGGGAATTAGCATCCCCAACAGGGCACTCGAAGCGACAATGCCGAGGCTAAACCGCCGATCGTAGTTCAGCCGCTCCATTTCCGGCACTGCCAGCTTGGAGAATACAGCCGCTGATGCCACTGATACTCCGGTAATTGCCGCGAATACCGCATTGGCAACAACCGTCGCGATTCCTACGCCACCACGCACCCGCCTTAATAACTGTTCGGCCGAAGTGAACAGTTCTCTCGTTGCTCCCGCGGCAGTGGTCAGGAGCCCCATGAATATAAAAAGTGGAATGATGGCGAATACGTAATCGGCGATTGCGCTGTATGCCGTCGTCTTCAGAAGATTGGCCCCAACGGTGAGGCGCCCTGTGATGAAGTATACGCCAGCAAAGCTAGTCAGCATCAAGGCGATGCCGATGTGAAACCCGATGAGGATCAGCCCAAAGAGCGCGGCAATCGAAATCAGGCCAATAACGGTTGCATCCATGGTAGGCGCCGGACCCTTACTTCAATGCGGTACTACGCATCTACTTCCACATCATCACGGCCGAGGATGAGACTGACTGCCTGCCGCGCATACTCAACAGCCGTCAGCGCTGACCCGCCCACAACAATAGCCCATATTGGCCATGTCGGGATCCGCACGGGATGCTCGCCTTCAAAAGCGCCGATGCGCCAAGATCGCAGCATTTCGGGGTAGCTGTAATATGCAATTAATAGCATCAATATCGCGCCTAGCACGCAATTCAGAACAAGCACGCTGCGCCGGCCAGCATCCCCCATCATGTTCAAGAGCAGCGTCGAGCGAAGGTGTTTGCCCGTCCTCAGCGTGTAGGCCATCTGCAGCCACACCATGCAGACAACGGAGAACTTCGTCAGCTCTGGGATGCCATGCAAAGGCTGGCCAAAAAACGCTCGTCCGGCGACATCTGCCGTAATCACCAGCATGATCGCAGCAATAAGAATGCTGGCTGAGAAATTTAGGGTCGAAAGTATTCGATGGTAGTGGGCCAATTCAGCCTCCGCCGGGGATAGCCGCGCCGTAATCGGCGCGGCCATTGGTTACCGATCAGCGCTCCGCTTCCCAATCTCTCGGGAATTCATGACCGGCTTCTTTTAGGAGCTTTATGTAGTGATAAACGGCTTCCCCGGGCTGGCCCAGCTTCTTCATTTCTTCGTAACGCTCTTTCGGAATGTTGGGAAGCTTCGCAGCCCAAGCCTTCTTTTCTTCGAAGGTGAGCTCCTTGATCCGGAGGCCCGCCTCTTTCATTTTGGCTAGCGCCTGCTTCTGCCGTTCGGCCGTGAATTCGCCAGCGCGCTTGTTCCACTCGGCGCCGACCTCCATCATGATCTTCTGTACTTCGGGCGGTAGGCTGTCCCACGTGTCTTTGTTGATCGTCAGCAGCGGCGTTGCGATGGCACCGAATCCAGTGATGGAAAACTGCTTGGTCACCTCCTCCAGGCGGAATGACGTCACGCCATCTGGAAACATCACCCAGCCGTTATAAACGCCCGTCTGGAACGACGTATAGGCTTCATTCAGATTTGATTGCACCGGCACGACGCCGACAGACTGGACCCAAGGGATATTCGGTCCTGCAGCAGCGATTTTCTGCCCCTGAAGGTCCTCGATCTTCTCCCACTGGAACGTCGTGACCAACCCGTAGTTGCTTAGGATGCCCACTCCCACGAAAACCTGATTGTAGCGGTCTTCGAGCATCTGCTTGAGAGCCGGCACTTCTTCGTAGGTACGGCGATTGAGCTCGGCCGCCAGAATTGGATCCCCAGAACCGAAGGGCACAAAATACGAAAAGTTTTGAGCCATGAGCTTGGACGGCTCGAATGGCGTCTGCAAGTCAGCCATGTCGAGCAGGCCAGCTTCCACTGCCTCGAGACATTCACCCAGCTTACAAACCGAGCCGCCCCAGGCTTCCGTCCACTCGATTTCGTATTCGGTCTCGGCCTTTACCCGTTCGGCAAAGCGCGGCATGAAAAGCTCACGGATCGTCGTGATCCACGTTGCTGCCGCCGGATGTCCCGCGCCAATTCGCAACGAGATCTTTTCAGCGGCCGTCGCTGGCCCTGGCGTTCCCAACAATGCCAAGCCCAGCGCGCCGACAGCGGCCGTAGCTATCGCTCTCATATCTGCTCCTCCCTACTTGACGCGCTCTATCTAAAACTCGACCTTATCGCCGCCTTTGAGCGCGAGGATTTCACGCGTCTCGTCGGGCGTTGCGACCTCGATGCCCATACCCTCAAGGATCTGCCGCACCATGCGAACCTGCTCCGCGTTGGACTTGGCGAGTCTCCCGGGTCCCGCCCAAAGCGAGTCCTCGAGCCCGACGCGAACATGAGCCCCCATCGCAGCCGCCATTGCGGCAATGCGCATTTGCGCGGCGCCGGCACCTAGCACAGACCACTGATACAGATCGCCGAACAGTCTATCGGCCGTCCGCTTCATGTGAATCACATCTTCCGGATGCGTGCCGATACCGCCAAGGATCTCGAACACCGACTGAATGAAACAGAGGCGGCTTCACCAAGCCACGATCCAGGAAATGCTTGACATTGTAGAGGTGAGCGATGTCGTAGCACTCGAATTCAAAGCGCGTATCGTTTCCGTAACAGGTCTTGAGGATGTACTCGATATCTTGGAAGCTGTTGCGGAAAACGAGATCGCGCGTTGCTTCGAGATGCTGCCGCTCCCAATCGAACTTAAAGGTCTTATAGCGATTCAGGAGATGATACAGGCCGAAGTTTATCGACCCCATATTGAGAGAGGCGACCTCGGGCTTGAATTGAGCGGCCGGTTTGACGCGCTCTTCCACCCTCATATACGGGCTACCGCCGGTCGTGAGATTGATAACGGCATTCGTCTGCTGCTTGATGCGTGGCAAGAACCGTGCGAACGCCTCGGGAGTTCTGATCGGGCTTGCCAGTCTCCGGATCCCTCGCGTGCAAATGCAGAACGGATGCGCCGGCCGCTGCCGCCTCCAGGGCCTGCTCGACGATTTCATCGGGCGTTATGGGGAGATGCTCCGACATGGACGGAGTATGGATCGCGCCCGTAACTGCACACGTGATTATAGCTTTCCGTGCTTTTGCCATCGCGTTGCTCCTAACCGCCTTTCGAAGTCCGCTCGACCGCCGACGTCCGCTTGACTGTGCTAGTGAGCAATTGTTCACTATTTTACGAAGGTGTCAATCGTCTCTCGCGGGATTATTTTCATACTCAGCCACTGTGGACCAACGGCGGAGAGTGCTTTGACTGAACGAAGCGACATCCCCACAAAGTTGCAGGAAGCAAGACCTACACCGGTTGATGGATCTGGGCGCAAGCTCAGGAAGCGCATCCGCATGTCACCCGAGGAACGCGAGCGGATGATCCTCAAGGGCGCAATGCAGTTCTTCGCCGAACGCGGTTTCGCCGCTGATACGCGCGAGCTGGCACGCGGGCTCGGCGTCTCGCAATCCCTGATCTATAAGTACTTCAGCAATAAGCGGGAGCTGTTGGATCGGGTCTATGAGGAAACGTTCGTATCGCGCTGGAAAGAGGACTGGGAGCCCTTTCTCCGCGACCGATCCATTCCTTTCGAGGAGCGGCTGCGAAAGTTCTATTTGGACTACGCTTCCGTCGTCAACGACAAGATCTGGATTCGGATCGCCTTGAGATCCAGCTTGGCCGGCCATCGTCTGACGCGGCGCTACATCGTCAACTATATCGATCGGCTGTTGCACGTGATTGCGCGTGAGCTGCGCCACGAGCAAGGATTGAGAACATCGGGCCCTCTCAGCGCTCTAGAGCTCGAACTCGCCTGGCATCTCCATTCTACCCTGATCTATTATTTGATCCGCCGGGAAGTGCATGGAGTAACTGTTTGCAACGATATTGCGGCCGTCGTGAATACAATTGTGACCAATTTTCTGTATGGGATCCAAAAGAAGCGCACTTAATCGGCCGACTACCTTTACAATTACCTCTCCCTCGCTGGGGGAGAGGTCAAAATAGTATACAGCTTACGCCGTGCGGTGAGACACGTTTTTCACTACTGTGTAATGGCACAGGCCTTCAGTTCCGCCTTCGCGTCCGTAGCCGCTTTCCTTCACGCCGCCGAACGGCGTTTCCGCAACCGAGGCCACGAAATGATTGATCGATAGGTTGCCAGCTTCGATATTTTCGCTCAATAGATCGGCATTGCCTGCTGACTGCGTGAATGCATAGGCGGCAAGGCCATAGGGAAGCGCGTTGGCTTTCTCGATCGCCTCCTCGATCGTCTTTACCGGATTGACGAGCGCCAGCGGACCAAACGGCTCCTCACGCATGACCCTGGCTTCGTCCGGCACTTCCGCAAGTATGGTCAGCGGAAAATAATATCCTCGATTGCCGACTCTACTGCCACCGGTGAGCACTTTCGCTCCGTGTGACTTTGCATCCCGTAC
The DNA here is from genome assembly GCA_963786775.1 of uncultured Pseudomonadota bacterium. GTDB lineage: Bacteria > Pseudomonadota > Alphaproteobacteria > Rhizobiales > Hyphomicrobiaceae > ZC4RG25. The sequence goes on along the minus strand of CAWBAM010000046.1, from coordinate 266,660 downwards.
AAAATCCGTCATAGCATCGAGCCGTCGCTCATTTGCGAGCGGACCCATTTCTGTCGCGGGATCGAGACCATTACCTAGCCTTACCTGCGCTGCTTTTTCCGCAAAGGCTTCGAGGAACTGCTGGTAAACCCGCTCGTGAACGAACCAGCGCGTCGGGGATACACAAACCTGACCGGCGTTTCGCGACTTGCCCGCCACCGATGCCGCAGCCGTTGCCACGGGGTCCGCATCCTCGCATACGATCACAGGTGCGTGCCCGCCGAGCTCCATAATCGCGGGTTTCATATGCTGGCCGGCCATTGCGGCAAGGTGCTTACCGACCGCGATCGATCCGGTGAACGTCACAAGCCGAATAGCTGACTCCGGAATTAGATAATCCGAAATAGCCGCGGGCTTTCCGAAAACCAGATTGAGTACGCCCGGCGGCACTCCAGCATCAAAGAACGCGCGCGCGAGCTGCACGGCGCCGCCAGGCGTCTCCTCGGATGCCTTGAGAATGATCGAACATCCCGCAGCGAGCGCTCCGGCCACCTTGCGCGCCGGAGAACTCACTGGGAAGTTCCATGGTGAAAAGGCAGCTACTGGGCCGATAGGTTGGCGCAGAACAGTATGGCGCATGCCAGGCTCTGCTGGGATGACGCGTCCGTAAATGCGCCGCCCTTCGTTGGCGTCCCATTCAATGATATCAGCTGCACGCAAGACCTCGAGCCGCGACTGTGCAATTGGCTTACCCTGTTCAAGGGTCATCGTGACTGCAAAGTCCTCGAACTCGCTCCCGCATCAACGCTGCAGCCGTGGTGAGAATCTCGCAGCGTTTCGCAGGAGAGGTGCGCCGCCAAATGCGAAATCCCTCAATTGCAGCTGTGACCGCGGCTTCCAAATCTTGTTCCAGCGCATGTGGAACGGTGCCAAGGATCGATTCATCGGCCGGATTGATCACCGGTTCGCCTTCCCGGTCGATCCACTCCCCGCCGATTAAAAGTTTCAGTTTCGGGTAATCTGCCATGATCTCTCCTGCCTAACTTGTGCGCTTTCGTTTTGGGCTACCGCGTCTTAACGATCCAAGTATCAGCTCTTTGGCTTTCAGCATAACTTGCGGCTGCCCACCGAAGTCGCGAGTCAGGCGCACCGCTGCTTCCATAACCAGTTCCGACATGCGAGCGACGTTTTTGTCATCGAAGCGCTCCCGAGGACCCGAAACGGAAAGCGCGCCGATCAGATTTCCATCAGCCCCGAACACCGGACATGCCAGGCCCGCACAATGCGGATCGCGCTCGCCATAAGATACAGCAATAAAGCGCTCCCGAATGCGCTCGAACTCCTTACCTTGCTGACCACAAAATGCGAGAATGACCTTTCCGGCAGCTCCCCGGTCAAGCGGCAGTAGCATCCCTACGCTGACGGCGTCGAGCGTCGAGTGAAGGGAATCCAACCGAAACAGGCAGAGCCGCTGGCCCGCATCGTGCCGGACATGAAACGACGGGCTTTCGGTGCCTTGCGCAACAAGATCCCGCAGCACCGGCATAACACGATCATGCAAGTTGCTCGCTCGTTGGTAAGCAGCCCCTAGGCGCAAAAGAGTCGGACCTAGAAAATAACTGCCATCTGGGTTGCGTGTGATGTAGCCGAATGCCTGCAACGAGGCGATCAACCGGAGCAACGTGCTCTTGTACAGCCCTGTCTTCTTCGACAGTACAGCAAGCGTTAGCGGCTCAGGGCTCTCTTCGAATGCATTTAAAATAGTGAGGGCGCGGTCTACGGCAGCGACGCCTTGAGTGGGAGTATCAGCATTCTTAGGCAAGGGTTATGACCCTAACCGCGCCCATGCCAACGCGAAAGCAGGCAGTGAACCAAGCTCCGCGGCGGTGCACATCCTCATCCATGAGAGTTGGCAGCCTCTCGAATGCAATAGCGAGGTCATTCGTGGATCCTTGGCGGGCGTCAACGCGAATTCTCCTGTTCTGTTGTACAGAACGGTGTTCTATTTTGTAGCAACGTCTCGCCCGGGAGACAAGGGCCACCGCACGCGGAAGCTGCTGATGTAAGATCAAAAGGGCGCAATGGATCGGTCCCGCTTCGGTCAGCGGAGGCATCCGGCCAACACTCCGCTTTGGCGACACGAGAATCCCCACATTTGAGGCCGCATGAAAGCGGCATCAGGGGCTGACTTCCATCGTCCCAATAGCCAAAAGAGGCGTTGAAAAGCATAAGAGCGCCAGCAGCTATTACTGGCGCTCTACTCATCTCCACTCGTGAAACTCAAGCTTCGCTTACTCTGTCTTAATCTACATCGGAATGCGCGAAGCTTTGTTCTCTAGTCGTAGGTGCGTTCGTCGGCGATGATCTTTCCATCGTTGGGCAAGCTGCCTGGCGGGGTCAATTCGACCACGCCCCTGAGCTTCGTGACATCCTGGAGTGTTTCGGCTACGCGAGAGGCTAGCGCGGGGTCTTGAGTTTCTGCCTCTGCCTTCAGAGTCATCGTATCCTGCTCGCCACTGCGGCCCACGACCAGACGTACACGGCCGAGTTCCGGATGCCGTTTAGCTACGGCGACCACTTGGCTCGGGTGCACGAACATACCCTTGACCTTGGTGGTCTGGTCAGCGCGACCGAGCCAACCCTTGATGCGCATGTTCGTGCGGCCGCAAGGGCTAATACCTTCCATGACTGCTGAGAGGTCGCCCGTGGCCAGTCGGATCATCGGGTAGTCGCGGTTGAAGCAGGTGACCACCACCTCGCCAACCTCACCTGGTGGTAGCGGATCCCCCGTACCCGGTTGTACGATTTCGACGATAACGCCTTCCTCGACAATCATCCCGTCAAGAGCTGAGCTCTCGTAAGCGATCACACCGACGTCTGCCGTGGCGTAGGTTTGAAATACGGCGATGCCGCGCTCCTTGTATTCCTGGCGTAGCGAAGGAAAAAGCGCGCCGCCGGATACGACCGCTTTCTGAAAAGACTTGATCTCTCGCCCTGCCTCTCTGGCCTTGTCGAGCAGGATCTTGAGATAATCCGGCACTCCGACGTAGGCCGTCGGCTTGAGTTTGGTGATGGCCTCGATCTGTTGCTCGGTATTGCCCGGGCCGGCTGCAATCACGGTACAGCCCAATGCCCGAGCCCCAGCGTCCATGATCCAGGCGCCTGGCGTCAAATGATAGGAGAACGTATTGTGGACGATGTCACCCTTGCGGAATCCAGCGGCGAACAGCGCTCGAGCCGAACGCCACCAATCAGCGCCGAACCCTTCCGGCTCGAAAATTGGGCCCGGTGACATGTAGATGCGGGCCATCTCTGACGGGGCCGCAGTAGCGAAACCTCCGAACGGCAGCTGCGCTGCCTGAAGCTCAGGAAGGGACGACTTGCGCAGGATCGGAACTGTGGCCAGTGCCTCGCGGCTGGTGATGGACGCCGGCTCGACATCAGCGAGATGCCGGGCCCACCCGGGCGACAAGTCCTTTGCACGCTGGATAAGGCTCGGCAAGAGATTGAACAGAGCAATTTCCCGCTGCTCTGGATCGCGGGTCTCGAGCTGATCGAAGTGCGCAGACGTCATGATCTCCTCGGAAGGTGGAAATCACCGATGGACGAATTATCCCATCCGGCGAGCGAGAATGTGTTGCCGCAGATCACCAGATCTGCCTTTTCGCGAAGTCACTCGGCCAAGAATTACCGATAGGACACCATCGATCAAGCGAGCCAACGCTTTCGCCGCTTGTAGGACTTGGCTTCGCGGAAGCTCCTGCGATGACCGCCACCGATGCCGAGATAGAACTCCTTCACATCTTCGTTCTCGCGCAGCTCTTCCGCCTTGCCATCGAGCACGATCCGTCCACTTTCAAGAATATAGCCATATGTGGCGTACTTCAGCGCGATGTTGGTATTTTGCTCAGCGAGCAAGAAGCTGACGCCCTCTCGCTGGTTCAGATTGTGAACGATATCGAAGATTTCCTCGACGATTTGCGGGGCGAGACCCATGGAGGGCTCATCGAGAAGGATCATCTTAGGCCGCGACATCAAAGCGCGGCCGATCGCCGTCATTTGCTGCTCGCCCCCGGATGTGTAGCCGGCGATGCTGTTCCGGCGCTCTTTCAGCCGCGGAAAGTAACTGTAGACCTTCTCCAGATCCTCGGAGATAGCTGCGCTGCCGTCGCGGCGCGTGAAAGCTCCCGTCAGCAGATTCTCTTCCACCGTGAGGTGCCCGAAACAGTGGCGGCCTTCCATCACCTGGATGCAGCCGCGCCGCACGAGATCGTTGGGCGTAAGGCCGTCGACGCGTTCGCCCTTGAACTCGATCGTTCCTTTCGTGACCTCCCCGCGTTCTGAGCGGATGAGGTTTGAAATCGCCTTGAGTGTCGTCGATTTTCCCGCCCCGTTGGCGCCCAAAAGCGCGACCACGCCACCTTCCGGCACATTCAACGACACACCCTTCAACACGAGGATCACGTGGTCGTAGATCACCTCGATATTGTTGACGGAAAGAATTGGGGCAGCGGACGTCATATTTCACCAAGGCGAACCAGGAAATCGATAGGCGGCGAATAGGAACGCCGTTCGCAGAACGAAACGTCCCTATTCGCAACTCTTAGTTCACGATCCGCTCCTCTCAGCTTTCTTTAGAGCAGTCCCGCGGCGTGATTCCTTTTTCCTTGGCGTACGCCGCGGCGGTGTCCTTGACCAACGGAGCCAGGATCAAATCGTCGGCTTCGTACCAGTCGGAGATCACATTCCACTGCTTCCCATCCCACTGGTGGAGACGTGCGAAGCGCGCGCCTTCGTGATCCTCACACGAGAACTTCAACGGCCGCATCATGCCTTCGAAGCCAAGCTCCTTTAAGCGCTCCTCGGTCAAATTGAGGTTCTCGAAGCCCCAGCGGATTTGCTCGCCGGTCAGCGGCTTCTTGCCGAATTTTTCCTGCGCGGTGCGAATCGCCTCTACGCCAATCATGGAGTTGATCACGCCGCGGTTATAAAGGACATGTCCAACGTCCTCGGGTTGAGCCATGCCCAGCCCCTTGGCGTAGACGTACTTTTCAATATCAGCATGGACTTGGAACTTGCCGGCTCCATGCTGAAGCATCAAAGCCTTATAGCCCTTCGCCTGGTCGCCAGCGGGTGTCACATCCGGCTCCGCACCGGACCACCAGCCGCCGATGATCTTGTCGCGCGGATAGGCAACGGCAGCGGCTTCCTTGATGGCAGTCGAGTTCATTACGCCCCAGCCCCAGAGCAGCACGTAGTCGGGGCGGTTCTGGCGAACCTGTAACCACTGGGATTTCTGCTCGACGCCCGGATGCGTGACCGGGATCAACAGAAGCTCGAAGCCGTTCAGCTGCGAGCGCTTCTGCAGCAGAGGAATCGGCTCCTTACCATATGGGCTATCGTGGTAGACGAGGGCGATCTTCTTGCCCTTGAGGTTGTCCATGCCGCCCAGCTCGTGGGCGATGTGCTGGATGGCAACATCCGCGGCGGTCCAATACGTGCCGAGGGCGTGGAAATTCCAGGTGAACACCGATCCATCGCGGCTATCGGATCGGCCATAACCAGTCGTCAACAACGGGATTTTGTCGCCGGGCGCCTTTTCAGTCAGGGCGAAGGTAATGCCCGTTGAAAGAGGTGAGAAATAAGCAGCGCCGGTCGGGCCTTTATTCTTAAGACGCTCGTAGCACTCAACGCCTTTGTCCGTGGCGTAACCCGTTTCGCATTCCTCCATTACGATCTTGACGCCGTTGATACCGCCGTCCCGTTCATTGATCAGGTTCAGGTAATCAGCGGCGCCATTGGCGAATGGAATGCCGTTGGGTGCGTACGGGCCTGTACGGTAGACGAGCCTCGGCACGAACTGCTCATTCTGTGCTTCTGCCGGGAGGGCTGCCGCTGCGGCGAGCACAGCTGCCGCTGCCAAAGCCCAACTCTTGCGAGCCATATTGCTTCTCCTCCTTGGTTCGGCCCGGATCGACCGGGTCCCTCCGCGCGGGCCTTGTTGTTGTTCCAGGCTCCGGCCTGCCGCTCCGCTCTGCAGGCCTCGCCCTCTTTCTCGAGCCGCCCTAATACGGGAACGGCCAGAGTCTCAGTTTCTCCTTCCCGATAGCCCACAGCCGGGCGAACCCGTGTGGCTCCACGATCAGGAGAAAACAGATCAGCGCACCGGTGATGATGAACACCAGGTGCGAGACCGTTTCGACGGACAAGGGAACACCCATCATATGGGGCACTTGGTCGAGAAAAATCGGCAGGATGAGGATGAACGCTGCTCCCAGAAAACAGCCAAGGATCGAGCCCAACCCACCGATGATCACCATGAACAGCAGCTGGAAAGAGCGGTCGATGTTGAACGTCAGCGGCTCCCAGGAGCCGAGGTGCACAAAGGCCCACAATGCGCCCGCCACCCCGATGATGAAGGACGAAACAGCAAAAGCCGATAGCTTCGCGTAGAGCGGCCGGATGCCCATCAGCTCCGCAGCAATGTCCATATCGCGGATCGCCATCCATTGGCGCCCGATGTTCCCGCGCGTCAAATTCTTGGCGATGAAAGCGAACACGGTGACAAACATCAGCGCCAGCATGTAACGCTCCGCTGGCGTATTCACGACCCAGCCGAAAAAGTTCAGCTGCGGGGCATTCACAGACCCGGACGGTGTGTAGTTCGTGAACCACTGCACACGCAGGAAGAGCCAGTCGAAGAAGAACTGCGCGGCCAGCGTCGCGACCGCGAGATAAAGACCCTTGATTCTCAGGCTCGGTGCTCCGAACAGGATTCCGACGAGCGCCGCCATGCCACCGCCGAGAAGGATGGAAACGAGCAACGGCAGCTCAGGGATGCGTAGGGAGAAATTGTACGCCGCATAGGCGCCAATAGCCATGAAGGCGCCGCCGCCGAGAGATATTTGCCCGCAATATCCGGTTAAGATGTTCAGTCCGATTGCGGCTAGAGACAGTATCAGAAACGGGATCAGGATGGCCTTGAAGATGTAGTCGTGCCCAAACGGACCGACTTCGAATTGTGCTAAAAGCGGAACGCCGATAAAGGCAAAAGCAAGGAGGGCGCCGAAAGCAATTCGATCCTGGCGAATCGGAAAGATCGCCATATCGGCGGCATAGCTTGTCTTGAATTGTCCGGCCTCGCGATAAAGCACGACGCGCCTTTCCTCCTCAAATCCGCTCTATGATGCGCTCGCCAAACAGCCCCTGCGGCCTCACCAACAGCACGAGGAGAGCGAGAACATACGCGAACCAGTACTCGATGCCGCCGCCGATGAGTGGCCCGAGATAAATCTCGGCGAGCTTTTCGCCCGCACCAATGATGAGCCCTCCGACGATGGCGCCGGGAATAGATGTGAAGCCCCCGATGATCAGAACAGGCAACGCCTTGAGGGCCAGGAAAGTGATCGAGAACTGAACGCCAAGCTTCGTTCCCCAGACGGTCGCAGCGACCAGCGCCACAAGACCCGCAGCGAGCCAAACCACGAACCAGATCCAGCTGATTGGAATACCAACTGACTGCGCGGCCGCATGGTCGTCAGCCACGGCACGAAGCGCGCGTCCGGTTTTTGTCCATTGGAAGAACACCGCAAGCCCCGCCACCAGCACGCCGGCGATGACCCCACCCCACACGTCAAGCTTGCTGATCAAGAGCCCGCCCGGGAAAACTTCTTCGAGCACGATCCAGACGTCTGTCGGGTAGAGCTGTAGCGGATAGACATCAGAGCCGAACAGCATCTGCGCTGCACCCTCGATGATGAAGGTTGCGCCGATGGTCGACATGAAAAGCGTGAGCTCGCTCTGGTTCACGAGCGGACCGAGCACGTAGCGCTCGATGAGCCAAGCAGTAATCGCCATAATTGCGCCCGCAAAAAGCAGAGCGCCTATTACGGCGATCTCAAACGGTAAGCCGTTGGCAATAAGCAGATTGAGCGATCGAACGAGCGCAAGACCGGCAAGCAGCACCATCGCCCCTTGCGCAAAATTGAAGACGCCCGAGGCTTTGAAGATCAGCACGAAGCCGAGCGCGACCAGCGAGTAGAGCATTCCGGACAGCAACCCGCCGATCAAAACCTCGACAAATGGACCTAGGCCTTCCACTCAATTCCCCCAGGACTGCTCAACGACTATTGGGACGCGCTAATCCGCTCAAATGCTCGAAACGGGGAGGACAGCTGGCATTAGGCGTCTGCTTTGCTTGAAACTGCATTCAGCGGGCCACACCGAGGTAAGCGTCGATGACCTTCTGGTTGTTTTGAACTTCCTCCGGCGTGCCGTCCGCGATCTTCACACCGTAGTCCAACACGACCACACGATCGGAAAGGTCCATCACGACACCCATATCGTGCTCGATCAGCGCAATTGTCGTCCCGAACTGATCGTTGACATCGAGGATGAAGCGACACATGTCCTGCTTCTCTTCGAGGTTCATGCCCGCCATTGGCTCGTCGAGCAGCAATAGCTCTGGCTCCATCGCGAGCGCCCGCCCGAGCTCGACGCGCTTTTGCAGGCCATATGGCAGCTTGCCCACGGGCGTCTTTCGAATGTGCTCGATCTCAAGAAAATCGATGATGCGCTCGACGACCTCGCGGTGGCGGATCTCTTCCTTTTGCGACCAACCCCAATAAACGGCCTGGCCGAGAATGCCGGTGCGCATTTTCAGCGTCCGCCCGGTCATGATGTTGTCGAGCGTCGACATGCCTCTGAACAGGGCGACGTTCTGGAAGGTGCGGGCGATACCCTGGCTGGCGGCAATATGGGGCCGCATATGCTTACGGCGCTGGCCCTTGAATGTGATCGTGCCCTCTTGCGGATGGTAGAATCCGTTGATGACGTTGAGCATCGACGTCTTGCCGGCGCCGTTCGGGCCGATGATGGCGCGAATTTCGCCTTTGCGAATGTCGAAAGACACATCGCGAATCGCCGTCACACCGCCGAAACGCAGCGAAACGTTTTCGACGGCGAGCAAAACCTCGCGCTCCATTGGTCGCGGCGGGGCCGAGGGTTGCTCGAGAACTTCGGAAGCAACTGCTGTCACTCAGCCGCCTCCTTGATGGCCGGAACGACCGGTTCATGGAGCTTCATGTCCACAATTCTGACGTTGCCCTCAATCATGCCCTTGCGACCATCTTCGAACGTTACCTCCATTCGGATGTGGCACTCCTTGGAGCCGTCATAGAGCGCGCGGATCAGCGGGGCGTAGCGCTCCGCTATAAAGCCACGACGGACTTTTTGTGTGCGGGTCAGCTCGCCGTCATCGGCATCGAGCTCTTTCGGCAGCACAAGGAAACGCCGGATCTGCGAGCTGGCCATCTTCGGCTCCTGCGCCAGCATGGCGTTCACTTCGTCCACGCGCCGTTCAATCATCGCGTAGACTTCTGGATGCGCCGCCAGCTCTTGATAGCTCGCGTAAACAACATTGTTGCGCTCAGCCCAGCTTCCTACCGAGACGAGATCGATGTTGACGAACACCGTCACGAAATCGCGTCCGTGGCCAAAGGCAACAGCCTCCTTGATCTCGGGAAAGAACTTCAGCTTGTTCTCGAGATACTTCGGTGCGAACAGAGAGCCGTCCTTTAGCCGTCCGACGTCCTTGGCTCGATCGATGATTACGAGGTGGCCGCGACTATCGAAAAAGCCGGCGTCGCCGCTGCGGACCCAACCATCTGGCGTCTTTACCTCGGCGGTTGCCTCTTCATTCTTGTAGTAGCGCTGGAATACGCCCGGGCTGCGATAGAGAACCTCGCCACTGTCGAGAATTTTGATATCAACGTCTGGTGCGGGCGGGCCGACGGTGTCGGCGTAGATTTCACCGTCGGGCTGCATCGTGACGTAAACGGTCGCTTCCGTCTGGCCGTATAGCTGTTTCAGATTGATCCCGAGCGACCGGTAGAACTTGAAAATTTCTGGTCCGATTGCCTCGCCGGCCGTGTATCCGATCTTGAGCCGGCTCAATCCAAGTCGATTGCGCAGCGGTCCGTAAACAAGCTTGTCACCGATCCAGTAGAGCACCCGATCCGAGAACGGAACGGACTTACCCTCTAGAATGGGTTCTCCGCATCGGCGCGCGACCTCCATGAACCGGTCGAACATCCACCGCTTGAGGCGGCCCGCATCCTGCATCCGAACAAAAATATCGGTCAGGCCCGCTTCGAACCGGCGCGGCGGCCCAAAGAAGAATGTCGGCCCGATCTCTCGGCGGTCCTCGACTGTCGTCTCGATACTTTCCGGGCACGCGACGCAGAAACCGGCAGCGTAAGCCTGCGCATAGGAAAAGATGTGATCGCCCACCCAGGCCATCGGAAGATAGGCGATAATCTCTTCCTTCTCGGTAAGCTTGTCGAAAGCGTTTGCATTGAGCGCAGTGCGGATCAGGTTCTCGTGACTAAGAACGACACCTTTGGGATTGCCGGTGGTGCCTGATGTATAGAGGATGACGCTGTCGTCGCTGCCCTTGCCCTGGGCAATCTCGTCGAGCCACCACTGGGCAGTGCTTGGATTCGTCTTCAGCTCCTCACGGCCAAGCTTCTGTACATCAACGAAAGAGTGCATCCGCGTATGGTCGTACTTGTTTAGACCACGCGGATCCTCGTAGATGACGCGGCGGAGGGTCGGGAGCTGATCCGACAAAGACAGAATCTTATCGACCTGCTCCTGATTCTCGACGACAGCGAACGTGATGCCAGCGTGACTGAGGACGTAAGCCATTTCGGCCGCCACGGCGTCCTGATATACAGGCACCGGAATGGCACCGATGCTCTGAGCAGCTGCTAACGTCCAGTATAGCTGCGGCCGGTTGTCGCCGATAATGGCGACCGTCTCACCCCGCTTCAGACCCAGTATATAGAGACCGATGGCAAAGGCCCGAATCTCGTCGCACGTCTGCGACCAGGTCCAGGTCTGCCAGATCCCAAGGTCCTTTTCCCGATAGGCCGGGCGAGAGGCGAACTTCACCGAATTCCGAAGCAAGAGCTTCGGCATAGTGTCGAACTCGCCCAAGTACGCGAGAGACGGATTCGTCCCTTTCACGCGAGCACTCCCTCCCTTGCACACCGGCGCTTGTTCTTTATCTGCTGCCGGTAAGTATCTGCTGTCAGTAAATATTGGTGTGGCTCAGGATGCAAGCGCGGCTTTCGAATAGGCTGACGAACAGTTGCCGCGGGGCGTATGGTGCGGAGGGCATCTCGAAGTAGGGAGCAGCATGCGGCGACAATCGGCTGGATTATCAGCCGCGCCGCTCCTAGGATGCCGGCCAAACAACATATTCCGGCACCGGAGACGAGGACAATGGCGGAAGAGCTATATCATTTCATCGGTGGAAAGAGGGTCAAGGGAACGAGCGGACGGTTTGGTGACGTCTACTGGCCGATGACGGGCGAGGTGGCGGCACGCGTGCCGCTCGCGACGCGGGAGGAGGTCCGCGCCGCAGTCGAAAATGCCAAGGCGGCTCAGCCGGCCTGGGCAGCGACCAATCCGCAACGCCGCGCCCGTGTGCTGATGAAGTTTATCGAGCTCGTTGCTCGCGACAACGACAAGCTCGCCGACAAGCTGGCCCGCGAGCATGGAAAGACGATCGCCGACGCCAGGGGTGACATCCAGCGCGGCATCGAGGTGGTCGAGTTTGCGATCGGCGTTCCGCACCTTATGAAGGGCGAGTTCACGGAAGGTGCCGGGCCGGGGATCGACATCTACTCCATGCGCCAGCCGCTCGGCGTCGTCGCCGGCATCACGCCGTTTAACTTCCCGGCCATGATTCCGATGTGGAAGTTCGCCCCGGCGATCGCCTGCGGCAACGCCTTCATTCTGAAGCCGTCAGAGCGTGACCCCTCCGTGCCGCTGATGCTGGCCGAGCTGATGCTGGAAGCTGGCCTGCCGCCGGGCATTCTCAACGTCGTCAACGGCGATAAGGAGGCGGTCGACGCCATCCTCGACGATCCGGATATCATGGCTGTGGGCTTTGTCGGCTCAACACCAATTGCGGAGTACGTCTACACCCGCGGTTGTGCGGCCGGGAAGCGGGTCCAATGCTTCGGCGGCGCAAAGAACCACATGATCATCATGCCTGACGCCGACATGGATCAGGCCGTCAACGCCTTGATCGGAGCAGGCTACGGATCTGCCGGCGAGCGTTGCATGGCCGTTTCGGTCGCCGTCCCCGTTGGCCAGAAGACCGCGGACCTGCTTATCGAGCGGCTTATCCCACGCGTGGAAAACCTCAAGATCGGCCCCTCAACATCGGAGGATGCCGACTTCGGTCCTCTCGTTACCAAGCAGCATCTCCAACGGGTCAAGGATTACGTCGCGCTGGGCATCGAGGAAGGTGCCAAGCTGCTGGTCGACGGCCGTGATTTCCGCCTGCAGGGCTATGAGAACGGATTCTACATGGGCGGCTGTCTGTTCGACGAGGTGACGCCCAACATGCGAATCTACAAAGAGGAGATCTTCGGCCCAGTCCTCTCAGTTGTGCGCGCCAAGACTTACGAGGAAGGCCTTCGCCTCGCCTCCGATCACGAGTACGGCAACGGCGTTGCAATCTTCACACGCGACGGCGATACAGCGCGCGATTTCGCGGCCAAAGTGAATGTCGGTATGGTGGGTATCAACGTACCGATCCCGGTGCCACTCGCCTACTACACCTTCGGCGGATGGAAGCGCTCAGCGTTCGGCGATCTCAACCAGCACGGTCCGGACAGCATTCGCTTCTATACCAAGACGAAGACGGTCACCTCCCGCTGGCCCTCGGGCGTGAAGGAAGGTGCGGAGTTCGTGATGCCTACAATGAAGTAAGTATAGCGGCTTTCAAGCCGCTAAACGCTCTCTTCCGACGCGAGCCGCCCCGAGGCGGCTCGTGACATTTCTGAGCCCGCAGCTGAGAAATGTTTCAACTTTTCCGTTCTGAGAATGCCGCGCTGATTTCGTTTTGAATATCGAGCGCGGCTTTCCGTCGATCCGGCGCCGTAAGAATCGGCCGCCCGACAACAAGATGATTGGCGCCCGCCAGAAATCGCGTCCCTAGGGGTCATTGCGCGCGCCTGATCGTCAGTCGTGCTGCCACTCGGACGAATACCCGGCGTAACAATGGTAAACTTTTCGTCGGTCGCCTGCCTTATGGCCTGCGCCTCCAGTCCGGAAGCAACCACTCCGTCGATCCCGACACCGTAAGCCATCCTCGCCCGACGCAGGGCGAGGTCATGCGGGCTCTCTGATACTCCCTGCTCCGCCAAATCTTCTCCAGTGAGATTGGTGAGAACAGTCACGCCCAGAAGCTTGAGCGCGCTCGAGCCCTTGCCCTCCTGCGCAGCTTGCAGCGTCTTACGATCGACCGCGTGAATGGTCAGGAAGTTGACGCCCAATTTCGCAACGTTCCGCACGGCCTTCTCGACGGTATTGCCGATGTCGAGAAACTTCATGTCCAAGAACACGAGCTTACCGTCGTCGCGCAGCTCCCGCGCCAAGCGTAGGCCGCCGTTGAAAAGCAGCTCCAGACCGATCTTGTAGAAGTTCACGGCGTCGCCGAGCTCGCCAACAATGGCGGCGGCCTCGTCATAGGAGGGGACATCAAGTGCTACGATCAGCACACGGGAGACATCGGCGTCTGTTTCAGGATCCTGCATCAACGTCCCTTCCTTTGCCTCTTTCGAGCACCGCCCTGCTGCGCTGCAATATCGGGCCGCTCAAACATGGCACCGCAACGCAAGGCGCGCCTTGGCGTCGTGAACTACGCTCCATGCAATACCCTCGCGGCCCGCGCAAGTCTGCCGACTATACCTTTCAGCTGCTCTTGTAAGGCCTTATCCTTCAAATGCCCCTTTTCGTCGAAGGCGTCAGCCGCGTAGGGCACGGAGAGCTGATCCGGCAACACCAGTGCCTGCAGGCCAACAGCTAGGACCTGCCGGAGGGCAAGTAACGCGCGCATGCCACCGAACCGGCCCGGCGAGGCAGATACAATGGCAAAGACACGCGTCTTGAATACCTGGAGCGGCGGCTCCCCCTCAAATCGCACCCGCGAAACCCAGTCGAGGGTATTCTTGAGAAGCGGGGTGATCGAAGCGTTGTACTCCGGCGCCGCGATCAGGATGCCATCGTGAACCTCCATGAGCGCACGTAGCTTGCGCGCGTTCTCGGGCACGCCATCCCCGCGTTCCAAATCACCGTCGTACAAGGGCATCGGATAATCGCCGAGATCGGCAAAGGTCGCCGCGATGCCGTTCGCTTCGGCGATTTGGGCTGCAAGCCGAGCCAGCTTCTTGTTGTGGGAGCCTTCGCGGGCGGAGCCTGCAAAGAATAAGAGCTTCTGCCTATGGGGCATACGTCCGGGGCCCGTCGCTGTCGGTGACCCTACGGATTATCCATGCCCGGTCCGAGCTGTCGAGGCCCCACGTCTAACCCACGCGCAGGACAGTTGGTACGCGGAACCGTTTACGCAGAAGCCTGCGTTCGAGCCTCGCCTTCGCTTTGGGGCTTCATACTCTCCAGAGAGATTACACCATCCTGGCCAGCAAGACTTTGGAGCTTGCTTTTCATCCGAAGCATCATGTCAAGCAGCTGCTTCCGCTCAGGAATCGAGAATTCGCTGAGGGCTTCATCGACGGTGCTTTCCGCTACGGGCCAAATAGATGCGTAGACGCGGTTTGCACGGGGTGTCAGGAAGATGCGCTTAACGCGGCGGTCTTTCTTGTCGGGCCGCCTTTCAATCCACTTCTTAGCTTCCAGCCGATCGAGGAGGCGGCACGCCGTAGCTTTCTCGATTTCGAGGAGCTCAGCTACCTCCGACTGGCTGAGACCTGGTCGGCGATGCAGCCGAGTAACAGCCAGCCACTGAGCGCGTGTCAGACCCAATTTGCGCACGCGGCGGTCGCAGACCGTGCGCAGGAGACGCGCTATATCGGCAATGATGTAGCCGACATAGGCCTGATCATTGAAAGACATCGAAATAAGCCCGCTCGCCCGCTATCCCAAAAATTGCAACACCAATGTTAGGCTTTTCGAAAGCAAATTGAAATACTGGTAATACGGATTATCCGAGTGCATATTGTGGATAGCACAGCTTATGAGCGAAATCTCAACCGTCTTGCCACACCCAACCGGCGAGTCTAGGCTGTGTCGAGCCTAACCGGAATGCCCGCCGCCGCCATGTACCGCTTGGCCTCACCGATGGTGTAGGTTCCGAAGTGAAAAATGGATGCCGCCAGGACCGCGCTGGCGTGCCCGAGCTTCACACCCTCCACGAGATGGTCGAGTGTACCGACGCCGCCTGAAGCGATCACGGGAACACTGACCGAATCAGCCACGGCCCGGGTCAGCTCCACGTCGAAGCCGCTCTTCGTGCCGTCGCGATCCATGGACGTGAGGAGGATTTCGCCGGCACCGAGCTCCACCACCTCCTGCGCATACTCGACCGCATCGATGCCGGTCGCATTGCGCCCGCCATGGGTGAAGATTTCCCAGCGATCCGGCTCGCCCGGCCGTGAAACCTTCTTGGCATCGATCGCAACAACGATGCACTGCGCGCCGAACTTCTCCGAGGCCTCGCGCACCAGCTGACGGTTTCTCACCGCGGCCGTGTTGATCGACACCTTGTCGGCACCGGCTTCCAACAGGCGGCGGATATCCTCCACTGTCCGCACACCACCGCCGACCGTCAGCGGCATGAAGCAGCGCTCTGCCGTTCGCCGCACGATGTCGAGCAGGGTACCGCGGTTCTCCTGGCTCGCCGTGATGTCGAGGAAGCAAAGCTCGTCGGCGCCTGCCGCATCGTAGGCAGCAGCGGCTTCGACAGGATCGCCGGCGTCAACCAGGTCCACGAAGCGGACGCCCTTAACAACGCGGCCGTCCTTCACGTCGAGACAGGGGATGATGCGGATCTTAAGCATGACAGCTTCTTGGCCCGTCCGGCGCTTCAATGCAATGTCGTCTTGCGTCACCGTTGACGCGGGTCAGGCAGACTTTCAAGGGCGGGGGCGATGGCCAAAGACATCAGCCACGATCTGCAGCACGTGGCAGAGGCAGTGCGCCAGAAACGGCTGGCGGCCGAGGACATCAAGCTGCTGCGGGAGAAGATCGCGGAACTTGATGAGGCCGGCACTGAGCATCGCTTCGTCAAGACAGTCCTGCGCAACCTCAAAGTCGCCGGCACACAGCTCAGGGACATTCAGGAACGCAACCCCGGCGAACCATTCGACGAGAAGGCGTTCGAGCAGCTCCCGGAGCATCTACGCAAGCGCATCATCACCCGGCTCGACAACATTGCCAAACGTATGCGGGGGCTCTCAGGCCAAAACAGGCCGGCGGAGTACAACGACCCTGCCTTTCGCTGCCTTCAGGATTACGAGACCTGCCGGAAGCAGGCCAAGCTCTCCGTCGTCTGGTGTCAGCTCGCGATGGTGGTGTGCCTGCTGCGTGCGGCGCTTACGCTTTCGATCCGGCACGGCTCGAAATGAGGGCGAGCGCCGCCTTCGCATCAAGGCGGCCGTCATAAAGCGCCCGGCCGGTGATAGCCCCTTCGAGCATCGCGTACTCCGGTTTCAGCAGGGCTTCGACGTCGGCGATCGAGGCCAGTCCGCCTGACGCGATCACCGGAATGCGCGTGGCCCTCGCCAGCTCGGCCGTCGCGGAGAGATTCAAGCCCTTCAGGACGCCGTCGCGCTCGATATCCGTGTAAATGATGGCGGCCACGCCTGCATCTTCGAACCGGCGTGCCAGCTCGATAGCCGTCAGCTCGCTCACCTCCGCCCAGCCTTCGACAGCCACTTTCCCGCCCTTGGCATCGATCCCGACGGCAATGCGGCCCGGAAACCGACGGCACGCCTCGCGCACAAGACCTGGATTGCGCACGGCGACGGTGCCGAGAATAACCCGGCGAACACCCTTGCCAAGCCACATTTCGATAGTGGCCAGATCGCGAATGCCGCCTCCGAGCTGAACCGGAATGGATACGGCGCCAAGAATCGCCTCGACGGCATCGGCATTCACCGGCTTACCCGCGAAGGCGCCGTTCAGGTCTACCACGTGCAGCCACTGGAAGCCCTGTTCCTCGAAGGTTCGGGCTTGGGCGGCGGGATCGTCACTGAAGACGGTCACCGCGTCCATCTCGCCGAGCTTCAGCCGGACGCACTGGCCGTCCTTGAGGTCGATGGCGGGGAATAGGATCAATGCTTCGTCTCGAGTGGGTGAGTCAGCGCGCGATCTGCCCGCGCGAACCATATGTCGGCTATGATCACGCGCGATAAAGGAATGAAACAAGTCGTTGCGTCAAGCATCCGCGAATGACTGCTCCATCCGCGCCAAGCGATCCAGTTCCCGGGAACGCCGGTCACCGCCGCGCTTTGACCGAAGCCGACGCCGTCGACGTGTGGATCGCGCGCTGGCTGCGTGCGCGGCCGATCGATCTTTGCCGCCGGTACCAATGCGACCCGCGACGGCTTTACGAGATCTGGGAAGGACAGCGCTTCCCGGCAGCGCGGGAGAAAGCATGGCAAATCTTTCAGGAGCGCTACCCGGGTCTAGTGGACCGCGTCAATCCCGGCTTGCACCGGCGGATGCCGCGCGGCCGGCATCCGGATCAGCTCGAGTTGTTTGACTAAGCTGATCTCTTCAAGCGGCTAGACGGGAACAAAGAGAGAACTTTCTACTGGACACCGCCGGTGATTCGCGGCATGTTCTCTTTACGTTCTGTTAACCGATCCAGATTTGCGGTCTCAGGTCTCGCGTACCGCTCCGCTCTCGCTAGGAGACCCGACCAATGCGCCTCTTTCTCATCTCCTATGACCTCGCCAGATCGATCCGGAACAAGCACGCGATCGCCACGGCCATCATGAATCTCAGCCAGGCCTGGGCGCGGCCACTCGAGACGACGTGGTACGTACGCACCAATGCCTCTGAGGATGACATCCAGGCTGAGCTGGCGGGACTGTTGGATTCGGAAGACGGTCTCATTGTGCAGGCGGTGAGCGAAGCGGCCCTGCTGGTCAACACATCCCTCCGCTGGTTCCGTCGGCGCCGCCCTGTTGCAGAAGCTTTGGGCAGCATTCTCGCGTTCCCAGTCAATGCTCCCTCAGCGATTGCACAACCCGAGTTGCAGCTGGCTCAGGCGGGATAAGGACTCGTCGAAGCCCGGCGGGAAGGGAGCATTCGCAGGCGCGGCAACTCGCTGCGAACTAGGGCCGCCAGCGCAGGAAATTCGCGATGAGTTTCAGGCCAAGGACTTGGCTCTTTTCAGGATGGAATTGCGTCCCGGCCGTATTGCCCTTAGCCACGATCGCAGTAATGGGGCCGCCGTAATCAGTTTCGGCCACCACGACGCTGCGATCACGCGGCACGAGATGATAGGAATGAACGAAGTAGGCGTGCAGGCCGTCAGCTCCGGTGCGAATCCCCGCAAGCAAGGGATGATCGTTGACGACTGTGAGCGTGTTCCAACCCATGTGCGGGATTTTCAGAGATCGATCCGCAGGCTCGATCGCCTTGACCTCGCCTTCGATCCAACCAAGCCCGGGTGTCTCGCCAAATTCCAGGCCGCGCGTCGCCATAAGCTGCATGCCGACGCAGATGCCTAGAAATGGGCGGCCCATCCTTCCTGACCGCATCCTCGAGCGCCTCGCTCATGCCGGCAACGCCGTCGAGGCCCCGCTTACAGTCCGCGAAAGCTCCGACGCCCGGAAGCACGATCCGATCCGCCGAGCGGACATCTTCCGGCCGTGCGGTCACCTCGATCTTGACGGAAAGATCAGCCTCCAACGCCGCGCGCTCGAAAGCTTTCCGGGCCGAATGCAGGTTTCCCGAACCGTAGTCAATGATGGTGACGCGTTGCATCGGCGGCCTGCTATGCCTCTGAGCCGACGGGATTAACGCTGGGCTCTATGATGGGCCGAGGCGATTGCGCCGAGGTCTGCTCCTCGGTCCTTGCCAAGCGCACCGATTCTCTGTCTTGCCCAGTGCTTTGGCCCAGCCAAGCTTGGAAGAAGCGGCGCTCGCATTCGAGCAAAGATGGCCCGACGACGGCCCCCAACATGCGCCAACGGCGGCGTTCCAGGCTCCACCGGCGTAGCGACCCTGCCTCGAAACCGATCGCAAGGTGCACAGCCAAGCTCGCTATCGTGAGCCATTGTTGTTCGAGATCAGCCGCGACGAAAGCCACACTCAAGGCCACCATCGCGATGACGTAGAGAAGCAGGGCGAGCCACATCCGGTTGAAGAGAAGCCAGAGGGGCGTGAACAGAGCGGCCATCCACGAGAAGCCCTCGCGCACGAAAACCATCCTCTCCGCGCGCTTGATCAGCTCCTTGGGAGGATTGGGCGGCTCGTAAACCAAATACGTCTGCACGGTGCCCGTCCGGTTCGTCTGGCTGCAGCGTCCTATGCGAGGCTCAAGGCTGGCAGCATCTATCTGCGCGGATCATCTTCAGCCGGCAAGTCGGCCCTTGGTTGAGGGCACGCGCCCTGCCTGCCGCGGATCTTCGGCCATCGCCACTCGCAATGCGCGTGCCAAGCCCTTGTAGCAAGTTTCGGCGATGTGATGGTTATTCTCGCCGTAGAGCGTGGCGACATGGAGAGTCACACCCGCATTTTGTGCAAACGCCTGAAACCACTCGCGGAAGAGCTCTGTGTCCATATCGCCCAGCTTGGGCCGGGAAAAATTCACGTTCCAAACGAGATAAGGCCGGCCCGAGATGTCGATCACCACTCGGGTCAGGGCCTCGTCCATCGCCAGATGCACGTCTGCATAGCGTGTAATGCCCTTCCTTTCCCCGAGCGCCTTGGCGACCGCTTGTCCTATAGCGATGCCGGTATCCTCGACGGTGTGGTGAAAGTCGACGTGCAGGTCGCCCTTGGCATGCAGGGTTATGTCCATCAGCGAATGCCGCGCGAGCTGCTCGAGCATATGGTCGAGAAAACCGATCCCGGTCTTGATGTCGAACTGACCGGAGCCGTCGAGATCGACAGTGACTTTGATCTCCGTTTCCTGCGTCTTGCGCTCGATCGTGGCAGTTCGGGACACTTGGCTCAGACCCCTCGGGTTGATTGTTCAAGAACAGGCGTCTATCAGCTTGCGCGCTGCCGGGATAGTGGTCATTCCGCCGGACTGCCCCTTCACACCCTTGCTTTCACCGGCCGCTGACCCAACCTAGCGTGAGTATCGACCATGAATGATTTCCGAACAGGCAACGAACCCGGCTGGCATGGCACCACGATCCTGACCGTCCGCAAAGGCGGTCGCGTCGTGATCGCGGGCGATGGCCAGGTCAGCTTCGGTAACACCGTCATCAAATCGAAAGCCCGCAAGGTCCGGTCGGTCGCTCGGGGTGACGTGATTGGCGGCTTTGCCGGCGCTACAGCCGATGCGTTCACCCTGTTCGAAAGAACTCGAGGGCAAGCTCGAGCAATATCCCGGACAACTCATGCGGGCCGCGGTGGAGCTCGCGAAGGATTGGCGTACGGATCGGTATTTGCGCCGCCTCGAGGCGATGATGATCGTTGCTGATCGCTCGACAACACTGGTGCTGACCGGCAATGGCGACGTGCTCGAGCCGGAGCATGACGTTATGGGCATTGGCTCCGGCGGCATGTACGCTCTCGCCGCCGCTCGGGCTTTGCTGGACCAGCCCTTCGATGCTGAGACGATTGCGCGCAGGGCCATGGAGATTGCCGCTGATATTTGCGTCTTCACCAACCGGAACCTGATTTTGGAGAGCCTGCCGAGCGACAGGTAACAGCTCGCTGACTTGCCCATTCGGCTCGCTGGACATCCACCGCGCAAACCAAAGAAGCACTGGGAAGAAATAGGATGCTCGCTTGGGGTTACCTTCTGACGGCTGGATTATTGGAGGTCCTGGCGACAACGGCATTCCGATTCACCGAAGGCTTTACAAGAGTTGGGCCGACGCTCGCCTTTGGCGGCTTCGGGATCGCCAGCCTGCTGTGCCTTCAACTCTCCTTGTCAGGCATTCCGCTCGGAACGGCTTATGCCGTCTGGACGGGCATCGGTGCCGCAGGAACGGCCATTCTTGGCGCGGTGTATTTCAACGAGCCGACCACGACCATGCGCCTCGTCTTCTTGATGCTGCTCATCGGTTCCATCCTGGGCCTGAAGCTCGCATCCACAAGCTAGGTAGATCCTGATGACCACCTTCTCACCGCGCGAGATCGTCTCCGAGCTGGATCGCTACATCATCGGCCAGACCGACGCCAAACGGGCTGTCGCGATCGCGCTGCGCAACCGCTGGCGCCGCCAGCAGCTCGATGAATCTCTCAGAGAGGAGGTTCTTCCGAAAAATATCCTGATGATCGGGCCGACCGGTGTCGGCAAGACCGAGATTTCGCGCCGGCTCGCCAAGCTGGCCAATGCTCCGTTCATCAAGGTGGAGGCAACCAAGTTCACCGAGGTCGGCTATGTCGGGCGCGATGTCGAATCGATGATTCGCGACCTCGTCGAAGTCGGCTGTGGCCCTCGTGCGGGAAACGAAACGGCGAGAGGTGCGCGCACGGGCTGAGAAACTGGCTGAAGAGCGTGTTCTCGACGCGCTCGTCGGGGAAAATGCTTCGGCCGCCACCCGCGAGGCCTTCCGTAAGCGGCTTAGGGCCAATGAACTCAACGATAAGGAGATCGAGATCCGGGTCACCGATACCGGGGGCGGCATTCCGATGTTCGAGTTGCCGGGCGTACCGGGCGGCTCCATCGGGGCGATCAATCTTGGCGACGTACTCGGAAAAGCGTTCGGAGGCCGCCAGAAGACCCGGCGCGTAACAGTCAAGGACAGTTATGACATCCTGATCGCCGAAGAGAGCGACAAGCTTCTCGATCAGGAGCAAATCGTCCAGGAAGCGATTCGGGCCGTCGAGAACAATGGCATCGTGTTCCTCGACGAGATCGACAAGATCTGCTCCCGTAGCGATGGGGGTCGTGTTGGTGCGGATGTTTCCCGCGAAGGCGTACAGCGCGATTTGTTGCCGCTGATCGAAGGCACTACGGTCTCGACCAAGTATGGACCGGTGAAGACCGACCACGTGCTGTTCATCGCCTCTGGCGCCTTTCACCTGGCGAAGCCCTCGGATCTGCTACCGGAGCTGCAGGGCCGTTTGCCGATCCGTGTCGAGCTGAAGCCGCTGACGCGTGAGGACTTCCGCCGCATTCTGACGGAGCCGAAGGCGAGCCTGATCAAGCAATACATTGCTCTGATGGCAACCGAAGGTCTCACCCTCGAGTTCACTGAAGATGCCATCGACGCAATTGCAGACACGGCGGCTTATGTGAATTCGACGGTCGAGAATATCGGTGCACGGCGCCTGCAAACGGTGATGGAACGGGTGCTCGATGAAATCTCGTTCGACGCTTCCGACCGCGCCGGCCAGACCGTCGTTGTCGACGCGAAATATGTCAAGGATCGCGTAGGGGAGCTCGCGAAGAACACCGACCTGAGCAAGTTTATTTTGTAGACCTCGCGCAGACCGGATGCGAGGCCCGAGTGGAGAGTTCGGCCATGCCCCGCCTGTTCACCGGAATCGAGCTTCCGGACGATATTCGCGCGGAGCTCGCGCGTCTCAGACGGCCGCTACCCGGCGCGCGCTGGATCGAGCCGGAGGATTACCACATCACCCTGCGCTTTGCGGGGGACATTGACAACGAGGCGGCCACTGAGTTTGCCCACGCGCTGAGTGAGATCGATATCCGCACTTTCGAGTTGCGGTTCTCCGGGATGGGCGCATTCGGCGGCAATGAACCGCGGTCACTTTGGGCCAGGATCGAGCCGAATCCCGATCTGGACGCGCTGGCTCGGGCCAACGAGCGCGCCGCCCGAAGGTCAGGACTTCAGCCGGAAACACGCAAGTTCAAGCCGCACGTCACCATCGCCCGCCTGAGGAATACGAGCGTCGATGTCGTCGCTCGGTACCTACAGAGGTTCGGTGGCTTTCGTAGCCGACCCTTCACCGTAAGCCGATTCGTTCTGTTCTCGTCCAAACCGCAGGTCGGGGGCGGCCCCTACGTCATCGAGAGCACGTACACGCTTCAGGGCGGTCAATACGCCGAGTTCGAAGACGAGTACTGGTGAGCAGCGCCTCGCTGCCCACATTGCGATCTGGCGGACTTGGAGGAGGCATCAATGGCCGAGAAGCTATCCCAAGAGGCGCGCGCTGCCGCTCTTGCTCGCTTACCTCACTGGCAAGTTGTCGAGGGCCGCGACGCCATCTCGCGGCAGTTCAAATTTGCTGACTTCAACGCCGCCTTCGCCTTCATGACGCGTGTGGCGCTGGTCGCGGAGAAGATGAACCACCATCCGGAGTGGACGAACGTCTGGAACACAGTCGACATCACACTCACCAGCCACGATGCTGGCGGATTAACAGAACGGGATGTGAAGTTGGCCGAAGCCATCGAGCAGCTTGCGGCCAAGCACGGGTGAGCGACATTTCGGGTTATTCGCGCGCGAGCGCCGCCGCACAACTCAGCGAGGTGCGAGCCGGATAGCACCATCGAGGCGGATGCAGGCCCCGTTCAGCATGACATTCTCGCATATGTGCACGGCCAGCATGGCGTACTCGGAAGGGTTGCCCAGGCGAGAGGGAAACGGCACGCTGGCTGCCAGCGACGTCCTCGCTTCCTCCGGAAGACCAGCGAACATCGGTGTCTCAAACAGCCCTGGGAGGATGCTGCAAACGCGGATCCCATCCTTGGAGAGATCGCGGGCAACGGGAAGGGTCATTGCAGCTACACCACCCTTTGAGGCGGCGTAGGCGACCTGCCCGATCTGGCCATCCTGTGCTGCGACCGACGCCGTATTAATGATTACGCCGCGTTCTCCATCGGGCGAAAGAGCATCGAGCGCCATCATTCCCGCGGCGCACTTCGACATCATCAGGAAGGTGCCTATCAAATTGACCTGAATGACTTTGGAAAAGCTGGCCAGGTCGTGAGGTTCGATGGCGCCTGTCTCCCTCACCCGTCGCACGATGCGTTTGCCGATGGCGATACCGGCGCAATTGACGAGAATTCGCTCCTGTCCATGAGCCGCCCGCACAGCCGAGAGCGCGGCGTCAACGCTCTCCTCATTGGTCACATCGCAGTTGGCGAATGTGCCCCCGATGCGTTCGGCGATGGCCTGTCCCGCAGTTGCGTTTACGTCGAGAATGCCGACCTTTACGCCCTTTTCCGCAAGCGCAATGGCAGTGGCGGCCCCCAACCCTGAGGCTCCGCCAGTTACCACGGCTGCAATACCGTGCTCGAGCTTCATGTTCGCTTCCTCCCTGATGGCACCGCCTCGAGCGCCATGTGTTGTTCGGCACATTGTTAGGTTGTGCCGCCTTCACCGTAAAGCGTGATGGGTCCGACCGTCAGGTAGCCCCCCGACCATCACATCGACATCTGGCAAGAATGAAAACGCGGCGGATGATGGCCGCCGCGTTCTGCAATCACCGCTTAGGCTGTAGCAGGCTGATCCTGCCGTCCTCTCAGCACCTGAAGCACGACAGCCGCTGCGCCCAACCCAAGGCCAAGCGGCACACTCCAGGCAATGCCGAGACCAGGAATTGCGGCAGTAAGCTCAAAGCCTATCAGTGGTGCCAGCACCGCCTCGACGACAGCTGGGAATACCAGCAGCAGACCGGCAGCCCAGAACAGCGCCGTCTCAAGCCCCGTGCTCCTGCGAATCATCCACCGTTGGAGTGCGAACGCGAACGCTATGATGCCCACGGCAACTGTCAGTGTGATTTCGACCACATCGACCCAGGTTTGTCCTTCGGGCAAATGCAGCAACAATCCGACGCCTAGCGGATCAATGACGAATACGAACGGCACGAGGAATGCCGGCATCGTGTACTTCCAACACTGCAACGTCGTGATGTAGGGATTGCCGCCGGTGATGGCCGCAGCCGCGAACGGCGACAGAGCTGTTGGCGGCGAAACCTCCGACAGCACGGCGTAGTAAAAGATGAACATGTGCGCTGCGAAGTCTGGCACACCCAGCTTGATCAGCGCCGGCGCCGCTATGACGGCGCACATGATGTATGAGGCCGTTACAGGCACGGCGAGCCCGACGATCCATACGATTGCCGCGGTGTAGATCGTCGTCAGCAGCAGACTGCCCTGCGCGTAGCCGATGATGATGTCGGCGAACCGCTGCGCCAGTCCTGTTAAGGTCACGACACCGACGATGATGCCTGCCGTCGCGCAGATCGCCGCCACGTTGAGAACGCCGGTTGTGCCATCACGCAATGCCTGTACGAGGCGGGTGGCAACTGGCGCAATCTGCGGCAGGAACAGACCAGCCGCTGCGGCGACCGCCAACGCGACAAAGGTGGCTAAAGCCAAGGAATTGCTGTCCCCCAAGCCCATCACGGAGAGCACGAGCCCAACTGCGATCGCGGCGCCAACGATGATGCGGGGAACAAGCGCCGTATCCGGCCGGATCGCACTGGAGCCTACGGCCAACATGGTTGCCCAGAACACAGCCAGCACGGGCGAGAAGCCGAGCAACAGGAAGGCAATGATCGAGATGAGCGAACCGAAGTGAAACCAGTATCCGACGAACAGCCGCCAGAGGGCGCCCTTCTCGACCATTATATCGCCGGTGCCGCCGTGCTTGCTGGCGTCGACCTCGACCATGACCCAGATCGCGAGGTAGTAGAGGATTGTCGGGATGGTCGCCATCAGGATCACGTCGAAGTACGAGATCTTGAGGAACTCGGCGATGAGGAAGGCCGCGGCGCCAAGAACCGGCGGCGAGATGATAGCGCCTAGCCCGCCTGCAGATCAGCAGTCCGCCAGCGGCGTTCTTTTCGTACCCTGCCTTGGCCAGCAGCGGGTAAGCCACCGTACCGATCGTGACAGTGGTCGCGACGCCGGAGCCCGACGGGCCACCAAGCAGGAAGGACGACAGCACGACAGCGCGGCCGGCTGAGTTCCGTTTCCCGCCCATGGCCGCGAACGAGAAATCGATGAAGAACTTGCCCGCGCCGGAAACTTGCAGGACGGCGCCGAAGATCGTGAACAGGATGATCAGGCTAGAGGACACATCTACCGTCGTGCCGAAGATGCCCTCGAGCGTCATGTAGAGATGCCCAATGAGGCGGTCGGGCGTATAGCCGCGATGGGTCCAGGGTTCGCCCAGATGATTTCCGAAGAGCGCGTACAGGATGAAGACGACCGCCACGAAGGGCATGATGATGCCGGTCGCCCGCCGCGTACCTTCCAACAGGAGCACGATGAGAACGACACCGACGAAGACGTCCATCGGCTCCGGCATGATCGCGCGGTCGCCGAACTCCTCGCCTTGCATGAGGATGTAGACGATCACGCCCAGGCTTGCGAAAGCGAGCACCCAATCCCACCAGCGGATGCGATCGCGCATGCTCCGCGTCACCGGGAAGAGCAGAAAGATAAGAAACAGGACGCACGCGACGTGGACGGGCCGCAGGATGTGCGCCGGAACGATGTCGAAGGCCGCATAAATGTGGAACAGCGAGACGCCGACGGCGATTGCGGTGATCGCCGATCCGATGATCCCGCTGACCCGATTGAATGCGCCTTCCTCTTCCTCGATGTACTGCTCGATGACTTTGCGATCCGGCTCGGCGGATGTATCAGCTACAGCTGGAGTGTCCTTGGTCACTCCGGCAGCGGGTGCGCCATCCCTGGTGCCCGTCAATGTAGCCTCCCTCAAGAGTTTGTAATGTCGCTTGTGGTGACCGGAAACAAGTCACCGGGCTTCAGGGCCCGGTGACCAGTATTCCTGCGAGAAGCACGAGCTAAATCAGTCAACCTTGATGTTGTTCTCGCTGAAGTACTTGAGTGCGCCCGGATGGAACGGGATTCCTGACCGCTTCTCTGACTGCAGCTCGGGCTTGATATTCAGCGCCTCTTTGTGAACCTTCGCGAGCTCATCACGCTTCTCGAACACGATCTTCGTGATGTTATAGGCCATGTCCTCCGACATGTTCTCGTTTACGGCGAGGATGTTCCAGACAGTGATGTTCTGGGCATCCTTTTCCATTCCCGAGTACGTCTCCTTGGGAATGGTCGCCTCGGCATAGAGCGGGCCGTACTTCTCGTTCAGTTTCGGTGTCAGATGCGCGATATCCACGAACTTGATTTTGGTGTTCGGGGTAGCGGCGAGGTCGGTCACCGCTGCGGTTGGCAGACCGCCAACCCAGAAGAAAGCGTCGATCTTCCGGTCCTTGATAGCGTTGACGCTCTCCGCGACGCCTAGCCGTTCCTTGGTGATGTCCTTATCAGGATTGATGTCCACCGCCTCGAGCACGCGGAAGGCGAACAGCTCGGTCGCGCTACCCGGCGATCCCGTTGAGAACTCGCTTACCCTTGAGATCCTCGATTTTCTCGATGCCCGTGCCCTCGATGGTTACCACGTGCATGTGGTTCGGGTAGATGACCGCGATAGCTTTGAGCGGCAGCTTGCTCGAAAACTTGCCCTGGCCGTTGATCGCATCCCATGCGGCGTCGACCATCGAGAAAGCGATGTCCGAGCGGCCCGAGCCGACGAGCTTAAGGTTATCGACGGAGCCGCCGGTGACCTCGGCCGTCGCCGTTACACCTTTCAGCTCATGCGTGATGATGTTACCGAGACCGCCGCCGAGTGGGTAGTAAACGCCACCGGTGCCTCCAGTTGCGATCGTCAACTGCGTGGACTGGGCAGTTGCGGGTCCTGCGACGAACGCGCCAAAGCCCAGCACCGCCAATGCCGTCAGAAGTTTCCTTTTCATGTGGTCTCCCAATCCTTGAAGCGTTAGCTCAGCCCTATTCGGTTTTGATTGGTTGAACAAGCGCGCCTGCTTAATCGGGTTGCACAGTGACGATCACTTTGCCAGTGGCCTCGCGCCGATCCAGCATTCTGATCGCCTCGGCTGTGTCCGTCAGCGGCAGCGCGGCGTGAGTGTGCGGTGTTAGCTCCCCCTCTGCAACCCATTTCAGCACGGTCTCGATGTTCTCCCGGTGGCGCTTGGGGCTTCGCCGTGCTAGACTCACCCATAAGGACGCCGACCACGTCGCAGCTCTTCAGCAGCACGAGATTGAGCGGAATGCGTGGGATCTGGCCGGCTGCGAAGCCCACTACGAGAAAGCGCCCCATTGGTGCCGTGGAGCGCAACGCGGGCTCGCTATAGTCACCCCCCACGCAATCATAAATAATGTCGACCCCGCGGCCACCGGTCAGATCGCGCAGGCCCTGCTTCAGATCAGTCGTGGTGTAATTCAGAAGGAGATCTGCACCGTGTTGCCGGCAAACTTCGAGCTTCTCCGGCGAGGAGGCCACTGCGATGACCGTGGCGCCTAGCCGCTTCGCCACCTCGACGGCCGCCAGACCCGCACCACCCGCAGCGCCGAGCACGGCCACTGTCTCGCCAGCTTGCAGCCGGCCCCGTTCCTTGAGGCCGTGGATAGCGGTTCCGTAGGTCACGTTGATGCCGGCGGCAACCTCGTAGCTGACGCCCTCGGGCACGGGAATAAGCTGCTCCTCGCGCACGATCACAAATTCGCGCGCACCGCCCCAACCGAGATAGGCGCATACCCGCTGGCCCGGGGAAAATCCTTCCACGCCCTCGCCCAAGGTATCAATTTCACCGGCAATCTCTGCGCCTGGAGAGAACGGCAGCTCAGGCTTATGCTGGTATTTCCCGCGCGTCATGAGCGTATCGAGGAAGTTGATTCCGACAGCCTTCACGCGCACCCTGACCTCACCTGGACCGGGCTCCGGCACGGGCAAGTCCTCGATCACGATCCCCTCGGGTCCGATCAGGGACTTGCAAACTGCCGCTCGCATGTGACACCTCCTGCTCCATCGCGTTCGCTAATTCGCGATAACGTATAGGCAATTTGCCCATCCCGGCAGCCCATTTGGCTGCAATCGACGAGAGAGATGAACGAACGCACCCCTAATTGGCTACGCGAGAACTGGCCACCGAAACCACGCGGGTATTTCGCCATAGGCGCCGAGCGCATCTCGAAGGCGCTCAATCTCGGCAATCTCATGCGCTCCGCCCATGCGTTCGGTGCCAGCTTCACCTTCACGATCGGAGCAACCTACCAGGCGCTCGAGGCACGAGCCGACACGTCCAAAGGACAATGGCACCTACCGCATTACAATTGGGCCAAGGTCGAAGATCTCGTGCCTGCCAGAGGGTTGCAAGCTCGTTGGCATCGAGCTTACAGAGGACGCCATAGATCTGCCGAGCTTCTATCATCCACTACGGGCGGCCTATGTGCTCGGCCCAGAGCGAGGCTCGCTGTCGGAAGCGCTACTTGCGCGCTGTGACCATGTCGTCAGAATTCCGACGGCGTTCTGCATCAACGTCGCCATGGCTGGAGCCATCGTCATGTACGATCGGGTCAAGACACTGGCGCGCTTTCCGGAGCGGCCGGTTAGTGCTGCGGAAGCTCTCCGCAAAACATCATCGTGACATGCAGCTCCGCTTAACACTATATGTTCTCGACTAAGGTCAAGCTGTGCTTCCCATTGCGCGAGGTGAGATGCGAGGGTTCTTTCGCATAAGTGCAACCGCTGTCTTCGCCATCGCGAGCGCCGCATCGGCACTTGCGCAGACACGGTTGGTCGACACGTTCAACGACTGGTATTTCTACTCCCATGAAGGCTCGGGCGAACGCGTTTGCTTCGCTGCCAGCGCACCTCAATCGAGCGAGCCAGCCGGCATAAATCGGGAACCGGCCTACTTCTACATTTCGGCTTGGCCGAAGGAAGGTGTGCGAACCGAGCTTAGCGTGAAGATCGGTTATCAGTTTAAGGAAGGGTCCGAGGCCAAGGTTACGATCGGCAACGAAACATTCACGATGTTCACGCACGAAGATCGTGCCTTCGTGAATAATCCGATCGAAGAGCTGAAGCTGCTCGAGGCCATGAAGCGCGGGTCGACCATGGTGGTCGAGGGTGTGACCGAGCAGGGCACGACCACCAGGGACACGTTTTCTCTTATGGGAGTAATGAAAGCGGTCCAGAATCTCACCTCCCAGTGTGGCTGAGATTACGGACGGTCCCTAGTGCGACGGCTGCGGAGCTGCACGTAGAGTGCGCCTTCGCCCCCATGCCGCGGATGAGCCTGCGTGTAGCTGATGACGATGGAGCGAAGCTCAGGCTCGGCCAGCCAGCCGGGTACGCTCCGCTTCAGGACGCCTCTTCCGGATCGTTCGAATAGCTCGAAGGGAAGATCGCGGCGCTCCACGTCATCGCCCTTTCCCGTGATCACAAGCAAGTTGCGCTGCCCGCGGGCATAGCAGGAAAAGATGAAGCTTCTGAGGGCGGCGCGCGCTTCAGCCGCCCGCATGCCGTGCAGGTCAATCCGGGCGTCGATGGCAGTCCGCCCAGTTGCAATGCGCCGCGCCTGCCGCCGATCGAACTCCGACAGCGGCGGTGGCTCACGGCTGGCTGGCGGGCGATCAGCGGAAGGAGAACTGCGGAGCGATTGCGTTGATGCCTCTGGTGGCGTGTCGACCCTGTCCATCAAGACTCGCCGACACCTGCTGTTCGCCGTGTTCCTCCAGCGAGGGACCTGAAGGTCCATGCACGCGTGACTTTTTCCGCACCGGCTCCAAAGTGCGCGCAACAGCCTCCCATAGTGCCCGGTCCTCTCGTGTGAGCGGGCGCTGCTGCGAGCGTGGCGGTCGCCCCGGTCGGCTCATGGCACCTGTACGGAAGCCCGGCTGCACTTGCGCGGCAGAAACACGAAGAAGTTCCCCGCATGTCGAGTCATGCCTGCGCGCCGGCCCGCCTCGGTTCCCGTCCCGAAGAAGATATCCCCACGCTCAGGACCTTTGATCGCAGAGCCCACGTCCTGTGCAATCATGAGCCTGTGAAACGGACCTCCCTCCGGGGTATGCACAAGGTCGGGCGCCACCACGTAGATCGGCAGCCCGAGAGCGTGAATGCCTGCGTCAACTGCCAAGCTCCGCCCAGCGGTCAACGGCACCCCGTCTACCCCCAAGGCGGACTTGGGTTCGGAGTCGGCCAGCTCCCGAAAGAAGATGTAAGATGCGTTCTGCCACATGACTTGCCGAGCTCGCTCTGGATCGGCCCGCAGCCAGCTCGAAAGCGTATCGAGCGTGACCTCCTCCGCCGTGAAAACCCCTGCCTCAACAAGACAGCGCCCGATCGAAGTATAGGGATGGCCGTTCTTGCCATCGTAGCTCAAACGCACGCTGGACCCGTCCTCGAGCTCGACAAGGCCTGATCCCTGTACGTGCATGAAGTACGCATCGACGCTATCTGCAAGGTAAAGAAGCTCGAGGCCGCGCCCTTCGAGCGCACCCGCCTCGATCTCGGCACGGGTTGGATAGGGCGCGAGTTCCCCATTTTCCGTGACGCGAGCGTGTGTCAACGCCTCACCCACGGCGCCCCGCATGGAATCGTCGACGAGGTTCACGAGATCAGGAGGCCTTCGATAGACCGGAACCTGATACGGGCCTTGGCGAGTGCGAGAGCCCGGCAGAACTGGCTCGTAATAGCCGGTCAGCAGCCCGTGACTCTTCCCATGAACGACCCGATGGGGCGTGAACAGGCTCTCAAAAAATTGACGAGCCTCCTCGGCCCGCCGCTCAGCACTTTCGACGTTCTCGAGCTCCCGCGCCAGTTCGGGCGCGCTCTTCACAATGAGCTTCTTGGACTTGAGGAACGCTTGCAGCGCAGCTGCATGGTCGTCCGTTTCCCAACCAGGAAGGTCGGAAAACTCAACGGGCTCGAAGATGACGGCTGGGCGGGTCACGGGTCCTCCACCGACTCACTCACATGAAGGACAGCAGACCTGCCGAACAACAATGATTTGCGAAGCAACCGCGGAGTGCCAGCGAGGATCACCGACCCGCTTCGCACAGATGGCCCGGAGCGTCATGCCAACTGCGAACTAGTTCGCTGCCTGCGTCGCAATCAGCCGCCAGTTCGGATTCCGCGATGTCACCTCCCGGGCAAAAGTCCAGATATCGGTGACCTCACGAATGCGCTGAGGATCCCCGGCGATGACCTGGCCGGCGGCATCACGCGTGGCCGAGATGAGCTGGCTGATGAACTTCACTGTGACCTGTGCAGTGGTGCCTTTGAGCTCCGCTTCGACAATCTCGGCCTTGTTGATGCCGACAAAGCTCTGGTCGATCTGCTCGCCTCGGCTCTCACGATCCGCGATGGCTGCAACGAAGCTGTCGAAGACCTCGCGGCTGAGCAAGTCCTTCAACAGTTTGCGATTACCCTCGGCAAAGGCCATGACGATCATCTCGTAGGCCTGCTTGGCCCCGCGCAGGAAATGCTCGGGATCGAAGTTTGCGTCAGCCCGAGCGATATGGAGCAGCCCCTGCTCCAGGAACGTGTTGCCCGCCGCAAAGTTTTTGACGCGAGTCTCCGCATCAGCCATGGCAACGTTCTCGGTGCCGCCCACCGTCGCAGTCTCGCGCTCGCGGCGTGGTAGCGTCACCACCTTGCCTTTGGCAGCTGCCGCGCGCTCTCTTGCCTCCTGCTGCGCCCGAAGCTGACGTTCGTACCGGGCCTCCTCGTCGCCCGTACGCCGGCCAAGAACGCTGCGCAGCTTGAGGACCACCACAACTGCGACGATCAGGAACAGGAGCGTAATGACGTCGATTGTGCCATCCATGTGAAGCTGCTTTCGTGGCGAGGACCAGGTTTGCCTTGATGTATGATGGAGCGAGAACAGGGTCTAGGGCCCGAGCCGGTGAAAACGTCGCGTGCCCGAGGCCGCGGCCGTTGGTCCTTCGCTCTACCAGATTAGGGCATAGTTTCGCCCAAGCCAATCGGAATGACTTCGACCGCTGGTCCCGCCCGCCAAGGCAGAGACCGGACGGGGCGCAAGCGGTGAACTCATGATTCGCTTTGCATTCTTGCTGGTTTTCATTGCCATTCCTTTATTGGAGCTGGCCGTGCTCATCCGTGTCGGTCAGCACATTGGCGTGGCCGCGACAATTGGAATCGTCGTAGCAACAGCCATTCTCGGCCTTCTCGTGGTCAGGCGGGAGGGCTTGTCCATGGTAACGCGCGCCCGACAGGCGCTCGCCACTGGCAATCCCCCGATCATGCCGGTAGCCGAAGGCGCCTTGGTGTTTCTCAGCGGCGCTCTCCTGATCCTGCCCGGCTTGATCGGCGACAGCATCGGCATCGTCCTGCTCATTCCGCCGGTAAGGCGGGCGGTTGCCGTCTGGGCGCTTGGCCGGTTTGCGACCGCAGGAGCCACACGCATTCGCATCTTCACTTCCGGCGAGCGTCGGCCGGACAGGCGAAATGGCGGAAGTGCCCGACCCCAAAAGCCGGGACCAATCATCGAGGGCGAGTACACCCAAATTGACGATGCCGACGACGAGCACCGGACCAAGTGATTATTCGTGCGTATACGTCATAGACGGTGGAAAGGCTTTCGTAAGGCGACCTGGCCGTTGCAGCATGGCACTCGCCATGTTAGCCACCCCAGTCGAGCTAGCCTTAGCCGGGTCAAGCTGAGTGGAAGGGAGAGGAAGGATGGCGGACCAACCGAACAACGGGACCAGCGGCACACCCCAATCTGCTGAAGGTCAGCCAACTTTCCAGGCCCGAGTCCTAGGCCAGTACATCAAAGATTTGTCATTTGAGAACCCGAGCGTCGGCCGGCTGCAGCAAGCACCAGGCGATAAGCCGAATCTGCAAATCGAGGTCAACGTCAACGCGCAGACCGTGGGCAAGGACGTCTACGAGAGCGCGATCGAATTCAAGGCTCATGCCACCAACAACGCCGGCACTATCTATGATCTCGAGCTCGTGTATGCCGGTTTGTTCAGGATCGAGAACGCTCCGCCCCAGGCAATCGAGCCATTCCTACTGATCAATTGCCCTCTGCTCCTGTTCCCCTTCCTCCGCCGCTTGGCCGCCGATCTCACCCGAGAGGGGGGATTCCCGCCGCTGCTGCTTGATCCTATCGATTTCGGCAGCCTCTATATTCGTCGGAAGCAACAACTGGCACAACAGCAGCCAGCACAAGCGTCCGATTCGGCCCCGAAATCGTGATTAACCGCTAGCCGGCTTTTTCCTGCGCAGAAGGCAAGTACCGCCGCCAGATCGCATTTTCGCCGAGCGTCGCGATAAAGGCCTGATGTTTCGCCTCAGCTTCAGCAGTCAACCGAGGCGGAAGCGGTTTCGGCCGCGGCCGGGCCGCAGAGGGCCGGACCCTGATAGTGGCAGCTGAAGTGCTCTGTTGCCCTAGCACCAGTGTGGCCTGCCGCTCGCCCAGCAGCTCAATGTAGACTTCTGCCAGAAGCTCGAAGTCCAGCAACGCGCCGTGCTTGACCCGCTTCGAGTTGTCGATGCCATAACGCTTGCAAAGCGCATCAAGAGTATTCGGGCCAGCTGGATGTTTACGGCGCGCCAGCGCCAAAGTGTCGACGACGCGCTCCATCGGGATCGGCGTTCGCCCGGCGCGATCGAGCTCCATGTTGATGAATGCCATGTCGAAGCTGGCATTATAAATCACCAGTGCGGCATCCCCGATGAAGGCCAGAAACTCGTCGGCGATCGCGGAAAAGGGCGGCTTGTCCTTCCAGAAACGCGTTGGAGATGCCATGAACCGCCTCGGCATCCGGATGCACCTCACGACCCTCGGGATTGATATAGCGGTGAAATTCGCGACCCGATGGGATGCGGTTCACAAGCTCGATGCACCCGATCTCGATCAGCCTGTCGCCCAGATGCGGATCAAGTCCTGTCGTCTCGGTGTCGAGCACGATCTCCCGGAGCATGCAGTCCCCCCGCCCCCAGCTTTATTCGGCCCCGTCCCCCGTCAGCTCCAGAACTGCTGATACGCACGACCTCCGCGATTCCGAAGTCTCTCGACGATAGCATCTACCTGCGCATCATTCTCCTCAATGGTCACGCCGGTATCCACAACGAAATCGGCGCGGCGGCGCTTCTCTAAATCAGGCATTTGCCGCGCGAGAATGGCTTCGAGCTTGGATGGCGTCATGCCCGGCCGGGCCAGAACCCTCTCCCGTTGGACCTCGGGCGGCGCACTGACCACTATAGTCACATCGACTCGAGCATCGCCTCCGGTCTCGAAGAGCAGTGGTACCTCGAGCACCGCCATCTGAGCGCCTTGCTCGGCGGCCTTGCGAAGGAATTCTCGTTCGGCCTCCTGCACCATGGGGTGCACGATCGCTTCGAGGCGCTTCAATCCATGAGGATCCTTGAGAACAGCTTGACCGAGCTTCACGCGGTCCACCTTTCCACCTGATGTGGTACCAGGAAAGGCAGCCTCGATGGGCGCAACTGCGGCGCCCTCGTAAAGCTCGTGAACGACGGCATCGGCATCGCAGACAGGGATGCCAAGCTGCCGGAACCGCTCAGCGACGGTCGATTTGCCCATTCCGATCGAGCCTGTCAGGCCGATCACGATCATGCCCCTGACCTCCGCCGCTCCACTGCCTACTCCGGAATGAGCCTGCGCGCGCGCAGCTCACGCAGCAATGGCAGGATCGGCAAACCCAGGATCGTGAAGAAGTCGCCCTCGATGCTTTCGAAAAGCTGAATGCCTAGTCCCTCCAACTGATACGCGCCCACAGAGCTCAGCACATCGCGACCAGCTTCGGCCAGATACCTGCCCAGAAATGCCAGCGAAAACTGCCGCATGGTCATATCTGCCGTATCCGTGAACGCCCATTTCGTGTCGCCGTCTTCCGCAATCGCGACAGCCGAATGAAGCTGGTGGGTGCGTCCGCGCAGGGTGAGAAGAAGTCTCGCGCGCCGCATCGATGGTTTGCGGCTTACTGATGACCTGACCATCACATGACAAGACTTGATCGGCTCCAATGACGACGCACCCAGGATGCTTCGCGCTCACATCCTCGGCCTTCGCCCGTGCCAGTATTTCCGCCAGATCGAGTGGGTCGATCTGCTGCCCCTCTGCCATCAGAGTTTCGCGGATGGCCGCCTCGTCCACGGAGGCGGGTATGACTTTGAAGGGCACGCCTGCTGCCTGCAGGAGACTTTTCCGCGTCGGACTGGAGGAGGCGAGTATGATCGTCTGGGCAGAGATGATCTCAGTCACTAGTTTCCTCCGCCGGTTCGGCGTCCTTTGCGAGTCGTCGTTCGTGGTAGAGCTTCAAGATCGTGACCGCAGTCTCCTCGACCGATCGCCGGGTCACATCGATAACGGGCCAGCCATAGCGGGCGCACAAGCGCCGTGAGTACGTCAGCTCCTGCGCGATCTGCTCCCGGTTTACATATTCGTCCAGGTTGCGGTCGCTCATCAGCCGCACGCGATTGCGGCGGATCTCGGCGATGCGATCGACACTAGCCACTAAGCAGACGACGAACGCATTGTGATTGCCGGTTAGAGCGGGTGGCAGGGGGAGGTCTGCGACGATAGGCACGTTCGCGGTCTTGAACCCGCGCTGTGCCAGGTAGATGCTGGTCGGTGTCTTGGACGTGCGCGAGACGCCTAGAATTATAATGTCCGCCTCGTTGAGGTCCTCGGGGAGCTGGCCGTCATCGTGGGCCATCGAAAAATTCAGGGCGTCGATTCGGCGGAAGT
The DNA here is from genome assembly GCA_963786775.1 of uncultured Pseudomonadota bacterium. Lineage (GTDB taxonomy): Bacteria > Pseudomonadota > Alphaproteobacteria > Rhizobiales > Hyphomicrobiaceae > ZC4RG25. The sequence goes on along the minus strand of CAWBAM010000046.1, from coordinate 230,177 downwards.
AGTCGGCATCAAGCACGTGCTGGCCAGCCACGATCGGCGTCTGAGGTGCGCCGAGATAGCTCTCGAACACCTGCATAATTGGCTCGAGGACGTAAAGGCATGGGACCGCCAACTCACGGCACCGGCTTTCGAGCCGTTCTTTCAGCTCCCGATTAACGATCGTGTAGAGGACGATACCCGGCGCAGACTCGATTTCCTGAAGCACGCGCTCCAGCTGCCGCGAGGTCCTGACCAGCGGATGGACATGCTCGATCGGCCTCACCTGCGAATACTGAACCGATGCCGCCTTGGCGATGGTCGTCAGCGTTTCACCAGTTGAATCCGAGACCAAGTGCAAGTGGAAGTAGCTCGGGAGACGGTGAGTTATTTGTGGGCAAAGTCTCCGGTTTTGCACACTCGTCCGCAGAAGGGGCGGGCGGCGGGGCGGCGGCAGCCAGTGATCCACAGAACGATCCACCGGCGATACGATACGCGTCAAATCGGCAGCCGTTTTCCGGTGCCGTGGATTACCCGATTGTGCACGTCTGCCCCAGGCCCTTTCAACAGGTGCTTCAAACGGAGCTCCCGTCCGAGCGCGGCTAGAACGCATTAAATCTGCACACAGTATCGAGCCTAGTAGGCTCTATCTCGCGGATCACACCAAATCTCGTAGGCCGCCCCCGAGTTCCGTAGCAAGCTGTGGGCGGCAGCGTATCGCGTGGAATTACCGTCTTCCGCCACGCTAAGAGTCAAAACAGCAAGAATCTGAAAATCTTCATTGATGGAAGTTATGCGCGAGCACCCGCGAGAACTCTCTGAGCAAGCCGATCGCCGTCCCTTTCTTCGACCATTCGAGCATCGGCCTAACCTCCCGCCACCAATTTGGTTGATGCGACAAGCAGGCCGATACCTTCCGGAATACCGGAAGGTGCGCGCACAGGCCGGCAGCTTTCTCAACCTGTGCTACAATCCCGAGCTGGCGTCCGAAGTCACTCTACAGCCCATCCGCCGGTTCGGCTTGGACGCGGCTATCCTTTTCTCAGACATCCTCGTCGTGCCGGATGCGTTGGGGCAGAGGGTCTCGTTCGTAGAAGGCGAGGGGCCGCGCCTTGATCCCCTGACATCCGCCGCTGATCTCGCGCGTCTCGATAAGTTGCAGGTCGGAACCAAGTTCGATCTCGTCAACGAGACGGTTGCGAGGACGCGAGCGGCGCTCCCGCCAGAAGTGGCCCTGATAGGGTTCTGTGGTGCGCCCTGGACGGTCGCAACCTACATGGTTGGTGGCCGCGGTTCCCCTGATCAAGCAGACGCCAGGCTGATGGCGTATCGCGACCCGGACACGTTCTCGCGGCTTATTGATCTCTTGGTAGAAACCTCGGTCCAGTATCTAAGCGGCCAGATCTCTGCCGGAGCCGACGCGATCCAGATTTTCGATAGTTGGGCGGGGAGCCTTCCAGACAACGAGTTCGATCGGTGGGTGGTCGCGCCGACCCGACGCATTGTGCGCGAGATCAAGGCGCGCCATCCGAATACCCCGATCATCGGCTTTCCGAGAGCTGCGGGCGAGAAGACGACCCGCTACGTCCGAGAGACGGGCGTCGATGGCGTGAGCTGCGACACTGCGTTCTCGCTTGAAGCTATGGCAACGCTTGCGGAGGAGGAGCAAGTCGTCGTGCAGGGCAACCTCGATCCTCTGCTGCTCGTAGCTGGCGGTGAAGCGCTCGAAACGCGGACGCGTCAGATATTGAGCGCCCTTGCGGGACGGCCATTCGTGTTCAACCTCGGACACGGCATTGTTCCGCAAACGCCACCTGAGAATGTCGCGCGGCTCGTCGCCCTCATCCGCAATCAGGAGTGATCCGCCGTGGAGCTCTGGATCAAAGCGATTCACATCATCGCTGTCGTCGCCTGGATGGCCGGTCTGTTCTACTTGCCGAGGTTGTTCGTTTATCACGCCGCTTCTAGTCCAGGCTCCGAGCAGTCGGAGACCTTCAAGGTGATGGAGCGGCGATTGCTGCGCGTGATCATGAACCCAGCCATGATCGTGGTCTGGCTCACGGGGCCTTACCTTGCGTGGGCCTGGGGCATGTACCACGATGGTTGGTTCATCGCGAAGGTCGTTCTGGTTAGCGGTCTCACCGTGCTCCACCATGCGCTCGCCAAGTGGCGAAAGGACTTCGCCAAGGACCAGAATCGCTATAGCCAGCGCTTTTACCGATACATCAACGAGGTGCCGACGGTGCTGCTGATAGCTATCGTCGTTCTCGTCGTTGTGAAGCCTTTTTGACAGCGGCGATGTGGACGCATCTTTTGTTCAACAGCTCGATCTGCTATATAACGAGTCGAATGATGGTCGCCGGCAGCTGAGAGGTTTGCCGGTCATCTACCCGGATTTCCCACACCTCCTGGTTGACCGAACATCCGGCGCTTGTTCGCGCCACACTCCCGTTACTTAGAATTATTCGGCCCGGTTCACCTCTCGCCCGCCTCAACATCCGTGCCGGTCGGAGTCACTCCATGACGGAACTGAAACTACAAGATTTGAAGTCCAAATCCCCCACTGAGCTTCTGGCTTTCGCAGAGGAGCACGGCGTCGAGAACGCCAGCACCATGCGCAAGCAGGAGCTGATGTTTGCTGTGCTCAAGCAACTCGCGGGCAAGGAGATCGAGATCACAGGCAGCGGAGTCGTCGAGGTATTGCAGGACGGCTTCGGTTTCCTCCGCTCGCCTGATGCCAATTACCTGCCTGGTCCCGACGATATCTATGTCTCGCCATCCCAAATCCGGCGCTTTGCGCTGCGCACCGGTGACACGGTCGAGGGCCAGATCCGCAGCCCGAAGGAGGGCGAGCGCTACTTCGCGCTCCTCAAGGTCAATAAGATCAATTTCGAGGACCCGGAGAAAGGTCGTCACAAGATCCACTTCGACAACTTGACGCCGCTCTACCCGACCGAGTGGCTCAAGATGGAGATCGAGGATCCGACGATCAAAGATCTTTCGGCGCGGGTCATCGATATCGTAGCGCCTATGGGCAAGGGCCAGCGCGCGTTGATCGTCGCTCCGCCGCGCACCGGTAAGACGGTGCTCCTGCAGAACATTGCTCACTCGATCACCACAAACCACCCGGAGTGCTACCTCATCGTGCTGCTGATTGATGAGCGGCCCGAGGAGGTGACCGACATGCAGCGCTCGGTCAAAGGCGAGGTGATTTCCTCAACCTTTGACGAGCCGCCGACCCGTCACGTGCAGGTCTCGGAAATGGTGATCGAGAAGGCGAAGCGACTCGTCGAGCACAAGCGCGATGTGGTCATCCTGCTCGACTCGATTACCCGCCTTGGTCGGGCCTACAACACGGTTGTGCCGTCCTCGGGGAAGGTCTTGACTGGCGGCGTTGACAGCAATGCCCTTCAGAAGCCGAAGCGCTTCTTCGGCGCAGCTCGGAACATTGAGGAAGGCGGTTCGCTTACCATTATCGCGACCGCACTGATCGACACCGGCTCGCGTATGGACGAGGTGATCTTCGAGGAATTCAAAGGCACCGGCAACTGCGAGGTGGTGCTCGATCGTAAGGCGTCTGATAAGCGGATCTTCCCAGCTATCGACATTGCCCGTTCGGGCACGCGGAAGGAAGAGTTGCTCGTCCCACGCGATCAACTCAAAAAGATGTATGTCCTCCGGCGCATCTTGAGCCCGATGGGCACGATCGATGCCATCGAGTTCTTGACGGACAAGCTCCGGCAGACGAAGAACAACGCCGAGTTCTTCCAGTCAATGAACGCCTAAGAGCTCAGCGCCAGCTGAGGGCAACATGAGCAACCGTGTCAATGCTTTCGGGCAGCCGATCGGTTTTCCGGTTGCTCATTGGGTCCCTCGGCCGCGGCCGTCTCGTGTCACACTGGACGGCCGCTTCTGTCGTTTGGAGCCACTGAGTCCTGAACGGCACACGCTGGACCTTTACGAGGCCAATCAGGCAGATGACGGCCGCGGCTGGACCTATATGGCTTATGGTCCATTTGCCTCGTTGGAAGACTATCGAGGTTGGGTAGAGAAATCCGCCGCATCTGAAGATCCGCTCTTCTATACCGTCATCGATGCCGCATCTGGTCGCGCTAGAGGTGTCGCGGCTCTCATGCGGATCGATCCAGCGAACGGCGTCATCGAAGTCGGCAACATCAAGTACGCGCCGGCACTGCAGCGCACCGCTGCAGCGACGGAGGCGATGTTTCTCCTGATGCGCTACATCTTCGATGACCTGGGTTATCGCCGGTATGAATGGAAGTGCGATGCCCTCAATGAGCCGTCCCGCGCAGCGGCGCTTCGGCTTGGGTTCACGTTCGAGGGCATCTTCCGGCAAGCTGTCGTTTACAAGGGCCGCAATCGCGACACGGCGTGGTTCTCGATAATCGACAGCGAGTGGCCCGCGCTAAAGCAGGCCTATGAAGCTTGGCTCGCGCCGGAAAACTTTGATGCCGATGGACGGCAACGCCGCCGCCTCTCCGATTTGATTACAGAGAAGCGCGCCGGCGGATCAGGCCAGTGAGGGCCTTGCCAGTCGCTGGCTGCGAAGCGCGAATTTCAGCGCCTCGGGATCCGTGATTGGTGACGAGCACTTCTGGCCAATGCACACATAGGCCGTAGCCTTGCCTTCGACGGGTCGCTTGCCCGCGAGCGCTGCCGCGCCGGAGATCGACTCCGCATCCTCGATGAAGTGCTGCACTGCGCCCGGCAGCGAAAGGCTTGTGACAACAGCCTCCAGAGCGGAGGCACCTTTACTGTCGCCGCCGCTCAGCACCGCGACATGCTGTGGCGAGAGGAGGTCGAGGGCATTCGCCAGCAGGCCGGCATGGGCGATCAAGTTCGCCTGTAGGTCTGCGCCGAAGGCTTTCACTATCTCTTCTGCGCGGTCTAGGTACGCCGTTTTCCCGGTCAGCATGAAGAGCTGAGCGAGATTTGAGATCATCACGGCATTCGCGTTGGGGGTTGCATCATCCGTCGCCGACTTGATGCGCACGATGACATCTGGCGTGTCATCGGCCGTCAGGAAATAACCTCCCGACTTGCTATCCCAGTAGTGGCGATCGAGTTGCTCGGTCAGCTGGATGGCAGAGTCGAGGTAGTGAGATTTCGTTGTCACCTGGGAGAGCCGGAGCGCCGCCCAGATCATGTTCGCGTAATCATTCGCTGTTGCTGGGGCCTTGGCCTGACCCCCACGATAGGCATGCAGGAGTCTTCCATCGCTGGTCATCCGTTCATTAACGAAGGCGAAGGCTCGCTCGGCCATCTCTCGCCAGCGTGGCTCGCCGAATACGAACGATGCCGCGGCAAGGGCTGCAATCATCAAGCCATTCCAGTCCGCAAGCACCTTGTCATCCCAGCCGGGGCGCACGCGCTCAACACGCCGGGCGAGGAGCTTGGCTCGCAACCCATCGAGACGGCGCTCCTCCTTATCTGATAGGAGGTTGATGGCACCGAGCCTGTTCAGGATATTGTGACCTTCCCAGTTTCCCTCGGGAGAGACATCGTAGACGTCGCGGAAAAACCGACCGTCCTCCGGACCAAGCACCTCGTCGATCTCCGCCGCGCTCCAGACGTAGAACTTGCCCTCTTCGCCTTCGGAGTTGGCGTCCAGGGATGCCGCGAATCCGCCGCCCTCGGCGATCATCTCTCGTTCGAGCCAAGCGACAGTTTCCCTGATCCTCTGCGCGAATAGGGGATTGCCGGTCTCTCGATAGACCTCGGTCATGAGGTCGATCAGGAGGGCATTGTCGTAGAGCATCTTTTCGAAATGCGGGACGAGCCATCGCTCGTCGACGGCATAGCGGGCGAAGCCGCCGCCGAGATGATCGTAAATGCCCCCCTGGCATATGTGAGCCAGCGTTTTCTCGACCGCGGTCTTTGCGTCATCCATATCGTACCGAATTCCGCCGCGCCATAGGAGCCAGAAGAAGCTCCATTGCGGGAACTTCGGCGCGCCATGAATCCCGCCGTTGATCGGATCAACCGCACGGACCATGCGGCCAGTCAGCTCTTGCAGCAGGTGGTCGGAAATTTGGACGTCGCTTGCGGCGGCACCGTTGCGTTGTAGGGCCTGCGTCAGCAGCTCCGCGTTGTGATGGACCTTTTCAGGTTCTTCGCGATAGATCCGCGCCACCTCGCGAAGGACGTGCTGAAATGCCGGCTTGCCCCACCGAGGCTGCGGGGGAAAATAGGTTCCGCCCCAAGAGGGCCGCCCATCGGGGTCCAGGAACATTGTCAGCGGCCATCCGCCCTGTTCCCCTAGGCTGTGCAATGCATTCATGTAGATGGCATCGATGTCCGGCCGCTCTTCTCGATCCACTTTGATATTTATGAACAGGTCGTTCATGAGGGCTGCGGTGGCCTCGTCCTCGAAGCTCTCGTGCGCCATGACATGGCACCAGTGGCAAGCGGCATAGCCAATCGACAGCAGGATCGGCTTGTCTGCCCGCTTGGCCTCAGCCAGCGCTTCTGGACCCCAGGGCCACCAATGGACCGGGTTGTCCTTGTGCTGAAGCAGGTAGGGGCTGGTTTCCCGATCCAAACGATTTCTGGTCATGACACTCCCTCCTGCTCTTGATGGAAACGAACTTCCGTCTCCCGTTACATAGGGGTGACTCCGACACAATGAGTTAGGTTGCAACGATTTTCGCGCTTTCGAGCGCACCAGGCCGTGCTGGTGTAGCCGTTATCCGCATCTCGGGGCCGGCGGCAGGTACTGTGCTCGATACATTGGCTGCCCCGAGACCGCAGCCGCGGTTTGCCAGGATGCGTTATCTGCGCCACCAAGATTTGGGTGAGGTTCTCGATCAGGCGCTCGTTCTCTGGTTCCCCGGCCCACAGAGTTTCACGGGCGAAGACGTCGCTGAGTTGCACGTCCATGGCGGAAGGGCCGTCGTGCAAGCAGTTCTGAGAGCGATTGGCGACGTACCTGGCTGCCGACTTGCAGAGCCGGGCGAATTTGCCAGGCGAGCCTTCGAAAACGGAAAGCTCGACCTCACCATGGCCGAGGGGTTGGCCGATCTTATCGATGCAGAAACGGAGGCCCAACGTAAGCAAGCGCTCCGGCAGGCTGGGGGTGCGTTGGCAAACCTATACGACGGGTGGCGAAACTCGTTGGTGGAGGCGCTTGCGCTTGTGGAGGCGGCGATCGACTTCTCCGATGAGGGTGACGTCGGAACTGCTACATTCGCCGAAGCTGTTCGGGTCGTGCGCGACCTCGAGTTTGCCATTCGTCGCCATCTTTCTGACGGCCGGCGCGGCGAAATCCTGCGCGAGGGGTTCAACGTGGTGCTCGCCGGCCCTCCGAATGTTGGTAAGTCGAGCTTGCTCAACGCCCTCGCACGTCGGGAAGCTGCGATCGTTTCCGATGAGGCGGGCACGACACGCGACGTCATCGAGGTCCGCCTCGATCTCGAAGGACTGCCTATCGTCGTGGGGGATACTGCAGGCATCAGAGAAGCATCAGGTGCCGTCGAGCGTGAGGGCATTCGCCGGACTCTGGCTCGCACCCGCGAGGCAGACCTCGTGCTCTGGCTCATGGATGCGAGTGCACCCGATCCGAATCTCCCACCAGAGCTGGCGGAATTGGCAGGCCGAACGCTGTGGGTCTTAAACAAGGTCGACCTCTGCTCTAATGCCGCGCCATCCGCAGTGCCCAACAATGCGATAGCCATTTCGGCGCTTACTGGTCAGGGGATCGAGGAGCTGACCCGGAGGGTGGCAGACATTGCCCGCGATCGTATCGCCCCGGGTGAGCATCCTGGATTGACGCAGGAACGGCATCGGCGGAATTTGGAGGAGTGCTGTAACGCACTGGCGGCGTTTCTCCAGGGAAACCCCGGCGCAGGTGGAGCTAAGAGCCGAGGATCTGAGGCTGGCAGCAAATGCCTTGGGCCGGATCACGGGACGCGTCGATCCCGAGCAGGTTCTGGATGGGATCTTCGGCCGCTTCTGTATCGGAAAATGAGAGCCAGATCCGAATGTTTCACGTGAAACTTCACGTGTTCTGGCCGAAGACTTCGTCAGGACGCTCGAAAACTTGATTTTGCCGGTGAAGGCGGGAAAGCGTTCGCATTCGCCGGGCTACTTGGAGTAATGGCGCGCGTCTCTACTTTACGATGACTTACCGGCTCGGATAGTGTCCGGGCCTTCGAAATGCGGATCAGGCGCGTCCCATAGGAAGAAGGTGCAATGACTGAACAGGCCTATGATGTCGTCGTCGTAGGAGGCGGGCACGCGGGCACCGAGGCTGCCGCTGCAGCCGCCCGCATTGGCGCGCGAACCGCACTTGTCACACACAAGTTCGCCACCATTGGCGAAATGTCTTGCAATCCGGCAATCGGCGGCCTCGGCAAAGGTCATCTCGTTCGGGAGATCGATGCTCTCGATGGTTTGATGGCTCGGTGTCGCAGATGAGGCTGGGATTTAGTTCCGATTGCTCAACCGCTCGAAAGGTCCTGCCGTTCAAGGCCCGCGCGCTCAGGCAGATCGGGCCCTCTATCGCAAAGCGATGCAGAGGGCGATAGCGGAAACTCCGGGCCTCACAGTCATCGAAGGCTCTGTAGATGATTTGATTGTCGACGGCAGGGATCGTGCAGGGCGTGGTGCTGGCCGATGGCTCTGCACTGCGAGCTGGGGCTGTTGTCGTCACCACCGGCACCTTCCTACGTGGCCTGATCCATATCGGTGAGGTCAAGATCCCGGCTGGCCGCGTCGGAGAGGCACCTGCGGTGCGGCTTGCCGAGCGCTTTGCCGCTCTGGAGTTCCGACTCGGGCGTTTGAAGACCGGAACGCCTGCTCGGCTGTTGCGGACCTCGATCGACTGGGAGCGCCTGGAAGTCCAGCCTGGCGACGACCCGCCAGTGCCGTTCTCCTTCCTCACGGAGCGGATCACGACACCGCAGGTCGTTTGTCACATCACAACGACGACGGAAGAGACCCACGCCATTATTCGGGCCAATCTCCATCGCGCGCCGATGTACTCGGGTCAGATCAACAGCATTGGCCCACGCTACTGCCCGTCGATCGAAGACAAGGTCGTGCGGTTCGCTGATCGGAGTGCACACCACGTCTTCTTGGAACCTGAGGGCCTAGACGACGACACGATCTACCCTAACGGCGTCTCGACTTCCTTACCCGAGGAGGTTCAGGTCGCCTTCCTACGCACCATCCCCGGACTGGAGAATGTCGTCATCAAACGGCCCGGGTACGCGATCGAGTACGACTACGTCGATCCGCGCGAGCTGCTGCCACGCTGGAGACCAAACGGCTGCCCAGGTTGTTTCTAGCCGGCCAGATCAATGGAACCACCGGATACGAGGAGGCAGGCGCGCAAGGGATCGTGGCCGGGATCAACGCCGCTTTGAAGGCCAGCGGCGGGTCGCGCACCTTCGTGATCTCGCGTACCGAGGGCTATACCGGTGTTATGATCGACGACCTGGTAACACGGGGCGTCACCGAGCCCTATCGGATGTTTACCTCTCGGGCGGAGTACCGCCTCGCGCTCCGGGCAGACAATGCCGATCAACGTTTGACGCCGCTGGGCTCAGGAAGTTGGATGCATCGGCCGTGAACGGGCACAGGCTTTTGCGCGGAAGCAGCGGGCACTGGCGGAAGGCCGAGAGCTCTTGGAGCGCCTCGGCGCTGACACCCAACGAGGCGGCGCGGCATGGCCTTGAAATCAATCGCGACGGGCGCCGCCGCTCGGCGTTCGAGCTGCTGGCCTATCCGGACGTGACGCTCACTCGGCTAGCGGCCATCTGGCCAGAGATCGCGAAGTCTTGGAGCCTAAGATCGCAGCTCAGCTCGAGGTCGACGCCCGCTATGCATCCTACCTGAAGCGGCAGGCCGAGGACGTTGAAGCCCTCCGGCGAGATGAAGCTGTCGCTATCCCGTTAGACTTCGATTTTTCGACTCTGCCGGGCTTGTCAAACGAGGTGCGGCAGAAGCTCGAGCCTCATCGCCCCGCGACGCTGGCTCAGGCCGCGCGTATCGACGGCGTGACTCCGGCCGCCCTTTGATTTTGTTGAGCCGTCTTAAGCGGCCAGCTGTGCGGCGCCGGAAAGCGCATGAGTTAACGTCGCCGGCGCCGAGCGCATCGATGACCCCGAAGCCTTTCGGCGCGTTTTCGCCGTTTCACGTGAAACCGTCGATCGACTGACTACCTACGAGTCTCTGCTTCGGCAGTGGCAGAAGGCCATCAATCTCGTAGCGCCTGGGACGCTCTCGCAGATCTGGCACCGCCATTTTGCCGATAGCGCTCAGCTTGCACAGCTCGTGCCTAGCGGATGCGCGAGCCCTGGTCGATCTGGGCTCCGGCGCGGGATTTCCCGGGTTAGTGCTGGCCGATCATGCTGGCGGAACGCGACGGACCGAGGGTCACGCTCGTCGAAAGTGACTCGCGCAAGACCGCGTTTCTGCGCGAGGTCGCCCGTCGAACCGGGGTGCCTGTGGACATCCTCACGGCGAGGATCGAAAACCCGGAACTCAGCGTAAAGTGGGTCAAGTCGATGTGGTCACGGCGCGTGCTCTTGCCCCGTTGAGCCGCCTGCTCGAATTGGCGGCCCCGTACTTATCGCCCTGCGGTGTCGGTGTGTTTTTGAAGGGGCGCGATGTCCACGGCGAAATCGACGAGGCAAGTGTCGGCTGGCGTTTCGACGTCGAGCTCATACCGAGCATGACCGATGCACATGGCCAAATTGCCGTGGTCCGCAATGTAACAGCCAAACGGAGGGTTGAGCCTTGAATGGCAAGACCATGAGATCCTCGGGACTGCGGGTGATCGCCATCGCCAACCAGAAGGGCGGCGTCGGCAAGACGACCACTGCCATCAATCTGGGTACGGCGCTAGCTGCGGCCGGCGAGCGGGTGCTCGTCGTGGATCTCGATCCTCAGGGTAACGCATCGACCGGGCTCGGGATTGGCATGGAGGAGCGCACCCTACACGACCTACGACGTCATGATGATGCGGCGCAGTCTTCTCGATGCGGCCATCAAGACGCAAGTTCCGGGACTTACGATCGTCTCTGCAAATTCGGACCTGATAGGGATCGAAAAGGAGCTCATGAACGAGCCGACGCGGCCGTTCAGGATGCGCGATGCTATTGGTGGCCTGATTGGTCAGCAGCGGGCGAACCGCCGAGGAAGCCATCACCTATGTCCTCATCGATTGCCCGCCGTCGCTCAATCTGCTGACGCTCAACGCGATGGTCGCGGCGCACGCGGTGCTGGTGCCTGTGCAATGCGAGTTCTTCGCTCTCGAGGGTATCTCGCAGCTGAAAGAGAACATCGAGCAGATCAAGGCCACGCTCAATCCTGGCCTGGAGATCCAGGGCGTGGTGCTGACCATGCACGATCAACGGACAGCGCTTTCGAGGGAGGTCGCGCAGAACGTTCGCGCGTTCTTTGGCGCCAAGGTCTATGACACCGTGATTCCCCGCAACACGAGAGTCGCGGAAGCGCCATCCCACGGCAAGCCGATCCTGCTTTACGACGTGAACAGTGCCGGCAGTCAGGCATACATGCGGCTCGCTGCGGAGATCATCGAGCGCGAGCGACAGCTACAAAGCAGCCTGAGGCATCCGGCACCAAATAAGATCAGGAGAACGGAAGGGTCATGGGAGCTCCACTCCAGAAGAGCCGGCTTGGCAGGGGTCTCGCATCTCTCATTGGTGATCCGGTTCTTGCGGAACCGAAGCTGCCGAATGAAGGTGAACAGAGGCTGGTTCCGATCGACCAGATCCGGGCCAGCGCGCTCAATCCGCGGCGGGAGTTCAACGAGGAGGACCTCGCCGAGCTTGCAGAGTCGATCCGCCAGCGGGGGCTCGTGCAGCCGATCGTGGTGCGACCGGATCGCAATGCAGGTGGCTACGAGATCGTCGCAGGAGAGAGGCGGTGGCGCGCGGCGCAACGCGTCGGGCTGCATTCCGTGCCTTGCATCGTTCGGGACCTTACAGACCAGGAGGTCCTGGAGCTTGGCATCATCGAAAACGTCCAGCGGGCCGATCTCAACCCTATCGAGGAGGCCGCGGGGTATCGCGAGCTCATTGAGCGATTCGGCTATACGCAGGATCAGCTGGCGGAGGTCATTGGGAAGAGCCGTAGCCACCTGGCAAATACGCTCCGGCTATTGAAACTGCCGGAGTCGGTGCAGGCGCTCGTTCAAGAAGGCAAACTGACAGCCGGCCACGCGCGAGCACTCGTTGGTCGGGAAGATGCAGAGGCCTTGGCGCAGCGGATCATCGAACGCGACATGAACGTTCGCGAGGTCGAGGCTCTGGTGCAGTCCGGTGTGAGCGGGCAACCGAGCCGGCGGCGTGAGAAGACGGCTGATACGCTGGCGTTCGAGAAGGAGCTGTCTGACGTTCTGGGCCTGAAGGTCGAGATCAAGCGCGGCTCTGGCGAGAGCGGGTCACTGGTGATCAAGTACGGCAACTACGATCAACTGGACTATATCCGGCTTCGCTTGATTGGCTCGCACACCGTATAGGCGAGGTGCTCGCAACCCGGGCTCGACGGATCGTCAACGGATCGGATCAGCTTGGGGTGCGACACTGCACTCCTAGTACATTGACCTCAATTCACTGCTTGACGTGGTTTTATCCAGTTGGTGTTGTCCCGCCCGGCAAAGCAAGCCGGGCGGAGTTTTATTATGGGCAAGGATACACTTGAGCGGTTGGCCGCGACGATTCGGGAGCGGCGTACGGAGGAGGCGGGGCGCTCCTATACGCGTCAGCTGCTCGATGGAGGTCCCGAGCGATGTGCCCGCAAGCTTGGCGAAGAGGCGCTGGAGACGGTCATTGCGGGTATCAGTCAAGACGAGAGTGCGCTGGTCAGTGAGGCAGCCGACCTTCTCTATCATCTGCTTGTTCTGCTCGAAGTCCGGGGCGTAGGTTGGGAGAGCGTCCTTTCCGAGCTGGAACGGCGGATGGGAACTTCGGGGCTCGCCGAGAAAGCGGCTCGTGCCAGCGCCGGTAACCGCATCATGACGTTGGCGGCTCCCCAATTGGACATGGCAGCTAAGTCCACCATCCAATTTTCCCCCTACCGTGTCTTCAGTCGCGAGGAATGGGCGCGGCTGCGGGCCGATACTCCTATGACGCTGGTAGAGCGCGACCTGGAGCAGCTTTCCGGCCTCATGCAGGAGCTGTCGATGGAGGAGGTGGAGCAGATTTATCTGCCCATGTCCCGGTTGCTCAACCTGTATGTTGCCGCTGCGCAAGAATTGCACGCTGTGACGGCGCGATTCCTTGGTCACCACGATGTCAAGGTGCCCTTCATTCTCGGGGTTGCCGGGTCGGTAGCGGTCGGCAAGAGCACGACGTCCCGTGTGCTGCAGGCTTTGCTCGCGCGGTGGCCGGATCACCCGCGCGTTGATCTCATCACCACGGACGGTTTTCTGCTGCCGAACAAGGAGCTCGAGGCCCGGGGCATCATGAACCGGAAGGGCTTTCCCGAAAGCTTCGATACGGCCCGGTTGCTCAACTTTCTGGCAGACGTGAAGTCAGGGCGCGAACGGGTCGAGGCGCCGGTGTACTCCCACTTCCACTACGACATCCTTCCTGGGCAGAAGATCGTGGTGGAGCGTCCCGATATCCTGATTGTGGAGGGTCTTAACGTTCTGCAGCCGGCACGACTGCCGCGGGACGGCAAGGCGATCCCGTTCGTGTCTGACTTCTTCGATTTCTCGATCTACATCGACGCCGATGCGCGAGTGATCGAGGAATGGTACGTGGCCAGGTTCATGAAGCTACGGACGACCGCATTCCGGGACCCGGCAGCGTATTTTCACAGGTATGCCCACCTCACTCCAGAGGCGGCCCAGGCGCGAGCTATCGAGATCTGGCGGACAATTAACCTCAAGAACCTCGAAGAGAACATCCTGCCAACGCGCCAGCGTGCAAGTCTCATTCTCCAGAAAGGCCCGGATCATAGGGTCGAGAGTGTGGCACTGAGGAAAATCTAGGGCACTCACCCGAAAAGAAGCGCCGCCCCTGGGATTAGGGGCGGCGACATACATACAACTCGTCTTGTTCACCGAGCTAACGGCGAATGCGGCGAGGAGCTGCTCTCATCCTGAAATCTCGGCGCGGGGCTTGGTAGAAGCGGCGGACTTGGCGCGGCTGATAGAACCTGCGTGGAGCTCTGAAGGCACGCCGATCAAACCTGCGCGGGGCGTAGTAACGCCGGGGAGCGTAGTCCCGGCGGTAGATACGCCGTGGAGCATAGTAACGCCGAGGGGCGTAATACCTCCGATAGAGCCTGCGCGGAGCATAATAGCGCCGCGGTGCATAGTACCGGCGATAGAAGCGCCGAGGGGCGTAGTAACGTCGAGGTGCGTAATACCTCCGATAGAACCTGCGCGGAGCGTAGTAGCGCCGCGGAGCGTAGTACCCGTAGGTGCGGTAATACCGCGGGCCCCAATAGGCCATCCAGGGAGTGTAAGCCGGTCTATAGTAGCTGTATGCGGGCCGATAGAACCATGGACGATAGTATCTGACCGGACGGTAATATCGCGGCCGCCAGTAGTAGGCACGGGGACGCCAGTAGTAGGACGGACCCCAATAGGCCGCCCGAGGCCGCCAATAACGAGCCCTGTAATAGCGTCGCGGCGCCCAGTATGCCGCGCGATAGTATCGCCGCGGCGCCCAATAGGCCCGCCTGTAGAAGCGCGGTCCGTAGAATGCGGCACCCCTATAGAACCTGCGCGGACCATAGAAGCGGAAGCCCGTCGCCCTGTAACCACGGAAGCCACGGCGATAATGAACTGCTTCGACGGGTGACTTTGCCTCCGGAGTGAATGCAGCAGCGGCAAGCGCTGCCGGCTTGGCCTGAGCTGCTCCTATCCAGGTGCCCAATGCCAGCGAGCATCCGGCGAGCAGCAACAATCGGCGACTTGTCATCGCGATACTCCTCTCCTGCGACCGAACGGGTCGGTTTGCTGAGCATCTGAACGTTGCCGATCGGGATGGGTTCCTGAATTGGTGGCGCTTTCAGGCAAGCTCTCGCGTCGGATTTTCGCCGCGCCACACAAGCGGTTGGGTTAATTTGTTGATAATGGCTTGAACGTGCGCGCGAATTCTGGTGCCGACTGACGACGGCACCGGAAGTTGAGAACGGACGGTCTTGGCGAAAATCAGATGAGATTATTCGCCTTGGCCAAGGCCGCTAGGCTTTGCTGGGGTCGCGCACCGAAATGGCTGATAACCTCCGCGGCTGCCAAGCTCCCTAGCCGTCCCGCCACTTCAAGACTGAGGCCAGCTGCGAGGCCGTGGAGAAAGCCCGCGGCGTAGAGATCGCCTGCGCCCGTGACGTCGACAACGTTATCGACCCGTTGTGCTTCGACTTGGATCGGCTCCTGACCGCGAGCGCAGATCACGGATCCCTTGGCGCTGCGCGTAAGCACCGCCAGTTGCGTATCGGCTTGGGCAAGCCGGACCGCCTCATCGAACGTCTCGACCTGATAGAGTGCTGTGATCTCGTTTTCGTTGGCGATCAGAATGTCGATGCTATTTCGGACGAGAGCGAGAAACTCCTCACGGTGACGATCCACGCAGAACTTGTCCGAGAGGCTGAGCGCTACCCTTCGTCCGGCAGCTGCCGCGATCTCTGCCGCTTGGCGGAACGCGTCCTTCGCTTCGGTGCGGTCGAAAAGATAGCCCTCGAGGAATACGATGCCGGCCGCGCGGATCACCTCTGGGTCAACCTCTCCCCGATTAAGATGAGGGCTGACGCCGAGATAGGTGTTCATCGTCCGCTCCCCGTCGGGAGTGACGAGGATGAGAGATCGAGCTGTGGGAAGGTCGGAGGACGAGGAGGGGGTTGTTCCGAAATGGACGCCCGCTGACTGGATGTCATGCGCGAAGATGTGACCGAAATCGTCTTCGGCGACTTTGCCAATGAATGCGGCGCGGCCACCCAGAGACGCGATGCCGACCATCGTATTGGCCACTGAGCCGCCGGAGATCTCTACGGCTGGACCCATTTCGGCGTAGAGGCGCGTCGCGGTATCGAAGTCAATGAGCCGCATATGCCCTTTCGGGGCGTCATGACGAGCCAAGAAGTCGTCATCGCACTGGCTGATGATGTCGACAATGGCATTACCGATTCCGACGACGTCGAACTGCCTATCGCTCATGAGATCCCCCGCGGCTCGCTCGGCGCACTATAAGCAGGCGCAGCCGTGCTGCAAGCTTACGCTTATGCAGTGCGAGCGGATGCGGTGCTCTTCGCAGAGCGGGCCAGGTCCAGAAGGAGGCGCTCGGCGATGGTGGCTTCCAGTGCCGAGTTAAGTCGCGCCTCCTTGGCAGCATCCGCAATGCGCGAAAGTGCGGCGTTCAATTTCTCGATAGCCCACATTCGGCATTGAGCCTCGAGATGGGGGCGGGTCTTGAAATGAACCGGCGGTCGGAGCTGCCGGAGGGCAGCATCCATGGACTGACCGCTTTCAAGGCTTGCCCGTAGCCGATGAAGGCGTTGCATATGCCGCTGCACAGCAGCGATGACGGTTTGTGGGCTTTCTCCAGCTGCGATGACGCGGTCCAGCTCCTGAACGGCGCGGCGCGCTTCCCCGGATGCGGCCGCCAACACCACAGTCTCGATTGCCAGTTCGGATGCGTCACCGACGATGGCATCTACATCATCAATGTCGATCTGGCTCTTGCCGCGCGTATACAACACGAGCTTCTCGAGCTCGCCACGGGTGAGGGCACGGTCGGCGCCCAGCCGTGCAAGAAGTGCCTGGCGGGCATCACGTGTGATGGTGATACCAGCCTGCTCCAAAGTTTCGCTGATGATCGAATCCAGCGTGCGGCTCTCGTCTGCAAAACAAGCGATTGCTGCTGCGTTGGCGGATTTCTCGAACAGCACTCGGAGCAAATCGTCCGGGCGGAGATTGCCTGCCTCGACCACCAGGGCTCCCGCAAGGGCACCCTCCTGCAATAGGGGCTGGAGCACCTGCGCGGTCACCCTGCGGCTAGCGCGGGTATGGATGACCTTCGGACCGCCGAACATCGGGATCGTCTGTGCTTCGACGAGGAGGCGGTCTGGCTCGACTTCGAGGTCTGCATCCTCGATGCGGAGGATGTCGCCAGGCGGATCGCTGGATTCTGCCAGTTTCCTGGCAGCAGTCCGCGCCCGCTCGGCAATAACGCCGGCATCGGTGCCGTACAGCAAGATGGCCCGGTAGCGTAGGTCAAGTGTCTTTAGAAACTGCTCGGCCTGCTGAGCCTTGATGGCCGTCATCGGTTTCGTCCATGGCGGCTATGGCCGCCAGGGTAATTCAGCCCGCTTAAGCTGTCCCGGAGAGGAAGGCGGCGAGCCGTGTCTTGATGTCCTGTGCAACCGCGCGTGCCGCGCGATTCTCCGCGTCCTCACGAGCTTTCACGTTCGAATAGATGGAGTTCGAAACGCTCGAAGCTGGCGCGGCCATAGCTCGTGCCTTCCAACAGCACCGCGTTGTCGGCAACGCGGATCAGCTGGAACTTGGCCTCGAGACTATAAACTTGACTCTGCGACTCGCCATCTTTGCGCACCAGCGTGGAAACGATCTGCTGGCGGATAGCGATGTCGACGTGGTACTTCGGCGGCAGGCCAGAGCCACCACCCGTAGTCTGGAAGATCAGCTCGTTGCGGATCCGCTGCCCGACACGGCCTGGAATGGTCCCGAACGAGACCGAGGCAAGCTTCGCCTCCGTGTCAGCTAGAGTGGCGGCGCCGTACATCGGGCGGAAGCCGGTGCTACCCTCGCATGCCGCAAGGGCCGGCGCGAGGAGCATCACGATCGCGATCGAACGCGCCGCACCGCCCCAAGTCCACCAGCCAGAAACCGAGAAGCCCTGCCCCCTAGGCAACCACATTCACGATCCTCTGCGGCACGACGATCACTTTCTTCACGGGTCGCCCATCCAGAGCACGGATGACCGGCTCCAGCTTCAAGGCTGCTGCCTCGATTTCGGCTTTGCTCGCGCTTCTGGCGATCGTCAGCTCGTCCCTACGCTTACCATTCACCTGTACGGCAATGGTGATCGTATCGTCAACGAGAAGGGCCTCCTCCACGGCTGGCCAAGGTTGATCTGCAAGCAAGGTGTTGTATCCAAGCCGCTCCCAGCATTCTTCTGCCAAATGCGGCATCATCGGGCCGAGCATCTGAACGAGCAGCTCGAGGCTTTCGCGAATGGCCCAGTCTAGGCCAGGGGCCCGCTTTCCGAGGGTCGACTGGAGAGTGCTGGCAAGCTCGTAGATTTGGGCGACAGCAAGATTGAACCGCAGGTTCTCGATGTTCTGGCCCACACGGGAGAGGGCCTTGTGTGTCGCCCGGCGAAGGGCATCCGCGTCCGGGCCGAATTCGGCGGGCTTGGGCGTGCCGATCGGTGCAGCCACAGCCAGCGCATCGTTGACCAGCCGCCACACGCGCTGCATAAATCGGCTTGCACCTGCAATACCAGCTTCGGTCCAGATGACATCCCGCTCGGGCGGACTGTCCGAAAGCATGAACCAACGGGCACAGTCTGCGCCATAGGTCGAGATGATGTCGTCTGGGTCGACCAGGTTCTTCTTCGACTTCGACATCTTCTCGATCGAGCCGATCTCGACCGGTTCACCGGTGGCGATCTCGTAGGCGCGCCGCTGATCGCCTTCACCCTCGATCCGCACCTCGGTCGGCAGCAACCATTTGCCGTTCTTCGAGTAGGTTTCGTGAGTGACCATCCCCTGCGTAAACAAACCGGCGAACGGTTCTTTCACGTTGAGATGGCCGGTGGCCACCATCGCGCGGGCGAAGAAGCGCGAATACAACAGGTGCAGAATCGCGTGCTCGATGCCGCCGATGTACTGGTCGACAGGCAGCCAATACTTGGCTGCTTCTAGATCCACGGGAATGTTGGCACGGGGTGAGCAGAACCGCGCGAATACCAGGAGCTGTCGACGAACGTATCCATCGTGTCCGTCTCGCGCCTGGCCGGCTTGCCGCACGATGGGCAGTCGACATGTTTCCACGTCGGGTGGCGCTCCAGTGGATTGCCGGGAACGTCGGAAGGTGACGTCTTCCGGCAGGCGCACCGGAAGCTGATCCTCCGGCACCGGCACGATCCCACAGGAGTCACAGTGTACAATCGGGATCGGGCAACCCCAGTAGCGCTGGCGCGAGATACCCCAATCACGCAACCGGTACATGATCGGCGCGTGCCTTTTGCCGATGGCCCTTCTCATCCGGCTGGCAACCTCGGCCTTGGCCTCGTCTATCGTAAGCCCGTTCAGAAACTCGGAATTGGCGAGGCGACCGGGCCGTCGTAGGCCCTCGCCTCCCGAGGTCGAAGGTGGCAGGATCCTGCCCCTCTGGAGATCACCACAGGGACGATCGGCAACTTGTACTTCGTCGCGAACTCGAAGTCGCGCTTGATCATGGAGCAGGGACAGCCGAAGATGGCCCCCGTTCCGTAGCCCATGAGGACAAAGTTGGCGACGTACACCGGCAAGCGGCGGTCCGGATCAACGGGTGCGTCGCGGTGAGCCCCGTGTCGAAGCCCTTCTTCTCGACGCGATTGATGTCCTCCTCGGACGTCCCGATGTGGTGGCATTCCTCCACGAAGGCCGCCAGGTCAGGGTTCGACTTGGCAAGCCTCTTTCGTCAGTGGGTGATCCGGTGACAAGGCGCAGAAGCTGCCGCCGAAGATCGTGTCGGCTCGCGTGGTGAAGACCTCGAGCTCCTGCCAGTCGGCCGGCAGCTTCTCCCCGCCCAGGCATACTTCATCAGCAAGCCTTCGGAGCGGCCGATCCAGTTGGCCTGCATGACGCGCACTTTCTCGGGCCAGCGCGTCAGTTCGTTCAAGGCCCTCCAGCAGCTCGTCCGCATAGGCAGTGATCTTGAGATACCAGACCGGCATCTCGCGGGTCTCGACCAACGCACCGGAGCGCCAGCCACGGCCGTCGATCACCTGCTCGTTCGCGAGTACCGTCTGATCGACTGGGTCCCAGTTGACCTTGCCAACGCCGCGGTACGCGAGCCCCTTCTTGTAGAAGTCGAGAAACAGCTTCTGCTGCTGGTGGTAATACTCGACATCGCAGGTGGCGAACTCGCGCGACCAGTCGAGCGACAGGCCCATCGACTTGAGCTGCGAGCGCATGGTGGCGATGTTGTCGTAGGTCCACTTGGCGGGGTGGACCTTGCGCTCCATCGCTGCGTTCTCGGCCGGCATGCCGAAAGCGTCCCAGCCCATCGGATGCAGGACGTTGAAGCCTTTGGCGCGCTTGTAGCGGGCGAAGACATCCCCCATCGTGTAGTTGCGCACATGGCCCATGTGGATGCGGCCAGAAGGATAGGGGAACATCTCAAGCACATAGCACTTCGGCCGCTTGTCTTCGTTCGAACACATGAAGACATTGCGGCTTTCCCAGATCTGCTGCCAGTGCTTCTCTCGGGCAGGCGCGTTGTAGCGTTCGGTGGCCATGGGGCTACTATGCTTTCGAGTGTCGATCGCGGGCGATACAGCCTGAAAGGCAAGGGACGGTCAAGCCGGAGCTGAACCGCCGGTGCGCGCGACTTTACCTGCCGAGGGAATAGGATCTCGCCTGCCCCGATGCAATCGACAGATCGTCCCTATCTATCGACGTGTCGCGAAATCCGTTGCATACCGGCCGTTCTGCGGTGGCGATCTCGAGGATTGGACGGGGTGAACTCAATGACTGCGGCTGTCGAACGACTTTCAGACATTCGAAGGCGCATCACAGAGGCTGCACGTGAGGCAGGGCGTGATCCTCAATCCGTTCGCCTGATCGCCGTCTCCAAGACGTTCGATGTACCGCACATCGTGCCCGTGATCGAGGCAGGGCAACGGCTGTTCGGCGAAAACAGGGTGCAGGAAGCCAAGGCCAAGTGGCCGGCCCTCAAGGCGCAATTCCCCGATCTCGAGCTGCACCTCGTCGGTGCGCTGCAGTCGAATAAAGCCAAAGAGGCGGTGCAGCTCTTCGATGCCATCCATTCGATCGATCGCCCGAAGATCGCACGGGTCGTGGCTGAGGAAATGGCCAAGCAGGGCCGTACGCTCAAGCTTTTCGTGCAGGTGAATACGGGTGAAGAGCCCCAGAAGGCGGGCGTGATGCCCGGCGAGCTGGAAGACCTCGTCCGGTATTGCCGGGAAGAGCTGCGGATCGACCTCGCCGGTTTGATGTGCATCCCACCCGTAGATGAAGAGCCCGCTGTGCATTTCGCTTTTCTGGCGAAACGAGCCGAGGAGCTTGGCCTCAAGGAGCTCAGCATGGGCATGAGCGCCGATTTCGAAACTGCCATCGCCTTCGGGGCCGACTACGTGCGGGTTGGGAGCGCCATCTTTGGCGAGCGGTAAAGTCTGAGGTCTTGGATGGCGGTTCAACGCCTCCAGATTTGAAGTTTTCCAGACCAAATTCTGTGATCATCCCGATCGTTCCGCCTTGCGATGCTAAGGTCACAACTGTGATTCGCATCTACTGCGAGGCGGGGAAAAAGAGGCATGGCACAGAGCTCAGCGGCTGAGGTCTTCGAACGGGTGGATGCAGCGGGAGCGGACGCTCCGGCAGAAACCAAATCGGGTCGAACGGCAGCCGCCTCAGGTTCTGACCCGTGGAAACGCTTCACGGTCGATGTTTGGATCACCGATTTCAATTCGGTCGAATTCGGCATCTATCGTCATTCGCGTAACCGCGCCAAATCCCGCCAGTTCTCGACCGACATGGACATCTTCGCCGAGGTTAAGGAGGACGGCCGGCGCACCGAACTCATTGGCTATCGCGAAGATCTTTGGAAGCAGCGGTCCGGCATGGACAAGCGGCTAATCATCAGATTGTTCTCAGATACCCTCAACTGGCGGGCGACCATGGACCTAATGATCGGCCGAAGCCTGCAGCTTACGCTTGGCGCGCGCGGCATTCCGGTGACTCGCCTATGCCGTCAATACGCACGAGGACAAATCCATCGTCTACGTCGAGCGCTCGGCCAACAAGTGGCCAATCCTGCCGGAAAATTTCTCGTTTTTCATATTCAGGGACGGCAGGCCGACATTCTATCGATTACGCCATGACTTGATCAGTGTCGGTGGCGACTACACGCTTTTCGACGAGCGTGACCGCAAGGTTGGGCATATCGACGGCCGATTGTTCTCGTTCGGCTACTGGACGGGCAAGGTGCGTGCCGAGCATGCCGATAACAAGTTGATGACCGTGATGAAGCTTTTCGCCGCGACAATCGGTTTCAACAAAGCTTGCCGCCGCCATATTGGACGGCTGGCGGCTGACGTGCGCGCCGGCAAGGTAGAGCCGAAGATCGAGCGCTACGAGGCGGAATATTACCTTAACCCGCGGCGGGTCAGATGAACCGGCTGGCACTGGCACCAGCCGCGAACGTCAGCTAGACCTCGCTCCCGCAAACTCCAGCGAGGAAAGTTTCTTATGAGTACACACGGTGGCCTCGAGGCCTTGGCGCAGGGCGCAATTCTTTCCCCGTTCACGCGGATTGCTCGACTGCTCGAGGGCATTGCCCCCGGTCACGAGAAGGTGATCGAGCTGACCATCGGCGATCCTAAGGAAAGGATGCCCGATTTTGTCATCGACCGGATGGCCGAGGCCAAGCAGCTCTTGGGCACATATCCGAAAATCCGGGGCTCGGATGAGCTGCGCCAAGCGATTGCCAGCTGGATCGAACGCCGATACGGGCTGGCTGGCCGGATCGATGCGGCTCGCGAAGTTCTCCCGATCAACGGCTCACGCGAAGGCCTGTTCTACGCGATGTTGCCGGCCGTCGGTCGTAAACGGGTCCAGGGCCGGCCTGTCGTCCTGTTGCCCAATCCCTTCTATCACACTTATCTCGGCGCGGCGTATGCAACCAACTGCGAGCCGTATTTCCTCAACGCGACCGAGGCCACTGGGCATTTGCCAGACCTCGACGCGTTGGAACGCGAAACGGACATCCTTGAACGGACGGTAGCCTTCTATCTCTGCTCCCCTGCCAATCCGCAAGGTGCAGTAGCGAATACCTCATACACGATGAGGGCGCTGGAGTTGGCTCGCCGCTACGATTTCATGCTGTTCTTCGACGAGTGCTACTCGGAGATCTACACGGGTGAGCCACCGACCGGCGGACTCGAAGTCGCGGCCAAGACCCCGGAGGGCTTCCGCAATCTCGTCGTATTCAATTCTTTATCAAAGCGGTCCAATCTGCCCGGATTGCGCTCTGGCTTCGCTGCTGGTGACGGCGAATTTCTCGAAAGCTTTGCCGAGGTCCGAAACCTTATCGCGCCGCAAATGCCGGGTGTCGTGCAGCATGCCTCGGCGGCCGTTTGGTCCGAGGAGCAGCATGTTGCCACAATCCGCCAGTCCTATCGGAGCAAGTTCGACGTTTGCGACGAGATCCTGGCAGGTCGCTTTGGTTACCGCAGGCCGGAAGGTGGCTTCTTCCTATGGCTCGATGTGAGCCAATTCGGAGGAGGCGTTGAAACTACGGTAACTCTTTGGCAACGCGCGGGTGTCAAAGTTGTGCCTGGTGCTTTCCTCGCACAACCGGGTCCCGATGGAGTAAATCCTGGAGACGACCGCATCCGTGTCGCGTTGGTGAACGACCCGGCCACGATCAGGGAAGCGCTCGAACGCATCGTATCGGTGCTGTCCTAGTTTCCGGGTTGGTTCTGTCGTAGGTCCAAGTGGCGTGATGTTGCAGCGGGGTTATGGAATCGACCAGCAGCGGCTGCTCCCCACTTCGGTGGAGGACAGACTTTCGAGCTGGATTTCCCGCTGCGTAGGTGCCGCGCTCTTCCTATTTGGAGTCGCAGGTTGGCTGAGCCTGGTCTCCTGGTCGGTCAGCGACCCGAGCCTGACACATACCGTTGCCATCGGCCCCACGCGTAATCTGCTCGGTCCAGGTGGGGCCATCATTTCCGACCTGATGCTGCAACTGTTGGGCCTTGCATCGGCGTTCCTGGTTCTGGCGCCGGCGGTGTGGGGCTTCGAGCTGTTTTCAGGCGGCCGTCTCTCATTTCTCCGGTCACGTATCGTCTTACTCGCCATCGCGGTGCTCGGGCTGGCCGCCGGATGCTCCGCGCTTCCCACAGCAGCAAACTGGCCCCTGCACAACGGGTTTGGCGGCATCATCGGCGATTTGCTCTACAACCTGTCGGCTGGTCTGGTCGCGACGGTGGTTCCCGTGCGCTCGGGAGCGGTGGCGGGGCTCCTGCTGTTTTCCGGCGGGCTGGCGGCGTTCACCTGTTCTCTGGGGCTGAGCGGACGGTGGGCGTCTGAGTTTTGGCAACCGGAAGCTGCGGCGCGGCGGCCGGCGGCCCCTGCCAGTGGCTTCCATACGAGCTTCCAGCTGCCAACCCTGTTTCGCAGGCGTCGGCAAAACGTTGTGAGGGAGCGAGCGCCCATCGAGCCGGTCCTGCCGCCTGGCCCGCATGACTGGGCACCAGACCCGGACCCGGTGCCAAGCCGTCCCGCGAGGCAAGCCGGTATGGCGCGGGACGCTCTCGGACAGGGGGCTAACGCGATCAGCGACGGGCCGGCGGCCGACTCGGAGCTCGAAGATGATGAAAGCCGCCGCATTGCAGAGCGCTTCGCGCCGGCTAATGCGCAAGTTGCTCCGCGTGCGGCGCGCTCCGCAAGTTCCGGTCTGCTTCGTTTCCGCTTCGCCGGGGCAAGTCTTCTGCCTTCCGCAAGCCGGGCGTCAATCTGTTGAAGCGCCCTGCGGGAGGGAAACCGGGCCCTGAATTCACCCAGACCGTTCTGCGGGGTACGGCGAGGCTGCTCGAGGATGTCCTGGCGGACTTCGGCATCAAGGGCGAAATCAAGGACATCAAGCCTGGCCCTGTGGTCACGCTGTTCGAGCTCGAACCGGCGCGTGGCATCAAGTCGTCGCGTGTCATCGGGTTGGCCGAGGACATTGCCCGCTCCATGAGTGCCACGGCCGTGCGGGTCGCCGTGGTTCCGGGCCGCAACGTGATCGGAATAGAGCTTCCCAACACCCGGCGCGAGATGGTGCTGCTGCGTGAATTGTTCGAGACGGAAGCCTTCCGCACCACCGACGCGCGGCTGCCGCTGGCTCTCGGCAAGGCCATCAACGGTGACCCGATCGTCGTTGATCTGGCTCGTATGCCTCACCTCCTCGTCGCCGGCACGACGGGCTCCGGGAAATCCGTCGGCATCAACTCGATGGTGCTGTCGCTCCTCTACAAACTATCGCCTGAGGATTGCCGGCTGATCATGATCGACCCGAAGATGCTGGAGCTGTCGGTCTACAACGGCATTCCGCATCTGCTGACGCCGGTCGTCACCGATCCGCACAAGGCCGTCGCGGCGCTCAACTGGGTCGTGCGCGAGATGGAGGAGCGCTACAAGCGCATGGCGGCGCTCGGCGTGCGCAACATCGACGTGTTCAACAATCGAGTGCGGCACGCCAAGACCCGCGGCGATCGGATGCGGCGCACCGTGCAGACAGGATTTGACCGTCGTACCGGCGAGGCGGTGTTCGAGACCGAGGAACTCGATCTCGAGCCGATGCCCTATATCGTCGTCGTTGTCGACGAGTTCGCCGACCTGATGATCGTCGCCGGCAAGGAGATCGAGGCTGCCGTACAGCGACTGGCGCAGATGGCGCGCGCGGCAGGGATTCACCTCATCATGGCTACGCAGCGGCCATCGGTTGACATCATTACCGGCACCATCAAAGCCAATTTCCCGACGCGCATCAGCTTCAAAGTGGCATCGAAGGTCGATAGCCGCACCATCCTGAACGAGCAGGGGGCGGAGCAGCTTCTCGGGCAGGGCGACATGCTGTTCTCGCCGGGTTCAGGCCAGATCATCCGTGTTCACGGCCCCTTCGTTTCCGACGAGGAAGTCGAGAGCATTGCACAATTCTTGAGAGAGCAGGGCGAGCCGGAATACGTCGAGGGCGTCACCGATGGTCCTCAGGAAGCGGAGGGCTTGGGCGCACCAGGT
The DNA here is from genome assembly GCA_963786775.1 of uncultured Pseudomonadota bacterium. Taxonomy (GTDB): domain Bacteria; phylum Pseudomonadota; class Alphaproteobacteria; order Rhizobiales; family Hyphomicrobiaceae; genus ZC4RG25. The sequence goes on along the minus strand of CAWBAM010000046.1, from coordinate 204,230 downwards.
GGCGGCAAGAGCAGCGAGGGGGATCTCTACGACAAGGCGGTTGCGATCGTTCTGCGCGATCGCAAGGCATCGACGAGCTACCTGCAGCGCCGGCTTTCGATCGGCTACAACCGCGCCGCCGATCTCATGGAACGTATGGAACGGGAAGGCATCGTCAGTCCAGCGAATGCCGTTGGCAAGCGCGAGATCCTGCTGAGTGGCCTTTCCGCAACTTCGACGACGGCTTGAACCGGGCAATTGTTGCTCCGTCCACAACCCAGCAACGGCAAGGCGCTTGTGCAACTGGGCCGGGCAGGTAGATTGCCCACATCTGGTCTCATTGTTGCGACAACGATCTCCACGAGCCTTGACCAGAAAAGGGGGCGGAATGCGCGCGATTGTGGCGGTAGCGGCGGCAGGTGCCGCTTGCCTGCTCGCACTATTCGGAATGGGTAGCCTGGCTCTTGCGCAACAAGAGGCTCCAGCCGTCTCGGCTGAGGAGGATGAGACTGTCAGCCCGAGCTGGACCGGAACTGTAACTCCGATGGATCCCACTGAATCGGAGTTCACGGAGGAGCAACTCGCTGCAATTGGGAAGGTCAACGCGTACTTTAACGAATTGGAGAACCTGAAAGGCCGCTTCCTGCAGACTGACCCCGACAAGAAGCAGATGCGGGGTAGGTTCTATGTAAAGAAGCCGGGCCGGTTTCGATTTGATTATGGCTCCCCCAGCCTGAAGGTCATCATTTCTGATGGGCGGTGGCTCGCCATTCAGGACCACGACCTGAATACCGAGGACGTTTACGAGCTCGACAACACGCCGTTCCGACTACTACTGCGCAAGGACGTCGATCTGCTGCGCGATGCGCGCATTTTCGATGTGCAAGAAGTCGAGGACCTGATCATCATCACCCTTCAGGACAAGGACCCGGATGTGTCCGGCCGGATCACACTGTTCCTGACCAAGGACCCAGAGCTGATGCTCAAGGAGTGGGTGACGATCGATGCGCAAGGGCTGGAAACACGTGTTCAGCTCTCGCAAGTGGACACGACCGAAGACATCGACCCCAACTTGTTCAAACGGGAGAATCTCACTCTGAAGAAGTTTCAGCGGTGACCCCGACAGCCTGTGGATTGTTCGCCGCGGGCAAACGAAAGTTGTTCGAAAAGGGATGTGGTCCGATCACGTTTTCGTGAATGGGCAGACTCCCTCTATTGAAATCGTGCGCAGTAAGCTTAACTAACACTTGACAGGCGGCGTCACCCTGTATCGGTAGTGCCCCCCGTCTAGCCGAAGACGCTGCCTGCGGCGTCGGAGTCCCTCCCGACGCCAGGCGCTGATAGCGCTCCTCGCGCCCAACTCCTCCCCCCGGAGTTGGGCGCTTTTCATTTTATCGGCCTTCTGGTTCGTTTTTCGAGAGCCCCGGTGCCTTCTCGCCAGCGGAGAACTCCCGCGCGCCCAGGGCATCGGCGAGGCGAGCTTGAGCGGAGCCGGGGCGCAGTGGCTTCTGTTGGCTCTCGTGCGGCGCCCAGCCGGTCAGCGTAATAATCTCGAATGTCGCAGGAATCCGTCCGTCAGGACGGGCGTGCCGCTCCACGTAGATTTCGCAAGCCCTCATTAGCGTGCTTCGGCGCAGGGGCACTCGACGGCGGGCAGCCAAGATGTTCGTCGCGCCCATGCCGCGGAGATCCTGCATCAGTGCCAGTGGCGAAGGATAGGTCACTGTCACGACATCCGTATCGGTCACGGGAAGGGCAAATCCGGCTCGCTGAAGTAGTCCGCCATAGTCGCGCACGTCGGCAAACGGCGCGATACGAGGACTTGCCCCACCTTCCAGCTCCGACTCGGCCAACAGGAACGCTTCGCGGAGCTCCGAGAGCGTCTGGCCGCCCAATACCGCCGCCAGCAGGAGACCATCGGGCTTTAGCGCACGGCGAATTTGGACAAGTGTGCCAGGTAAATCATTCACTAGGTGCAGGGTCAGCCCCGACACCACGAGATCGAGGGACGCATCTGCGAACGGCAAGGCCTCCAGGTCGACCAGCAAGCGAGGCGGCGGACAGAGGCTGAGCATTCGCCACGAGGAGTCCGCGCTGATAACCAGGGACACCCCTGGGAGCTGACGGACACTCCGCGCGAGGACGCCATGATGGGCGCCGAGATCGACGACCGTCGGAAACTGCCGCTTCACGGCACCGAGCCGGACCAGTAAGTCTTCAGCCACTCGCTGCAGGAGAAAGTCGTGTGCCTCAACTCTAGCGGCGGCGCGGTCGCGGCGCTGTGTCAGCGCACGCAGGTCGAAGAGGTGGGTATCGCTGGTCATGCTGATCAACGCGTGGCCGGTTTGAGCACCGGCCATTGCGACAAACTCTCCCTAACGCCCCGGGCCAGACTAGAATGTGGCTACTCACCCGGGGGACTTCATGAGTGTCTTGCTACGCGCTCGTCAGCACCTCGTGCAAGCAGCACAGGGCATCGCTGATGTCATCATGCCGCCGACCTGCCTCTACTGTCGCAAGATGCTGGCGGTGCACGATGCCCTTTGCGGCCCTTGCTGGCGGAGCGTCAAGTTCATCCGTCCGCCCGTGTGTGACAGGCTGGGCATTCCGCTGCCGTTCGATGTTGGTGGGCCGGCCATTTCCGCGCAGGCGGAGGCAAACCCGCCGGACTACGATCGGGCCAGAGCCGCTGCCCATTACGATGGTGTGCTGCGGGATCTTATCCATAGGCTCAAGTATGGCGATAGCCATATCGCCCGGCGACTCCTCGGCCGATGGCTCGCCCAAGCCGGCGCCGAGCTATTGCGTGACGCGGACCTCATCATTCCCGTGCCGCTTGACCGCTGGCGGCTGCTCAAGCGGCGATTCAACCAGGCGGCGATCCTGTCGCGCGAGCTGCATCGGCTGACGGGCGTTGCTTGGGATCCGCTCATCCTGAAGCGTATTCGGAGGACCGCAAGCCAAGTGGGGCTGACGCACGACCAGCGGAAACGCAACGTTCAAGGGGCGTTTGCTGTGGATCCCGAGCAAGCGGCTGCCATCCAGAATCGGGCGATTGTGCTGGTGGACGATGTCATCACTACCGGGGCCACTGCCGAGGCCTGTGCCCGCGCCCTCAAGCGAGCCGGGGCGGCCCGAGTGGATGTCCTTGCCCTTGCCCTCGTGACTTCGGACAGCTTGATCAATCCATGATGCGGGCACCCTGCGGCAATCGTTCCTCCTTGGAGTGCCTTTCGCCGGGGGCGGCTCATCATTACCGTCCTCGTGGGCGAACCGAGTTTGCAAGAATGTCAAAAATTACGATTTACACAACGATCTTCTGCCCTTATTGCCTCATGGCGAAGCAACTCCTGAAGCGAAAGGGGGTCGCTTTCGAGGAAATCGACGTCACCGGCAGGCCGGATATGAGGGCTGAAATGGCAGAAAAGGCCGGCGGTCGCAGCACCGTTCCTCAGATCTGGATCGGGGAGCATCATGTCGGTGGATGCGACGATCTCTATGAGCTCGACCGGAAGGGCGAGCTCGATAAGTTGCTGTCGAGCGTACACGACGCGGGGGGATGAGAATGCCCGCTGCGGGAGCCAGCAGCACATTCAGGGCCGGTCTGGTGCAGATGTGCACTGGCCGCGATGTGGCTCGCAATCTCGATGAGCTGAGTTGGCTGGTGCGCGAAGCCGCGGCTGCGGGAGCCAGCTACGTTCAGACCCCGGAAGTCTCCGTGCTCATGGAGCGGGACCGGGCGCGGCTGTTCGTCGAGACGCGGCCTGAGGAAGGCAACCCCGCGATAGCCCACTGCCAGGCGCTGGCCCGCGAACTGGGTATCTGGCTGCACCTGGGCTCGATGGGCGTCCTGGTTAAGCCTGACAAAATCGCAAATCGATCCTATCTCTTCACCCCCGAGGGCCGAATTGCGGCGCGCTACGATAAGATCCATATGTTTGATGTCGAGTTGCCGGGTGGCGAAAGCTACCGCGAAAGCCGCAATTTCGAGCCCGGCAGCAAGGCTGTTCTGGTAGATCTGCCATGGGGAACATTGGGGCTGACGATCTGCTACGACTTGCGATTTCCCGCTTTGTATCGAGCGCTCGCCAAAGCAGGTGCTCAGCTCATAGCAGTGCCGTCCGCATTCACGGTTCCGACTGGGCAGGCGCACTGGCATGTCTTGCTCAGAGCCCGCGCGATCGAGTCTCAATGCTTCATTCTCGCTGCGGCCCAGGTCGGCGAACATGAAAGCGGCCGGACCACGTATGGGCACAGTCTCATTCTATCGCCGTGGGGGGAAATCCTTGCAGAAGCCGATGGCGAGGGGCCGTCCGTCATAGTCGCGGACATCGATCTGAAGGCAGTCGAGGAAGCGCGCCGGCGCGTGCCGTCGCTTCAACATGATCGGGCGTTCGAGGTGGTCCACAGCTCGTCTGATGCACATGCGAGTTGAAGGCTATGATACGCTACAGCTTACAATGCCATAACAACCATACGTTCGAAGCTTGGTTCAGCAACAGTGGCGACTTCGACAAGCAGGTGAAGCGCAATCTCGTTTCCTGCCCGCAATGCAACTCTACGCGGATCGCCAAGGCCTTGATGGCGCCGAACATCGCGCCGAGCCGGTCCAAATCGAAGGAGATGGCCGTCGCCAGTCCTGAGGCCACCGCTGAGGCACAAAAGCGTCGTGAGCTCATGGCCTTGCTTCGGAGGCTTCGCGCCGAGGTCGAGAAGAACGCGGAGTACGTCGGACCAAGGTTCGCGGAGGAAGCTCGCAAGATGCACTACGATGAAGTCGAGAAGCGGGGGATCTACGGAGAGGCGACCCTGGAAGAGGCTCGGGAACTGCACGAGGAAGGGATCGAGTTCTATCCTTTGCCGAGACTTCCGGAGGACCACAACTGATCCTGGCCTCCAGCTGGTGGCCAACAAAGCTAATTTTTACGGTCACATGACATCGTGAGTCCGCGTCTGCGCACGCACGGCGCGCGTCTTTTTGGGTTGCATCTATTGATTCCTCGCTAGGATCGTCTAATCCGTGCGCGGGGTCGGCACAGTCGTCGGCCCGATTTTACGAGAGAAAGATCAGTCATGGGCTACAAGGTCGCTGTTGTTGGCGCTACGGGCAACGTAGGCCGTGAGATGCTGAATGTCCTGGCGGAGCGTCGCTTTCCTGCGGACGAGGTCTTCCCGATCGCGTCGCGTCGCTCCATTGGCACGGAGGTCAGCTACGGCGACAAAACGCTCAAATGCTTCGACATCGAGCAATTCGACTTCAAGAAGGCCGACTTCTGCCTGATGTCGGCGGGGTCCGCCGTATCCAAGCAATGGGCGCCCCGCATCGCCGCGGCCGGCTGTACCGTCATCGATAACTCGTCGGCATGGCGCTACGACCAGGATGTGCCATTGATCGTGCCTGAGGTGAATGCCGACGCGGTGCAAGGCTTCAGGAAGAAGAACATCATCGCCAATCCGAACTGCTCGACCGCGCAGATGGTCGTCGTGCTGAAGCCGTTACACGACTACGCGACGATCAAGCGAGTGGTCGTTGCGACCTACCAATCCGTTTCCGGCGCCGGCAAGGAGGCCATGGACGAGCTGTGGCACCAGACCAAGGGCAAATATGTTCCCGGCCAAGAGGTCGAGCCGAAGAATTTTCCGAAGGAGATCGCGTTCAACGTCATTCCTCACATCGACGTCTTCATGGAGGACGGCTACACGAAAGAGGAATGGAAGATGCTGGCCGAGACGAAGAAGATCCTTGATCCGAAAATCAAGGTTACGGCCACATGCGTGCGCGTGCCAGTCTTCGTTGGGCACTCGGAAGCGGTGCATATCGAGTTTGAGAAGCCGATCACGGCCGAGGAGGCGCGGAACGTACTGCGGGAGGCGCCCGGTGTGTTGGTTGTCGACAAGCGTGAGCCAGGTGGCTACGTGACGCCGATCGAGGCCGCCGGGGAATTCGCGACATTCGTCAGCCGCATTCGCGAGGACGCCACGGTCGAGAATGGTCTTGCGATGTGGATCGTTGCCGACAACTTGCTCAAGGGCGCGGCGCTCAACACGGTTCAAATCGCTGAGACGCTGATCAACCGTAACCTCCTCCCGCGAGCGGCTTAAGAGGCATCAGCCGTAGAAACGAAACAAAAATAAAGGGCAGGCTAATCGCCTGCCCATTTTTGCATTTCAGGTGATGTCGCATCCTGAGGTCAGGCCCAGGGGCGCGCTGCAGCCATCTTCTCCTCGTAAGCTCGGATGGCGGCCTCCTTCTGCAACGTCAAGCCGATGTCGTCGAGGCCGTTGAGCAGGCAGTGCTTACGGAAGGGGTCGATGTCAAAAGTGATCACCCCGCCGTCTGGTCTGCGGATCTCCTGCTTCTCGAGGTCCACGGTGAGCTTGGCGTTGGCGCCGCGGCTGGCATCTTCCATCAGCGCCTCAAGCTCTTCCGGCTTCACCTTGATGGGCAAAATGCCGTTCTTGAAGCAGTTGTTGTAGAAGATGTCTGCGAAGCTGGTCGAGATGATGCAGCGTATGCCGAAGTCGAGCAGTGCCCAAGGCGCATGCTCGCGGCTGGAGCCACACCCGAAGTTGTCGCCCACAATCAAAATCTCGGCGTTCCGGTACGCCGGCTTGTTGAGGACGAAATCCGGGTTCTCGTTACCGTTCTCATCGTAACGCAGTTCATAGAAGAGCGACTTGCCGAGACCGGTCCTCTTGATCGTCTTCAGGAACTGCTTGGGGATGATCATATCGGTGTCGATATTGATCATCGGCAGTGGCGCAGCCACGCCGGTCAGCGTCGTGAACTTCTGCATTCTTATCCTCGGCCCGGTTCGGCCGCCCAATGCCTACGGGCGGCCCGATGGTTGGTTGTCATAAAGGCGAGAAGGTGCTGCCGCGTCAAGCGCCTCAACGGACTCGCGGGTCCGCGTAGCATTGGCGCATGGCCTGGCAGCGGTGTGAGCCGGACAGGTGCATGCTCGTGCTCCGGGCGGGAGTAATGAACTCGCAGACTTCCTCCAGACCCTGAGGCGTCAGCCAGCCCTCGCGGCGCCCTCGTTGCACGGCGAAGCAGTCAGCGGTTTCTTCGTCTGGTCCGCGAAACTGGTGGCCGCACTCATGCGCGTGGATCCAGAGCTTCACGGGCGTCGAAACGCGCGCCAGGAGTCGAGGATTGAGGATCAGGAAACCCGGATAGGCAGCGCCGTAGTCGTCGAGGTTGGGGTCGAGAACCGTGGGTCGCTGTCCGCAATAGACGCGCTTGTTATCGAGCACGAGCTGGCCGGGCGGGATGATTTTGGCATCACCACCGACGTGGGCGACGTACTGCTCTGGAGTCGGTGGTCCTGAGAAGGCGCGAGCAGGCCAAGCGCTGGCCACCGTCATCAAGATGAGCAGCACACAGAAAGATCCTGCGGTGAAATTCGAGAACCTGGCCATCATCCCCCCACTCCAGATGCTCGGGTGTGCCCGTCCCAAGTGACGGTCTACGGTCAATCAGACGTAGGATCTCCCGCCCTGGGTTGGCACGCAAGCGGAAGACACAACCAGCGAAGGATCGCCCGAAGACGCGTCAAATTTTCGCTTCCTCCTCAATCCGCTCCATATCATCGTCCGAGAAGCCGAAATGATGGCCGATCTCGTGCACGAGCACGTGAGTGACGATGTCCCCAAGGGTTTCATCATTTTCGGCCCAGTAATCGAGAATGGCGCGGCGGTACAGGAAGACCATGTCGGGCTCGGCTGCCGGGTCGCTGAAGCTTTTCCTATCGAGGCTTACTCCCTGGTAAAGGCCCATAAGATCGAATGGGCTCTCGATGCCGAGCTCCTTCAGCACCTCTTCGGTCGCGAAGTCCTCCACGCGAATTACGAGATCCCGACACATGTCACGGAAATGTTGAGGCAACCTTTCCCATGCCTCAGCGGCCAAGACCTCCAGGTCTTCCAGGCTGGGTGAGCGCGCGTCGCGCCAAGGACTACTGTCCGCCATCGATATTACCCCGGGGAAATCCGGCTAGGCATGTGGCGCATGAAGCTGGGCCGGTCAATGTCTCGGGGTGGACCTTGCCGAGGCGCGGTGGGACCGGCAAATTGGCCTCTCGAGTGTAAGTCAGTTTGGTAACGGGGTCCTCAAAGGGCAGGAACTGTGGGACGGTGGTCGAGCAGACGCGCGGTGGCAGCTCTGCATCCGGAGCTGCTGGCCTATGCGCAGAGCCTGACGCTCGACACGGCGGCAGCGGAGGATCTTGTGCACGAGGCGCTGCTGCGCGTCCTGCAATCCGATAAAGTCCCGCAGGAATCGAACCATTTGCGGCCCTGGGCCTTTCGTGTCTTGAAGAACCTGTTTCTCGACCTGCAGCGCCGGCAGAAGGTTCGCCTGAACTACTTGCAATCCGAGGCGCAGCTGGCAGACGAGCCGGACGCCGGCGACCCGGTGGAAATGCTGCTTGTGCGTCAAGCTTATGAGAGGCTCGCTCCGCGGGATCGCGAGATCCTCTGTCTCATCGACATTCTCGGATTCACCTACTCGGAAGCGAGCGAAATCATCGGAATTCCGCTGGGTACGGTGATGAGCCGCATAAGTCGTGCAAGGCGTTCCATGCTAGAGCTGATGGAAGACTTCGAACGTTCGCCCGTTCCGCAAGAGAATGAAGGCGTAAATTTGATGTCCACTCCGGATTTTAGTGACTGGGAGCTGATCAACGCTTACGCCGACAACGAGCTGCCGCCAGAAGATCGTGCGGCAGTCGAACACCGGCTTGCACGTGATGCCGCCCTGGCCAATTCACTTTCCGAGATCAAGAGACTCAAATCCAATCTTGCGCGCCTGAGACCTGCAGCGATGAATCGCGCCCAGATGCCGCGACGTCGCATAGATCAGTTTATCCGCGCCATAACAGCCCCTGCGGCTGCCGCGGCACTCGTCGCCGCCATTACGTTGGGGGTCCTCCAGCTGTCACAGCAGTCGAGCGCCGGCGATTGGCGCGATGTAGCGACAAAGCTCCACACGGAGCTTTCCGCCAATGCCTACGTCATTTCCCCAATTATGCCCGTGGCAGAGATTTCGACCGGGGGAATGGGAGACCTTTCCGCTCTCGACCTCTCCGTCGCGCGGCTCACCCTGGTCGATGTGCGGAGCGAGAATGTGGGCGGGGCGAACTTGGTCGCCATGCACTACCGCGGCCGCAACGGATGCAGTCTCACCATCGCTGTGACAGAGGGAGGCGAGGGCCCTTCCAGAAACCCGGCCGGCGAAACGCTTGAGGCACAATGGCCAGTTGGGTCCAAACAGTACCTTCTGGTTGCCACGGGTATGGACAGGGCCCGCTTCGAGGCGATTGCCGCTTATGCCCGCGCGGAAAGCTTGCGGCGTAACGGCGGACAACCGTTGCGCGTCGCGGTCCGATCGGCAACGGAGCACGCGCAGCCCTGCGCGTGAGCCTGTGTGGGATCGATCACTTGAAGGGAAAGTTGGGCCTGTCGGGGCCGTAGTTCTCGGCGAGATAGTCGAGGATCAGCTTCCGTTCGTTATCGTCGAGCTCCGGCATGCCCTGCTCCTCGATCATCCACTCGATGAGCTCGTCCCAGCGTTCGCGAGTCAGACCCTGCTGCGCAACCAACTTCTCAGAATGGCAGCCTGAGCAGGCGTAGTACGTTTCTTCTGCGCCTTTCCCTTCGACGAGGACGCCAAACTCGCTGGCCTCCACAGCGGTGACCAACAGCAATGCACTGACCAGCGCCAGTGCGGCACGTGCAGTCTTTCGAACCATCAGATTTTCCGGAAATTTTCTTGGAGGGAGGCGGGCTGGATTGCCCGCCTCAGTATCAGCTCAGCTCACGCGCACCGCGATGCGGTGCATCACGTTGTTGCCATAGCCCCTTGGGTTCCAGGCCACGGCGAAGGGTTGTGCAACGCCTTCGCTGTCAGTGGCGCGGGCCCAGATCTCGTAATAGCCGGGCGTTGGAAACTTGACGTTCGCACGCCAGTTCTGCCAGGCGCCCGAGTTGACGGGCTGGTCGAGCTCGGCCCGTTGCCAAGTGGCGCCGAAATCGATCGAGATGTCCAGCGCGTCAATTGTACGATCGCCCGACCAAGCATGGCCGCGAACCTCTGTCTCGCCTTTGACGTTGGCGTTGTTCTCCGGGAAGGTAATGATCGACTTTACCGGCATCCGCTCCATGATGACGAAGTCTTCGGTCGCGACCTTCTCGCCCGGCGCTACCGGCCTGTTCGGAAGCCGATAAGAGGTGCCGCCCATCTTCTCGCCGTCATGGACCTTGTCGCGAACCCAGATCCGGGTGAGCCATTTCTGCGAGCAGGAACCCGGCCAACCAGGAACGACGAGGCGAAGGGGAGCGCCATTCATCGGGTGAATGGGTCCGTCGTTCATCTGGAATGCGATCAGCACGTCGTCGGCCATCGCCTTTTCAATCGGCACGCCGCGTGAGATCGGTACCTTGTCCGGATCGCCGGACAGGTGAATGTCGGCCCCCTCATGGCCGGTATAGACCGCGCTCGACTCGAGTCCGGCCTTGGTGAGCACATCCTTCAGGCGCACCCCTGTCCAGTTTGAGCAGCCGACGGCACCGACGGTCCACTGGTTCCCGGAAACCGGCGGATCGAAGTACGCCCGTCCGTTACCGCCGCATTCGATAACGAGCGCCATCGTGACGACCTCGAACTGGTTCTTCAGATCGTCGATGCTGAGCTCCAGCTCGTTCTCGACTTCACCATCAACTTTGAGGCGCCACTTGGCGGGATCCATGTCATCCGGCAGCAAGCCGTTGTTGCGGATGAAGTGACGGCTTGTTGGGGTGATGGGATCGTCCAGAAGGTGTGCGGGCGTTTCCGCGTTCACCGGACGATCATTGAAGAGCTTGAGGCCGTCCTTGCCTTGCAAGACATCCTCGCTTGCGAGCGCGACCGGAATGAAGCCGGCTGGCATATTGCGATGGAAAGGAATGTTGGCGCCTACCATCGCCGCCATAGTCGCGAGTCCCGCGCCGCGCAGAAAGCCGCGCCGATCAGGGTATGAGACGCGCCCGAAAAAGGCCTTGTCCGCTGCGATCGGGTCCTTCGCGAAGAACTCGTGCAGGCCCATGCCTTCCTGTGGCTTGTCGTCCTTCGTCATCGTGTCCTCCCGGTTTGCTGCCTCTAATGACAACAACGCACGACATGCGCCGTTTATTCCCTCGACCGAGTGGTCGGGGCACCGCAGAGTAAGGAAAGGGAGGAACAGCTCAGACCGGCTCGACGACAGCGATCACTTGGCGCACGCCGACGGTAGCTCTCAGCGCATTCTCGACGAGCTGGGCTGTCCGCGCATTTACACCGCACAGACGCAAATCGACGACCATCTCGGATCCGTCGCCGGACTCGCGGGAGGCGTGCACGCGCGATGGCACGTGACCCATTTTGGCCATCGGCTCGATCAGCCGCGGAAGAAGACCCGGGTCAGCCGCACCGACGACGTAGAACAGAGCTTTCAGCGAGGAGGAGTGGGAGGATTGCGACTCCGACTGAGTCGACGCGGCAGAATTCGCTGCCATGGCGAGAAGTCCTTCACATGCGATCAATTGAAAAAAGCGCGAAGCAATACCCGGCGGCCCTTAGGCAGCCGGGGCAGTAATTCGCCCAATGATCGCTTTGCGAAGTGATTCTGCATGGGCGGGAGAATAGCGGCGAGTGGTAAGAACTTCAACTGGTTCTGTGCTTTTCGAGTTATCCCGGGCCTTGTGCCTGGGATCCACCTGACTGCAAGCGCCGGAGCAACTGCAGAAGTGGGTTCCGGCGACGAGCGCCGGAATGCCTCACTTGAGGGAGTGCGGCTACCCGAGCAAATCCCTGAGCATCGGGATAAGCGGTTCATCGGCTGGCGGCATCGGGTAATCTGAAAGGCGATTGACCCGCACCCACTTGATCTCCTGGCCCTCGCGCGGGGTGATGACGCCGTCCCAGGTTCGGATCTGATACAGCGGCATCAGCAAGTGGAAATCTTCATACTCGTGGCTGGCGAATGTCAGCGGAGCGAGGCAGGTGGGGCAGACGTCGATGCCCAATTCCTCGTAGAGCTCGCGGATGAGGGCCTGCTCAGGCGTTTCCCCCTCGTGCACTTTGCCGCCTGGAAACTCCCATAAGCCTGCCATGGGCTTACCGGGCGGACGCCGTGTGATGAGCACCCGCCTGTCAGGATCGACGAGCGCGGCTGCTGCGACGAGGACGAGGGGTTTTGCCATTCGTTTTGCGCGATGGGTGGCGATCAACTCCGATAATCGGCGTTGATCGAGACATAGTCGTGCGTCAGATCACAGGTCCAGACGGTGGCTCGCCCGCCTCCAACGCCGACATCTACCCGGATCGTGATTTCCGCATTCTTCATATAGTTGGCGACGACCGGCTCCGAGTACTCTGGAGCGCGCTCGCCGTCGCGGGCAACCAAATGCGGACCGAACCAAATGGCCAGTCGGTCACGGTCAGCGGCCTCGCCGATTTGCCGACGGCCATCACCACGCGGCCCCAGTTGGGGTCCTCGCCGGCGATGGCGGTCTTCAGGATGGGCGAGTTGGCAATCGAGAAGGCAATGCGCCGAGCGGCGTAGTCGTCCTCCGCGCCGAGCACCTCGACGGTGACAAACTTCGATAGACCCTCCCCGTCCTTCACGACAGCCAAAGCCAGCTCGTGCATCAGGCTGTGCAGGGCCTCGGCGAAGGGTGCAAGCATGGGGTCGGCGGCGTCACGGATCTCGCGAATACCGCGTTCGGAAGCCTGTCCCGTTGCGAAGAGCAAAACCGTGTCGCTCGTCGAGGTATCACCGTCGATGGTGATGCAATTGAATGTCCGATCAGCCGTGGACGCGAGAAGTCGTTGCAACACAGGCTGCGCAATCGGAGCATCGGTGAACATGAAACAGAGCATGGTCGCCATGTCCGGTGCGATCATGCCGGCACCCTTGCAGAACCCGGCGAGCGTCACCTCGCCCGACTCCATGGGTACGCGCCGTACCGCGAGCTTGGGATAGGTGTCCGTCGTCATGATTGCCCGCGCCGCATCCTCCCAGCGGTCCGGACGCGCCGCAGCTGCGAGGTCGCCAAGCAGATGGGCGAACCGCGTCGCGTCCATTGGCTCGCCGATGACGCCCGTGGAGGCGAGGTAGACTTCTTCCGGCTGGCAACCGACAGCTTCTGCCGCGGCCTTGGCCGTGATCATGACGGCTTCGTGGCCTTTGCGCCCAGTGAAGGCGTTGGCATTGCCGGAGTTGACCACCAAGGCTCGTGCACGGCCGTGCTTCAGCTGCTCACGGCACCACAGGACCGGCGCCGAGCACGTTTTGGATCGTGTCGTGACGCCTGCCGCGACGGTGCCGGGTGAGAGTACCGCTAACAACAGGTCTGTCCGCCCCTTGTATCGGATGCCGGCTTCGGCGGTGGCAAAGCGCACGCCCGGAACCTCGGGCACATCCGGCAAGCTGGCCGGTGCGAACGGGGAAATCTTTGCGGTGCTGCCCAAAAGGACCCTCCCAGGCTCGGCTGGCGCTGATCCGCTCGAGACGTGATGAACCCAGTCCCTTCCGTCCATATGAAGAGGCGCGAGGTGCCCTCTGCTGTAGGAAGTAAGTTCCGCGCTGCTGCGTCGCTCGGCGAACCAGACGATGGCAATTCGGTCACCACGAACCAGATTGGCCCGGGCAAATCAATAGGCATGAAAAAAGAGGCCAACCCCGGTCAGGGCGGCCTCTTATTCTCATCTAGAACGGTACCTCGTTCCTACTGCTTCGGTGCAGGAGCGCCCGATTGTTTCTCGCTCTCGACCTGTTGTTTGATCGCGGGATCGACGTATTCGATCGTGGCCTTGCCTCGGAGGGATGCCGCGATCTCCTGCGCCTTGCGGTGTATCATTGACGCGAGGAGCCGATCCTTGATGGCATCAAACTCCGGGGGCTTGCGCTGGCGCTTATCCTCCACTTGGATCAGATGCCAGCCGAACTGGGTCTCCACAGGGTCGGAGACGTCGCCCGGCTCCAGCTTGAAGGCCGCTTCCTCGAACTGTGGCACCATCTGGCCGCGACTGAAATAGCCCAACGCCCCGCCGTCGTCCTTGGTGCCAGGGTCCTTGGAGTACTGCTTCGCCATCTCGGCGAAATCGGCCCCGTGCGCGATTTTTTCGGCGATCTCTTTCGCCTTATCCTCGCTCTCCACCAGGATGTGACGGGCCTTGACCTCCTCCTCGGGCTTCAGCAGCTTAACCTGCTCATCATAGAGCCGCTTGGCGTCGGCTTCCGTCACCGCCTCCTTGACGGTCTTGTCAAAATAGGTGTCGCGTAGCGCTCGGCGGCGCCAATACTGCATCCGCCCGTCGAACTCGGGACCGGAGCCGAGCTGATCGCCCTCGGCCGCCTCGGCAAACAGCTGGTTCTCAATCAGATACTCGACGAGCACCCGGCGCTTGGTGGCTTCGGGCAGGCTGCCGAGATCAGAGCCGACCTCGGCCTCGGCAAGTCGGACGTCGGCTTCCGTGATGGTTTTGCCATTCACGATCGCCACGACCCCATCTTGGGCCAAGGCGTATTGGGTAGGGGAGAGCAAGAGACCACCGGCTAGTGCGGCAGCCATGATGCCCTGTCTCACTATCGAGATCACCGGAGTGTGTTCCTTGAATAGTGGGGCGGGCAGCCACGAAGCTCTAACGCGAACCGATCGCCGCACGGGTTAAAGATAATAATCTGTCTCGATGGTTAGACCGCATTCGCCGGTTTGCCAAGCCGCGTTCGCCGCCGCGTTTGCAATCCGGCCAGGACGGATGCATGGCGAACTGTCGCGTTCGATTGATTGACATTTGCCGGTCCGGCTCCTTATCTCTCGCCTATCGAGTGGCATTCTCCGTCCGCCGGTAGCCCGCTCGCGCCTGTTTGCGCTTCCACCCCGGCCAATTTCGTGTTCCTTCTCCTGGCGCGAACACGTGTGACCGGGTCTCAAGGCGCTGGACATGCCTGCAAGGATAGGTGCACATGCTTTCAATCGGCTCGATCGCGGCCAAGATTTTCGGTTCAGCCAATGACCGCAAGCTCAAGTCCTATCGCGGAATCGTGGCTGCTATCAATGAGTTGGAGCCCGAGCTCGAACGGCTGACCGACGAGGAGCTTCGCGGCCGCACCGAGCAGTTTCGCCAGCAACTCAAGGCCGGCAAGAGCCTGGACGATCTCCTCGTCCCGGCGTTCGCGACCGTGCGCGAAGCTGCCAAACGCACGCTGGGGCAGCGCCATTTCGACGTGCAGCTGATGGGCGGCATTGCCCTCCACCAGGGCAAGATCGCGGAGATGAAGACCGGCGAGGGTAAGACGCTGGTCGCTACATTGCCCGTTTACTTGAATGCCCTCACTGGGCGCGGCGTCCACGTCGTGACGGTCAACGATTATCTGGCCAAGCGCGACGCCGAATGGATGGGCGAGATCTACAAGTTTCTCGGCCTGACGGTCGGCTGCATCGTCCACGAGCTCGATGACGAGCAGCGGCGAGCCCAGTACGCGTGCGACGTCACCTATGGCACGAACAACGAGCTGGGCTTCGACTATCTTCGCGACAACATGAAAATGAGCCGCGACGAGATGGTGCAGCGCGGCCATTACTTCGCCATCGTCGACGAGGTGGACTCGATCCTCATCGACGAGGCGCGCACGCCGCTCATCATCTCGGGACCGGTCGAGGACCGCGCGGAGCTCTACAACGCCATCGATGGCTTCATTCCGCGACTGTCGAAGGAAGATTACGAGGTCGACGAGAAGCAGCGCTCGGTCTCATTCACCGAGTCGGGCAACGAGAAGATCGAGGAGATGCTGCAGGCTGCGGGCCTGCTCAAGGGCAACTCGCTCTATGACATCGAGAACGTCACGGTCGTCCATCACGTCAATCAGGCGCTGAAGGCGCACACGCTCTTCCAGAAAGACCGCGATTACATCGTCAAGAACGGCCAGGTCATCATCATCGATGAGTTCACCGGCCGCATGATGCCGGGCCGGCGCTACTCCGAGGGCTTGCACCAGGCGTTGGAAGCCAAGGAAAAGGTGCCGATCCAGCCCGAGAACCAGACGCTGGCCTCGATCACCTTCCAGAATTACTTCCGCCTCTACGACAAGCTGGCCGGTATGACCGGCACAGCTGCCACCGAGGCCAATGAGTTTATGGAGATTTACGGGCTCGACGTCGTCGAGATCCCGACAAACCTGCCTGTCGCGCGCCTCGACGAAGACGACGAGATCTACCGGACGGCCAACGAGAAGTGGGACGCCATCATTCGCGAGATCGAGTCGCGCAGAAGCGCGGGCAGCCCGTGCTCGTCGGCACCGTCTCCATTGAAAAGAGTGAGATGCTGTCTGAGCGCCTGAAGAAGAAGGGTATCCCCCATCAGGTGCTCAACGCGCGCTACCACGAGCAGGAGGCGTACATCATTGCTCAGGCTGGCGTGCCGGGCGCGGTGACGATCGCCACCAACATGGCCGGCCGCGGCACAGACATTCAGCTGGGCGGCAACGCGAAATGCGCATCCAGCAGGAGACGGCAGGCCTCAGCGAAGAAGAGAAGCCAAGCGGATCGAGGAGATCAAGGCGGAGATCGCGCGCAATCGCGAGATCGTGCTCAACTCTGGAGAGGTCGTCGAGATCGAGCCCGCCAAAGGCGATAAGCCTGCCAAGACGATCGTGAAGCCGGGCGGCCTTTACGTTATCGGCACTGAACGCCACGAGAGCCGCCGCATCGACAACCAGCTGCGTGGCCGCTCCGGCCGTCAGGGTGACCCTGGCCGCTCGAAGTTCTACCTGTCCCTCGAGGACGACCTGATGCGCATCTTCGGGTCGAACCGCATGGACAGCGTGCTGAAGACGCTGGGGCTCAAGGAAGGCGAGGCGATCATCCATCCCTGGATGAACAAGTCGCTTGAGATGGCTCAGCGGAAGGTCGAGGCGCGCAACTTCGACATCCGCAAGCAGATCCTCAAGTACGACGACGTCATGAATGATCAGCGCAAGGTCATCTACGACCAGCGCATCGAGATCATGGGCCAGGATGACGTCAGCGAAATGATCACCGACATGCGTCATGAGGTGATCGAGGAGCTGGTGAAGCGGCACATCCCCGAGAATGCCTACGCAGAACAATGGGATGTCGAAGGCCTCCAAAAGGCGGTGAAGGACATTTTCGGTCTTGACCTGCCGATCGTGGAGTGGGCCGCCGAGGAAGGCATAGCCGATGAGGAGATCTTAGAGCGCCTGACCAAGGCGGCAGATGAAAAGGCGAAGAAGAAGGCGGCCGATATCGGTCCCGAGATGTTCCGCCAGATCGAGAAGATGGTGTTGCTCCAGACACTCGACCACCTGTGGCGCGAGCACCTGGTTACGCTGGAGCACCTGCGGCAAGTGATCGGTTTCCGAGCCTACGGCCAACGTGACCCGCTCAACGAGTACAAGAGCGAGGCATTCGTCCTGTTCCAGGGGATGCTCGCCAAGCTCCGCGAGGCGGTCACAGGCCAGCTCATGCACGTAGAGCTCGCCTCGCCGGAGGATCGATCCTTGCTCGAGCCGGTCGAGCTGCCGCCGATGGAGGCTCATCACATCGACGCCACGACCGGATTCGACGAGTTTGCCATGGCCGACGCGGCTCTCGCCGCGGAGGAAATGGCCATGGCGGGTGAACGCGACCGGCGTGCTCCGTTGCAGACGCGCCGCGGTGCCGACCAAATCGATCCGAAAGACCCGGCAACTTGGGCCGAGTCGCACGAAATGCACCCTGTCCCTGTGGGTCCGGTAAGAAGTATAAACACTGCCACGGGCGGCACCACTGACGACCTGAGCCGCTCCTCAACCAATAGTTATGGTGAGGTCAGGTGCGGATACTCGGACTGGTGGGTGCTACCCACGATAGTGGCCTAGCACTCCTTCAGGATGGCGTTCCTGAGCTGGTCCTCGAGGAGGAGCGGTTCAACCGCGTCAAGCGGACGAAGAAGTTTCCCCGGCGCTCGCTTGCATTGGCGCTGGGCCAGTTGCCGGACGGGCTAGATGATATTGATGTCGTTACTACGCCCTGGGATGTTTCGCGTCTGCGGCGCACGTTCTGCCGCGCGCTGCTCGGCCGGCTGCCTTGGAGCTTGAGCCTCGTTCTGCAATCCTCCCACGAGCCGCAGGACAACGAGATCGTCCTCCTTAACAGGTGGCTCGAAGCGGCGAATGCAGCGGCAGGTCGGCCCGCGCAATCTGCCGCCGATCGTGAATGTCAGCCACCATGACGCTCACGCAGCAATCTTCTTCGTCAGTCCATTCGAGGAGGCGGCTGTGCTCGTAATGGACGGCTTCGGTGATGACGCCGCCACGAGCGCCTACGTCGGCCGCGGCAACCGGCTGGAACGACTCTGGCATACCGGAAATCTTCAATTCGCTCGGCATCGTCTACACGTTCGTGACGAAGTACCTTGGCTTCGGTTTTTCGGACGAGGGTAAGGTGATGGCCCTCGCCGCCTACGGCACGGACACCTACGTCGAGAAGTTTCGAGACGTCGTTCATCCGCTGCCCGAGGGCCGTTACCAGGTGAACTTCGACTACTTCAGCTATGACGCCTTTGGAGAGTTGAGGCCTTTCAAGCAACGGTTTTTCGATACGTTCGGGCCACCACGCCAGCCCGGCGAGGAGCTGAAAGATCGGCATAGAGACATTGCGCGAGCGCTGCAGGTCGTTACCGAAGAAATTGTGCTGCACATGGCGCGCGAGCTGCGCCGCAGCACGAAGCTCAAACGGCTGTGCTTGAGCGGGGGCGTCGCGCTCAACTGCGTGGCCAACGCGCGCGTGCTGGCGGAGGCCGGGTTCGAGCGGGTATGGGTCCCACCCTGCGCGTCCGATACCGGAGCGCCGCTTGGAAGTACGCTTTGGCATTATCATCAGAACCTGGGCCAAGCCCGCCGGATGGAGTTGACGCACCCCTTTTATGGGCTGCGCTATAGCGATCACGAGATAGAGGGGGCACTAGCCGAGGCCGGCCTAACCGGTGAGCGCCTTAGCGAGGCGGAGCTGCTCGGTCGCGTGGCGCGGGATTTGGCCGATGGCAAGATCGTCGGGTGGTTTCAAGGCCGTTCAGAGATGGGGCCACGCGCGCTCGGAAATCGCTCCATACTCGCCGATCCGCGACGGGCCGAGATGAAAGACATCATCAACGCGCGGGTAAAGCATCGAGAACCGTTCCGGCCGTTCGCACCTGCTGTGCTTTTGGAACATGCGTCAGAGTTCTTCTACCTAGATCAGCCAGATCCTTTCATGACCCTGGCACCACGAGTGCGGGCGGATAAGGCGCATCTCATTCCGGCTGCCGTTCATGTCGACGGGACCGGACGAATTCAGACGGTGCAGCGTAGCGCGAACCCACGTTACTACGGGGTCATCGAAGCGTTCGGTAAGCTCACCGGCGTGCCCGTTTTGCTCAATACGAGTTTCAACCGCCAAGAGCCGATCGTGGAGACCCCCCAACACGCCGTTTCGTGCTATCTCCGAACCGGGCTCGATGTGCTGGTCTTGGGCCAGTACTACACCAGAGATCGGCCAAGGCAATCTATCGACCGAGACACGAACGCTCTCGCCGCGTGAAGGCGGGCAGCTGCAGCGGAGCAGGAATAGCGATACCCGAGGGGATCGCTCATTGCGCCAAGGCCCATTTGCACTAAATTCCGAGTATACGCCACCGCTCTCGACACGAAGCACCAGCCAATGACCAATCTCGACCTCAGACACGCCGAACAGCGCGACGGGCGCATCAGGCTCTACGGGCCCGAAGATTTTGCTGCCATGCATAAGGCCGGACAGCTCGCCGCCGCGGCGCTTGATCTGTTGGTCCCGCACGTGAAGCCGGGTGTGACCACCGAGGAGCTCGATGAGCTCGTCTTCGAGTTTGCCATGGATCACGGCGCGATCCCGGCAACTCTGAACTATCGCGGCTTCCCGAAGTCGATCTGCACCTCAGTAAACCACGTGGTGTGCCACGGCATTCCCGGTCCCAAGCCGCTCCGCGAGGGCGACATCGTGAATATCGACGTCACTCTCATTGTCGATGGCTGGTATGGCGATACGAGCCGCATGTACCCCGTGGGTGAGATCAGCCGCAGGGCGCAACGGCTCATCGACGTCACATACGAGGCTCTGATGCGGGGCATTGCCGCGGTGAAGCCCGGGCACACGACCGGCCACATAGGCGCGGCGATCCAATCTTATGCCGAATCCCAGCGCTGTAGTGTTGTCCGAGACTTTTGCGGTCACGGCGTCGGGCGCGTTTTCCATGATAGGCCGAACATTTTGCATTATGGCAATCCGGGCGAGGGTCCCGTACTGAAGCCGGGGATGATCTTCACCATCGAGCCAATGATCAACCTCGGCAAACCACACGTGAAGGTGCTGCCAGACGGCTGGACTGCTGTTACGCGGGACCGCGAGCTCTCAGCGCAGTTCGAGCACACGGTAGGCGTCACCGAGACCGGTTGTGAGGTTTTCACCTACTCACCGGCTGGACTTCATCGCCCGGGGTTTTGATAGCAGATCAGGGTTTGCTTAGGGGGGAGCAAGCCCATGACCAAGCAAAACAAGGAAAGCAACGCCGGACAGAGCCAGGGCTCCTTTTTCGAAGGGCCCCTGCCAAGCTACCTCGGCCATCGCCAGCGATTGCGCGATCGGTTCAGAACCGGCGGCGCTGATGCGCTGCCAGATTACGAGCTGCTCGAGCTCGTTCTCTTCCGAGCGATTCCTAGACGAGACACAAAGGAGTTAGCCAAGCGCCTCATCGCACGGTTCGGCAGCTTTGCCGAAGTCATCAATGCACCCGAGAACCGCCTCGCCGAGGTCAAGGGCGTGGGCGAAGCCGTCATCACAGAGCTCAAGATCATCAAAGCCGCAGCTCTACGGCTGATGCGGGGTGAAATCATGCGACGGCCGGCATTGTCGTCGTGGAACCAAGTGGTCGAGTATTGCCGCGCGGCCATGGGTTTCGAGGCGCGAGAGCAGTTCCGGATTTTGTTTTTGGACAAGCGCAATCAGCTCATCGCCGACGAAGTGCAGCAGGAAGGGACGGTCGACCACACGCCGGTTTACGTGCGCGAGGTAGTCAAGCGGGCGCTGGAGCTTTCAGCGACCGCCATAGTGCTCGTGCACAACCACCCCTCCGGGGATCCGATGCCCTCACGTGCCGATATAGAAATGACGAAACAGATCGTCGAAGCGGCGAAGCTGATGGGTGTCACAGTGCACGATCACATCATCGTCGGGCGTGAAGGCCACGTCAGTCTCAGAGGATTGCGCCTTATATAGGTGACGAGAGGTGATACTGGTCGCACTGAGACGGTGCCCCATCTGGACTTGGTCTGGGTTACTCGCCCGCAATCATTGACTTCAGTGAAAACGCCAAGTCTTGATGACCGGCCCCGAGTTCGGCCACTAGCCTCGAACGAGAGAATGAGCACCACCATGTCGCAGACGAAACACGCCAAAGTCCTCATCCTCGGCTCCGGGCCGGCCGGCTATACAGCTGCAATCTATGCAGCTCGGGCCATGCTCAAGCCCGTGCTGATCCAGGGCATCCAGCCGGGCGGGCAGCTCACCATTACGACAGACGTCGAGAACTATCCCGGATTCTCCAAGCCCGTTCAGGGCCCCTGGCTGATGGAGGAAATGAAAGCCCAAGCCGAGAACGTCGGCACGGAAGTGATCATGGATCACGTGTCGAAGGTTGATCTGAAGCAACGGCCTTTCCGGCTCGAAGGTGACTCGGGAGACATCTACACCTGCGACGTGCTCATCATTTGCACTGGCGCCCAGGCGCGCTGGTTGGGACTACCGAGCGAAGAGGCATTCAAGGGCTATGGCGTATCCGCGTGCGCGACGTGCGATGGCTTCTTCTACAGGGACAAAGAGGTCATCGTTGTCGGCGGCGGGAATACAGCCGTCGAGGAGGCGCTGTTTCTGACCAAGTTCGCCCGCCGGGTCACTGTCGTCCATCGTCGCGACAGCCTTCGGGCAGAAAAGATCCTGCAGGAAAGGCTGTTTGCCAATCCGAAGATTGAAGTGGTCTGGGATACGGTCGTCGAGGAAATCCTCGGTACCGCCGATCCCAAGACCGTTACTGGTGTCCGACTCAAGAACGTCAAATCCGGTGAGATCAGCGAAAGGCCGGTCGACGGCGTCTTCATCGCGATCGGGCATGCTCCAGCGACAGAGCTATTCAAAGGTCAGCTCGAGATGAAGCCCTCCGGCTATATCATCACCAAGCCGGATTCGACCGCGACATCCATACCAGGCGTCTTCGCTGCAGGTGACGTGAAGGACGACATCTTCCGGCAAGCGGTGACTGCAGCCGGGATGGGCTGTATGGCTGCACTCGAGGCGGAACGCTACCTGGCCGGCCAAGCTGGAACAGAATCTGTCGCTGCATGGTAATGGTAGCGGCTTGGCGAGCTTCGCCAAAGTTCAGCCTCTTGTATTTGAGCAGTTTCAGCTTAAGCTGAGCTGTCAATAGTTTACTAACCGGCCACCCAATCGCGAACAGCCGTCCGTCCGGAATAATAGGATCAACGAAATGAGGCCGCAGACCTCAGGACAGGTTCTGCCGGATCGCGGCCGCGCGATTCCCGGCAGAACAAGTGTCATGGACTGGGATAAACTAAGAATTTTTCATGCCGCAGCTGAAGCGGGCAGTTTCACGCACGCTGGCGAACTCCTCCGCATGAGTCTAAGTCGGCGGTGAGCCGTCAGGTTTCCGCGCTCGAGCGAGAGCTTGGCGTTGCGCTCTTTCACCGTCACGCACGGGGATTGGTGCTCACCGAGCAGGGCGAAATGCTTTACCGCGCGGCCAGCGAGGTGATGAACAAGCTGCAGACCGTAGAGACGCTGCTCACCGACACCACGACTAAGCCAACCGGTGATCTCCGGATAACCGCTCCGGTTGGGCTGGGCACGGTTTGGGTGACCCAGCGCCTTCGCGAATTCATGGAGCTCTATCCAGAAATTCGCGTCGAGTTGATACTCAACGACGATCAGCTCGACATCTCCATGCGCGAGGCGGACGTGGCGATTTGGACGCGCGAGCCGGAGCACGTCGACTTGATCCGGCGTCCGTTATTTTCCATGCACGTGCGGGCGTACGCTTCGACCCAGTATGTGCGCAAGTACGGAGCGCCGCAGTCGCTCGAAGACCTGGAGAAGCATCGCTTTGTGTCTTACAGCGGCACTCCCGCCATGCATTTGTCAGCCATTCGAGCACTCGAGACCATCGGCCGGGATGGCAAAGAGCCTCGCGTGCCTGTCTTCACCGCCAACAGTATCGTCGCGCTGAAGTATGCCATTCGATCCGGGATCGGCGTCGGTCTGATACCAGACTATTTGACTGAGGAGGATCCCGATCTCGTCACTGTGCTCGCGGATGTCCAGTTTCCGACCATTCCGATCATTTTCGTCTATCCAGAGGAGCTGAGGACTTCGAAAAAGGTACAAGTGCTTAGGGACTTTCTGGTCGCCAAGGCGCGGTCCATCAAGTCTTGAGACGTTGTTCAGCTGGTGCCTTGTTTTGATTAGGCATGCGAAGCGAGCATAACAATCATGCGATGCGGCGCCTTGCAGCAAGTGCACTCAAGCTGCTTAAGTAATGTGCAGCTGTGACGGACAGCTGATGAAGGCCGTACCCTCCCTTTGACGCCTTCACGCATCCTAGGATGCGGTCTTGACTTCGAAACCGGGCCTTCGTGGCCCGGTATTTTTTGTTTCTACTGCGCAATAGGGCCACATGCTTGCAGGGTTTTCAGCGGCCGCGCAAACCGCTATCACCAGATCAGCATAGTCTGGAGGCACGGGAATGGCGCGCACTCTTTACGACAAAATATTCGAAGACCATGTGGTTGACCGGCAGCCGGATGGGACCTGCCTGATCTACATCGACCGCCATCTGGTGCACGAAGTGACCTCGCCCCAGGCGTTCGAGGGGCTGCGCATGGCCAATCGCAAGGTACGTGCGCCAGAGAAGACGCTTGCCGTCGTCGATCACAACGTGCCCACTTCGGACCGCCGGTTCGGTATCGACGACCCGGAGAGCAAGATTCAGGTCGAAACTCTGGCGAAGAACGCCGAGGATTTCGGTATCGAGTACTACAACGAGCTCGATGTTCGGCAGGGCATCGTGCACGTCATCGGCCCCGAGCAGGGTTTCACGCTGCCGGGTACGACGATCGTCTGCGGCGATAGCCATACGTCCACGCACGGCGCATTTGGCGCACTCGCGCACGGCATTGGCACGTCTGAGGTCGAGCACGTGCTCGCCACGCAGACGCTCATCCAGCGCAAAGCGAAGAACATGCGCGTTATCGTCGATGGCAAGCTGCCGGAAGGCGTGACGGCGAAGGACATTATCCTGGCCATCATTGGCGAGATCGGCACCGCCGGCGGCACAGGGCATGTCATCGAGTACGCCGGCGAGGCGATCCGCTCGCTGTCGATGGAAGGCCGCATGACGATCTGCAACATGTCCATCGAGGCTGGCGCCCGCGCAGGCATGATTGCGCCGGACGAGAAAACGTTCGAATACCTCAAGGGCCGGCCCAAGGCGCCAAAGGGCGCTGCGCTGGGACATGGCGATGCGGTACTGGGAGACGCTGCACTCCGACGAAGGGGCTCACTTCGATCGCGAAGTCAGGCTTGACGCAGCGAACCTGCCGCCCCTCGTCACTTGGGGCACTAGCCCTGAGGACGTCGTGTCCGTGACCGGCACGGTCCCCGATCCCGACAGCGTCGAAGACGAGGCGAAGCGGGCGGCCATGAAGCGGGCGCTCGACTACATGGGCCTGACGCCAGGGACCAAGATCACCGACATCAAGCTCGACCGGGTCTTCATCGGCTCGTGCACCAATGGCCGGATCGAGGATCTGCGCGAGGTGGCGCGTATCGCCAAGGGCAAGAAGGTTGCCCCGCATGTTTACGCGATGGTCGTGCCGGGTTCGGGCCTCGTAAAGCAGCAGGCCGAGGCCGAGGGGATCGACAAGATCCTGAAGGAGGCCGGATTCGATTGGCGCGAGGCAGGGTGCTCCATGTGCCTCGGTATGAACCCGGACCAGCTCAAGCCACGTGAGCGCTGCGCCTCGACCTCCAACCGGAACTTCGAGGGACGGCAGGGCCGCGCTAGGCCGTACGCACCTGGTATCACCGGCCATGGCCGCAGCGGCCGCCATTGCCGGGCACTTCGTTGACGTGCGTACCTGGCATTGACGCTCTTGAGCGCGCCCGGCCGAAGTCGGGCGCGTACCCAACCATCGATCAGGTGGAGCGTGGCGGATGTCAGAGGCGAAATCGCTCGTTCAGAAGCAGTTTGGCGCTCACGCCGCAGGATACGCCACCTCACCTGTTCACGCGAAAGGCGCCAGTCTTCAACGTCTGATCGATCTGGTGCGGCCGGAGAAGCACTGGCGCGCACTCGATATCGCCACGGGCGCTGGGCACACGGCGCTCGCATTCGCCCCGCATGTTGCGGAGGTGATCGCCAGCGACATCACGGACGAGATGCTGGCCGAGGCGGAGAAGCTTGCCAAAGCCCGCGGCCTCACTAACGTGACCTTCGCGAAGGCCGATGCGATGGCGCTGCCTTATGCGGATGGCACCTTCGACCTCGTTACGTGCCGCATTGCGCCCCACCATTTCCCCGACGTTCCGAAATTTGTCGCAGAGGCGCACCGTGTGCTGAAGCCTGGGGGTACGTTCGCGCTCGTCGACAACATTTCTCCGGACGAGAAGTCGACGCCTGGATTCATGCCGGATGAGCTTCGAGCGGCAGCCGATAGCCACAACGCCTTTGAAAAATTGCGGGATCCGAGCCACGGCCGCTGTCTTACGATTGGCGAATGGCGGGCAGTCGTTGCGAGTGCGGGCTTCACGATAGAGCACGTCGAGCAGCTGCCTAAGGAGATCGAATTTGCTCCATGGGCCGAGCGTATGGGAGCAGATGCTGAAACCGCGAAGCGGCTGGAGGCTATGCTTACTGGCTCAACCTCGGCTCTTCGGGCCTTCCTGAGGCCCAGGCAGGAGGGCGAGAAGCTCTATTTCTCGCTTGATGAGGTGATTGTCATCGCCCGTAAACCCGCACAATAGAGGTCCATAGGCTCTACATCGGTTCTGCCGTAGGTCATTTCTGCTAGGGTGGCGATTAGTGTCGTCCACGCCCTAAAGGTGCGGAGGTCTCATGCTGAGCGGCAGATGTGCTTTGGTCACCGGGTCGGTCGCGGGCCTAGGTTACGCCATTGCCGAGAGCTTGGCGAAGGCTGGTGCCCGCATTGTGCTGAATGGGCTCTGCGATCCTAGCGAAGGTCAGGCTGCTGCCGAGCGGCTTTCTAACGCGACCGGCACTGAGGTGATCTTCAACGGAGCCGACTTGCGGCAGGTCTCCGAAATCGAGCGCATGATGGCCGAGGCCGCGGACCGGTTCGGAAAGGTCGATATCGTCGTCAACAACGCGGTGGTGCGGCACTTCTCGCCGATAGAAGCCTTCTCAACTGAGCACTGGGAGACGGCGCTTGCCGTGAACGTCTCGGCTGCGTTCCATTGCATTAGGCTCGCCGTGCCGGCGATGCGAGCGCAGGGCTGGGGGCGGATCATCAACGTTTCCTCGATCTATGGCTCACGCGGTGCGGAGAACCGGATCGATTACGTCACCACCAAGACAGCTTTGCTGGGAATGACCCGGGCCGTCGCCATCGAGCTGGCCCAGACGGGAATCACCTGCAATGCCATTTGCCCGGGAACTGTGCCGTCGCCCGCTATTCTCGATCGGATTGCGGCCATTGCAGCTGAGCAGGGCGTGCCAGTCGAAACAGCGGAGCGTGAGTACATCACGGCGCGGCATCCGACTGGCCGATTTGTCGAGCATGGAAAATGTCGGGGCGCTTGTGACGTTTCTTTGCAGCCCCGCAGGTGCCGACATCACCGGCGCTACGTTGCCGATCGACGGCGGCTGGCAGGCTCGGTGACGCCTTGGCGAGGCCCCATTATAGGCGCGCCCACTGAAGGCACATGGACGCATCCTCAGCCTTGTCGAGCGTCCAGACAGCCTCGATGAGAGGAGCTGGATCTATTCCGGGGGCGCCATAGGCCGCAAGCTTCCTGAGTTTGGTCTCGATTTCGGCATCACTCAACGGGCGATTCGAGCTACCGCGTGCGTCGTCTACGCGAACGCTAATCTCGATACCGTCAGCTTGCGTCAGGGTCACGCGCGCTGCCCCCACGGGGTAAGAGCCATTTTCGATCATTCGCACCTTGGAGCGGAGACGGAGCACCTCCGGATTGGTCACGGCAGCGTCACTGAATTGCTCGACCCCGGCCTCGCCCGTAAGCAACGTCACAGCGACGCTATGCTGTGCGCTGACCTGTGCTTCGCGGCCTGTTGTCACCGCTGGCCGATCGGTGCGCTCAAGCAGAAGTGGATGCCCCTCGACGGTTATCGACTGAATTTTGTCGAGGTTAAATTGCGGGTGGTTTCGCACCTCCAGGCAGGCATCGATCACAGCATTCAGCACGACGCCGCAGGGATATGGTTTATAGGTGTTGGTGCAGATCTCCCACCGCTCCCCGAGACCATCCGTCAATTCAGCGAAATTGGGCTCGTCACCTGTGACGCGGAGAAAGCCCCGCGGACCTTCGATCGGCTGCTCGGGTCCGGCGAAGCCTTGTTCCGCCAAAAGCGCCGAAAGCAGGCCGTTCCGCGCTGCATTTCCAACGCCGATGCTCTTCGACATGCTGCCGAGTGTCTCGACGAGCCCGGACGATTGGGCAGAAGCATTGCCCAGGGCCCAAATTATCTGCTGCTCATCTAGCCCCAGGCACTTGCTTGCAGCAGCAGCTGCGCCGAACACGCCGCAGGTGGCCGTGATGTGCCAGCCGCGCCGGTAGTGGCCGGGCGATATGGCGTTGCCAAGCCTGCATTCGATTTCGACCCCAAGCACGAAAGCGTGGAGTAGCTGCGCTCCAGTGATCCGACGTTCCTCAGCCAGGGCGAACAATGCTGGTGCGACAGGAGCCGTCGGGTGGATGATCGTCCTGGGATGAGTGTCATCGAAGTCGAAAACGTTGCCGCTGAGGGCGTTCAGGAATGCGGCGTTCAGACTGTCGATGCGCTCTGCCCGACCGATGATGGTTGCGGTCTGAGGACCAGCGAACTGCTTCAGCACATCGTAAGCCGTTTGTGTCGCTTGATCACGGCAGCCTCCCAGCGCCGTACCGAAAAAGTTGAGAATGGAGCGCTTCGCCTCGTGTCGAACCTCTTCGGAGAGGTCCTCCCATCGCGAACGGGTGACGAAAGCGGCGAGCTGTCGGGTCAGGCTGACTTCAGTCATTGCTTTCTAAACGCCTCATTTCATTTGGTTCGGCAGCCACATGACGATTTCTGGAAAGGCATAGAGGAGGGCAATAAAGGCGAGCATGAGTAGAACGAATGGCAAGGCGCCGAGAGCAATTTCGCCGAGCGGCACGTTCTTGCTCATCCCGCGCAGTACAAACAAGACCATGCCAACCGGCGGGGTAATCAGGCCGATTTCCACGAGGATTACGAGAACCACGCCGAACCAGATGGGATCGAGCCCAATGGCCGAGACGATCGGGAAGGTGACAGACAGCGTCATCAGCATCATCGAAATTGATTCGATGATCATCCCGAGGACAAGATACACGGCGCCGATGAGCGTCATGATGAGCCAAGGCGGCAAATTTGCCTCGCGAACGAGGGCCACCAGCTCGCGCGGGAGCCGCAAATAATCGAAAACCCAGCTGAAAATCGCTGCACACACGACGATAAGCATGATGAATGCGGTCACCCTGACGGTCTCAAGGCCCGTCTCATACAAGCTCCTCCAGTCGAGCTTTCGCCGGATGAGGCAAAGTAGGAAAGCGATGGCGGCGCCTACGGCGCCGGCCTCAGTGGGACTTGCGATGCCGGCGTACAGCGACCCGAGCACCGCTACGATCAGAAGGATTGCGGGCACGACACCCAGCAATGAGACCAGCTTTTCACGAAGAGGATAGGATCGGCCCGATGGGACTGATGCCGGCGCAACTATCGACCAGACAAAGACCAGTCCCATAAACAGGGCGGCGAGCAAAAGCCCCGGAATGATCCCGGCTATGAAAAGGACTGTAACGGGAGCCCCGACGACATTTCCGTAGATGATCATCGCGATACTCGGCGGGATGAGTATGCCGAGCGTTGCTCCGGCCGCGATGACGCCGTAGGTCAAACGGGGGCTATAACCGCGAGACACCATTTCCGGAGCGGCAACCGAGCCCAGTGTGGCGGCCGTTGCAAGACTTGAGCCGGAGACGGCTGCGAACATGGCCGCGGCGCCGACACTGGCATGGGCCAGTCCACCCCGGGCCCTCCCAAACCAACAGACTAGTGCATCGAAGAGCTCGGTCGTTATGGCGCTCCGGACCAGAAACGCGCCCATGAGGACGAAGGTGGGAATAGCCGTGAGTGTAAAGGTATTCACACTGGTCCAAGCGCGATCCGCGATGATGGGAAGTTGCGGCCGCGGCAGCAGGAACAGCAAGCCCAACATCCCGATGATCCCCATGGCGAAGCCGATCCGCACGCCAAGGAGAAGCAGCACCAAAAGCGTCCCGATGAGCGCAGCGCCAAGGGCGCCGATTGAGAAATCCTTTGCAACGACGAAGAGGGCAATAAGCGCCCCGTACAGTGCAATGACCGCGAGTGTTGTCGCCGTGCCGCTCCAGGCGACCATGCTTGCGATTACGGCCAGAGCAATGATGAGGGTGCCCCAGTCGAACCTCGTACCGGCGACGTGAACATCGCCGCGACCGAGCCAGATGAGCGCGAGGATAGTGACTGCGGCCAGAACAAGTGGGATCCATTCAGCCGGACCAGGTCGCGGGCTGCTCAGACGGTGAATATCCCGAAGCAGGGCAAGCGCGAGGCAGCCAAATCCCAATGAGACAGGGAGCTGCGGGATCCACTGGGGCGTCGCGAGGAGCCCCCAATCGCGCGTGTCGTGGACGTATTCCAGAAACGTGAAGCGGGCCATTTGCCAGGTCGCAATGGCCACAAAGGCGAGGCCGGCCCACAATCCGACCAGCTCTACTCGCGCGCGCCACTCAGGACGTAACTGGCTGACCAGAACTTCGACCTGAATATGTCTGTTCGCTTTTTGCGCCGGAGCCAGTCCTAGGAAAACAATGGCTACGAAAACATACGTGCTGATCTCCGTAACCCACGTGGTCGGCTCATTGAAAACCGACGCGAGACACAACCTCGTAGCAAACGATGGCCGTCATCCCGAAGAGGGCGAGGACGCTGATGATGCCGGTCGAATCGGAGAGGACGTCTATAAGACGCCCGATCCGGCTTGCAGGGTTTGCGCCTTCGCTATTATCGACGGACTCGCACATTCACGTCGGCCACCCCGTCCCTCCATATCGCTTCCTCAGGTATTCTTTGCTCTTGAGCTTCCGCGAGTGCAACTCTCTCCTACCCGGAGAGGCGCAAGCTCACCAGACTTGACACGTAAACATGGTATCATATTGTATGACGAGATGAAAAAATGTCGTGATCGGTGAGAGCGCGCGCAGTCGGTCACGTGCAAACCATGGGAGGAATTCAATGGCGGAGATACGGCTTGGGGATGGAACGCGCCTTGGCGCGTGGTGTCGTGCGGTTGCGGTAAGCGCTCTTTCGATCTTAGCCTTCAGTTCCCAACACGCCTTCGCGCAAGACAAAATCGACCTCACAATGGGCATCATCGTCTCGCCGGGAGACGTTTACACGGCGATGACCGCCAGCGTGCCAGAACGGGTGAGCAAGGCGACGAACGGCAGGGTCGAGATTACAGTCAGCGATTCCCTCGTAGCTCCGGCACAAATCGCGTCCGCGGTTCGCGACGGCCGCTTGCCGATGTCGGCGGCTCTTCACACCTATCTCGCGGCCGAGGAGCCGCGAATGGGCATTTTCAATCTGCCGGGGCTCATTGACGACATCGAGGAGTATCAGAAGGTTCGCAATGCATTTTGGGCCAAGGATGTCGCGCAAATCTGGCTAGATAAGTGGAACGCTATTGTTCTCGCTGAAGGCGCATGGTGCCCAACGCGGCTTGTTCTCGAAAACGCCGATAAAGACGATCGAAGATTTCAAGAACAAGCGGATTCGCGTCCATAACCCGCAAACAGCGGCGATGATGGTGGAACTGGGTGCGAAGCCTACGCCCGTTCCGGTACCTGAGATGATGCCGGCGCTTGAAAGAGGAATTCTCGACGAAGTATTTACATCGGGCTGCGTTGGTGGCGCGCTGGAGCTGTGGCGGGTCGCTCCCCATGTCCAGGATTGGCGGATCGGGCCGATCACCGGCTGGGCAATCCTTGTAAACAAGGAGGAATGGGAGCGCCTCCCGGACGATGTTCGGCAGCAGATGCAAACAGCGATGCAGGAACTCGAGAAGGACGCGTTTGGGCAATACAACGCGTTCTTTCAGAAGGCGCTGGACAATATGAAGGCCAACAACGTGGACCTGTGGGACGCGCCTGAAGAGTTGCGCAAAGAGATCAACCAGCCGAAGTACGCGAAAGCCGCGTATGACAGCTGGTACGAGCGCGCCAAGGAGGTTGGCTTCGACGGACCGGCCTATATCGCCAAAGTGCGGGAAGCGCTCGGGAAGACGGAGTGAGTGAGAGTGGAGAGGGGAGGCGTCACCTCCCCCCTCGCTTACTGGGGAGGGTGGTTATTCAGCAGCCTTCTCCTGATTCTCACGCATCAGCTTTAATGCAGCTTCCGCAGCATTGCGGACGTGTCGTTCGCCGGCCGCACGAGCTGCCTTGCCATCTCGACTTTTCATTGCGTCGATAAGCTCCTGTAGCTCGGCAAGGCTTGCCTTCGTGCGTCCTGGTGCGGCGAGCGAGGTGGCCCGCAGAAGCATGATACGCGAGTTCAGCATATGTAGCGCCGCTCCGAGCGCTTCGTTTCCGGAGCCTTCGATAAGGCACTCATAAAATCGGTTTTTCGCATGCAGGCGCACGAGAGGGTCCTTATTCCGGTATGATTTCTTTACCTGATCCAATGCCTCTTGCAGGGCGCGGAAATGCTGCTCCGTGGCATTCTCCGCGAAGAGCTGAACTCGCTAACCCTTCAAGCTCCGCCCGAACCTGGTAGATACCTTCCGCCTGCTCAGGCGTGAGGCGTGCCACAATTGGACCCCTATGGGGAACGACCTTGATCAGGCCTTCCGACTCGAAGCTGCCGCAGGGCTTCACGGATCAGAAGTCCGGCTCACCCCGGTGATCTCGCACAGTGTCCTTTCGGGCAGCCTTTCTCCCGCCTTGAAGCGCCCGACAGCGATCGCGTTGCGAATGCTTTCGATGACGCTTTGGCGAAGCGGCGCCGCCGTCCTGTTTACAAGAAAATCGTACTTGGCAGGGTCGGCAGGTTTTGTTGATAGTTCGTCCATCGCACTTTCTGCCCCACCTGAAAGCAGTGGGCTTCCTAGCTTCTGTTGAATAAGGATGGGCGTTTACTCGGACATTACTTTGATTTTTGCAAGACCCTGGTCGTTCCTCACAATGTCCTCATACGATCATACAAAATAGGCTTGCCCAAAGCAATCCGCGCCCTTAGACTGAGACATCAAGACCGCGTGTATTTCGCCGGCGATAGCTGGTGAAAACAAATGACGGCTTTGCTGGGCCGCGTGAAGGTTCCGGCACCCCAGGGAGGACGTCGTAATGGCTGCCATGCACCTTGGTTTCATCGGCCTGGGTAGAATGGGAGGCCCGATGGCTGGCCGGCTGATGGAAGCCGGATATTCCCTGACCGTTTTCGATACGAACGAAGCAGCGGTGCGCCCGCTGGCGGATCGCGGCGCTGCAGTGGCATCCTCGCCGGCCGAGGTTGCATCGCAGGCTCCGACCGTTCTCATGTGCTTGCCCTTGCCGAGCGTTGTTCAGGCCGTTGCGCTCGGAGAGAACGGGATCATTGCCGGAGAGCGAGTGGAAAGGGTGATCGACCTGTCCACCACGGGGCCGGCAGTTGCAGCGGCTGTTGCCAAGGGACTGGCGGAAAGGGGTGTCACTCTAGTCGACGCTCCTGTCAGCGGCGGTGTTAGGGGCGCTCGCAGCGGCACGCTCGCCGTGATGGTCTCGTGCCCTAAGGACACGCTCGATATTGTCGAGCCGATTTTGAAAGTCTTTGGTCGTACGTTTTACACGGGCGAGAAGCCTGGTCTGGCTCAGGTGGTGAAACTCGCCAACAACCTGCTTGCGGCAACCGCGCTCGTGGTCTCGTCGGAGGCGTTGGCCATGGGGGTCAAGGCCGGCGTCGACCCCAAGGTGATGGTCGAGATCATCAACGCAAGCAGCGGCCGAAACAGTGCGACGGAGGATAAGTTCCCGCGCGCCATACTTCCGCGAACTTTCGATTTCGGATTTGCGACGGCCCTATCCTACAAGGACGTTCGTCTGTGTGTCGATGAAGCTGAATCCATGGGCGTGCCCATGGTCATCGGCGCGGCTGTGCGCCAGATGCTGGCAGTAACGCAGGCCAAGTTCGGGCCAGAACTCCGACTTCACGTCAATCGCGAAAGTGATCGAGGAATGGGCAGGCGTCGAGATCAAAGGGTGACGAGCCCTGATCTCATAAAGCAGCCTGTCATTTCCCGAAACCCGAGCGGAGTTGCTCGATGACGATTCAGCTCCTTGAAAATGTCCTGCAAGCGCTTGCCGCCGGCCTTCTCGTTGGTGCGATTTACGGGCTTATGTGTGTCGGCCTGGCGCTGATCTTCGGCGTCATGCGCGTCATCAATTTCGCCCAGGGCGACTTCATGATGCTAGGCATGTACGCCGCCTTTTACTTCTTCGGCGCGTTCGGCATTCAGGCGGCATTCGGAACGACGCTCGGCCCCTATATCGCGGCGATTCTTGCAGGCCCATTGATGTTTCTTGTGGGCTATTTCATTCACCTTACGCTAATTGCGCGCGTTAGCGGGACAAGAGCGGCCGCTGAAGCCGAAGGGCATTTCGCACAGCTCATTCAACCCTCGGGTATTGCGCTTATCCTTCAGAATGGCGGCCTTATCGTATTCGGATCCGTTCTTGCTGGCATTCAAACCCCGTTATCGAGTAGCGCCTGGGAGATCGGCCCGATGTGGGGCGATTACCTAAGCGTGTTCGTCAACAAGTCGCGAACGATCTCCGCGTTGCTTTCAATTGGTGCCATCATCGTTTTGACCATCCTGATGAATCGCTCCCGCCTTGGAAAAGCGTTGCGAGCGGCAGCGGATAATCCGGAAGCGGCGACCTATATGGGCATCGACGTCGACGTAGCCCACAGGATCGCGTTTGCGCTTGGTGTCAGCATAACCGCGATCGCAGGCGGCCTCCTCGCTGTCAACTATCCGTTCCACCCGTATGTCGGGCTCGAGTACGTCATCATCATGTACGCAGGCGTCGTTCTGGGCGGCCTCGGAAGCATTATCGGGCCATTCTGGGGCGGCATGACAATCGGCCTTGTGCAGCAGCTATCCACGCTGGTTTTGCCAACGCAGCTTCAGAATACCGCGATTTTCGTCGTGTTCCTCTTGATCATTTTCTTGCGGCCGCAAGGTTTCTTTGGCCGCGTGGCGGAGAGGACGTGATCGATGCAGGGCCTCCGCTCTCTCGCTCCTTTCTTCATTTTTGCTGGTGCTTACGCGCTGGTCACATTGCTCGTGACGAACTCCTATTATCAGCTGATGCTGACGATGGTGCTCGTCTGGGCTTGCTTCGGCCTCTCGTGGAATGTGCTCAGCGGGTATACTGGCCTCGTATCGTTTGGCCACGCAGCCTTCTTCGGTATTGGCGCTTATACGACGGCACTGGGCCAGCTTCATCTCGATCTCTCGCCTTGGCTGCTGATCCCCGTGGCGGGTGTGCTGGGTGGTTTGGCCGGTTTGTTGATCGGGTTACCAACATTCCGTCTCCGGGGCGTCTATTTTGCCTTGGCGATGCTCGCCTATCCCTTGGCGCTCCTCTACGTGTTCGAGTGGTTGGGCTACCAGGAAGTTACCCTGCCGATGAAGCGTGACAACGCGTTCGCGTATATGCAGTTTGCGGACCAGCGCACCTACACGATCATCGCGCTTCTGATGCTCATCTTGTTTGTGTTGATGACGCGCTGGTTGGAGCGAACGCGATTTGGCTTGGCCTTGCTGGCCATCAAGCAGAACGAAGCTGCAGCTGAGGCCGCGGGCATCAATACGCTGGCGTGGAAGCTCCGGGCCATCGCGCTCAGTGGTGCGATCGCAGGAATGGTCGGTGCGTTCTATGCTGTCGTGCTGCTCGTAGTAACCCCGGTGTCGGTGTTCGGAATGCTGGTTTCCGCCCAGGCCCTTACGGTGACGCTCTTTGGAGGCGTTGCGACCGTGTGGGGGCCTGTTATTGGCGCCGGGATTTCTCATTCCGTTAAGCGAAATTCTTCACGCAGAGCTTGGCCACGTCATTCCTGGCATTCAGGGTGTCATATTCGGGATAGCGATTGTCGTTCTCATTCTGGCGGCTCCTGAAGGGCTGTTCTGGGAGGTGCGGGACTTTATCCAGAAGCGGTGGCCGCATCTAATTTCGAAACCGAAATTTTTCGTCGGCGAAGCCGTGGGAGCAAATGCCGCGGAAGTCTCGAGAGCCGAGCCCGCAACGAGGGGCAATATCATTCTCGAAGTACGAGATCTGTCGCGCTCCTTCGGCGGTCTCAAGGCGGTGGACAGGGTGCAGCTTTGCGGTTCGTGAGGGCGAGGTGCTCGGCATCATTGGCCCGAACGGAGCAGGCAAGACGACGGTTTTCAACCTTCTCAACGGGTTTCTTGTCCCCGACTCCGGCCAGATCTTGCTCGACGGCAAGGATATGGTCGGGCGCAAGCCACATGAGCTCTGTGCCGCTGGTGTAGGGCGAACCTTCCAGATCATGCGGCCTTTCGCCCGTATGACAGTTGCCGAGAACGTGATGGTCGGAGCCTATGCACTTACACCGGACCATGCCGAAGCAAAGCGGCTGGCGGCCAACGCAATAGCACGCGTCGGACTTTTGGAATCGGCAGATCGGATTGCGGGAGAGCTTACGACGGCGGAATTGCGCCTGATGGAATTGGCGCGAGCTTTGGCAGGAAAACCGCGAATTTTGCTGCTCGACGAAACTCTAGCTGGGCTCGGCCACGCAGAAGCCGAGGCCGTTATCGGAGTAGTGCGGAAGCTTGCGGCAGAGGGCATCACGATCGTCATCATAGAGCACACCATGCAGGCCATGGTGCGCCTTGCCGACCGGTTCGTCGTGCTCGACCACGGTGCTGTGCTCGTGGATGGACCACCACAATCTGTCATCAAAGACCCGAGGGTGATCGAAGCCTACCTGGGCAGGAAATGGATGGCCCATGCTGCAAGTTGAAAACATTACGGTTGGCTACTCGGATCTGCCTGTCTTGAAAGGCGTATCTATCAATGTCGCCAAAGGGGAGTTCGTGTCCATCGTCGGACCGAATGGGGCAGGCAAAACGACGCTCTTCAAGACAATCTCCGGCATTTTGACTCCAATGTCCGGCTCGATCACGTTCGAGGGCGTCGATCTCTTGTCGATTCCGCCCGCCCGGCGGCCGCATCTGGGAATTGCTCATATTCCGGAAGGTCGGCAGGTTTTTCCATCGCTGACGGTGATGGATAACTTGGAAATGGGTGCCTACACGGAAGCAGGTCGGCGCAGACTGGACGCGCAATCTCGATCGCATTTTGACCTGGCTTCCGGTTCTCGCCGAGCGGCGAAATCAACTCGCGGGCACGCTGTCAGGCGGTGAGCAGCAGATGCTCGCGATCGGAAGGGGTCTGGCTTCTTCCCCCAAGCTGCTGATGTTGGACGAACCGTCGATGGGGCTCGCGCCAAGCATCGCAGATTTCATTTTCGATACGCTGATGGAGATCCGGCGGGAGTCGGGTCTAACCATCCTTCTCGTCGAACAGCGAGTTGCCGAGGCGCTTGAATTTGCTGACCGCGGCTACGTGCTGGAAGCTGGTCGCGTCGTGCTACATGGAACGAACGAGACCCTGCGAGCGGACGACCGCGTTCGGCAAGCGTACCTTGGCATGTAAATCTAAATACGAAGCGCCTGCAAACAACAGACAATCATAGGAGGAAACGAACCATGACAATGCGAGCGAGCATCTGGAAGTTGGGAAGCGTGCTTCTGCCGCTGCTTGGTATGCTGGGCATGGGTTCGCCGGCCTTGGCGCAAGAACACCCGAGCGAGGTGAAAGTCGGGCTTTTGGTTCCGATTATCCGGCATTTACGCCCGTCCTGGCCAAGTTATGCGCATGGGCGCGGAGATGGCCGTAGAGCACATCAATGCGCAAGGCGGAATCAAGTCGATGGGCGGCGCCAAGCTCAAACTGGTGGTGCTCGACTCAGGCGACACAACGGAAAAAGCCAAAAACGCCGCACAGCGCATGGTCGCACAGGAAACGGACCTCGTTGCAGCTTCGGGGGCTTATCTCAGCTCTTTCACCCTTGCGGTAACCGAGGTGACAGAGAGAGCAGAACTGCCAATGCTGACACTCTCCTATTCTGACCAAATTACGGAGAGAGGTTTCAAATACATATTCCAAACGTCAGCGACATCTGGCTCTCAGGCTAATCAGGCCCTTCCAGTGATTGTCGAAATTGCGGAGAGGGCGACAGGCCAGCGCCCGAAAACGGTGGCCATCATTACCGACAACACTGCTGCATCGATCTCCTCGGTCAAGCCCATGAAGGAGCGGCTGCTGGCTGAGCTTGGCATCGAGCTGGTCGTCGATGAGACCTTCACGCCGCCACTCGCCGACGCAACGCCGCTTGTTCAGAAGATTCGCGCTACTCGGCCCGACTTATTGTTCTTCCTGCCGACGGTTATTTCAGATGCCAAGCTTGTTCTCGAGAAAATGAACGAGTTCGGCTTGGGGCAAGGTCGTATCCCGACCATCTCGTTCGGCATCGCCATTGCGGAGCCGGATATGCTGCGCACCATGACGCCGGAGCTTTTGCAGGGCGTTATGGCCGCTGTCGGCAACTGGGGCTCCAAGGGGCAAGAGGATCTGATTGCCGAGCTGAAGCAGAAATATAATGAGCCCTGGATGACCCAGAACGCCATTTCGACCTACGGCGACATGTGGATCATCAAGGAGGCCTTGGAAAAGGCTGGAAAGGCTGACCGCAAGGCCGTTGCCGAGGCCATCCGCAACATGGACGGTGGGCCATCGAAGTACTACCCGGGCGGTGTCATGAAGTTCGACGAAATGGGCCGCCGTGTCGGCGCGGGCCTTGCCATAATCCAGTGGCAGAACGGTGTGCCAGTGACGGTATATCCTCCGGAAATGGCTATGGCCGAGCCCATTTGGCCGAAAAAGTAACCGTTTGAAGAAACCGGACGTGCCCCGAAATTTTTCGGGGCGCGTTTCCTCCTACATCCGAAGGAGCATCGCAAATGGATAAGCAGACGTTCGACCGTGGGCTGGAAATCCGCAAATCCGTCCTCGGTGCGGAATTCGTCGAGAAGTCACTCCAGACGGCCGACGATTTCAATCGACCGTTGCAGGAGCTGGTGACGGAGTACTGCTGGGGGGCCGTATGGGGACGTGAGGAGCTCCCTCGAAAGGTCCGGAGCATGCTCAACCTTGCCATGCTATCGGCGCTTAATCGTCCGCACGAGCTGGAAATGCACATCCGCGGCGCGCTGCGGAATGGCGTCACGCGCGAGGAAATTCGCGAAGTGCTTCTTCAGGTGGCCATTTACTGCGGGGTGCCTGCTGCCGTCGATCTCGTTCCGCATTGCGCGCAAAGTCTTCGCGGAATTGGACCAGGGCGGCACATCATAACGAAAGCGCAATCTCGAACGCGACGCGAATTCAAGAATGCCGGGCGCCTTTAGCGAGGATGTCGAGGGGGATCGTCGAGAGCAGCCCGGTCACCCTCGCGAACGCCCATTTGGGCAATGGAGCTGGTGAGGGTGGATCAATCGATCTGCAGCAAATACAGCACCGCAGAGCTCCATCCTACTGCGGCGACGGTGCTAACAGCTATGGCTGCAGAGACGGAGCCAACTGCGCGGTCGTACTTGGCCGCGAAGAGGAAGGCATTCGCCCCCACGGGCATCGCTGCGGCCAAGGTAGCAACAGCGACCCAAACGGGCGGCAGGCCGAAAATCGGACCGGCCAACATGTAAACAGCGAGGGGCATCAGCACCAATTTCATTAGGACGATCGTCGCGAGAGTGGGTAGTTGGCCGGTGATCCTGTAAGTGGCCAGCGACATTCCCATAGCAAACAGCCCGGTTGGCACTGCGGCTTGGCCGAGCAAGGCAAGGAAGCGATCGACGAGGTCGGGAACGCCTAGGCCTATGACGCGCCAAATCGTCCCGATCACGATGCTCATCACGATCGGATTGCGAAGGAGATCAGCCACTACGCCCGCGATCGCAAGAAGAAGCGGGACCGTGCGTTCTCTCCTGGTTGCCCATTCGATGTGCACGGTGGCTATGAGCCAGAGGACAAGCGAATCAAGTGACACGAGGATGCCGAGCGGCGCTGCTGCATCCGGCCCGAAAGCACTGAGCGCCAGCGGTACACCCAGCATGACTGTGTTTCCGAAGCACGAGGCCATGGAGATAGAGGCGCCATCAGCGAGACTTCGGCGAAGCATGAATTGGGTGATCAGAGTTGCGGCGGCCCAAACAAGCACAACGCCGCCGAAGTAGGCGACCGCGAACTTCCATGGTGCTTCCGGCACCTCGCCGATTTCCTGCATGGCCCGGAACAGAAATGCAGGCATCGCCACGTTGAAGCTGAACAGTGCGATGACCTTTGCGGAATCTTCCGGGAGGTAGCGAAAACGCTCCGTCAGCCAGCCGGCGAACATGATGCCGAACACGGGCGTAACAATCGTCAGGATGGCGAGCATGGGCCTTATGGAGCGTAGCAGGTCGACGGCGGCAGAACCGGTACCGCTCGTGGCTTAGCAGAGGACGGCGAGTGCGCAAACTGTGCAGCACGCGAGGTCGACGAGAGATTCGCCGGCGTGCCTGATGAGGTCAATTGAACCCACGTGAGGGCATGAGCTGCGAGGTGCTGCCGAACCCGCTGGGCGGATCGATCACGCTGGCGCCGACGCGCTGAACTTCGAGAATAGCCAGTCCGCGCTCTGCGATGCCGCTTTCGAGGAGCCGCACAGGTCCATCGATGCCCGTAAAGCCGGCCGGTCGGGTGAGATTGGCGGCTGTGAACCGCGACCCCGCAGGCTGGCTCGCCAGCCGAATGGCAATGCTCACCGCGTCATAAGCCATGCTGGCAAGCCGTGGCGGGGAGCTACCGAAAGTCTTCGCGAACCGTTCAGAAAAATCACGCCAGCCGCGTGGATCGGGTGCAGCATACCAGCCGCCAAGGAACACCTCTTCACGCCCGATGTTCGGATAATCCCACCCGCCGGTGCCTAACAGCTTCACCGCCGACGGATCCAAATTGGCGTAGGACAATAGCGGCCCGAGCCGCGGGAGAGTTTCTGGCCCACCGGGAACGAACAGCGCATCGATCGGCTGCAGAGCTTCTTCCGCCTCCCGAAGCTCCCTCACGATCTTTTCAGCGGGCTCGACCATTGCGTTGCTCGCCGGCTGATAAGTTTCCAGGGCTGAAATCACCCCGCCTCCCGAGGCGACTGCGTCGCGGAAGGCTGCTTCGACGAGCTTGCCGTAAGCATCCTCAGGTAGCAGCGCCGCAAATCGGCGATGGCCGCGCGAGAGTGCATAGCTGATGACGCGACGCACTTCCTGTTGAGGCGGAAAACCGAGAAGATAAACGCCGTTTCCAGCAACCTGCGTATCGTTGGAGAACGCGAGAACGGGTACGCTGGCTTGACGTGCCGCCGGCGCGAGGGCGCGTACGGATCCGGCGAACAGCGGGCCGAGAATCAGCTCAGCTCCCTCGCGGACGGCCTCTTCTGCAGCCGCCTGGGCTCCTTCCGGCGTGCCCTTGTCGTCCTTCACAATGAGCTGGAAGTCTGGGTTGTCATGTTCGAAAAGGGCCAGCTCCGCAGCTTGCTTCATGGCGTTGGCGACAGCCGCCGTTTGTCCGCCTGACGTGAGCGGCAGCAGCAGAGCAACCTTGATGGAATTACTGCGGCGAGGAGCGTTGCCGTCCTCACCCAATCCCCCGTCCGGTGCCGGCAGGCTGGCGCTGCCACCCTGGATCGCGCAAGCGGCGATGAGAGCCGACAGACAAATCAAAGCGAGCGCCGAAGCGCACCGGAGCCAGGCCGCCGCTTGAACCACCATATACCGCTCACCCCCCAATCGCCTGTCGGCCCGGACACGTTTGTCGGAGCGCCGCCGTCACGGAGCATTCCAGCCTGCAATAGCGGCGCTGATTCCGACGAGTCCGCCGGACGGCGCCATTTACGACCGGAGTGGCCACGGATCGGCACCCGAGGACTTGGCGAAAACTGCACCATGGAGCTACGGCTTGGCGAAAAATCGGCAGATTGGCAAGGAGCAAACTGAGGCAACCGAAGTCGAAAGACTGAGCCGCCAAATCGTGGCGCGCCTGCAGGAGGCACTGGAGCAACCTCTCGCACCGGGGCTCTATCTCGTCGCCACTCCAATCGGCAACTTGGCCGATTTCACATTGCGGGCCATCAGTGTCCTTGCGCGGAGCGACATCATCTACTGCGAGGACACCCGCCACAGCCGTCAGCTTCTGACGCAGTACGGAATTTCGCGCGCTCTCCGAGCCTATCACGAGCATAACGAAGAGCGAGAGCTGCCTCGCATCTTGAGAGAGCTCGCCGATGGCCGGTCGGTCGCTCTCGTCAGCGATGCAGGCACGCCTCTCATTTCCGATCCTGGCTTCAAGCTCGTCCGCGAGGCCGCAGCCGCAGGCCACCGCGTTGTCAGCATTCCGGGACCGTCTGCAGTGATAGCCGCGCTGTCGTGTTCCGGGCTTCCAACCGACCGCTTTCTGTTCGCCGGTTTTCCGCCTGCCAAGCAGCGCGGCCAGAATTGCCCGATTGGCCGAGTTGGCCAGATGTGCCTGCAACACTTATCTTCTTCGAGGCACCTTCGAGAATGGCCGAAACTCTTTCCGACATGGCCGATACCCTTTGGGCCGAAAGGCAGGCCGTCGTCGCTCGTGAGCTGACCAAACTGCACGAGGAAGTGCTGCGCGCGCCGTTGGGCCGGCTTGCCGAGCAAGCCGCAGAGATCGAGCAGCGTGGTGCGATCGTTATTCTTGTGGGGCCACCGCAGCCGTCGGAGGTAGCAGACGAGGAAATCTTGGCGAGCCTCAAAGAACGCTTGGCCCGGGGCAGCTTGCGCGACGCCAGTCGGGAGGTGGCTGAGATGCTTGGCGTGCCGAGGAGGCGTGTGTACGATCTCGCCGTTCGCATGAAACGAGGTGGCCAGTGATCGGCCCAATGACCGGCGAAATACAGGCCAAGTCTACGGATATCAGGCGGCGGCGTGAGCGGCTCGGCCGGTTCGCGGAATTGATCGCGGCTGCCGTCTTGTGCCTCAAGGGATACAGGATTTTAGCCCGGCGTTATCGCTCGAAAGCTGGCGAGGTCGATCTGATCGCAGTGCGTGGCCGGCGGCTCGCGTTCGTCGAGGTCAAGCGGCGGCCCACGATGGAAGCTGCAGAGGCCGCCAAGACGTTCCGGCAGGCTCGCCGCATCGCACGCGCGGCGGAGCAGTGGGTCTGGCGCCACCCGGCATATCGAGATTATGAAATCGGCCTGGATGCCTTGCTGCTGGTGCCGGGCGCCTGCCACGCCATCAGCCGAATGCGCTGCAGCGAGCGCATGGCTTCTGAGCACGGCCTCGTCCAGCACCAATGTGGATCGTCTGATCCAACTCACCTCACGGGATGACAACGCATGCCGCTCAAGATCGCCTGTCAAATGGACCCCATTGATCGCATCGATATCCGCGGCGATTTCACGTTCGCCCTGCTGCTCGAGGCGCAGCGCAGGGGGCATGAGTCCTTCTACTATACGCCTCCCGATTTGGCGCTCGACGAGTTGCGATTGATCGCCCGCGGCGCCACGCTGACGGTCGAGGACCGAGTGGGCGATCATTACAAGCTTTCCAACCCACGATTGATCGACCTATCGGAATGGGATGTCGTTCTGCTCAGGCAGGATCCGCCATTCGACATGGCGTACATCACAACAACGCACCTGCTGGAGCGCATTCATCCGAAAACGCTGGTCGTGAATGATCCGGCATCGGTCCGCAATGCGCCGGAGAAGGTGTGGGTCCTCGACTTTCAGGACCTGATGCCGCCCACCCTCGTCACGCGCAATCCGGAGGACGTGAAGAGCTTCCGCCAGCGTTACGAGGACATCATCATCAAACCACTCTATGGCAACGGCGGCGCCTCGGTGTTCCGTATCCCGCCGGGAGACACGAACCTCAACTCGCTGATTGAGCTGTTCCAGACAGTTTTCCGCGAACCGTTCATGGTGCAGCAATATCGGCCGGAGGTACGCGCCGGCGACAAGCGGATCATCCTGATCGACGGCGAGGTGGTCGGCGCGATAAATCGCGTTCCGGCTCCCGACGAGACGCGCTCGAACATGCACGTCGGAGGTAAAGCTCTGCCGACAGAGCTCACGCCACGTGATCTGGAGATTTGTGAACGCTTGAAGCCGGAGCTCAAGCGCCGCGGGCTGATTTTCACGGGCATCGACGTGATCGGTCCCTACCTCACCGAGATCAATGTGACCTCACCGACCGGCATTCGTCAGATCGAAGCATTTGGCGGCCCGAACATCGCAGCCCTCTTCTGGGACGCTGTAGAAGCCCGGACGGCGCGTGCTTCGCTTTGATCCGAGGGCAGAACGGCTACTTTCGTCTGTTCTCATTATGTTCTTGACGGGCGTCGTCCTCCGCCGTTAACCTCCCCCGACAAGAAGTCGGGGGAGACGCGGGGGACAGCATGTACGGGCGTATTTCCACGTTGGCGTTTGTCGGTATCGAGGCGCGCCCGGTTCAGGTGGAAGTCAGGATCAGCCCCGGACAGCACGTCTTTGCCATCGTCGGTTTACCGGACA
Organism: uncultured Pseudomonadota bacterium; assembly: GCA_963786775.1. GTDB lineage: Bacteria > Pseudomonadota > Alphaproteobacteria > Rhizobiales > Hyphomicrobiaceae > ZC4RG25. The sequence goes on along the minus strand of CAWBAM010000046.1, from coordinate 160,150 downwards.
AGGCCGTCGCGGAAAGTCGCGAGCGTGTGCGGAATGCGCTCCATGCTATCGGTCTGGGCCTTCCGTGGACCCACATTACGGTCAATCTCGCCCCGGCGGATCTGCCGAAGGAAGGCAGTCATTTCGATTTGCCGATCGCGCTAGCGCTGATGGTTGCGATGGAGGCGATCTCGCCTGATGCCATCCAAGGTTTCGCGGCGATCGGCGAGCTGGCTCTCGACGGTCAGATCAGGGCGACGCCTGGTGCCTTGCCAGCGGCCATCGGCGCCAATGCCATGAACAAGGGGCTGATCTGTGCCGCGGAAAATGGCCCCGAAGCGGCTTGGGCAGCGGCCGACATGGACATCATCGCCGCCCCGCATCTGCTCTCGCTCGTGAACCATTTCAAGGGCCTGCAGATCTTGCGCCGGCCGGAGCCGAACTTGGCACGAGACGATCAGCCCCTGCCCGACTTGGCCGATATCAAGGGGCAGGAGACCGCCGCCGTGCACTCGAGGTGGCGGCAGCCGGGGGACATAATTTGCTGATGATCGGACCGCCGGGGTCCGGTAAATCGATGCTGGCAGCACGCTTGCCCTCCATATTGCCGCCGCTCGATCCCCAGGAGATGCTGGAAGTCAGCATGGTGCATTCACTTGCCGGCGAGCTGATGGGCGGCAGGTTGAAAGTTGAACGCCCGTTCCGGGCACCGCATCATTCTGCGAGCATGGCCGCGCTTGTGGGCGGAGGCACGCGACCCAAGCCAGGCGAGGTCTCACTCGCGCACCTTGGGGTCTTATTTCTCGATGAGTTACCGGAGTTCTCGCCGCAGGTGCTGACTCCCTGCGGCAGCCGCTCGAGACCGGCGAAACAGTGATCGCCCGTGCCAATCACCGCATCACCTATCCTTCGCGGATTCAGCTCGTCGCGGCTATGAATCCTTGCCGTGTGGTGGTGGCTCTCCAGGCCAAACGTGCAAGCGAGGGCCACGTTGTGCGGCCGACTATCAGGCCCGTATCTCAGGCCCTCTTCTCGACCGTATCGATCTGCAGATCGAAGTACCGGCGGTCACGGCCGCCGATCTGGTTCTCCCAGCGCCCGCTGAAGGGAGCGCAGCGGTGCGGACCCGTGTAATAGCTGCGCGCGAGCGCCAGCGTCAGCGGTTTGCCAAATACGGAGCAAATGGGCCCCGCACCAATTCTGTGGCATCTGGGCGGATCCTCGAAGAGATCGCCCGGCCCGACGCCGACGGCATTGCTCTCCTGCGTCAGGCAGCTGAGACATTGCAGCTGTCTGCACGCGGTTTTCCACCGGACTTTGCGCGTAGCCCGGACACTCGCCGATCTCGACGGCGCCGAGACCGTATCCCGCATTCATATAGCGGAGGCTCTGAGTTACCGCGGTGAGGTGCTAAGACAGCGGCAGGCCGCATGAAGTGTGCTTCGGTTCGTTCGATAGTGGCTTAACGAGCCTGCTAATCGGACCGGCTAGCCACCAGCAATCTGCGGCAGAATGTGAACCTCGGCATCTCGACCGATCGGCTCGAGCAGAGCATCCTGATAGATCTGCCCGTCGATGGCGACAGCGAGCCCCTGCTCCAAATGCGGCGCCAGGTCTGGAAAGAGTTCGGCGAGGCGGGCGAAAAGCTGGCGAACCGTTCCAGCCTCGATTTCGATTTCAGCGATCCCGCCGGTGAATTGGCGGAGAGTTCCTACCAGGGTAACGCGAGCCATCGCCGTCCACTTTCCCCGTCTAGCGCTGCCCGAAGTTACGCAGCCACGAAAAATGATGTACGCAGTAGCAGAACAAGCTCCGAGCCGGTGAAGCTCGTTGCTGTCTTGATGCGTTCATTGGCCCTTTAGCATTCGAATCGGAGGCTGCCGAGCGGTCCCACAACGACACGCTTGCGTGTGGCGGCCCGAGCTTTGATGTGCACTGTCTCATCGATGCGATAATCAGCTTCACGCCTCGAATGATATGTTATAACGTTCTATCTCTGTGGTTCCGTCCCGATCAGCGTTTCGAGCCATCCAGAGTTCGAAAGCGGAGGAAAAGGTGATCGCAATCCGCTCCTTACAAATAGCTGCCGCGGTTCTAGCTCTGCTGCTTCCCGGTGCAGCTCCGGCTGAGCTCCGTGTGGTCGTTACGAGCAAGCCCATTCATTCGCTCGTTTCGAGCGTTATGGCTGGGGTGGCCGAGCCAGACCTGCTTGTCGACGGTACGGCTTCACCGCACTCCTATGCGATGAAGCCTTCCGACGCTAGGAAGGTCCAAAACGCTCAGGTTCTTTTCCGCGTGTCGGAGGAGTTCGAGCCGTTCACGGCCAAGCTCGTTGCTACCCTACCGAGCTCTGTGCAGGTTGTGAGCCTCGTCGTGGCCCCTGGCCTGAAGCGGCTGCCGATCAGAAAGGGCGGCGCCTTGGAGGAAGATGATCATGAGCATTCTCGTGACCATCACCCTCACCATCGGGATGCCGACGACCATGAGCACGCAACTTACGATCCTCACGTCTGGCTGGATCCCGAAAATGCGAAGGCCATGGTCAGCCATATCGCGGACGTGCTTAATCGCTTGACGCCGGAAAATGCCGCAATTTTTCGGGCGAACGCGGAAGCTGAGATTGCCAGAATCTCCGCACTATCGGAGGAGCTGCAGCGGGATCTGGCTTCGGTCTCAGCCAAGCCGTTTCTCGTCCACCACGATGCGGTCCAGTATTTCGAGAGGCGCTATGGGCTTGCTGCAGCTGGATCGGTGACACTCAGCCCCGACATTCCTCCCAGTGGCAAACGACTGCAAGAGCTGAGGAAACTCTCGTATCCTCGGGTGCCGTGTGCGTGTTCATCGAGCCTTATGACTCCCCGCGGGTCGCGGAGGTCCTCGTGGAAGGAACGCCCGGCACGTATCGGCACACTCGATCCGGAGGGGAGGAAGCTCACGCCGGGCCCCGACCTTTATCATTCGCTAATGCGCAATCTGGCGAGCGATTTCAAATCCTGCCTTGCTGGTTCGTGAGCAGAGCATTTTCTGCGCAGATGCTGTGACAAAAGAAAGGGACGGCTGCGAAGCCGTCCCTGCAACACCTAACGTCGGAAGAAGACTTTCAGCTCACTCCGTAGTTGTGAAGCCCGTACGGCCAGCAGTCCGGCGCGTCCCGGCTGGGTCACCCATCGCCGTCCGGTTGAAGCGGTCCCAGGTCACCGTCACCTTGGCGCCGATGGACACTCGGGAATAGAGATCGATGACATCCTTGTTGTACATCCGGATGCAGCCTTTCGAGACCGCCTGCCCAATCGTCCAAGGAGCGTCAGTGCCGTGGATCCGGTAAAGGCTTGACCCAAGATAGAGCGCCCGCACACCGAGCGGGATTCATTGGGTGGCCGCCGGGAACCCAGCTTGGCAGCTTCGGATTTTCGCGGAGCATCGACGGAGTTGGCGTCCACGACGGGTTTTCTTTCTTCATAGAGACGGTCGTTACGCCCTGCCAGCGGCTTTCCTCGCGCGGAATAGCGATCGGATAGCTAATGGCCTGTCCGGGTTTGGTAATGTAGTAAAGCCGCCGGTCGCCGAAGCTGACTACGATCTCCCCGGGTTTGTAAGCCGTGCTGAACGGGACGGATTGACGACCGCCGCCCCATTCGGCGGTGCCTCCCCAAAGCAGACTGGATCCATAGCCCGGCGCTGCCACGGCAGCTATGGGAAGAAGGCCGACGAGTACAGTAACAATCGCAGTGATGATCTTACGTATGACCATCTCGTACTCCGTTAAGGCTCAGATGATCGAGCCGATGGGCCGCTCGCCCCACCGGGTACATCATCTTAGTCAAGACGTGATGAATGGTTCATATACAGCAGCTTCGGTCCGAAAACCGGCACATGAAAGCCACACTCTGGCCAAGATTTTGGGCAGTGGGCTGATTTCTCGGATGAGGAGGCGGGGGCATTCGGTGCCGGAGGGCGGGTTCGCTCACGAACTGCAGTGAACTTGACCTACGTATCTGAGTTGGCCCTCGCACGAGCGAGGCGCATGCCAGGGTTGACCAGGGGCGTGCAATGGCGTAAAGAACATAACGAGAACAAAAATGAAGCTCAATGGCAGCAGGCATGGCTCAAGTTCCTGCCAAACCTTGCCTTTCTCTCAACGCCCCGTCCGATACCCTTCCGGGTGCCGAGCGGCTAGGTGAACCTGAGGATGTCGCGGCGCGCCTGCGGAGGCGGAAGCTGGAAAGCCTTCGGCAGCGGATCCGCAGAATAGAGCGGGCGCCGGCTCGATGCAGGAAGGGCCCGTCTCGTTTCCTTCCCATTTAGATCCAATCCTTTAGCGACCCGCAGCAGCTCCACTTTCCCGCGCACGCCGCGCTCTCGGACAAGATTCCGGCTCCTTCTGACGTGCAGCTCGGCGTTGCCGAAGTCGATGGTCTGCTGGGGCCCGAAGGGCCTCGAGATCGGCGGAGTGCATGAGGTGAAGCCCACGCTCAGGAACACGGGCATAGGCTGGGCTGCGGCTTGGGCTACCGCATTCATCTTCTCCCTCGCTCTGGTATCCGCCGCTGGCCTGCCAGACAGGCATGAGGGAAGGCCAATCCTGTGCTGCCGGCCGGCCGCTTTGGCCAGTGAGTTTGGCGGCCCTTATGGTCCGGGGTTGCGGGCGCTGGGTCTCGACGCCTAATCGCCTCATCATTGTCGAAACGGACAACGGCGGCGGACACGCTCTGGGCCATGGAGGAAGGGCTGAAGTCGAGGAGCTTGGCGCTTGTCATAGGTGTCCTGGTGGAGATAGCCACGCTGACGCCGGCCCGGCGTCTGGCATTGGTGGCTTCCGCTTATTGCGCGCCTTGCGTCCTCCTCACCCATCCGCGAACCGAGACGACCGCCGCAACGGCCACCCGTTGGCGGGTGGGCCCTGCGCCAGCGCCCCGCATCCCTTCGATCCGCACGCCCCCGGTGCCCCCCGGTTCACAGTCGATCTCGAACGCTGCCGGGCGCAGCCGCTTTCGGCCGAGACTGCCTCTTTCAGTTTGGAGTGGTGTGATGAGGCGCTTTGTTTTCGTCTGGCTTCCGGCGTGGCCGATCGAGCGGATGCGGCGCGCAAATCCGGACGCGGTGCCGGATGACCGTCCCTTCGCACTCGTCGAAGCAGGTTCGCACGGCATCGTCATTGCTGCTGCGAATGCCCAGGCCCGCGCCGAGGGTGTTCGGCCCGGCCAGTCTCTCGCCGATGCCAGGGCAATTTATCCAGGCCTCCTGACGCGCAAGATCGAGCGAAGCAAGGATCGGGCGGCGCTTTTCGCCTTGGCGCGCTGGAGCGGGCGCTACGGTCCAGCCCGAAATGTCGATGGGGAGAGCGGATTTTGGATCGACATCACCGGCGTGGCGCACCTCTTCGGAGGCGAGCGCCAGTTGATGGCCGATCTCGTCAGCCGACTGCGTGCCTTCGGGCTGACCGTGCGGGCCGGCCTTGCCGATAGCATCGCCGCAGCTGCGGCGCTCGCCCGGTTTGCCCGCGTAGGAACGGAAGGGTTCGCCATTGCGCCCGCCGGCCGCATGCAGGAAGCGCTCCGTGATCTGCCCGTCGAAGCACTGGGTTTGGCGGATGACACCATCCTCCTGCTAAAGCGGCTCGGGCTGCGACGTATCGGCCAGTTGTACGACCTGCCCCGCCCGGCCTTGGCGCGCCGTTTCCGGTCGCTCGCACCTGCGCGCCGCAAAGTAAAGAACCCCGCAGAACTGGCCGGCGCGGTGCTGGCTCGCCTCGATGCCGCACTCGGCTCAGCGCCAGAAGCAAGGCATGCGCTTCCTGAGACCCGGCGAGCTATCGTCCGCCGCATCTTCTCGGAGCCGCTGATTTCATCGGAAGGCATCGAGAGCGCCGTCGCCGATCTCGCTACGAGCCTGTGCCGGATGCTCGATCAGGCCGGAAGAGGCGCCCGTCGCGTGCGGCTCTGTCTCTATCGCGTCGATGGGACCATGGCGGAGATCCGGGCTGGCACCAGCAGGCCCTGCCGTGAGCCCGGGCATCTCCTGCAACTCCTGGCGCCGAAGCTCCCGGAGATCGATGCCGGGTTTGGTGTCGATGTGCTGACGCTGGAAGCCATGAGGCTCGAACTGCTCGATCCCTTGCAGGGGAGATTGAGCGCTGGACCGGAGGAATCGACGGAGACCGACACCGCGCAGCTCATTGACAGGCTCTCCAACCGGCTTGGGGCTGAGCGCGTATTCCGGCTTGTTCCTTATGAAAGCCATATCCCCGAGCGCGCCGAGGTGCGCATTCCCGCCCTGATGGCGAAAGACCCGCGTGAAAAGCAAGGGGCGGAGCGCTCCAAAGTCTCGCATATTTCGACCACTTCGCTCCGCCCACCGCTCCTGCTCGCCATCCCGGAACCGATCACAGTGCTCGCCGAAGTGCCCGAAGGCGCGCCGGCGCGTTTCACGTGGCGCCGCGTCACCCACACCGTGGTCAAGGCCGAAGGGCCAGAGCGCATCGAGCCCGAATGGTGGCGCATGCTCGGCCCCCTCGCCAGGCCGCCGGGCCCGCGGGACTACTACCGCATCGAGGATGATCGCGGCGGCCGGTACTGGGTCTTTCGCGAAGGCCTTTATGACCGCGATCCCGAGGCCGGGCCGCCGATCTGGTACATGCACGGATTGTTCGGGTGAGGAGCGCTGCCATGTCCTCCGCACCCGCCTATGCCGAGCTGCAGGTTACGACGAACTTCTCGTTCCTGCGCGGCGGCTCGCATCCGCACGAGCTGGTCGCCCAGGCCAAGGCGCTTGGCCTTTCCGCGCTCGCCGTAACGGATCGCAATACGCTCGCCGGCGTCGTGCGGGCGCACACGGCCGCGAAGGAAGCCGGGCTGAAGCTAATCGTCGGCGCCCGCCTCGACCTGCAGGATGCGCCGAGCCTGCTCTGCCTGCCCACGGACCGCGCCGCCTATGGCCGCCTCTGCCGCCTCCTCACTCTCGGTCAGCGGCGGGCGGAAAAAGGGCAGTGCACGCTGTTTCTGGAGGACGTAGCGGCCCACAACGAGGGCCAGATCTTCATCGCCCTGCCGCCGGAGGACTGGAGTTGGCGCGAAGCATTGAGGGAGGCACGAGAGGAGCTTAATCCCAGCGGGGCTACGATTATTCCGTTTCCGGCTCGGACTAATCCGTCAGATGGAGAGGCGTCGACGGAAGATCGATCCTCCACAGACCCGTCTCCTTCCGAGGGAAATGGAAAGAGCTTCGAAGCCGAGCTGAAGCGCATCAAAACCGCGCTCGCACCAGCCCCCGTCTATCTTGCCGCCTCGTATCGCTACCAAGGCGACGACCGCGCGCGCATTGCGGCCCTTGCTCAGCTGGCGGAGCGCGCGGGCACGCCGCTCGTGGCGACCAATGACGTGCTCTACCACGTCCCCCAGCGCCGGGCGCTGCAGGATGTGCTCACCTGCATCCGCGAAGGTGTGACGATCCACGAGGCGGGCCTGAAGCTCGCGCCCAACGCCGAGCGCCATCTGAAAAGCCCGTCCGAAATGGCGCGCCTGTTCGCCGGTTACGAAGCTGCCCTCGCCCGCACCATCGAGATCGCCGATGCCTGCCGCTTTTCGCTCGACGAGCTTGTCTACGAATATCCCGACGAGCCGGTGCCGCCGGGAAAAACGCCGCAATCCTATCTGGAAGAGCTGACCTGGGAGGGCGCCCGCTGGCGCTATCCGGAAGGCATTCCGGAGAAAGTCGCGCAGCTCATCCGGCGGGAGCTGGACCTCATCGCCCAGCTCAACTACGCGCCCTATTTCCTCACGGTCTACGACATCGTCAAATTCGCCCGTTCCCAGAACATCCTGGCCCAAGGCCGCGGTTCAGCGGCGAACTCGGCCGTCTGCTACTGCCTCGGCATCACGGCGGTGAACCCGACCGAGATTGACGTGCTGTTCGAGCGCTTCGTCTCGCCCGAGCGCAAGGAGCCGCCTGATATCGACGTCGATTTCGAGCACGAGCGGCGCGAGGAGGTGATCCAGTACATCTACGCCCGCTACGGCCGCGAGCGGGCCGGGCTTGCTGCGACCGTCATCTCCTATCGCGCGCGCTCCGCCGTGCGCGAGGTCGGCAAGGCCATGGGGCTGTCGGAGGATACGGTCGCGGCGCTCGCCGGCATGGTCTGGGGCGTCTCAGGCGGAACGGTGCCGGAGAAGCATGTGCGCGAGGCGGGGCTCGACCCTCGCGATCCGCTCCTGGCTCAGGTCCTGGCACTCGCCGACGAGCTGATCGGCTTCCCGCGGCACCTTTCCCAACACGTCGGCGGCTTCGTGCTTACCCGTTCGCCTCTCTGCGAGGTCGTGCCCATCGGCAATGCGGCGATGGAGAACCGCACCGTCATCGAATGGGACAAGGACGATCTCACCGCCCTCGGCCTGCTCAAAGTCGACGTCCTCGCCCTCGGCATGCTGACGTGCATCCATCGTGCCTTCGATCTCATCGAGACGCACTACGGCAAGCGCCTGACGCTGGCGAACATCCCGCGCGAGGACCCGAAGGTCTACGACATGCTCTGCCGCGCGGATTCCATCGGCGTGTTCCAGGTGGAAAGCCGCGCGCAAATGAACATGCTGCCGCGCCTCAAGCCGCGCACCTTCTACGACCTCGTCATCGAGGTGGCGATCGTCCGTCCAGGGCCGATCCAGGGCGACATGGTGCACCCTTATCTCAGGCGCCGCGCGGGTCTCGAGCCTGAGACCTATCCTTCACCTGCCCCGGAGCACGGCCCGCCTGACGAGCTGCGCCAGATCCTCAGCAAGACCAAGGGCGTGCCGCTGTTCCAGGAGCAGGCCATGCGCATCGCCATGGTGGCGGCGAAGTTCTCGGACGCGGAGGTGAACGAGCTTCGCAAGGCCATGGCCACCTTCCGCCGCGCCGGCACCATCGGCAAGCTCGAGCACAAGATGGTGAGCCGCATGGTGGCGCGCGGGTACGATCCTGAGTTCGCGGCGCGCTGCTTCAGCCAGATCAAGGGCTTCGGCGAATACGGCTTCCCGGAAAGCCACGCCGCCAGCTTCGCCCACCTCGTTTATGTTTCGGCCTGGATCAAATGCCATTTCCCGGCGGCGTTTGCGGCCGCCCTGCTCAACTCGCCAGCCGATGGGCTTCTACGCACCGGCCCAGATCGTCCGTGATGCCCGTGAGCACGGCGTCGAGGTGCGCCCCGTCGATATCAACCATTCGGATTGGGACTGCACGCTGGAGCCCATTTCAGGGAGCGGCGAAAACACCGTCGTCGCGCTGCGGCTTGGCCTGCGCCAGGTCGATGGTCTGGCTCAGGAAGAGGCACAGAAGATCGTTGATGCGCGCCAAGGCCGGCCTTTCCGGGACGTCCACGACCTATGGGCCCGCGCAGGCGTGCGGCTGGCGACCATCGAGAAGCTCGCCGCGGCCGATGCGTTTCGCTCCATCGGCCTCGACCGGCGGCAGGCCCTGTGGGAAGTCCGTGGCCTGACGGCAGCGCGGCCGCTGCCGCTGTTCGCCTGGAGCGAGACGCGCGAGGCAGGTCCAGAGCCCAAGGTCGACCTGCCCGAAATGCGGCTCTCGGAGCATGTGGTGAACGATTACCAGACCCTGCGGCTGTCGCTGAAAGCGCATCCGGTCAGCTTCCTGCGCTCAGCCTTTGCGGCCGATGGGGCCGTGCCATGTGATGCGCTGCGCAGCATGAAGGATGGGCAGTGGGTCAGCGTGGGCGGCGTCGTTCTCGTCCGCCAGCGGCCGGGCACCGGCCAGGGCGTGGTGTTCATGACCATCGAGGACGAAACGGGCATCGCCAACATCGTCATCTGGCCGAAGATGCTCGAACGTTTCCGCAAGGTCATTATGGGAAGCCGGCTCATCCTCGTCCGCGGACGCATTCAGCGCCACGAGGACATCATCCACGTCGTCTCCAGCTCTCTTGAGGACAGGAGCTACTGGCTGCTCGACCTGTCCGAATGGGGCGAGGACTTCAAGCCGGCACTCGCCAATGCCGATGAGGTGAAGCGGCCCGATCCAGGCTCTGCCCGCAATCGGGAGCAGCCGCGGTTTGCTCGCCATCCGCGCGAAGAACGAGCCATTCCGAAGCGGCTTGAGACCGTTTTGCCCAAATCGCGGGACTTCCATTGACGGCTCACTTCATGCGGCGCGTCTCGTGCTACCGTAGCTCTCGTGAGCCTCAGCGTGGAGAAAGCAACACAATGATGACGGGGCCATCCGGAGGAGTACACCGTATCGGCTTGATGCGCTGGGCGTTCAGCGCATGGGCGGCAGTGCTCTTGGCGATCGGCTTGAGCGCGCTCCCGACCGGAGCCATTGCGCAGCGCGCGTACATCGCCCCCGAAGCTGCAACCGGACACAGCGAAAAATCGCTCGCCCGGGCCAAGTCCTACATGGTTTCGGCCGCCAATCCGCTCGCTGTCGAGGCGGGAACGCGCGTCCTGCAAGAGGGTGGCAGTGCGGTCGATGCAGCAATCGCGGTGCAGCTCGTGCTCAACCTCGTCGAGCCGCAGTCCTCAGGGATTGGCGGCGGGGCTTTCCTTCTGCACTGGGATGCTGAGGCAAAGGAGCTGAAGACCTACGACGGCCGCGAAACTGCGCCGGCAGCCGCTCGGCCCGACCGCTTCTTGCGCGATGGGCGCCGGATCCCTTTCGATGAAGCCGTCCACTCAGGCCTGAGCATCGGCGTACCCGGCCTCGTGCGTCTGCTAGATGACGTGCATCGCCGGCACGGCAAGCTCCCCTGGGCGCGTCTTTTCGAGCCCGCAATCACGCTCGCGGAAAACGGCTTTCCAGTATCGCCACGGCTCAACCTTCTGCTGACCTGGATGGGGGCACAGAACTTCGACCCCGCGGCTCGCCGTCTCTATTTCGACGGAAACGGTAGCGCCTGGCCCGTCGGCTACCGTCTCAAGAACCCGGCGTTTGCGGCAACCCTGCGCAGGATCGCGGAGGAAGGAGCAGAAGCATTCTATTCCGGCGAGATTGCCGAGAAGATCGTTACTGCGGCCGCAAACGCGCCGAACCATCCGGGCGACATCACGCTTGCTGATCTTGCGGCTTACAGAAGTGTCGAACGACCGCCCGTTTGCGTGGTCTATCGGCGGCACCGAATTTGCGGCATGGGTCCGCCGTCCTCAGGTGGGATCGCCGTGGCGCAAACGCTGAAGCTGTTGGAGCCTTTCGACCTGGGCCGCGGGCCAGAGGCGGCGCTCAATCCGCGCGCCATGCATCTGATTGCGGAGGCTGAGAAGCTCGCGTTTGCGGACCGCGATTACTACGTCGGCGACCCCGATTTCGTACAGGTGCCGGCGACCCTGCTCGATTCCGATTACCTCGCTGCGCGCAGCCAGCTCATTGACCCGAACGCCGCCATGCCGCGACCGGCACCGGGAACGCCGCCGGGCGTGCAGCGCCAAGCCTTCGGCGTGGACGCGACACTCGAAAGCGTCGGCACAAGCCACATCTCGGTCGTCGATGCAGCGGGCAACGCCGTGTCTATGACGACGACCATCGAGTCCGCCTTCGGCTCGCGCGTGTTGGCCGCGGGCTTCCTGCTCAACAATGAGCTAACCGACTTCTCTTTCCTCCCCGAGGACGCCGACGGCCGCCCCTCGCCAACGCCGTCGCGCCGGGAAAGCGGCCCCGCAGCTCCATGGCCCCAACAATTGTCTTTGACGAAGCGGGCCGGGTGAAAGCAGTTCTGGGGTCGCCCGGCGGCAGCCGCATCATCCTCTATGTCGTAAAGGCGCTCGTCGCCCTCATCGATTGGGAGCTCGACGCGCAGGCCGCTGCGGCGCTCGTCAACTTCGGCAGTCGCGGGGGAGCATTTGAAATCGAGTATGATCCGGCAACCGACTGGCGCGCGCTCATCCGGCCCTGGCTATCGACGCCGTCGCTCTGGCAGGCCATGCGCGTGAAGCCATTCGGCCATGAAATCGCGCCGGACCTGCTGACCTCCGGCCTGCATATTATCGTCGTGCGCCCCGATGGCCTCGAAGGCGGGGCCGATCCGCGTCGCGAGGGGATCGCGCTGGGAGACTGACGCGGCACGTTCGCTGGGCGGCTCGCCAAGCTGCGGGCTGTGGTGCTAAGGCCAGAAGAGAGACTTCAGCGGGACGGCAACACGTGACCAAGCTCGACATCACTGTGGTCGGCGCCGGCATTTTCGGCCTTTGGCAGGCGTTCGAGCTTGCGCGCCGCGGCCATAACGTGACGCTGCGGGAGGCGACGAGCGAAGCAACTGTCGGCGCGGCGAGCCGATTTGCCGGCGCAATGCTCGCGCCCTACTGCGAGGCCAAGTCCGCCGAGCCGCTGATCCAGGAATTGGGACGAACCGGCGTCGCCCTTTGGCGCGAGGCTTACCCTGATGTCATCTGCCGCGGAACGCTCGTCGTCGCCGGAAGCCGCGACCGCAGCGAGCTCATCCGCTTCGCGCGCATGACCGAAGGCCATCGCGAGATCGGTGCTGAGGAGTTGGAAAGCTCGAACCAGATCTCGCCGGTCGGTTCACGCGTGGGCTGTTCTACGAAGAGGAATGCCACGTTGTTCCGCGCGCGGCGATGCACTTCCTCGTTTCGGAATTGCGCCGGATGGGCGCTGATTTGCGCTTTGGCGAACCGGTACCGGATCCTGTTTGGATGGCTGCGCCGGCCGGAAGCGTCGTCATCGATTGCCGTGGTTTGGCCGCTCGCAACGACCTGCCGAACTTGCGCGGCGTGCGTGGTGAAATGGCCGTGCTGCGCTCATCGGAGGTGACGCTCAATCGGCCGATCCGGCTCCTTCATCCGCGCCAGCCGCTCTACGTCGTGCCCTGGGGCGACGGCCTTTACATGGTCGGCGCGACAGTGATCGAGCGCGAGGATGGGTCACCCGTAACAGTGCGATCCGCGCTCGAATTGCTGGGACTCGCCTACGCCCTGCATCCGGGCTTCGCAGAGGCCACGATCGAGGAACTCGGAGCGGGCGTGCGTCCGTCCCTGCCCGACAACATTCCGCGCGCGATCGTCCGTGGTCGGCGGATCATCGTAAATGGCGCCTATCGGCACGGCTATCTTTTTGCCCCTGTGATGGCAAATGCCGTCGCGAATTTCCTCGAGCACGGGGCGGATAGCCCAGTTCTCGTGAAGGACGAGTAGGCGCTCGCCAAGCTGCGATTGTCGGCAGCGTTCAGAAGTGCCTCGCGCTCGACAGCTTCACGCGGCTGCGGTGTCGGCCGCTGCTTTGCTAGCAATCAACTGCTCAGCCAACTTCTGCGCTGCCATGTAATCGGGCTTGCCTGAGCCGAGCAATGGCACGCTCGGCACATTGAACACAGCCGAGGGCACCATCAACTCGGAAGCTCCGTTGGCTCTGGCATGGCGCAGGAAGGCGTCACGCGTTCCGTCCGACTGCGTCGTCAGAAGGACAAGGCGTTCACCTTTGCGCGGATCAGGGACTGCGGCCACCACCGAAACGGCTTTCGGCCAAAGCTCGACGGCAAGCGCCTCCACGGCAGCAAGCGAAACCATCTCGCCGCCAACTTTTGCAAATCTTTTGGCACGGCCCTTGAGAGAGACAAAGCCCTCGGAATCGATGGATACGATATCTCCGGTATCGTGCCATCCATTCTCGGGCGGCTCGAGAACACCCGGATTTTCGACGCGGTAATACCCGAGCATAATATTCGGACCACGGACGAACAGGCGGCCGCCATCCTCGATCCCGTCTACTGGATCGAGCCGCACCTCCATGAGCGGTGACAGGCGCCCGACCGTGCCGGGTTTGTTGGCCATCGGCGTATTGCTCGCGAGCACGGGTGCGGCTTCTGTGACGCCGTACCCTTCCAGGATACGAACGCCGAATTTTGCCATGTAAAGGTCGCGCGTCGACGGCTTCACCGCCTCGGCCCCGGCAAGAACAAGCCTGACGGAGTGCAGATCGTAGGGGTGCGCGACGCGCGCATAGCCGTTGAGGAATGTATCCGTGCCGAAAAGGATTGTCGCGTTCGTCTGATAAACGAGCTCCGGCACAATTCGGTAGTGCAACGGCGACGGGTAAAGGAAGACCGGCGCGCCGGCTATCAACGGCATGATGAGCCCCACCGTGAGGCCGAAGGAGTGGAACACGGGCAGGGCGTTGAAAACGGTATCCTCGCCGTTGGCCACGATGCGCGTTAGCGACTGCGCGACGTTGGCGAGAATATTGCGATGGGAGAGGACAACGGCCTTGGGTGCTCCTTCCGATCCCGACGTGAACAAGATTACGGCGGGATCGTTGCAATCGCGGGGGACCTGCGGCCTGCTACCAAGCAGGAGACCTGCGATCTTGTCCGCCAAGGTGATCTTCGCCCGAATATCCTCCAAGTAGACAACCTTCACGCCAAGGGACAGGCGTTCGACCAAATCCCCAAGTCGCGCCTTTTCCACGAAAACCCGTGAAGTCAGCACCACCTCGACATTAGCGGCCCGGCATGCAGAAAGAACGTTCTGGGGTCCGGCGGTGTGATTGATCATCGCCGGAACACGACCGATGCTCTGCAGTGCGAAGAATGTAACCGCGACGCCCGCCGAGTTGGGCAGCATGACGCCGACCGCAGCACCAGCCGGTGCCATCGGTTCGAGCTTACGGCCGAGCACCTGAGCTGCAAGAATGAGTTTCCGATACGAAAGCTTCGTGCCGAGGGCATCCGATACGATCGGCTTGCCGGTGTCACGCGTGGCCTTTGCCTCGACAAGTGCTTCGAACAGTGTACGGTCGATCCTTGCCGAGGCGACAGCAGTGTCGATCATGATGTCCTGCAACGCAGCACTTGCTGCCCGGCGACGAGCCCTGCCCTTGAGTTCCGCCGGCACCAGAAGCTTGCGCGGTGGAAGGATGGTCACGCGGACCTTCGGAAACCAGGCTTTTCTGATTTGCGAGGGGCGCAAATAGCTCCAGGGCCTGCTGCGCTCGAGACCTTCGATCCGGATCGGAAGGACCCACGCGTCAGCTCGGTCCGCGATCATCGCGGCGCCGTCGTAGACCTTCATGAGACCGCCGGTGACCGTTATCCGCCCTTCGGGGAAGATCAGCAGGGTTTCGCCCTGTTTCACGAGATTGACCAATGTCCGCGCCGCCATCGGCCGAGTCGGGTCCATGGTGTGGGCATTGATCAGCTTCAGAAATGGCTTCACCCACCAGGCTTGCGAGATGGTCGTATCGACCGCGAATGCAGCGTGACTTGGGAGGATCGCATGCATCAGCGGCCCATCCATGAGGCTCACGTGATTGGGCGCTACGACGACGCGTTCACCTGCTGGCGGAATATGCTCGAGCCCATTGATCTCGAGGCGGTAAGCGAGGCGGAAAATGAGGGATGCGATGTCCTGAACGCCTTGCCTGCCCCAGGCCCGCAGAACCAGTCCCACCACCAACAGATTGGATAAACCCAACCCCGCGAGCAGCAACGGAGTGGTCGCCCCGCCATACTGGAGCGCCGATACGACAGCGGTGGCTGCCGTCATGAACGCGGCGTTGAGCACGTTCACGGCAGCGACGACGCGGGCCCTCCTTTGGGGCGGTGCCCAAGCCTGCACGGCCGCGAATGACGGCACGATGAAGAGGCCACCAGCGGCCGCGAGGGCAAAGAGATCGAAGGCGAACCGCAGACCGGACGCTGTAGCGAGGAGTTCACCCGGCGTGATCTCGGCCGCACCTGGCACTAATCCCGAGGTGACCCAGGCAAGGTCCAGGCTGAACAGCCCCATCAGCACTGCACCGATCGGGACCAAAGCGAGGTTTGGGCGCAGGTGGCTTGCCTTGGCTGCGGCGACTGACCCTGCGGCGATCCCGAGTGTGAAGAGGACCAGCCCCAAGGTGACGACCTGCGGCGTTCCCCCGATTTGCTCCTTAGTAAGCGTCGGCAATAGGGAGAGCGCGACAACCCCGACGAGCCAGAACCAGGAAACGATAAGACCTCCCATCCACAGGCGAGGATCAGCTTTGAGATCGCGCAGCAGATTGGCCGTAGCGCTTATGGGGTTGAGCGAGATCTTGATTTCGGACGTGTTGCCAGTGCGGGGAACGGCCTGGGCAGAAACGAGCGCAAGCGCAGCCATTCCGAGCACGATGGCTGCGACCAGCCCCGCGTTGCCCTGATCGGCAGCGGCAAGTCCCCCGGCCAAGGTGCCGGCCAGAATCGCGACGAACGTGGCGCCTTCCACAAGGGCGTTGCCGGCGGGCAGCTCCTCGGTGGCGAGGTGATCCGGAAGAATGCCGTATTTGATGGGGCCGAAGAGTGCCGCCATCACGCCGAACAAGGTCAGTGCGAGGAAGAGCAGAGGAACCGAGTGCAGCAAGAATCCTACGGCCGCAATGCCGGCGATGGGCACCTCTGCCAGCTTGAGTCTCCGTGCAACGATCGCCTTGTCGTACTTGTCCGCGAGCTCGCCGCCTAAGGCAGAGAAGACGAGGAAGGGGGCCACGAGCAGACCGCCGGCAAGTGTTACGAGCGCTCCGCTCTGCCCAGTGGCCGTGTGGTAGAGAATGATGATGACGAGGGCGTTCTTGAGAAAGTTGTCATTGAGCGCGGAGAAGAGCTGACACCAGAAGATTGGCGCAAAGCGCCGTGACGTCATCAATTGCTGGAACATACGGCTCTCACCAATTCTGGATCCACCATCTCGACGCCTCGCGCCAAGTCTTGGCCAGCATGCACTATCGGTAGAAATCTGGTTAAACAACGGCTGAGCATGTGGTCTTAAGGGAAAGACTGGGGAAAGGATTTCGCGGCGTCCCGCATATCATCGGCCGGGATCGGCGACGCAGCCGGCTGCGTCTTTAGCAGTCTTGCACTTCTTGGCACGCCGCTCTTCTATGCAGGGAGAACCCTTGCAATCGATGCCCTCCGGGGCGATGTCTCGCATATCGAGCAGAGATTTCGTGGCAAATATGAAACCCATGGTCAGGGCCGGCGCGCGCCTCAATCTCGTCGTCAATGGCGAACCCATGTCCACATCTGCGCGTACGCTGGCGGAACTAGTGAAGGAGGCCGGATTCGGCGACGCCCGTGTGGCGACTGCCGTCAACGGGGATTTCGTGCCAGAGCGAGCGCGGGCTTCACGGCAGCTCGCCGACGGTGATCGGATCGAAATCGTGTCGCCGCGTCAGGGCGGCTGAGCGGAACATGAACACAATCGAGCTTCAGAAAACCCGAGCGGCTGCGCCGCTGACGCTTTATGGAACGGCAGTCACCTCACGGTTGTTGCTGGGCACGGCGCAGTACCCTTCCCCCCAAGTTCTGGCTGACGCGGTAAAGGCGTCGCGGGCCGAGATCGTGACAGTCTCGGTGCGACGGGAATCGGCGGGCGGGAATGCGGGTCAACGGTTCTGGGAGCTGATCCGCAGTCTCGGGGTGCGCGTGCTGCCCAATACTGCTGGCTGCCGAACGCCTAAGGAGGCCATCACCACTGCGCAGATGGCGCGCGAGCTGTTCGACACGGACTGGGTGAAGCTGGAGGTCATCGCCAACGATGACACTCTGCAGCCAGACCTATTCGGCTTGGTGGAGGCAGCCCGCGTGCTGACGGAGGAAGGGTTCAAAGTCTTCCCCTATACCACCGAAGACCTGGGGGCGGCTGAGCGGCTGATGGCGGTTGGTTGCGAGGTGCTGATGCCCTGGGGCGCACCCATTGGAACGGGGCGAGGCTTGAACAACAAGTATGCGTTGAAGACGCTACGCAACTATTTCCCCGGAGTGCCGCTGATCATCGACGCCGGTATCGGCGCCCCCTCGCACGCCTGCGAGGCGATGGAGATGGGTTATGACGCGGTGCTGCTGAATACGGCTGTCGCTAAGGCCGGCGACCCCGTGCAGATGGCCAAGGCGTTTGCAGCGGCGATTGAAGCGGGCCGAATGGGGTTCGAGGCTGGATTGATGGAGATGCGCGATATGGCCCAGCCATCGACGCCAGTCGCCGGAACACCATTTTTCGATTTCGGAGGACGGCCGTGACTACAGGTGGGCGGCTCGATGTCTTCTATCCAATCGTGCCGGACCTCGACTGGCTCAATCGCATCGTGCCGCTCGGGGTCCGCACCGTTCAGCTGCGCATCAAGAACGCTACCCCCGAGGATATTCGGAAGCAGATTGTGGGGAGCATGGAGGTTTGCGCCCGCCACAATTGCCAGCTCATTGTGAACGACTACTGGCGCGAAGCACTCGAGCTGGGCGCCGACTACGTTCATCTCGGCCAGGAGGACTTGGCGGCCGCCGACGTGCAAGCGTTGAAGGCCCGCGGGGTCAAGATCGGCATTTCCACCCACAGCGTCGAGGAGCTTGAAACCGCTCTTGCTGCCGAGCCCGATTACGTCGCTCTGGGGCCAATCTGGGAGACGAAGCTCAAGGTAATGAAGTGGGCGCCGCAGGGGCTTGACCGCATCCGTGAGTGGAAGGCGCGGATCGGGTCGCTGCCCCTCGTCGCCATCGGCGGGATCACTCCAGACCGGGCCTCGAGTGTGATCGAGGCAGGCGCCCAGTCCGCTGCGGTCATCACCGACTTCTTCACACATCCGGATCCGGAAGCCCGTATCCGCACTTGGCTCGATTGGGCTGACCGCATGCGGCGGCAACTTGCCAGCGCTTGAAGCCTGACCAATGGAGGCTCGTCGTAGCTCCTGGACTGCACATCAGCGCAGTCCGTACACCTCTTGAATCCAGATTGTTGCCTCCTAAATCGCTTATCGGGCGGCCCATTCGGGAGCCCTGTTCCTGTAATTCCGTGGTTGTCGCTCGATAGGAGGATAGCTATGGCAACACTGGACTTTACCCCTTGTACCGATCCACGGTCGGTTTCGACCGCGTCTCAATGCTCCTCAGCCATGCCATGCAGCGAGAGGAGAGCGGTTACCCTCCTTACAACATCGAAAAGTGCGGTGAGGACAGGTACCGCATTGTCATGGCGGTGGCTGGCTTCAGCAAGGATGACATCTCCGTCATTGCAGAGCGCAACCGGCTGACGGTTCGCGGCCAACTTAAGGACAAGACCGAACGCACATACCTGCATCGTGGCATCGCGGCCCGTAACTTCGAGCGTCAGTTCGATCTGGCGGACTACATCGAGGTCGAAGGCGCCACGATGGGCGATGGCTTGTTGATCATCGACCTGAAGCGTGAGCTTCCGGAGGAACTGAAGCCACGCAAGATCGAGATCACAACCGGCAAGATCACCCAGATCGAACACAAGAAGCTGGAGAGGCCTGCGGAAGCAGCCGCCTAAGCGGTGCGGGAACGCACCCGCGCGTTGCCTGGCTGAGGCCCTGGCAACCCATCGTGCCCCGGGCGCGCCCGCTCCAACGACCACAGCGGAGATGCTGTCGGGCGGCGATCACTGGTGCCCGAGCATGAGGCGGAGTCCAGTGGTTACCGGCCGGAAACGCGCAGACCTCAGTCCGTTTGAAGCGTCACGAAATATGGAGGTGCAACATGTTCGGTTCGCTGATCCCCTGGCGGTCGAAATCGCAATCGATGTCCCGGCGGGACGACTTCTTTGATCCGATGTTGTCGCTGCGTCGGGAAGTCGACCGCATCTTCGACGAGTTCTTCAACGGCTTCGGCAACATCGGCCATGATGCTGGCCTAAGCCTGCGCCCGGCTGTCGATATTGCCGAGGACGATAAGGAGCTCGTCATCTCGGCCGAGATTCCTGGTCTCGATGAGAAGGATCTCGATGTCTCGCTCGCCGGCGATCTCCTCACGATCAAAGGTGAGAAGAAGGCCGAGCACGAGGAGAGAAACGGCGGGGCTTACTATGTGGAGCGCCGCTATGGCTCCTTCTCTCGATCCGTGCGTCTGCCGTTCCAGGTGGACGACCAGGACGTCGAGGCCAAATATGAGAAGGGCGTACTGACCATTCGCATTCCGAAGCCCATCGAGATGCAGAAGGCGGTGCGCCGAATTCCGATCAACGCGTCCTGACTCCGCTAATCGGACTGACATCTCCACACTGGCGGTGTTGAGAAGGAGGTCCGAATGCGTGTTGAGAGGCGTACTCTTTCCAGGCTCTGGGCGCTCAACATGCTGCTCCTGAGCCTGGTGTTCATCGTCGCTGTTCTCATGCCGTGAGCTCATCCCCGCGCGGCGGCGGATGACTCCGTCGCCGCACGGATCATCTCGCTGAAGCGCAAAGAGGAGAAACGTGACATGAGCAACTTCGTCGAAAAACTCTCCAATCGATTGCCGGACGCCGGCAACTTCCTTTTGGGGCTGTGGCTTGTAGCGTCGCCTTGGGTGTTGGGATACGCCGGCGAGACTACCGCAGCGTGGAATACCTATATCGTCGGCGTGGTAATCGCTGCCCTGGCTGCGCTTGCGTTTTTTGCGCAGCAGAAGTGGGAGCACTGGGTCAGCTTGGCCATTGGCGCGTGGCTGATTGTGTCGCCTTGGGTGCTGGCCTATAGCGCCCTACAGGCTGCCTTCTGGAACCAGATCGTAACCGGCATCATCGTTTGCGCGCTTGCGATCTGGGCGGCGGCCAGCGAGTCCGGCTTCGGCGGCCTCGAGGCGCGGAGCTGATGTCTGGCTCGTAAGTGGGGGTGTGCCGAACTCCGGCATTCTCCCGCTTTTCAGCTTGCTTCGAAAACCATCGACGAGCCCTGACGCCCCTGCGTCATGAGGCAGGCTGGCGCCGGGGCGTTTTTTGGCCGAGAAGGGGGCGAGAGCACTTTTTCACGGCTTCGTGGAGGCCCCCGCACGATGAACGAAGTGCCCAAAGCGAACACGATTGGTATGGACCAGGCGGAAAGGTCGGTGCTGCCCGCCGATCATCCGCGCGTTCGGCATGGCCGCATTGGCGTGCTGCTGCTCAACCTCGGCACACCGGATGCCACCGACTACTGGTCGATGCGGCGCTATCTCAAGGAATTCCTTTCGGACCGCCGGGTGATCGAGACGCCGCGCATTATCTGGTGGCCGGTCCTGAACTTCATCATCCTGACCAAGCGCCCCCGGGCAAAGGGCCGCGACTACGACACGATTTGGAACAAGGAGAAGGACGAGGGTCCGCTCAAGACCATCACCCGGGACCAAGCGGAAAAGCTTGCCGCAGCTCTCGACAACCCGCGCATCGTTGTCGACTGGGCGATG
Source organism: uncultured Pseudomonadota bacterium (assembly GCA_963786775.1). Taxonomy (GTDB): domain Bacteria; phylum Pseudomonadota; class Alphaproteobacteria; order Rhizobiales; family Hyphomicrobiaceae; genus ZC4RG25. Next base: position 139,080 of record CAWBAM010000046.1, on the reverse strand, counting down.
CGTTATGCGAATCCCACGCGACCGAGAGCCGCATCAAGGCACTGATGGAGCAGGGCTGCGACCGCATTCTGCTTGTGCCGCTTTATCCGCAGTATGCAGCCGCAACCACGGCGACAGCGTGCGATCAGGCGTTCCGCGCGCTCATGAAGATGCGCTGGCAGCCTTATGTGCGCGTGGCGCCGGATTGGCACGACGACCCGGTCTATATCGAAGCGTTGGCGCGCTCGATGGAAGCGCACTTGGCGCAGATCGATTTCAGGCCCGAGGCCGTTATCGCCACGTTCCACGGCATGCCGGAGAAGTATCTCCATCAGGGTGATCCGTATTACTGCCAGTGCGAGAAGACGTCCCGCTTGTTGCGGGAGCGGCTCGGCTGGCCGAAGGAGAGCTGGCACACGACCTACCAGTCACGCTTTGGCAACGACGTCTGGCTGCAGCCCTATACGGACGAGACGGTGAAGCGACTGGCTCAATCGGGCGTCAAGAAGCTGCTGCTCATCGCCCCGGGATTCACCGCGGACTGCCTTGAGACCCTGGAGGAGCTCGAGGTCGAGAACCGCGAGATTTTCATGGAAAACGGCGGCGAGAAGTTCACCTACGTGCCCGCGCTCAACGCCAGCCCTGAGGGAATGCGCGTCATCGAGCACGTGGTGCGGCGGGAGTTGATGGGCTGGGTGTGACGCCTGGCCTGTTACTGCCGAATTGATCTGAAACATGGACAGACGAGGCGGACCCCGTCACCCTCCGATCGTGCCCATATTTCTTGTGGGCGCGATTCAGACGGAGGTCCCCGATGTACAAGCACATCCTGATTGCGACCGATGGCTCCGAGCTTGCGGACAAGGGTGTTGAGCATGGGCTCGCGCTCGCAAGCGCGCTCGGCTCCAAGGTATCGGTCCTTACCGTTTCGGCGCCTCTGTCGTCGGAGGCGATCCAAGCCGCACTCGCTGGGGGCATCGAGGACCCCGTCGGCCGCTACGACCAGCAGATCGACACTCTTATGAAGGAGCGATTTGCCGCGATCGGAAAGCGCGCCGAAAAGCATGGCGTCGTGGTCGAGTATGTCCACGAAATTGACGAATCGCCCGCAGAAGCGATCGTCAGGTTCGCCAAGCTGCGGAACTGCGATCTCATCGTGATGGCCTCGCACGGCCGGCGAGGGGCGAAGCGCCTCCTTCTGGGCAGCCAAACTGCTGAGGTGGTAACGACGACCACTATCCCTGTCCTCGTGGTCCGTTAGCGGCAAAAGTTCCGTCGCGATGTAACTCGGACGGCTCCTCCGCTTAGGCCAGTCCGGAACCGCTTATGCGAGCTCGCCACGGAGCAGTCGGGGTACCTCGCCAGAGAGACCGGCCGCTTCGGAGACGAACATCCTCTTCAGGGCTGGAAGGCGGTCGACGAGCGCCAGCCCAGCCTCCCGGGCAGAGCGCAATAGCGTTATGTCATTTGAGAATAGCCGGTTGAGGGCGTCGAACGTCGCCGCGGATACACCAGAGTCGAAGCGGCGCCACTGCTCGTAACGCTCCAACACGCTGGCATCGCCCGGTGTCAGGCCGATCCGCACTGCGTCGGCCACCGATTCCGTCAGGGCCGCGATATCCCGGAAAGCCAAGTTAAGGCCCTGTCCAGCGATGGGATGGACACCGTGGGCAGCGTCGCCAACAAGCGCAAAGCGGTGCGCCACGTATCGGCGGGCGAGGTGCATCTCGAGTGGCCATGAGGCCCTTCCACTGGCGAGCTGCAATCGGCCGTACCGTCCGGCGAAACGCTTGTCGACCTCAGCCAGGAATGCCTCGTCGTCATAGGCCAGGATTTCGCGAGCGCGAGCAGCGTCCTCCGACCAAGTTATGCAGGAGCGATTGCCCTTGAGCGGCAGTATTGCGAATGGCCCTCCTGGCAGGAAATGCTGGATGGCTCGGCCTTTGTGCGGCAGCTCGTGCTCGACGTGCGTCACGATGCCGATCTGATCGTAGTTCCAGCCGACGCACTTGATCCCGGCCGCTTCACGCAGTCGCGATCGCCGCCCATCCGCGGCCACGAGGAGGCTTGTATCGATGCTCCGCCCGTCCGCCAGGTGGACGCGAAGGAATGGATCGCCATTCGTAAATCCGATCGCTTCCGCAGGTCTCAGGCGCTGAATGGTAGGCTCAGCATCCGCAGCTCTTCTCGAGCGCCGCCACAAGTGCCTCGTTCGGCACGATGGAGGAGGCCGGTTCGCCATTGTCGAGCGTGTTGTCGTAGGTCAGCAGAACAGGCCGCACACCTGCTTCGAGGGGACTGTCGGTCAGCAGGATTTCGAGGACATCCTGCGCCTGATCCTGGATCATTGGCCAAATGCCGAGCGCCTCGAGCAAATGGCGCGACCCGGCCGAAATCGCCGACGCGCGCAGATCGCGGCTGTCTGAGGGCGCGGCCAGCCGGTCGATGATCGTGATCGAAACCTCCGGACCGAGCGCCTTGGCTAGCGCCAACGCGAGGGTGAGGCCGGCATAGCTACCGCCGGAGATGACGATGTCGGATTTGTGATCCACCATCCTTGACCACCTTGGGCGACATGAGCGGCGATGTTAAGTTCCGCGCGCCACAGTCATTACAGCCGCCGACAACGAAGGTCCCATGCCCTCCAAAAAACCGACCTCAGCACTTGCTGAGCTTTTGTCCATACTGGACCTGGAGCAACTTGAACAGAACCTCTTCCGCGGCCAGAGCCCGCAGCAGGGCTGGCAGCGCGTGTACGGGGGGCAGGTCCTGGGCCAGGCGTTGGTTGCAGCGGTGCGTACGGTCTCAGAGCCGCGCATAGCCCACTCCATGCACGGCTACTTCCTGCTCGGCGGTGACCCCAACCATCCGATCATCTACGAGGTCGAACGCATTCGCGATGGCGGCAGCTTCACGACGCGCAGGGTCAAGGCCATCCAGCACGGCCGCGCCATCTTCACCATGAGCGTGTCGTTCCACAAGGAGGAGTCGGGGTTTGAGCACTACAGCCCCATGCCCGATGTTCCGCCGCCCGAAGATCTGCCGAGCGAACAGCAACTGAAGGATCTGCTCGTCGAGAAGCTGCCGGACAACATGCGATCCTATTGGGAGCGCGAGCGCCCGATCGAGATGCGCCCTGTCGACATCTCTCGCTATGTCAAACGGGAGAAGGCTCGGCCAGTACAGTACGTTTGGATGCGCGCCAATGGCTCATTGCCGGATGATCCCAAGCTGCACCAGTGCGTGCTGGCTTACGCCTCCGATTTCACACTCCTCGACACGGCCCTGATCGCACATGGCAAGCTGCTGTTCGACAAGGACATCCAGCTCGCCAGCCTCGATCACGCCTTGTGGCTGCACCGGCCGTTCCGGGCGGATGACTGGCTGCTGTATGCGCAAGACAGCCCCTCCGCACATGGCGCCCGCGGCTTCTGCCGGGGCAGCGTCTATACCCGTGACGGCGTTCTGGTTGCCTCCGTCGCACAGGAAGGGCTCGTCCGCCAACGCAGCACAGCGTATGTGGTCAGTTGATGATCAATATTGCGGCAATGCTCGATCTTTAGGCAGTGCCCTGCTCGGCGGATGATCGCCGCGATACTCCCGCGCGATAAAAAAGTCGCGATTTCATAGGCTTACCGGTGCGTTAAGCATCTGGCACGCGTCTTGACTCTTCTCGGGGAAGAGTCGCTGCCCTGCGCGGGCGACGGCTCTCGCAGCCCGGATCTCCGGGCTCCTGAAACCAACCGAGAGGGTCGCCGACATGAAGCTCGTCTCCGCCGTCATCAAGCCTTTCAAGCTGGAGGAGGTGCGGGCCGCCCTTACCGACCTCGGCTGCCAGGGCATGACCGTGACCGAGGTGAAGGGATACGGCCGTCAGAAGGGCCATACCGAGATCTATCGCGGCGCGGAGTACGCCGTGAGCTTCCTGCCGAAGCTGAAGATCGAGGTCGTCATCCCCGATGGCGAAGTCGATCGCGTCGTCGAAACCATCATGCGCACGGCTAAGACCGGCCAGATCGGCGACGGCAAAATCTTCATCCTGCCGGTCGAGCACGCAGTCCGCATCCGGACCGGGGAAACCGACGACAGCGCGATTTGAGCCTGTGCTTACGTCGCCGGCCCCGCCAGCACCAATCCATCCAAAGTAAGAAGGGACTTTCTAACATGACATTCAAAATGCTTTTGCGCATTGCCGGGAGTGCCGCGGTGGCGGCGGCACTGTCAGCTTTGCCGGCGCTCGCGCAGGAGGCGGCTCCGGCTGCTGAGGCCGCGCCGGCACTCGACGCTGGCGACACGGCCTGGATGCTGACATCCACGGTCCTTGTTCTGATGATGACCATTCCCGGCCTGGCGCTCTTCTACGGCGGCATGGTGCGCAAGAAGAATGTGCTCGCCACGGTGATGCAGAGCTTCGCGACGGCCTGTCTTATGAGCGTTCTCTGGATGGTGATCGGCTACTCGATCGCGTTTGGCGACGGCGGTGCCCTCAACGCTTATGTCGGCGGGTTGGAGAAGATGTTTCTCACCCACCTGACCAAGGACGCACTGTCGGGGACGATCCCCGAGTCGGTTTTCATGACCTTTCAGATGACATTCGCCATCATCACGCCAGCGCTCATTTGCGGCGCCGTCGCCGACAGAATGAAGTTTTCGAGCCTGCTGGTGTTCCTCGCCTTGTGGCTCATTTTCGTCTACGCGCCCGTGTGCCATTGGGTTTGGGGTGGCGGCTTCCTCGGTGAGGACGGCGTGCTCGACTTCGCCGGCGGCACGGTCGTGCACATCAACTCTGGCGTTGCCGGCCTTGTTTGTGCGCTCGTCCTCGGGCGGCGCGTCGGCTACGGCACGGAGAACATGGCGCCGCACAATCTCGTGCTGACGGTGATCGGGGCGTCGCTGCTGTGGGTCGGCTGGTTTGGATTCAACGCCGGTTCAGCCGCTGCTGCCGACGGCGGAGCGGGCATGGCGATGGCTGTGACCCAGGTCGCTGCAGCCGCAGCCGCTCTCGCATGGATGTTTTCGGAGTGGATTGTGCACCGCAAGCCGAGCGTGCTCGGCATCGCATCGGGCGCGATCGCCGGCCTTGTTGCGATTACACCGGCGGCAGGATTTGTCGCGCCGATGGGGGGCCTCCTAATCGGCATCGCTGCAGGCGTGCTCTGCTTCATCGCGTCGACGATGGTCAAGAGAGCGCTCGGCTACGACGATAGCCTCGACGTGTTCGGCATTCACGGCATAGGCGGCATCGTCGGCGCCATCCTGACCGGCGTATTTGCGGTCGAGGCGATCGGCGGCACGCCTGGACTTCTGGAAGGGAATGCTGCGCAGGTGCCTCTGCAGATCTACGGCATCATCGCAACCATCGTCTGGTGCGCCGTAGCCACCTTCGTCATCCTCATGGTCGTCAAAGCCGTCATGGGGCTGCGGGTCGACAAGTCGGTCGAGATCGAGGGCCTCGACATCAATCTGCACGGCGAGGTCGTGCAGTAGCGCACTGCTGAGCAGCAGAGATTTCGGATTACAGTTCCCTAGACTGGACTGGCCCGGATTGCATCCGGGCCCTTCTTTCATCGAGTTGCTTCACCTTCCGGACGGAGCACGTGACCACGGCGCAATGCGCACCGTGGTGCCAGGACGAAGCAGTTTGAGAATCCGCAATAGATGTGCGCGCTTGAAGGCGATGCAACCGGCAGTCGGCTTGTAACCGTCCCTGGCAACATGCATGAAGACGGCACTGCCCCTGCCCTGCACGCGCGGCCGCTCGTTATGATCGATAACGACGACGACGTCATATAGGTGGTCATCGCGCCACATCCGTTCGGCGCTGGCCGGATAGGGGTGCTTGACGTGTCGGTTGTAGTTTCTGTCGCCGACCTCGTCGCACCAACCGTCATCGGGCCTTAGCGGCTGGAGGGGTAAATCGGTAGCTGGGCGCAGGAGACGATCTGGCCGGTAGAAGGCACGGCGAACGACGAAAGCACCAACCGGAGTGGCGCCGTCGCCTTCGCGCTTGATCGTGCGCCGACCGGATCGCCCCAAGGCGCACGGAAATCTCAGTCCGCCGATGCTCGCCCATCCTCGCGTGGAGCTCATGGACAGCGCGCGGATCTGGAGCTCGCTTCCAGCCGTCTGGTGAGGAATTTTACAGGGCAGCCGGGGCTTCACTCCGGACACTGTTTCGTCAGCCTCTCCAGTGATACATTCTTCACAACATCCTAACATCGGGGAGCGAAATCGAATGAGTGCAGCACGCAAGATTCTCATCGTCGATGACGACGAGGACCTTCGCGAGACCCTGCGCGACCAGCTTGCCCTTCACGACGAGTTCCAAGTCACCACGGTAGCTGACGCCGCAAGCGGCATGGAAGCCGTAAAGAACAGCCATTTCGACCTGATCATTCTCGACGTCGGGCTGCCTGACATGGATGGCCGTGAGGCCTGCAAGGCTCTGCGCAAGTCTGGCTTCAAGGCGCCGATCATCATGCTCACCGGCAATGCTTCGGACGCTGACACGATCCTGGGCCTCGATGCCGGCGCCAATGACTACGTCACGAAGCCCTTCAAGTTCGCTGTGCTCCTGGCGCGCATTCGGGCTCAGCTCCGTCAGCATGAGCAAAGTGAAGATGCCGTTTTCACGATCGGCAAGTACACCTTCAAGCCCGCCGCCAAGCTGCTCATCGACGAGAAGGGCTCCAAGATTCGCCTGACCGAGAAAGAAACCTCAATTCTCAAGTACCTCTACCGAGCTGGCGAGAAGGTCGTTACCCGCGACGTCCTGTTGCTGGAGGTCTGGGGCTACAACGCCAACGTGACGACACATACACTCGAAACGCACATATATCGGCTGCGGCAAAAGATCGAGCGCGATCCTTCGAAGGCCGAGCTGCTGGTCACCGAGACCGGCGGATACAAGCTGAATTCCTTGACGATCCCGACAAGTTTTTGTGGTTGCAGGAGAAAGCTGACGGATGTGAGGCCGAATTGGCGCTACTCTCCGCAGCTTCTCCACCATCGCCCCACATCTCGCTTTACGAGAACCAGCAAATCACCTGTTCTCCACGTGCGATATTGCGGCACCTGTTCCCGTGGATCGGGCCGGGCTCAACACAGCGCACGCTGCATGGGGAGAGCAGTTATGGCGATCGAATCGATTGTCGACGCGGTGCGGCAGATTGCTCTGTTTCAGGGCCTTCGTCCATCTCAAGTGAGCGAGATCGTACGTCGCGCCGAGCGGGTGCTGTTCAAACCTGGAGACACCATTATCCGGGAAGGTGAGACTGGGGATGCAGCTTACCTGATTGTTTCTGGAAGCGCGGTTCGCACAGCGGGGCCGGTCAACTCTCAACCAGAGGAGCTGGAAGCCGGCACCCTTATCGGTGAAATGGCAATGCTCGTGGAGACGGAGTTCTCATCGACCGTTACGTGCCGGGAGCGGGTCAAAGCTCTGAAGATCACGCGTAGCGGCCTCCTCGAGCAGATGAGCTTGGACCCTTCTCTGGCTGATCATATCCTGGAGAAGCTGGCTGAGCGGTTGAGGCAGCTTGCTAACCAGCTAAGGCAAATCGAAAAGATTCTTGGGTCTTCCAACGAGCAAGAGCGGCGTCCGCCACCCGCCTTGCGCCTCCTCTCTTTCGATCCGTCCGCTGAACACGCTCACACCGGGTGACAAGACGTGAAGCGCGGGCCGATGTGGGAGCCCGCGCCTGCAGCTTGAGAGATGGTGCCAACGGAACCCGCACAATTCAGGCGGTAGTGGCCTTCCGGTTCTGTCGGTTGTTGATCAGGTCATCAACCACGGCCGGATCGGCGAGAGTGGATGTATCGCCGAGAGAGCCAAAATCATCCTCCGCGATCTTGCGCAGAATGCGGCGCATGATTTTGCCTGAGCGCGTTTTCGGCAGGCCCGCTGCAAACTGGATTCGATCCGGAGTGGCAATGGGTCCGATTTCTTTGCGCACGTGAGCGATCAGCTCATTTCTCAACTCATCAGAGCCTTGCTCACCCGCCATCAGAGTGATGTAGCAATAGATGCCTTGTCCCTTGACTGGATGGGGGTAACCCACCACCGCGGCTTCGGAAACTTTAGGATGGGCGACAAGCGCTGACTCGATCTCGGCCGTGCCCATGCGGTGCCCGGAGACATTCAAAACGTCATCGACGCGACCGGTTATCCAATAGTAACCGTCCTCGTCGCGCCGGCACCCGTCGCCGGTGAAATACTTGCCTTTGTAGGTCGAAAAATAAGTCTCGATAAATCGCTTGTGATCCCCGTACACGGTGCGCATCTGGCCGGGCCAGGAATCGATGATGCAGAGATTTCCTTCGCCAACTCCTTCCACGACGTTGCCGTCATTGTCGACGATTTGCGGCTTCACCCCGAACAGCGGACGGGTTGCGGAGCCTGGCTTTAAGTCGGTGGCGCCAGGCAGCGGAGCAATCAGAATGCCGCCGGTTTCCGTTTGCCACCAAGTGTCGATCACCGGGCAGCGCTGATCGCCGACCACATTATAATACCAGGTCCAAGCCTCGGGGTTTATGGGCTCTCCCACGGTACCGAGCAGGCGGAGCGATTTCCGCGAAGTCTTCTTCACGAACCCATCGCCAGCGCCCATCAAAGCTCGAATGGCCGTCGGCGCCGTATAGAAGATGTTGACGTTGTGCTTGTCGACGACATTCCAAAAGCGGGAGGCATCCGGATAGTTGGGAACGCCCTCGAACATCAGGGTCGTCGCGCCATTCGCAAGCGGACCATAAATGATATAGCTGTGGCCGGTGACCCAGCCGACGTCAGCCGTGCACCAGTAGATCTCGCCCTCGCGGTAATCGAACACATACTGGTGTGTCATAGCCGCGAAAACGAGATAGCCGCCGGTGGTGTGCAGAACGCCTTTTGGTTTTCCGGTCGATCCCGATGTGTACAAGATGAAGAGCGGATCCTCCGCGTTCATCTCCTCGGGCTTGCAGTGGGTGTTCGCGATCGCAACTTCATCATGGTACCAGAGATCACGCCCAGTGACCCAGTCTATAGGCGCTCCCGTCCGGCGCACCACCAGCACGTGCCGCACTTTTGCGCCAGACTTTTCCGCGATGGCGATGGCCTTGTCCGTATTCTCTTTCAAGGGAATGGGACGGCCACCGCGCACGCCTTGGTCCGCAGTGATCACGAAATCGGATTCGCAATCGAGAATGCGCCCCGCGAGGAAGTTCTGGTGAAAAGCCGCCAAATACGACCGAGTGAACTGCCCCTATGCGAGCGCAGGCCAGCATGGCATAGGCCGTTTCCGGAATCATCGGCATATAAATTGTAACCCGGTCGCCTTTCTTAACCCCGCGTGCCTTCAAGGCATTGGCGAGCCGGCATACGTTCTCATAAAGCTCGCGATAGGTGATCTTTTTATCTTCAGCAGGATTGTCACCTTCCCAAAGGATGGCCGTTTGATCCGCGCGCGTTTCTAAATGGCGGTCGATACAATTATAAGCGACGTTCGTGACGCCATCTTCGAACCACTTGATCGAAACATCTCCGTCGAAAGATGTGTTCTTGACCTTGGTGTATGGCTTAAACCAATGAATTCTCCGGCCGTGCTGTCCCCAGAACTCGTCCGGGTTCTCGATGCTGGCTCGATACCAAGCTTCGTAGGTCTCGGCGTCGATATGCGCACCTTCACGCCATTCTGGCTTGACACGATGGATAGAAGACCGGCTCATCGGATCTACTCCCACGAATTCAGTGTTCCAGCACGTTTCAGATTGCGAGATATTCGTCTCGGAGATCTGGGTTATCTAGCAGCTCCTTCGCGCTCCCCGTAAAAACCACCTCGCCCGAATCCAGGATGACCGCGCGGTTGGCCAGTTTTAGGGCAGCAACCGCATTCTGCTCGACGATGATCGTGGTAATCCCAAGGGCTTTGATGCCGTTCAGAATTTGCTCGATTTCCTGAACAATGACCGGGGCGAGACCTTCATATGGCTCGTCGAGCAGGAGGAGTTTCACCTCGCGGGCGAGGGCGCGCGCGACCGCCAGCATTTGCTGCTCACCGCCTGAAAGCGTCACAGCTTCCTGCGTGCGTCGTTCAGCGAGGCGTGGAAAATGCGAGTAGATCTTTTCGAGTTCCCAACCGTGCCCTGGTGCAACCTGGGCTAAGATGAGGTTCTCTTCGACAGTCATTCCAGGGATGATGCGGCGGTCCTCGGGGACGAGCTGGATACCGGCCTGGGCGGCCTGGAACGACTTCAGTGTGTGAATAGGTTTTCCATCGAGCCAGATTTCGCCCGCTTTCAGCTCCGGCTCAATGGTCCGGGCTATGGTACGCAAAGTCGATGTCTTACCAGCCCCGTTGCGACCCAGGAGGGCAAGGATATCGCCTTTGTCGAGCTCTAGCGACACGCCTTGGACGACGTAGCTCTCACCATAATAGGAGTGGATATCCTTGACGGAAAAGAATGGCGCGCTCGCGCTGGGTGCACCAACGTCGGATTTCGGCCGTTCCAGAACATCCGTCGTCATATCACAGCACTCCCCAGATAAGCTTCCCTGACACGCGGATCCTCTTTGACTTCATCGGGCTTTCCCGAAGCGATGATGCGTCCTTGAGCCAAAACTGTGATACGGTCAGCCAAGGAGAAGACGACGTTCATGTCGTGCTCGATGATCACCTTGGTCGCGCCCCTTGACTTGATCTTTTTCAAGAGGTCGATCGTCTTGTTAGTGTCATGTCGGGACATGCCTGCAGTAGGCTCGTCAAGAAGCAGTAGGCGCGGCTTCTGAATCAGAGCACATGGCTAGCTCCAGACGCCGCTTGTCACCTCTCGAGAGGGCTCCGGCGTGGCCATCTCGCCTGTCATAAAGCCCGACGTCATTCAGTATGGCTTCGGCTTCCTCGCAGATCTCCCGCTCTCTCTCGACACTTCGGAACATGTTCACCCGAAATGCACCATCGCGACGGGCAAATGCCGCGGCCATCACGTTGTGGAGGACTTTCAAATCCGGAAAAATCTGCGGTGTCTGGAAAACGCGCGAGATGCCGAGCTGATTGATCTCGTGCGGAGCCTTGCCAGTCACCACAGTGCCATCGAAGACGACAGCCCCACTCGTCGGCGGGATCTGTCCTATGATGACGTTGAGAAGGGTCGATTTTCCGGCACCATTCGGGCCGATGATCGCGTGAGTTTCACCCTCCTGGACTTGAAGATCGATGTCGGAAAGCGCCTTCAAGCCCCCAAAGTTCTTCTTGACGTCGGCAACATGCAAAACTGCGTTGTCAGCACTCTGGGCCATTTCACGCCTCCCTTATTCCGCTGGCTGTGTTTCAAGAGAGTGCGCAGGCTTAGGCTGCCGATTTCGCCAGTAGCGGACTAATCGCTGCGTGCCCTCGACGATGCCACCGGGCAGGAAGACAACGACCAGCACGAACATCAAGCCAAGAGTGAGATGCCAGCCTTCACCGACGAACTTCGACACAACCGCGACGACTGCGTTCTCCAGCCCGTCAGGCAGAAACGAGAAGAAGTTGTGCAGCATCTTCTCGTTCATAGCCGAGAAAATGTTCTCAGCGTATTTGATCAGCCAGGCACCGAGAATGGGACCGAAGAGGGTGCCAACTCCGCCCAGGATGGTCATAAGCACGACGTTTCCGGACTCAGTCCACTGCATGCGCTCTGTGCCGGCTATGGGATCCGTCACGGATAGAAGGGCACCGGCCAAACCGGCAAACATGCCGGATATGACGAAGGCTGCGAGCGTGTAAGGACGCGTGTCAAAACCGGTGTACTTCATTCGTGTTTGATTGGAGCGAATGCCTTTCAGCGCGAGACCGAACGGCGATGAAAAAATCTTTTGCGAAAGGTAGAAGGAAAGAATGAGGAACGCTGCGCAAATGTAAAATCCCGTATAGGCCGTCACAGTCATGCCGAGGAACCGCGGCAAGGGAAGCCCCGCGCCGGTAGACGCAGTCCCGAACATCGCGTCAAGGATACGAGGATCGTTCTGAGCCAGCAGCAAGCCTGTTTCACCGTAGGTGATAGGGGTGAGCACTGAATAGGCTAGGCTGTAGCACATCTGCGCAAACGCGAGCGTCAGAATGGAGAAGTAAATGCCCGAACGCCTAAGCGAGAAATAGCCGATGACGAGGGAGAACAATCCCGCCGTGATCACCGCGAAGATGATCGCCGGTATGATGTTCATGGTCAGAAGCTTGAAAGACCAGACCGCGGCGTACGAGCCCACTCCCAGGAATGCGGCATGCCCGAAGCTGAGATACCCGGTCAGCCCAAATAGGATGTTGAAGCCGAGTGCGAAAATTCCATAGATCGCGAAGCTCTGCATCAAGCCTGGGTAGGCTGCGCCGAACGGTATGAGCCATATAGGCATCGTCAGCACGACAACGGCGAAGATGCCCAGTTGAATGAGTTCCTTGCGTGACAGCGCGAACATCATCGCCTCAATTCTCCATAACGCCACGGCGTCCCATAAGGCCGCGCGGACGAGTCAGTAGGACGACAACCGCAATGAGATAGATGATCACCTGGTCGATGCCGGGGATGAGCGACTTAACCTCTGTCATGGAGGCGAAACGATTGCAGAATTCCCAGAAGGAAGCCTGCAAGCACAGCTCCGGGCAGGGAGCCCATGCCGCCAACAACGACCACGACAAAGCTCAGCACGAGGAAATCCATGCCGATGTGGTAGTGGGGCGGCAAGAGAGGCGTGTACATCGCGCCCGCCACACCAGCGACAATGGCGGCCAAGCCGAACACAATCGTGAAGCGCCGGTCGATATCTATTCCAAGAAGGCCAACAGTTTCGCGATCCGCCATGCCGGCTCTGCACCACCATGCCAAACGTGGTGAAGTGGAGGAACGCAAACACACCGCCAATGACTGCTAGAGAAAAGAGCAAGTAAACCAATCGCCACCAGGGATAGGTGAGCGTGTTCGGCGCCATGCCAATCCAAGAGCCGATATCTGCAGCACCGCGCAGGGATCCCGGAATTGGCTGGGGAATTGGATTTGCGCCGAAAAAGCTCTTGACGATCTCTTGGAGCACGATCGCCAAGCCAAAGGTTACGAGAATCTGCTCAGCGTGCGTCCGTCGGTAGAAATGCTTGATCAGGCCACGCTCCATGGCGACGCCGATCGCGAGCATCACGGGAATCGCGAGCAAGATCGAGACCGGGACGGAGTAGTCGACCAGGAAAGCGCCAAAGTCTCCAAGCCAATCCTGAACCAGAGGCGTGCGGACCTCGACAGGCTTGCCCCACGGGGAAAGTTTGGTGGGATCGACCGTAACCGTTTCGATCGTAATCAAGTATCGGAATGTCACTGCGCAGAAGCAGCCCAGCATGAACAGGGCGCCGTGCGCGAAGTTAACAACTCCGAGCGTGCCGAAAACGAGCGTCAGGCCGAGTGCAATGAGCGCATATGCGCCGCCCTTATCCAGCCCATTGAGGAGCTGGGCGAGAAACGCTTCCATGGTGTTCCCCAAAAGAGGATCAGTAATGGGCCAATCGAATCAGAGAAGTCTCACCCGGCCCGGCAGACCGGGCCGGGTGAGACTTCTTGTCAGCACTGATTCGGCTCGTATGGTCCGAGCTCACCACCGAACATATTCGGATCGTAAGTGACCTCTTCGCGCGAGGTTTTGCCGATGACGTTCAGCACGTCGAACCGGCTGGTCGGGTTCTCGTTGCCCTTCACGACCAGCACCTCCTTGAAGCACTGGTGGTCCTCGGCGCGGTACAGGGTCGGACCATTGCCCATCCCGTCGAATTCAAACCCTTCGAGGGCCTTGATGACCTCGGGCGGATAGAATGTTCCGGCACGTTCGACAGCGTCGGCGTAAAGAATGGCCTGAACGTAGCCAGTGTGCGACGACTGTGACGGTGGTGCGCCGTACTCTTCACCGTAGGATTTCGTGAAGGCCTTCGTCGCCTCGTCGTCGAGTGCCCAATGCCAGTTCGAGGTGCCGATAATGCCCTTGACCGCTTCGCCGGCGCCCACGGCCATCAGCTCCGAAAACATGGGAACGACAATCTCGAAGTTCTTCCCATTCACTACGCGGTCCCGGAGGCCGAATTGCACCGCCTGGGGCAGCGAGTTGACCATGTCATGGCCGTAGTGGTTGAGGATTAGAACGTCTGCGCCCGAGTTGAGAACTGGCGTCAAGTATTGGGAGTAGTCGCCAAGGCCAAGCGGTGTGCGCACGGTTGCAACGGTCTCCCACCCGAGCGCTTCCGTTGCATTCTTAATCGACTCTTCCTGCGTCCAGCCCCAGGTATAGTCAGCGGTCAAATGGTAAGCGCGACGATCAGTGCCGTACTCTTTAGCGAGGAACGGCGCAATCGCGACGCCGGACTGGTAAGCGTTGAAGAAATGGCGGAAGCCGTAACGGCGCTTGTCCTTCCCTGTCGTATCGTTGGAGTGCGTGAGCCCGGCCATGTAGATAATGCCTTTTTCCTGGCACAGGCTCTGAGTAGCGATTGCAACGCCGGACGTGACGCAGCCGCTCACCATGATGACCTTATCGCGCTCGATCATGCGGCGCGCACTCTCGCGGGCTGCGTCAGTGTTGGTCTGAGTGTCGCCGGTTACGTACTCGACCTTCTTGCCCAGGATGCCGTTGCCTTTGAGCGCCCTCGGCTTCATCGTGTTCAGCATTCCGCCGTCGCCCTCACCATTGATGTGCTTGACGGCGAGCTGGTAGCCCTTGAGCTGATCTAGCCCTTCTTCCGCATAAGAACCTGTTTGGGGAACATTAAAGCCGAATAGGGCGGTATTGCCCGTCGGCGCATTGCAGTACTTCTCGGCCCAGGCAGTCCTGCTGAAGATGTAGGGAGCGCTGGTGAATGCCGCCACGCCAGCGGCTCCTTTCAACACACCGCGCCTACTGATTGTCGACTTGGACATTCGCTTCCTCCTTGAGCGCAGATTTGCTGCTTTTCCTCCGGCAGCAGTGTTGCTCAGGAAGAAAAAAACTCAATAGAGACTTGAATGGACTAAATTTTTTTGTAAACTGAGGCCGTTTTGTAAAGTAAAACCTGTCAAAGATTGACAGTGGCCGGCGTGGAGGTCGAGGGAAAAATGCGGGCGCCTATCGGGATTCAGAATTCGGCGACGGCGGCTGGCGCTCAAAATATCTCAGGCCGACCTTGCGCGCGCGGTTGGAGTGTCTCCGAGTTATCTGAACCTTATCGAGAACAACAAACGTGTCGTGGGAGGGCGATTGCTCCTTAAAATCGCGGAGCGATTGAACTTGGATATCGATCGCCTCTCCGGAGACGCAGAGCAGCGAACTATCCAGGCAATTGAAGAGCTTGTAGCCGATCCTGTTCTGGCGGGCATTGAGCTCGATACGACGAGCATTCGCGACTTGGTGGCCCGCCATCCAGAAGCAGCCGTCGCTCTGACACGTCTGCATCGTGCCTATATCGATGCGACCATTACCGTGGAGGCTTACGCAAACAGGCTGAAATCCGATCCGATTCTTTCCGATATGCTGCATCAAGTCCTAAATCGGATCGCAGGCATACGGTCAAGCGCCGAGATATTGTCGTCGATCCCCGAACTTACAGGCGCGGAACGAGAACGCTTTCTGAAGACGATCAATGGGGAGGCGGAGAACCTCACCGGCGTCCTGAAACAGCTCGTATCGTACTTTGATCAGAGTGCCTCCCAGCATAAAGCCATTTCACCTCTCAGAGAGCTGGAAGATGCTATAATCGCTGCGAACAATCATTTTCCGAGGCTTGAAGATCTGGCGTCGGAACTCAGGACTGATATCGCCCAGAAGGGCGCGTTGTCCGAAGAAGCGTTGGTAAAGGCCCTGAAGACACAATTTGGTATCGAGTGCCGCATCGGAGGAAAGTTTGCCGGCAGACATAGATACGACGCCGACACGAAAACGCTTCTCTTTAATCTTTCGACAACTCCTTCGACGCGACGGTTTCAGATGTGTCGGATTTATGCCCAGCACGCGGCGGAGGAAGTTCTTGAGGAAGAAGTTGCGCGTTTGGGGCTAGGGGCGGACGAATCCATCCGGCTAGCGCGAGGGGCAATGTCATCCTATGTCGCAGGGGCCATGTTGATGCCATACGAGAGGCTCCTGGGGGATGCCGAAAAATGGCAGTATGACATCGATTTGCTCAGCCACATTTATGAAGCGAGCTTTGAGCAGGTGGCCCATAGGCTCGTTACTCTGCGTAGGAGGGGGGCCGAAGGCCTGCCATTCGGGTTTCTTAGGGCCGACGCATCAGGAAGGTTGACGAAACGGTTTCCGCTGCCAGGTCTCACCCTTCCCGCCGTTGGGCATGGCTGCCCGCTATGGCCGATCTACACTGCAGCGGGGACCGGCCAAGTGGTCAGGCAAATCGGTGAGTTTCCCAACGGCTCGCGTTATTTGCTTATCGCTAAGAGCGTGGAGAAGCAGGTTTCTGGTTATCAGGAGCAACCGGTGCGCTTCACGATAATGCTGGCTTGTGATGTGCTCCACGCCGATCGAACGATTTATGGCCGGGGTTTGGATCTGCATCACCCGGCTAATCGGGTTTTGGTTGGCCCATCCTGCCCACTCTGCATTCGCGAGAACTGCGATCATCGGCAAGAAGCCACGCGGACGGCGGCGGTATGAGCGATCGATCGGCTAAGCTGTCTCTGTAACCCGCTCATCCAGAAGCTCGATCTTGGTCAGGGGCAAAGTGATCCGGAAGCAGGCTCCGGACAGCCTTCCGTCGACAAGCTCAAGGCGTCCATTCAGCTTCTTTACGATGTTGTAGCTGATGTTCAATCCAAGACCCAGGCCGGAGGTGGGGCTTGAGGCGTCATCGGGGTTTGCCCTGACGAACTTGTCAAAAATATTCTTGCGGTATTGCTTTGGTATGCCGGGGCCGTTGTCGCAAATTTCCACGACGTAAGTTTCTTTGGTTGTCCAAGACGATATTTCGACGCGAGGCTGTGGTTGGTCGTTGTGGGCTATAGCATTGGCAATGATGTTTATGAAGACTTGCGAAAGGCGATCGGCATTCGCGAAAACAGGCCCCTTCTTTGCACGAGAGACGTTTTCGACCTTTACGGATTTCTGCCGCGCGAGCGCTTCGCAGATCGCGATCGCCCGATCCAGAACGTCCTCCGCGTCTATGGGGCTATTGACCCAGTCACTCTCGCCATGCTCGAGTGCGCTGAGGTCAAGAATTTCGTCGAGAAGCTTGGTTAATCTGACGCTTTCCTGATGGATGATCGACACGAAGCGCTTCCGCTGATCGGGGCTGAGGCCGTCATCTGAGAGGAGAATTTCGGAGAACGACCGAATGGACGTCATGGGTGTGCGCACCTCATGACTGACCTGGGATAAGAAATCGTCCTTTTGCCGGTGAAGCTCCTCCAAGAGCGTGTTTGCTTCCCGCAGTTGTTGGGCGATCGAGCGTAGCTCAAGTGATTTCTGCTCTAGCTCATGGGAGTACTCGATCACCTGCTGCGTCTCGTCAGCAATGCGCATCATCTCTTCGAGAGATATCGAATCTCCTGCTACAACTTTTGACAACAGGACGTGGGCCGAAGCGGCGCCAATGGAGCTGGCCATCTCGCGCTCGAGCTTCGTTATGAACTCAGACGAGACACCCAGGCGCGACGCCGCTTCTCCCCTGGGAATATCCGATGAACTCGAAGAGAGCCTTGGCGCGCTCCCAGCCAAGGACGCGCTCAGCGACAAAGAAGAGCTCGTCTGTCGTCGCAGAGCCGCGAAGGATATGTGGCTGCGCGCTAGGATGGCGCCTGAAGATGTCGACGAAAAGCGTGGACTGGATTCTCTCCAAGGCGCTTTGGTTTGTCGCGAGGGAAACGCAGACCAAGGTCACAGTGTTGATCAGGAAGGTCCAGAAAACCGAGTGAACGAGTGGATCGACACCTTCCATGCCGAAGAGCGCCTGGGGGCGTAACATAGTGATCCCCCATGGTCCCTCGGCCACAAGCTGACGCACGAGTGGGCTGGACAACTCGAAGCTCGGCAGAAACATTGTCCAGGCCCAGATTACAAAACCGACGAGTATGCCGCTCATTGCCCCGTGCACGGTGGCGTGACGCCAGTAAAGGGCCGCCAGCATAGCTGGCAGAAATTGGGCAACACCGGCAAATGAAATCAGGCCGATGGGTGCCAAGGCGTCGGATTCGCCAGCCATCCAGAAATAGGCGAATCCGAGAAAGAGCATGACGGCGATCGAGACCCGTCTGCTGCGCAGGAGAAATCGTGCGATACCATGCTCCCCCGCCGCCTCCAGGTTGGCTGAACGCCGCAGAGCAATGGGCATGATCACGTGGTTCGACACCATGATGGATAAGGCGATCGACGCCACAATGATCATTGAGGTGGCGCTCGAAAAGCCGCCGATGAACGCGAATAGGGCAAGCCATTCGTTCCCGGCCGACATCGGCAAGGTGAGTATGAACATGTCGGGGTTGGAGCTCGGCGGCTGTGTTGCCAGGCCGTAGAGGGCGATCGGGAAGGTGAATACGCTCATCAAGAACAGGTATGTTGGGAATGCCCAGCCAGCGGTCCGTAAGTGCTCCTCATTGGAGTTTTCGACGACTGTGATTTGGAACTGGCGGGGAAGACAGATGACCGCCGTCGAGGCCAGGAAGAGGATCGCAACCCACCGGCTGCCGAATGCCGCCTTCTCGTGAATTTCTACGCCCGCCTCGAGTGCCAGCGCATAGACATTCCCAAAGCCGCCGCCCAATCCAAAAACGACGAATATCCCAACCGTAATGAAGGCAATGAGCTTTACAGCAGCTTCGAACGCGATCGCGGCGACCACCCCGTGGTGCTGCTCCCGCGCGTCGACATTTCGCGTGCCGAACAGGATGGTGAAAATGGCCATGACAGCGGCAATGCCGAACGCCAATCGGACCTCATCCAGCCCTGCGAGATGGCTGCCGTTCGACCCTGTGGCATTGGAAACGGCTTGAATGGAGCTGGTGATCGCTTTCAGCTGCAGTGCGATGTAAGGCGTCACGCTGACGACAGCGATGAATGTGACGAGAACAGCAAGCCTGTTGGATTTTCCGAACCGGGACGATAGCAGGTCCGCTACGCTGGTAATCCGTTGAGAGTGACTGATGCGGACCAGCTTGCGCAGAATAAACCACCAGCCGACGAAGACGAGTGTCGGCCCCAGATAGATGGCGAGAAATTCTAGGCCATCGCGCGCGGCCGTTCCAACGGCGCCAAAGAAAGTCCAGCTCGTGCAATAGACCGAGATGGACAATGTGTAAACGAAGGGGGAACTCAAGAATCGCGACTTGCCCCGTTTCGCGCGCGCGTCAGACAGATATGCGAGGATGAAAAGGAGACCGACGTAAGCGAATGCCGTCAGGATGACAAAGTCTGGCGAAAGCATTACCCGCCATTCCCTTCGGATCTTCTCTCAGGAGCCGGAGATTGGTCTTCTACTGGCACACTTTCCGGCGCTTTCGGCATTCTCAACGAGATGATGACCGAGCAGCCGATCAGCAGCAGCCATACAACGAACAAATAGAGGACCTCCAGGGGCACGCCAAACAGCAGTGTTCGGGTATTGAAAAGGTTGATGAGCGGTGGAAGGAGGAGAAGGGCGCCGATCGCCTGGACGACAAGCACGGCCTCTGCCCGTCTACGCACATCCTCTTCCCTCGCGGGCCGAGGCTTCGCCATGGCTGACCTCGTCAGGTGTTACCGAGAAGGCGACGAACTTCGCGGAGCACTTCCTCGTTCGAGTAAGGTTTGGTGACGAAGCTGTCTGCCTTCAGCTCGAGGGCAAGCTGGCGGTCATGCTGCTGGCCCCTCGCGGTGAGGACCAGCACGGGAATGTGCTTGAGGACAGGGTCGGCACGAATTGTCTTGAGGACGTCCAGGCCGCTGCGCTTCGGCAGCATGATATCGAGTAACAGCAGGCGAGGCTGAAGTCGCCGTAGGGCCTCGAGAGCGGCCTCGCCGTCTCTGACGGAATCCACCGTCCAGCCACTGCGCTCGAGGATGAAGTTCAACGATTCGAGTATGGCAGGCTCGTCCTCTGCTACAAGGATGTCCACCATATCTACGCTCCTCCCACCCGCGAGCTACCGAGCGCTCGCGATCGAGTTTGTTCTTATCGGTCAGCTGCAGCGTACGACTGTGACCAGACGGCAACAGCTGAAGTGCACCTAGATCTGCTGGCAGGATTACTGCTGCAGTGGTGCAACATGGTAAGTGCGACAGGGCTCAGGAGCAAGCGGGAGAGAGCCGGCTAGTTCCTGGAGGCGCGGGGTGATCACCAATCGTCCTTGCGGATGATGGGTGTCCAGGCAGGGTGCTTGGGTAAGTGGTAACTCCAGCAGGTCTTGGGCTCACGAGCTTATGCGGCCGCAATTCTTATAGACATGCTTCCAGCTTTTCGATCGCTGAGACGAAGCCCTCCGTCGTTTCCGTTGTCGGGCTTGGAGGGGAAGCAGCTTTCACGTTGGCGGCTGCGATATTTCACCTCCCGCGTGCCGAACATGTCGAGATCGAACGGGCAACGGTCTTCGCCGATCTCCTGCTCGACGAGCGCATGGAGCTTGGCAAGCATATGCTCGATCAGCGTCGGGTCGTGTCGCGGGGAATCGGGATGAGCGATGTTGTCAAGCTCGCCAGGATCGTTCACGAGGTCGTACAGGGCGACATCGCTCGTTGCGAAAAGTTCGGCGAGTGTGGACGGATTGCCGTATTCCTCCGGGCTGAACCAGCGCACCAGTTTGTACCGGCCGTCTACGATGCAGCGGAAAAAGTTCCGCTTCGTGAAGTCAGGTGCTCCATATCTGAGCCCCACTTGTCTTATTTTTCCGGCTTGCGGCCTGCGTCCTCGGCAAACTCCAGGCTCATATCGCTGAGCTCCTTCAGCGCGCCTGTGAGGCTCCAGTCCGAATCCAGCATATTGAGCGCATCCCAACAAATGAGCGCTCCATCGCCGGGCACGTTGACGCTGCCACGCGGCCCGGCTTCGGCGGGATTTGGTGATTACGCTTTTGAGACTGCGCCCCTTGAGGTGTGGATAGCGTTCCCGGATCTCTTCTTCGCTAAGACCTGCAAATGCCAGGAGCGTAGGCGCGAGGTCCAAATGCGAGCCTACGGCCGCGGTGCGCTCCCCCTGAGGTCCACCTGGCGCGCAAACGGTCAGATTGACGACGCAAGCTTCGTCGAACGGGATTCCGCCCTTCTGTGTCATGCGGTGGGCGCCGTTCATCTCGCCGTGGTCCCCCGTAAAAATCACCACGGTGTTCTGCCAAAGATCCAGGCGGTCGAGTGCTTCTATGATCCGGCCGAACTCCACGTCGACCAGGCGCATGCAGTTGACGAGATAATTCCGGTGTTTGAGCCAGAGGTCCATTCGGTCATCCGGTATGCGCCCATAATTAAGATCAAGATGCCGTTTGTAATGTCGCACACCGGGGGGCTGACGCGCGTAATCGTCAGCAAAATTGGCGGGCATTGAGATATCCCACTTTTTCTCAAACCAGCCAAGCTGCTGCACGGTTGTCATGAGACCGGCGAACGGGCTGTTTGGATGTGGCTCCTGGATCGGGTCGGTCTGAAGAAACATGATGTCGTGTGGATTGACGAGGCTGCACACCAGAAGCCAAGGTTGGTCGAGTGTCGGCGCCTTGTGCTCCAGCCAGTCCACCACCTCGAAGGTTGCGGTATTGTCCAGCATGACGCCTTCGAGCGGCGCTCCGTACATTTCGCCCCACTGCTGGTAATCCGAAAAGCCGTAGCGTTCGAGGGCATCCTCCCGTTTCGGCACAGCAGACACGTGCCACTTGCCCTTGAATGCCGTGTAGTAGCCCTGCTCCCGCAACAGGTGGCCGATCGTCGGGATATCGCTCGATAGCTCGCCGCTCCATGCAAAGTTGGTGTTGTCCCAAAGGCCGGTATGTATCGCGTGGACGCCGGTCCACATAGTCGCGCGCGATGGGGTGCACATTGGTGTTGTGCAGTAATGGTGGTCAAAGCTGACACCCTGTGCTTCCAGGCGCTCCATCGCTGGAAAGCGCGACGGCCTCGGGAACTTCCATGTGGGCCTGCCACTGGTCCATGCACAAAATGAGGAAATTTGGTCGATCGTGTCGCTTTCCAATTTTGGTCTCGGCCATGGAACTGATCTCCAGACGCGGCTGTCAGCCTCTCCCGGTTAGCTTCGAATCGTACAGATCCCAAACCCGCGCCTCGGCATTTTTTTCCAGATGCCGGGCGATCGGAAATAGAACGGCCATGCCGATGAGGGCTGTTACGACGACCATGGACAGGGTGCCGGGCTCATCTATGCTTTGCGTGGCGACGATGGTAGCCGCCGCAATGTTGCGCTGGGCGGTTCCGAGGCCCATAACCCCGCGATCGTCCCCCACGAGAAAACCTATCGCGAATGCGCCGGCGACCAATAATGTCGCCGCCAGAATCGCGCCCGTTCCGAACAGAGCGATGATTTGCGGCAAGTTGAGAATGAAAGTGAAGAAGACCAGAACGATAAGTGCAACCGTTGCGATGGCGCCCATCATCGGCTGAAGGCGCAGCGCAGAGCGCGGCAGCCATGCCCTTGCGAGCAGCCCAAGCATCAATGGCAGGAGCATTGATATCAGAAGCGGAATGGCGATCGCTGTTATAGTCACCGCAACATTGGGTAGAACCAGCGGTGCCACTAGCGGCAAGTAGAGCACAGTGCTGGGGAGCAACAGCACCAACAGGGTGCCCGCGGTGCCAACGTCCTGACCGGCGACTTCCGTCAGCTTGATCACGAACGGCGCACCCGCCGCCATACCCAACAGCATGAGACCAGTGCGAAGTGGCGGGTCCAGAGCCATAAAGTAGGCAATTGCGTAGGCCAGGAGCGGAACCAGAACGAAGTTCGCGATCAGAGCGCGTGCTATCCGGTTGCCGTTGCCCAGCCTGCCAATGAGTTCTCTGGACCGTGCTGCCGAGCCCGACCGAAAGCATGCTAGCCACGCTGAAAACCAGAGCTGCAGCATCCAGCAGGCCGAGCAACATTCGTAAACCATGCAATGCGTACCGGAATATTTATCGAAACGTGCCGGCACTTTGCACGTTCCTCCGGCAGCAATCGGCACAAGGCAGGCGGAAGGGCAGCATAAGCAAGGGCCAACCTAAGTCGGCATATGTGTTTGGGAGAATGGAGAGGAGGAGCCGATGACGCGGTACAAGGTTGGCTATATTATCGGCAGTCTCGCCAAGAATTCCATCAACCGGAAGCTCGCTATGGCACTGGTTAAGCTTGCGCCAGAGCGGTTGGAATTTTCGGAAATCTCGTTCAAAGATCTACCGCTTTACAGCTACGACTATGACGATAATTACCCCGAGGTTGCGCGGCAGTTCAAACAAGCGATTGAGCGCTCGGACGCCATCTTGTTCGTCACCCCGGAGTACAATCGATCAATCCCCGGCGCACTCAAGAATGCAATTGACTGGGCCACTCGGCCTTATGGCTCAAATTCCTTTACCCATAAGCCATCAGCAGTGATTGGGACATCACCTGGGGCAATTGGCACTGCCCTCGCGCAGGAGGACCTGCGCGCGATTCTCAATTACTGCAATTCGCCCCAGATGACGGCGCCCGAGGCATATATTCAGTTCAAGCCTGACCTCGTCACAGGCAATGGCGATATCACCGTCGCCTCGACCAAGGAATTCCTACGCACTTTCATGCTGGAGTTCGATGCGTTCATTGAGAGGGTCCTTTCGGTACCCCCGCGCAAGACATAAGTGGACGCGCAAATCATTAGAGGCTTCTGTTCTGCGGCCTTGGCAAGCCTTCCGAAGGCGCGTCCTATTTCGAGCGGATCACGCAGCGAAATCCGACGTGACAGGCAGAGGTGTCGCTTGCAAGCCCTTGTCTCGCTGCCGGCCGATATCTAAGGCAGTAGTTAGGAGCGCAAAGGTGGGAGCCGCCTTTTACCACTTTGAACTCGATTTGGGCGTCGGTCTTATCATCATGTATTTGGTCAGGCGATCCCGCCTGTTGTTGTTCGACACAGCAGGGCGGGTCTGACGCAGTATGGCCGTGGGGTGCATAAGTATCGATTGTCCATTCCCACACATTTCCAGCCATATCGAAAAGGCCGTACCCGTTCGGAGGAAACGCGCCAACGGGGGAAGTGCCTTCGTAGCCGTCGATCTTGAGGTTTTGCCAAGGAAAATCCCCCTGCCACGTATTGGCCATCATGCGACCGCCGGGGGCGAACTCGTTACCCCAAACATAAGTGGCGCCCTCCAGACCTCCGCGGGCAGCAAATTCCCATTCTGCCTCCGTGGGCAGAGCTTTTCCGGCCCATGCTGCGTAGGCCAGAGCATCCTCATAAGCAACGTGCACGACGGGATGATGTTCACGTCCCGCGATTGTGCTCCCCGGTCCTTCGGGGCAGTGCCATGCTGCACCGGGCAGATAAACCCACCAGGCGCGATAATCTCGTAGATCAACCGGACCTGACGGCCGCCGGAAAACGAGCGAACCCGGCACCAGCTGCTCAGGGTCGATGCCAGGGTAATTTCGCGGGTTGGGGGTGCGTTCGGCGACTGTGACGTATCCCGTAGCATCGACGAAGTCACGGAACTGGGCGTTGGTCACCGGATGCACGTCCATCCAGAAACCCTCCACCATGGCGCGGCGGACGGGCCGCTCTTCGGGGTAGAAGTCGTTGGACCCCATTCAGGAAGCTGCCGCCGGGGATCCAGACCATATTCGCAGGAGGACTCGCCTTGGATCGAGAGATGTTCGAGACGCTTGGGAGTGTGTCCGCGCCCCTTTCTTGTTCGCCGGATTGACCAAAGCGCTCGTTGCTGGAGGTGTGGCTCTCTTGCTCGCGCCTGCTATCGCTGCCCGATCTCTCCATCACGGCTCAATGACCACTTTCGCGGACAAGAGATCTAACGCCGCTTCCCCCGCGGAGTTCGCCGAGCGCAGGGGATCGTCTTCTCCCACTGAAGGAGTTAACGTGAATGGATGACTATTCAGGGCGCTCCTGCGGCAGCTGCCACGGACCCAGAAGGAGAATGAGAGCCCCACGCGACTCTCCCGCGTCGAACTGATTGGCGACCCCGGCAGGATTCGAACCTGCGACCCTCAGATTAGGAATCTGATGCTCTATCCTGCTGAGCTACGGGGCCACTCTTCAAAACGGCCGCGGATCTCTCGCTGCCGGCTGGCCAACTAAAGCGCCACGAACGACACTAGCGCAGCAGCGGCTCGGAAGGAACCGCGACGCAATAGGTGTGTAGGGCAGCTGGGGGCGACCTGCAAGCGCCAAAGGGGGTGCCTTGGTCGAAGGAGGTTTTGTTCGCCTGAGGAGCTGGCTCGGGATATTGGCGCTGGTCGGCCTCTTAGCAAAGCCAGCTCTCGCAGAGGCACCGCGATGTGAGCTGGAGCTTGGCCCGGTGCGTGCCGTCGTGCGGGTTCTCGACGGGGAAACGTTAGCACTTGATGACGGCTCGCAGGTGCGGTTGATCGGTGCGTTGGCGCCGCGGGCGCTGGATACCGGCGCAGATGAAGGGACTTGGCCGCTCGCTGAGGCAGCGAAATCGGCACTGGAGGAGCTGAGCCTGGGCCGTTCGGTCGAACTCGGATTCGCCGGCCGGCGAACCGATCGATATGGCCGGATGATGGCGCAGGTCTTCGTCCGCACCGATGACAAACGCCTATGGCTCCAAGGTGAGATGCTGCGGCAGGGGCATGCCCGAGCCTATGCGCTGCCGGGCAGCAGCGATTGCCTGGATGATCTCGTTGCCGCCGAGAAGCAAGCACGTGAGGCACGTTTGGGACTATGGGGGCATGCGTCGTATCAGATACGGCCAGCTAATCGCCACTGGGAGCTGCTCCGCTTCCGGAGCACGTACCAACTCGTCGAGGGAGAGGTCCTGGCCACAGCGGACGTCCGAGGACGGATTTACCTGAACTTTGGCGAGGACTGGCGGCAGGACTTCACCATTACGGTGCAGCCGTCGAACAGGCGCCAGTTCGCAGAAGCCGGGATGGATTTGCTTGCGCTAAAGAGCCGCCGAGTGCTCGTCCGCGGTTGGATCGAGCGGCGCGGCGGTCCGCTGATCGAAGTTTATCACCCTGCCCAGCTCGAAATTCTTGAGTAGCTCAGCTCTTTTGATCCCGATCGGCTTCGCTCTCCCCCGGCATATGGACAGTGAGCCGGCCCGCTGACACGTCCACCTCCGGAACGAAATCACGCATAAAGGGGACCATCTCCGTGGTGCGTTTGCCCTCGAGCCGAATTTCCAGGATGTCACCAGCACCGAAGTTATGAACGGCGATCACCTCGCCCATTCGCTCGCCGTTCGGCTTGAAGGCGGTGAGCCCAATGAGATCGGAGTGGTAATATTCGTCCTCCTCGGTCGGAGGGAGGCGGTCGCGCTCGACGTAGAGCTGTGTGCCACGTAGCGCCTCGGCCGAGGTGCGATCGTCGACGCCGGAGATGCGCGCCACTACACCTTTCGGCGTGACGCGGACCACCGTGATTTCGAACTGCCGCTCTCCGGACTCGTCCTGTAGCGGACCGTAGGATGCAATGTCCTCAGGCGCCTCGGTGAACGTGTGAATGAGCACATGCCCGCGGATCCCATGCGCAGCGCGGATGCGACCAAGCAGGACCCGCGCAGGAGCAGCGCCCATTCACCAGCTCCTTCAGGGAATTTGCGCGGCGTTACGCGCCGGTGGCTTCCTTCGCCTTCTCGGCCTCTGCGGCTTCGCGCTCCAGACGCTTCTTGCCCGGCTTGCCTTTGATGGGGTTGTGCTTCGGCTGCCGCTTGATGAGGCCCGCCGCATCGAAGAAGCGCGCGACGCGATCCGTCGGCTGAGCGCCGACCGAGAGCCAGTGCTTGCAGCGGTCGATGTCGAGCTTCACCCGATTCGGATCGTCCTTCTTCAGCATGGGATTATAGGCGCCAACCTGCTCGATGTAGCGGCCATCGCGTGGCGCCGAGCTGTTGGCGACCACGATGTAGTAATAGGGGCGCTTCTTTGCGCCACCGCGAGCAAGGCGGATCTTCACCGACATTCTGCGTCTTCCTTCTCTTTCATCTGTATTGGACGTGTTCGGGCATGCGAACACGGAGCCAATGGGTTTGGGGGAAAGGACACCGGGCCACTAGGCCAGCAGCCATTGGCCGGTCGGAACGCGACGTCACCTCGGGTCTTGTGTTCAGGATCCAGCCATCGCCTCGCTCGGGAGCGAGAGGCAAGGCGGATCCCGGCGCTAAGCGCCGCGATGACAGCTCGCGAGAAGGTCTCGGGTTGCAACAGATCATAGCGAAGCGACCCGAACCTACTTCTTCTTCCCCGGAAAACCGGGAAGTCCTGGAAACTTAGGGGCTGCTCCGCCCAGCCCCGGCAGGCCGCCGCCGAGACCGGGTAGGCGCGGAACCCCACCAGACGGCAGGCCCGGCAAGCCCTTCGGCAACTCGCCGCGCTGCAGCTGCTCGACCATCTCGGGGGTCGGCTGAGGCATGGCACCACCACCGAACATGCGCGCCAGCATGCCTTTATTCTTGCCCATGGCCTTCATCACGTCGGCCATCTGGCGGTGCATCTTGAGCAGGCGATTGACCTCCTCGACCTTGGTGCCGGAGCCGGCTGCGATACGCCGCTTACGCTTGCCATCGATGATCTTCGGGTTGCGGCGCTCCTTCGGCGTCATCGACAGGATGATCGCGTGCTGCCGCTTCAGCACCTTGTCGTCGAGATTGGCTTCGGCGATCTGATTACGAATTTTGCCGATGCCGGGCAGCATTCCGAGCACGCCGGACATCCCGCCGATCTTCTGCATTTGCTTGATTTGCTCGGCGAGGTCTTCCAGGTCGAACTCGCCCTTCCTCATTTTCTGGGCGATCTTCTGCGCCTTCTCGGCGTCGATCGTCTGGGCGGCCTTTTCGACCAGGCTGACGATGTCGCCCATGCCCAGGATGCGGTTCGCGATCCGCTCCGGGTGGAAGTCCTCTAGGGCGTCCCACTTCTCGCCGGTGCCGAGCAGCTTGATCGGCTTGCCCGTGACCGCGCGCATGGAGAGCGCCGCCCCGCCGCGGCCGTCGCCGTCGATACGGGTCAGCACGATGCCTGTCACGCCGACCCGGCTGTCGAAAGCCTTGGCCGTGTTGACGGCGTCCTGACCGGTCAAGCTGTCCGCGACGAGCAGAACTTCGTGCGGGTTGGTGGCGGCTTTGACCTCGGCCACCTCCAGCATCAGCGCCTCGTCCACGGTCGTGCGGCCCGCGGTGTCGAGCAGCACGACGTCATATCCGCCTAGCCGAGCGGCATCGAGGGCGCGCCGCGCAATCTGCAGCGGGGTCTGGCCAGCGATGATGGGCAGCGTCGGCACGTCGATCTGCTCGCCGAGCACGCGCAGCTGCTCTTGGGCGGCCGGCCGGCGAGTGTCGAGCGAGGCCATCAGCACCCGCTTCTTGTCGCGATTCTTCAGCCGGTAGGCGATCTTGGCCGTGGTGGTGGTCTTACCGGAACCTTGCAGGCCGACCATCAGAAACGGCACAGGCGGCGTCGCGGCGACGTCGATCGGCTGGGCGTCGGAGCCCAGCATGCGCACGAGCTCGTCGTGAACGATCTTGATGACCATCTGGCCGGGCGTGACGGATTTCACGACCTCCTGGCCGACGGCCTTTTCCTTCACTTTTTCGGTGAAGTCGCGCACGACCTCCAGCGCCACGTCCGCCTCGAGCAATGCGCGGCGCACCTCGCGCATGGCCTCGCTGACGTCGCTGTCGGTCAGCGCGCCACGCTTGGTCAGCTTGTCGAAGATGCCGGAGAGGCGGTCAGATAGGCTCTGGAACATTGCAACCCGTTTCCGCTGGCGAGGCGCCCAACATCAGGCGCCTGGGACCTTCATGGCCTGGTAATCGATCATCACGTGGTCCTGATAAGCCTTGCGCTCGGTGAGCCGCTGGTACCAGGCCTCCACATTCGGGAGCCGCGGCCGTGGGATATCCAAAGTGAAGTAGCGGTACATAAGAGAACCGCACCCGATGTCCGCGGCCGTCAGCTGGTCCCCCAGAATATAGGAGCGGCCATCGAGTTGCGCATCGAGAATGGCCAGCCGCTCGCCAGCGCGCTTTGCCGCCTTCTCGATGGCGGCGACGTCGCGCTCCTGTGCCGGGGTGCGAATGAGGCCGAGAAAGATCGTCGGGATAATGTCTGTGTAAAGCGTCGTATTGGCCCACTCCATCCACTGGTCGGCAAGGGCGCGCTGGCGCTCGTCGGAGGCGCCCAAGCGGCCGCGGCCGTGTGTGGCGACGAGATAGCGCACGATCACGTTGCTCTCCCACAGCACGAACCCGTCATCCTCCAGCACCGGAACGAGACGGTTAGGGTTGAGCTTGCCGAACTCAGGCGTGTCGAGGCCGCCAAATGGGCCGCCGACGTCGATGCGCTCGTGCGGCAGCTCGAGCTCTGCCACCGTCCACATCACCTTCTGAACGTTGATCGACGTCTTGCGTCCCCACACCTTCAGCATATCGCCCCGCCTCCGAGTTCCGGCCGCGCACTCTGCCGACAACGGCTTTCGATACCCCAAACGCAAACGCGCCCGCGGGCGAAACTCGCTGGCGGGCGTTGACCACTCTGCCGGCTGGCGTGCCTCGACAGGGTGGCGGCTCGGGAAATCGAGAGCCGATCGAGAAATTCAGCGGACCATATGGCGATGACCTAACGCTGTCAAACACTGAACGTTCTCAGCCGGCAGGCGTTCGCCCAGAAGCAGGAGCGGTAACCTATGCAATGCACCTTCCTCTTGAGGGCCGCCGTCGTACTTGGGGTGGCACTTGTGGGCGTGCCTGTCGGCGCGGAGGAGCTGACACACGAGGCCATCAATCAAGCGATCTTCAATCAAGACTGGCAGAATAACAAGGCTTTCATGATCAAGGCCCAGGTCTTGCTCGACCGCGCACGGTTTTCTCCCGGTGTCATCGATGGCCGATGGGGCATGAATACGGAGCGTGCAGTCCGCGCCTTACAGGAGCGTCAGGAGCTCGAGGCAACAGGTGAGCTCAACGAGGAGACATGGCGGCGCTTAACCAGCGAGAACGGGGAGGAGGTGGTGAAGGAGTACGAGATCACCTCTGCGGACATCAAAGGACCATTCATCGATCGCGTTCCGAAGAGCTTCAGAGAAATGGCGAAGCTCGAATTCGCTCTCCTTCACCGGGCCCAAGGAACTCTTGGCTGAGAAATTCCATATGGACGCCGACCTGCTGCAAGCCCTCAATCCGGGCAAATCATTTGCCAAGGCAGGCAGTGACCCCGACCTATTCCGGCGATGAAGCTAATACCCAACTTTGAAGCTGTCCGATTGCAGATCCATAAGTCCGATCTCGGCGAGAGGCGCGAGGATGCCATCGAGCTCGCCAATGCGACGAGGCCCGGCATAACCGTTAGTTCGTTAGCTAATCCCAGCTCATCCTTAATTGCGCGGCGTGACCCGGAGAATCCTTCCATTCGGGCTGTCGGTCGCAACGTAAATGGCGCCGTCAGGCCCCTGTCTCACATCCCGAATACGCTCATTCAGATCTTTGAGGAGCTGCTCCTCCGCGGTCACCTCTTCTCCGTCAAGGACCAGCCGCGCGAGGTGGCGGCCTGCGAGCGCGCCTACGAAAAGATTGCCGCGCCATTGCGGAGCGCGATCAGCCGTATAGAAGGTCATGCCGGATGGCGCGATCGATGGGTCCCAATAGTAGAGGGGCTGCTCCATGCCTTCGCGCTTCTCCGGGATGTCCTGCCCGAGTAGTGCCGGCCATAGTTGATGACAGGCCAGCCATAGTTCAGGCCCTTCCGTACAACGTTGACCTCGTCCCCGCCGCGCGGGCCATGATCGACGATCCAAAGCTCGCCGGTTTCAGGATGAAGTCCGGCGGCTTGTGGGTTGCGATGGCCATATGACCAGATCTCCGGCCGCGCGCCCTCGCGTCCAACGAACGGATTATCCTCGGGCACCGAGCCGTCCGGATTGATGCGCACGACCTTACCCCAGTGGCGGGAGAGGTCTTGCGCATATTGCATCTGGAAGCGCTCGCCGAGGGTGATGAACAGCTTGCCGTCCGGCGCGACTACGATCCGGGAACCGAAATGAACATCCGCCCGATAGGAGGGCTGCTGACGGAAAATGATCTGAACGTCCTCCAGCCTTGGTCGGTCGTCCCCTTCGACGAGGCGCGCGCGGGCGACCGCCGTGCCATTGCGGCCGCCTTCGCGCGGCTCGGCGTAAGAAAAATAGATCGTGCCCGACGACTGGAAATCGGGCGCGAGCGCGACATCGAGCAGACCGCCCTGCCCCTGCGCGAACACCTTGGGCACGCCCTCGAGCGGAGCTGTAACTTGGCCTTCCATGTTGACAAGGCGCATGCGGCCAGGCCGCTCCGTCACCAGCATCCGGCCGTCCGGAAGAAATGCGATGGCCCACGGGTGGATCAGTCCTTCTGCCACTGTTTCCACCATGACATCGCTCTGGGGTGCTGTGGGTGCATCGGTCTGCGCGGCCCAAGCAGGCGTAACGAACGCCAGAGACGCGATGATCGAGAGCAGTGGACGCATTCGTCACCTCCTTGCGGGCGATCTTGAGAAAGGAACGCGCTTCCGAGCCCATCCGCCTCAATTAAGGCCAATGTAGAGCATCACTCACGGGCGGCGGGCGGATCTTGCAGCCAGTGGTGATCTGGTCCCACAGCCACGATGCGCTGAATAATGCGCTGAGGGGCCGACAATGTTACATGCTCGAAAGCGATCGGCACCAAGCGCCCTCGTACGGCATCGATCAGCTCGCCGGGATTCAGCAGGAAGTCAGGGTTGCTCGGCCGGCCGTACCGCTCGTTCCCGACTGCAAAAGTTTCGTAGATCAGCAAGCCATTACGAGCCACGCAGGCAATGATGTCCGGCAGGATTGGTCGCCACAGATACTTCGTGACGATCACTCCGGAAAAAGTGCGGTCGCGAAACGGAAAGGGGCGCCCGTCCTCGAGATCGGCTTCGACCAGCTCCACGCTGGGCCTCCCCTGCAGATCGCTCACTCCGGAAAGGTCGCGGTCGACACCCACGACTTGATATCCATGCTCAAGTGCCAGCCGGAGATGACGGCCGCTGCCGCAGGCGACGTCGAGCACCCGTCCGCCTTCGGGAATACCGGAGAGAAACCGCCGCACCCACGATGACGGAGCTGGCAGATCACGCCGTTCCGTGGCCGGCGCAGACATCTCTAATCCTCTAAGCGATTGTATTCAGCGATCTGTCCGTCATATATGGAACCATGACCAGTCGCGATGCCATCCCCTTTCTCAAGATGAACGGTCTTGGAAACGAGATCGTGATCATCGACCTGCGGGGTAGCACGCGGGTGCTTTCGGCCGACGAGGCTCGCGCGATCGCAACGAGGCCGGACTCGTACTTCGACCAGCTCATGGTCCTGCACGACGCGCGGTCAGAGGATACGGATGCATTCGTCCGCATCTACAACAGAGACGGCTCTCTCGCGCAGGCATGCGGCAACGGCACCAGGTGCGTCGGCTGGGCAGTGGCACAGCAGACTGGACGGAACCGGCTCCGGTTCGAGACCAGTGCTGGCGTCCTCGATGTCGAGGTAGAGAGCATCGATCGAATTACTGTCGACATGGGGGAGCCCCGGTTCCGCTGGGATGAGATCCCGCTTTCGGAACCTTTCGAGGACACGCGTCAGATCGAGCTGGAGATCGGCTCTGGCGATCAGCCGGAGCTGCGGTCGCCATCCGTTGTCAATGTCGGCAACCCACATGCGGTGTTTTGGGTCGAGGACGTGGATGCCTACGATCTGGCGCGCTTGGGGCCGCAGCTCGAGACGCATCCGATTTTTCCCGAAAGGGCCAATATCTCCCTCGCGCAGGTCACGTCGCCATCGGCGCTGAAGCTGCGGACGTGGGAACGGGGCGCCGGTTTGACACGCGCGTGCGGGTCAGCTGCATGTGCCGCGGCCGTCTCGGCGGCCCGCACCGGCCGAACCGGTCGAATCGTCACGGTGACGTTGCCGGGCGGCATGCTCCACATTGAATGGACGAAGGCCAACCGGATCCTGATGCGCGGCCCGGTCGAGCTCGAGCACGAGGGGGAGCTTGATCGTGACGCCTTTCAGAAAACGCCGGCATGAATGCCGGATACGACTTTCCAACGTCCTGGCCACCGCTTAAATCAGGACGGTAAGCCCGCCGGTCGCGAAAGCGGCCAAACCCCTTCCGGAGCAAAGGTAATCACCCGAGTTCACGGCGTATCAGCAGATTCTGGATGTCCGAACCGACCATCATAACTCTGGGCTGCCGGTTGAATGCCTATGAATCCGAGCTGATGCGCCAGCACGCATCGGACGCCGGGCTCGGGGACGCGGTCATCGTCAATACGTGTGCGGTGACAGCCGAGGCCGTTCGCCAGTCGCAGCAGGCAATTCGAAGAGCGCGCCGCGAGCGGCCAGATGCAAAACTTATCGTGACCGGTTGCGCTGCCCAGATCGAGCCAAAGCTGTTCGCCGATATGCCGGAAGTCGATCACGTCATCGGCAACAGCGAAAAGGTCAAGCGCGAGACATTCGAGGGCCTGGGCGTCGCGGGCAGCGAGCGTGTACAGGTCAACGACATCATGAGCGTGCGGGAAACGGCGTCGCACCTGATCGCAGGCTTTGGAACGCGAGCACGGGCCTATGTGCAGGTGCAGAATGGCTGCGACCACCGCTGTACGTTTTGCATCATCCCATACGGCCGTGGTCCCTCTCGATCTGTGCCGGCGGGGGAGGTGGTCGCGCAGGTCCGCCGTCTCGTGGAGGCGGGCTATCGTGAGGTGGTGCTGACCGGCGTCGACATCACGGCCTACGGCAACGACCTGCCGGGCGCGATGTCTTTGGGGCGGCTCATCCGTCACATCCTTCGCCACGTTCCGGAGCTCGATCGGCTGCGCTTGTCTTCCATTGACCAGGTAGAGGTCGACAAGCATCTCATGGATGCGATCGCCGAGGAGCCGCGGCTGATGCCTCACCTCCACCTGTCGCTCCAGGCTGGAGACGACCTGATCCTGAAGCGGATGAAGCGCCGTCATTCACGGGCGGATGCCATCCGCTTCTGCGAAACGGTGCGGCGGCTGAGGCCGGACATCGTCTTCGGTGCCGATCTGATCGCCGGCTTTCCGACCGAGACGGAAGAGCACTTCCAGAACACGTTGCGTCTCGTTGAAGAGTGCGGGCTCACGTACCTGCATGTGTTTCCGTTCTCACCGCGTAAGGGCACACCCGCGGCGCGCATGCCGCAAGTCAACCGCTCCGAGGTGAAGGAGCGTGCCGCGCGCTTGCGTAGCCTCGGCAGTGCGGTGCTCGCACGCTACCTCAACGAGCAACGCGGCGCGCTGGTGGATGTCCTGACGGAGCGGCCGAAGGCCGGCCGTACGGCCCAGTTCACCGAGATTCAACTTTCCGCAGACACTCCTGTGGGCACCATCGTGCGTGCGCGCGTCGAGGGACACGATGGCCAACGACTTGCCGGTGAGGTGGTGGCGTGAGCGTCAAACCAAGAAAAGGGGGGCTCTTCGATCGCTTGTTCGGCCGCAGCGAAAAGCCGGCCGAGCAGGAGCCCGATACCCGGCAGGAAGAGGTGGCTGTTCCACCCGCGACGGACGAGCAGCTGGGGCCGATCGAGGATACGATTGATCGATCCGAGTCGGCGGCTGAGGCTGTGCCCGCCGACGAGAGCGTGGAGCCTCAGTACGAGACGGAGCCGGAGATTGCTCCTGATCAGCGATCGGATGCATTAGCCGAGCCAGAAGCAGCTGAGGCGGAAGAGGAGCCGCAGCCAAAGACGAGCTGGTTCCAGCGCCTCAAGGCGGGGCTGACTAAGACATCCAGCAAACTTTCCGAAGGCATTACAGGCGTCTTTGCCAAGCGCAAGCTCGACGCCAGCACGTTGGAGGAGCTTGAGGACCTGCTCATTCAGGCAGACCTCGGGCTTGAGACGGCGGCTCGCATCACAGATGCGCTCGAGAAGGGTCGCTACGACAAGGGCATTTCGCCTGAGGAAGTGCGCGCGGTGCTGGCTGCGGAGATCGAGAAGGTTCTTGCGCCTGTCGCCAAGCCACTCGAGATCGATCCCGCCGCGAAGCCCCACGTCATCTTGACCGTTGGGGTGAATGGCACCGGCAAGACCACCACCATTGGTAAGCTGGCCGCCAAGTACGTCAGGGCCGGCAAGAAGGTGATGCTGGTTGCCGGAGATACGTTCCGCGCAGCGGCGATTGACCAGCTCAAAGTATGGGGTGAGCGGACGGGTGCGACGGTGGTCGCGCGAGATGTCGGCGCTGATGCGGCCGGCCTCGCTTACGACGCCTACACGCAGGCCCGCAAGGAGGGCTACGACGTCGTCCTCATCGACACGGCCGGAAGATTGCAGAACAAGCAGGCCCTCATGGACGAGCTTGCTAAGATCATACGAGTTTTACGAAAGATCGATACATCAGCTCCCCATGATTCGTTGCTCGTCCTGGACGCCACCACGGGGCAAAACGCATTGGATCAGGTTGAGGTGTTTAGGAAACAAGCCGACGTCAGTGGTCTGGTTATGACGAAGCTCGACGGGACGGCGAAGGGCGGAATTCTCGTCGCAATAGCGGCCAAGTACGGGCTCCCGGTGCACGCAGTTGGTGTGGGTGAAGGGGTCGACGACCTTCAGTCGTTTGACGCGGGAGAGTTCGCACGTGCAATTGCTCTAGATTAGGACAAGCGGCCTTCAGCAGCAGAGGAGGTATAGTGAGCGAGACGATGAGCTGGTTGAGGCGTATCTACCCTTTCAACGCCGAGCAGACTGTCAATATTGCCAGCGAATTCGGGCCTCTGGTCACCATGTTCATCGTCAACGCGGTGTATGGGATCGAAGCCGGAACCTGGGCTTTGATCATCACCACTGGTCTTGCAATTGCCGCCATGCGGCTTGTTCTCCGGCGGTTTCCGGTTTTTCCCATCATCGCGAGTAGCGTAACGATCGCGTTCGGCTGCCTGACCCTGCTGACCGGCAACCCCATGTGGGTTCAGATCAAGGTCACAATCTTCAACTTGCTGTTTGCGGTGTTCCTGTTCGGTGGCCTGTGGGTCGGGAAGAACTTCTTCCAGTACGTCTTTGAGAGCACCTTTCACTACACGAAGAAGGGCTGGGATCGCTTCACGTTCAGCTTCGCCTGCTTCTTCGTCATGACGGCCATTCTGAACGAGATCGTACGGATCAGCTTTGACGACCATTCGATCTATAGTTTCCTCGGATACGAGATGGATGGCGTCAACGTCTGGATCCTGTTCAAGGTGGCGTTCATCATGCCCGTGAGCGGATTGTACGCTTGGTGGCTCACCCGGACTATGCAGAAGTACCGCATCCCATCCGATGCGACCGTGGTGCGGACTTCGGCCGCTAAGAAGCTGGACGGCAAAGCGACGAGAGCGACGCAAGAGGCTTAGCTACCGCTCCAAGTCCAAGTCCCTTGATAAGAGAGTGGAGGTTCTCCGTGCCTCAGGAACAGACGGCGACCCGGGAGCCCCAACAAGGCGAACGCGCGCAGCTTCTGAAGCTTGCTCTCGAGGTCGCGCCGATCGTGGTCTTCTTCGTCGTCAACGGCTACAGCGACATATTCTGGGGAACAGGCGCGTTCATGGTGGCAACCGCCATTTCGCTCGTGGTCTCGCGTAGCGTATTGGGGCGCATACCGGTGATGCCGCTCGTGTCCGGCATCTTCGTCCTGGCCTTCGGAGCGCTGACTCTCATTCTCCAGGACGCTCTATTCATCAAGCTGAAACCGACGATCGTCAACGCACTGTTTTCAATCATCCTCTTCGGTGGACTGTTGTTCGGCCAGCCGCTTCTGCGCCACCTGATGGGCGATATGTTCCAGCTCACAAATCGAGGCTGGACCGTGCTGACCTTCCGCTGGGCTTGTTTCTTCGCATTTCTCGCTGGTCTCAACGAGATTGTTTGGCGGAATTTCTCCGAGAGCTTTTGGATAAGTTTTAAGCTTTGGGGAGTCATGCCGCTCACGATGATTTTTGCGCTCGCGCAGCTCGGCGTATTGAAGCGGTACGCTGAGCAAGAGGCGCGTTGACCTGACACGCGCTCATCCTTCCGAAGCCCAACGCGATCCGTCCTGAACGCGAATTCAATTTTGCGTCTCACTCAACAATCATTATCTGGACACAGATTGTCCAGTATGGTCCCTTCGTCGGGTAGACGGGGATTTTGGCGAATCAGGCACTTAACGGCTTACGCCGCAGAAAGGTGGTGGGCGGAACGATGGCTCGGGTCAAGAACAACTTGGATCAGCTCGATAAGGCGGACCAGCTCGATCGATCGGCAATACATCTCTTGCATCGTGCGAGCCAATGCGCCAGCGACGTGTTTCAGGCTGAGATCGACGGAGAGCTTACCCCTCGCCAGTATGCCATTTTGTTGACCGTGGCGCAGAACGAAGGATTGAGCCAGACGGACCTTGTCGAGCGGACGGGGATCGACAGGTCGACGTTGGCCGATGTCATCCGTCGGATGATCAAGAAGGGTCTTTTACAGCGTCGCCGAACCCGTGAGGATGCTCGCGCGTATGCCGTGAAGCTGACTGAAGAAGGCTGGCGTGTCTTGAAACACACAGAGCCGCTTGCCCGGCGCGCCGACGAGAGAGTGCTATCGGTGCTCTCAGTCGTTGACCGGGAACGGTTCCTCAAAGGATTGAAAGAGATCATACGCTCAGTGAACGTAGGCGAGGCTGAGCAGGCCAAAACAGCATAAGGCCTGCAGCCTCTTGCGGGAGCTTCGCTGGGTTTTTGGCGGTGCCGTATTCCGCGTTAGGTGGTGCGGCTACGCAGCCACCCTGTCTCCCAGCCTATCAAAGCCTTCTTCCGCGTGAGCCCCCAGTGGTAGCCGCCGAGGTTGCCATCTCCGCGGACTACGCGATGGCACGGCACTACGAACGAGAGCGGGTTTCGCCCGATGGCCGATCCAACTGCACGAGTAGCTGTCGGGCAACCGATGTGACGGGCTATATCCGCGTAGCTCACGACGCGGCCTATGGGAATTTTGAGCAACGTTTCCCAGACCCGGATTTCGAAATCCGTCCCTATCAGGATAACTCTTACAGGCCGCTCAGAATTCCAGTTGGAGACGTCGAAGATCCGGTGGAAATGAGGCAGGGTCCGCTCAGGCGCTTCGACGTAATGGGCACGTGGCCAACGTCGCATCATGTCAGCCAGAGCCTCCGCCCGGGTCTGCCCGGCATCCTCGTTGACGAATGCTAGGCCCGCCACGCCTCGGTTCGTAACCATGATCAGCGCTTCGCCGAACGGCGATGGGTGGAAGCCGTAAGCGAGCTCGAGACCTTCCCCTCGCCGTTTGAAGTCGCCCGGGGTCATCGCCTCGTGGCTGACGAACAGATCATAGAGCCGGCTCGCGCCCGATAACCCCACCTCGTGCGCGCACTCGAGCACGCTGGCAGAATCCGCCAGCAGCCGTCTGGCATGATCGGCGGTAATGGCCTGCACGAATTCCTTCGGGCTCAAGCCGCACCAACGCTTGAAGAGCTTCTGGCAGTACGCTGGGCTGAGGCCGAGGTGGCGGGCGAGCCGGTCGAGGTCCGGCTGCTCTTCCCACGTTTCGGAGAGGAATGCGATGGCGCGCCGAACGATGGCGTAATCGCGAGCGGCTTCCTCCTGTTCGCGAGCGGTCGGTCGGGTCTCAAGCTGCTGCAGCATGGCTGGCCTGCATCACAATCCGTCGATTGGTGGCTGAGAGATAGCGTCCCGGCAACCCGCCGACGACCCGATTCATGGCATGGGTGCCGCTAGGCTTAAATTCGCGCCCCCCGTGCCTCGATCAAGGCGCCTTTCAAGGCCGAGGCAAAATCCCGCCGCTCATCATCAGTGAGGAACTGTCCGAACAGTAGCTCCCGACCATGTCCGGTAAGGCGCAGCTCTGTGCGCCCGTCCGGCCATTCGCGAAGGAGCACGCGGGCCCAGAACGGGTTGAACTCAAAGCTCTCTCGACGGCCGCAGGGATGGACACGTGTGACAACAAGCTGCTCTCGCGTGACGTCGACCAGCTCGAACAGTCGACCAGCGCGGTAGTTTAGCTTGAAAGCCACGTAGAGAAGGAGAACGTCGAGGCCGAGGAAACCGAATACCGGCCAGGCGCCCATGAACAGGAACATCATTCCGAGCACCAAGCTGGAGCCGCCAGCAATGGCCATCAAGATCATGAAGCCCATAGGGCTCAGCGACCGGTGCTGGGTGAGAATCGCGTGAAACCCCGAATCAGGTTGCATGTGGAGGGCATTCTCGGCCATGACTTCCTGACCCTATGCCAATCTCTTCGGATAACTATGGACGCCAAGGCGAAGTTCTCCTCACCGCGCCGGGCTGGGCCTCGTCCGGCCCGAAGCCGGCCTCGTGCGAAGCTCAAACCTGCCGACATCCATGAGATCTTCCGCCGGTTCGCGGCAGCCAATCCCGAGCCGAAAAGCGAGCTGGAGTATCATAACCCATATACCCTACTCGTCGCCGTCGTGCTCTCGGCGCAGGCGACCGACGCCGGCGTGAACAAGGCAACGCGCCCACTGTTCAAGATCGCCGACACGCCGGAGAAGATGCTCGCCCTCGGCGAGGAGCGCCTGCGGGAGGCCATCAAGTCGATCGGATTGTACCGGAACAAGGCCAAGAACGTCATAGCCCTGTCGGAAAAGCTGGTGTCCGAACACGGTGGCCAGGTTCCGCATGACCGTGAATCGTTGGAGAAGCTTCCGGGTGTCGGGCGCAAGACGGCGAACGTCGTTCTGAACGTGGCCTTCGGCGAGCCGACCATGGCTGTTGACACGCATGTCTTCCGGGTCGCGAACCGAATCGGGCTGGCTGACGGTCCGACTCCGCTCGCGGTGGAGCAGCAGCTCTTGCGGATCATTCCGCCCGAGTACGCCAGAAACGCTCACCACTGGCTCATTCTGCATGGACGTTACGTCTGTAAGGCGAAGAAGCCGGAGTGTCCGCGCTGCCTCATCAACGATCTTTGTCTCTACGAGCCGAAAACGCTGCCATCGGAGCTGAGAGCCTCAGACGATGCGAGCACCCCGGGCGCTTCGGGCGTTGTGGGAACCGAGACAGGTAGCGGCTCATCGTCGAAGCTGAGGCGTAAATCCTGAGCCATATGCAACATGGCACGCTCTGCGAGCGCTGTGATCGTCAGCAGCGGATTTACGCCGAGCGACCGCGGAATCACTGAGCCATCCATGACGTACAGTCCCGGAAGCACTTCGTTGGAGCCCGCTCCAGGACGCCCGTCGAAGACCTGCCCTTTGTGATTGACCACGCCCTGATCACGATCGCGGCCCATGGCGCAACCTCCGAGCGGATGGGCGGTCGCTGGTTGATGGCCCATCAAGGTGCTCGAGAGTGGATTCTTGACGTACTGCCCGCCGACCTCGGTGACGAGCTTGGAAAGGATGGCGTCCAGCTTCTGATAGACCGGCTCGTCCTTCGCAGCCGGCCAAGAGACGGTTACGCGCTCGCCATCGAGAACTAGCCGCCCGCCGGAACTGTCGTGGGAAACAGCGAAGAAGGTCTGCAAGCGGGCGAACGGGCCCTTGTAGACCCCACTTACAAGGCTCTGCACGGCTCCCAGCAGCCGCCCGTTCGGCATGAACAACACCGGCAACACCGGCGCGAGAGCTGAGGGGAGGACGCCTTCCTGAACCGTCAGCTCGTTGGTAAGGTCCGCGCCATCCCGCAGCTCGATCTGTCCTGAGACGCAGGCGCCGATGCACGCATCGAGCGCAACGCGCGGAGGATAACCGACGCCTATCGCATTGACGGGCTGCCGTGCTCCGTAGCCGAAGGCGATGATGTCACCA
The DNA here is from genome assembly GCA_963786775.1 of uncultured Pseudomonadota bacterium. Lineage (GTDB taxonomy): Bacteria > Pseudomonadota > Alphaproteobacteria > Rhizobiales > Hyphomicrobiaceae > ZC4RG25. Next base: position 98,191 of record CAWBAM010000046.1, on the reverse strand, counting down.
TTGGCGGAGAATCGCTCTCCGAGCCGAGGCGACAGCTGTAACCCGTCAGCCTGCGACCGCAGGAGGATTTCCGTCGAGCCGAGCGTTCCGGCGGCGAGGATGACCACGTCGGCCGACATTGTTATCTCGACGTCGCCATTGCCCTTATCGAGACGGGCGATGCGCACCCGCCACAGCCCATTGCCGTCGCGAGCTAGCGACAGCACCTTCGCCTCGGTGAAGAGATGAGCACCGTGGCGGACCGCATCGGGCAGGTAGGTCAGGGCGACCGTGTTCTTGGCGCCCAAATTGCAGCCTCCGCAGCAGTCCCCGCATCGGGTGCACGCCGGCTGGGCGATGCCGGCAACATTCACGGCTTCCTCGAAGTTGACGACCACCGGCGCGGCGACGGGCTCGGCTCCAAGCGTTCGGCCTGCGGTCGCCAGGGCCTGGAACTTTGTGTGCTCAGGTGCTCGGGGATCACGCGCCGGTCGGAGCCAGCGCCGGGCGCGGCGGAAGCCTTCTGCGAGGAGGCCATCCTGTGCGATCTGGCCGGGCCAGATCTCGTCGGCGAAAACGCGCGGGTCGGGTTCCAATGCCACACCCGCATTCACCAGCGAGCCGCCGCCCAGCCCGCAGCCGACCAGCACGTGCATGTCCTCGCCGAGCCGGACATCGTAAAGGGCTGTTTCGCGGCCCATGTTCATCCGCTTTCCTCTTACCTGCAGCTCATTGCGCAAGTCGGGAAAGCGTTTCGGGAACTCGCCTGTCAGGAACTCTCGGCCACGCTCGAGGACGGCAACGCGTTTGCCCGCGCGTGCAAGGCGCGAAGCTGCAACGCCGCCCCCGTAGCCGGAACCCACGATGATGACGTCGTAGCGGTCATGTCTGAAATCGAGATTGCGAGCGAGCCGCGCCATTGTTCTCCTCAGGCCAGAGGACCTCGTGCAAGTATTTCAGGATCCATCTGATTTAGACAAACGTCGGCCCCTTGTCCGTTTCTTCAGTCGAACGAAGTGAAGAGCTGCTTGTAATATCAGCGGAAAATGTACGGCACCTCGTAACGGAGTGAGCTGTTTGCCAGGGCGGGTGGCGGGGCAGGGAACTTTGCACTCCGAACTGCGGCCAGGGCCGCTTCGTCAAGAACGCGTCGCCCGCTTGACTGCAAAATGTGCGCCTCCTGCACTTCGCCGGATCGGCTCACAGTAAAGCCGATCCGAACTGTTCCGCGAACACCAGCGGTCGCGCGCGGCTTGTTCCGCGCCAACGTTTCGATCAATGCCTTGGCGTACTCGTTGGCGACGCCCGCGCTGGCTACGGCAGCTTGTTGCCCTGGGGTCTCGACAATGTCGATGCCGCGAGCCGCAGCTCCTCCCTCCTCGGCGGCTACGCTGGCCTCGGATGGCTGGGATGGAGCAGCCGATTCGGGCTCGGAATGCCTCCTCAGTCTTGCGATTTGGATCGGTTTCGGATTCCCGGTATGTCCGGCCCTTCTGGCTCCTTGTCGGCGATGGCCAGGGCAACTTCTGATGGCTCGTCCGGCTCCTCGTGCTCTCTTGCATCTGGGATGACCAGATCAGGCTTTGGACCGGCGGCATTCTCTTCGTGGTCGGGCTCGCTAGGCTTCTGATCGGCGGTGGCCGTGCTGGCTTGAGTCGGATCTTGGGAGCCTTCCGTCACATGAACAGAGCTGTCGGGTGTTGCACGACCCACCTCCACCGCTGCGAACCTGCTTTCCAATGCTTCTGCGGACACGATGTCGACGCCTATGGCCTCGAGTTCTGTCCCGCCCGCACCGACCTGTCGGAGGCCCGGAACCCAGCTTACGAGCAACAAAATCAATGCGTGTGCCGCCAAGGCCGCACCGAGACTGATCGACCAAAGCCTGCGCTGTGCAGACCGCGGGCAGGCCCTCGATTGCCGAGAAGTCGATGGAAACGGCATCGGGCGCTGGCGGCAGCTGCACCATCTCTTGCTCGCCGTCAGCGGGTTGGAGGCTCGGGTCGCTCATCCCCGGTTCCGGAACAGTCCTTACGTTCAGCCTGCCGAAACCATTATACCATCGTCACCTCAATGTCCCATTGCTCGGACAACACGCGCGAGTGGTCTGCTCGCAGTGATCGCTCAGTCGCCGTACATCACCTGAGGCAGCCAGAGCGCGATCTCAGGGACGATGATGATCAGCACCAGGCCGAGAAGCTGCAGGCCCAACCTCGAAAATACAGACATCGCTAGCTAATTACCGCCGGCCATTCCCGTCGAGTATGTTGCGGCGAGTTGTTTGGCTGCCTCGTGCATAATCGGCACGAACGAAAGTGCGTCTTGGAGCGAGACGCGGGATTCCGGTGCAGACACCGCAATGCCGCCCACCACCTGTCCCGAGGCCGTGATGACAGGGACGGACACGCAGACGACGCCGTCGATGAACTCCTGATCGTCTATGCCAATTCGGGTCCGGTTGATGCGCTCCAGCGCTTCGGCAAGCTTTGCGGGATCGGTGATGGACCGGCTTGTATGTGGCGTGAGCGGCATGCTTGCGATTACGGCAGCACGTTCGTGGGCCGGCAGCAGCGCCAACAGCAGCTTGCCGATCGCGGTGCAGTGTGCGGGCACCCGACTGCCCGCCTCGAAACGTAATGCGAGCGGCCATTTGGACTCCACGCGGTCGAGGTAAACCACCTCCGAGCCGACGAGGATGCCGAAATTGCATGTCTCGCCGGTCTTTTCCGACACCGAGCGAAGCACGGCGTGCCTGAGGCTTCGGGGGGCGGCGGCTCCCAAGTGTTGTGAGCGCCAGCGAAATCATTCGCGGTCCCTCGATCAGGCCCCGCTTCATCGGCTCCTTCTCGAGGAACCCCATCTCCACCAGCATGGTCGTAATCCGGTGCGCCGTCGGCTTTGTAAGCCCGCAGACGCGGACAAGCTCGGCCATCGTTATCGGTCGCTTCGCGGACGCGACAGCCTCGAGGATGGTGAACGCTTTGCCCATAGCGCCGAGCTGCGCTGCCGCGCTCGGTGATGACGCGCGCCCCGAAGCTTTGCCACTCTCGCCCTCGGTCAACGCTCCGCGCAGGCTGGTATCGGTGCTCTCGGTCATGACAGGAGCCTTTATCTGCTGCTTGGCAGACTATGCGGCGGGAACGCTATGTAATCAACGCGACGGTGCGGCCGACGATCTGAAGCGCAAGAACATGAGCGAACAGGTTGGCGTGACACCGGATCCGCTTCGGGGATCGAGCGTGCGTCCGGTTAGATTGTACACTCCAAAAGTATGTATCGCTGATGGGGCTGACCTGCCATTGGTGCTCTTGGCAAGGACGTTCCGGAGCTCATTCACGATTTAGTTCCCGAAACTTGATCCCTCGAACTTCAAGCTTTACGTTCCGCCCGAATAAAGTCTCCCTTCCCAGCTTAGGATCCTCACATGTCGAACAGCGCCTTGTTCTCTCCTGCGCGCCTGAACGGCCTCGATCTACCTAATCGCATCGTCGTCTCACCCATGTGCCAGTATTCTGCGGAGGACGGCTCCGCGTCCGACTGGCACATGATGCATCTCGGGATGCTGTCGAACTCGGGGGCCGGTCTGCTCATCATCGAGGCCACCGGCGTCGAGCCTGCAGGCCGTATCACGCCGGGGTGCTTGGGCCTTTACTCAGACGAGAACGAGCAGGCGTTGAAGCGGGTGGTCGATGCCTGCCGCAAGTATGGCTCGGCCAAGATTGGCATCCAGCTTGGCCACGCCGGCCGCAAGGCATCAACTAACCCGCCGTGGCAGGGGACGCCTCCAGGTGGCCCGCTGAAGGAGGGCGCGTGGCAGACCAAGGCTCCCTCGGCCATCCCGTTCAACGAGGGCTGGCACGTGCCGAAGGCCCTAACGTCGCAGGAGATCGAGGAGCTGATCGAAGCCTTCGCTGCCGCCGCACGCCGGGCAGACCGGATTGGTCTCGATTTGATCGAGCTGCACGGTGCCCACGGTTACCTCATCAACGAGTTCCTCTCGCCGCTTACGAACAAGCGGGAGGACGAATGGGGTGGCAGCCTTGAGAATCGTATGCGGTTCCCGCTTGAGGTGTTCAAAGCAGTGCGTGCGGTATGGCCACAGTCGAAGCCACTCGGGATCCGCATTTCCGCCGTGGAGTGGGTCGATGGCGGCTGGACCATCGAGGACTCCATCGAGCTGGCGAAGCGGTTGAAGGACCTCGGCTGCGACTACATAGACGTCTCGTCGGGCGGTAACGATCCGAATGCGCGTATTCCGATTGGACCTGGCTACCAGGTCCCGTTTGCTGAGCAGATCAAGAAGGCGGTCGGCATCCCCGTGATGACAGTCGGCATGATTACTGAGGCTCAGCAAGCGGAAAGCATCATCGCCGAGGGTAAGGCCGATTTCGTCGCCATAGCCCGCGCTTTCCTAGACAACCCTCATTGGGCTTGGCATGCGGCCTATAAGCTGGGCGCTGAGCCGATGTTGCCCAATCAGTACCTCCGGGTTGGACCTCGGGTGTGGCCGCCTGCTAAACAGTACGCGGCGTCTGCCTGAAGCAACAGAGACAGTCACGGAAGCTCATGCCTAAGTATGCGGCCTGATCTGCAGGCCGACAGAGGCGCGAGCTTCCTGCACGGGGCGAAACTGAACGTTGGAAAGAGCACTCATGTACGAGAATTTCAGCCTCTACATCGACGGTAAATTCACGGCGGGTGACAGCGGCGTCACATCCGACGTCATCAATCCCGCGAACGACTCCGTTCTCGCCAAGCTCCCGCATGCGAAGAAGGCCGAGCTCGATGCGGCGCTCGCAGCAGCCGACAAGGGCTTCAAGGAGTGGAAGCGCGTGTCGGCTTACGAGCGGGCGAAAATCCTCCGCAAGGCTGCCGACCTTGTCCGTGAGCGGACGGATGACATTGCCAAGGTGCTCACGCAGGAGCAGGGCAAGATCCTCATCGAGGCGCGGCTCGAGGTGCAGGGCGCGGCCGACATTATCGACTGGTTCGCCGAGGAAGGCCGTCGTGCCTACGGCCGCATCATTCCGGCTCGCGCTGATGGCGTGCGCAACATGGTCATCATGGAGCCGATCGGTCCGGTCGCTGGCTTCGCGCCCTGGAACTTCCCGGTGACGCAGGCTGTGCGCAAGATCGCGGCGGCTCTGGCGGCGGGCTGCTCCATCATCATCAAGTGTCCGGAGGAGACGCCAGGCTCACCGCTTGGCTTGGTGCGCTGCTTCCATGACGCAGGCGTTCCGGCGGGTGTCATCAACCTCGTCTACGGCACGCCGGCGGAGATCTCCGAGTACCTGATCCCGTCGCCGATCATCCGCAAGATCTCGTTCACCGGCTCGGTGCCGGTCGGCAAGCACCTCAACGCGCTTGCGGCCAGCCATATGAAGCGGGCGACCATGGAGCTCGGCGGCCACGCGCCTGTGCTCGTCTACGACGACGTCGATGTGGAGCACGTGGCGAAGCTCATGGTGGCGCTGAAGTACCGCAACGCCGGCCAAGTCTGCATCTCGCCGACGCGCTTCTTCCTGCAGGAGAAGATCTACGACAAGTTCGTGGCGGAGTTCACCGACATCGCCAAGAACCTGAAGGTCGGCGACGGCATGGATCCCACGACCAAGATGGGTCCGCTCGCCAACGCGCGGCGCGTGAACGCCATCGAGCAGTTCGTGCAGGATGCGCAGGAGAAGGGCGCCAAGGTCGCCACCGGTGGTAAGCGCATTGGCAACCAGGGCAACTTCTTCGAGCCGACTGTGCTGACCGACGTGCCGGAGAACGCCCGCATCATGAACGAGGAGCCGTTCGGCCCGGTCGCCGTGATGCTGCGCTTCAAGGACACTCGAGGAAGTCCTGCCGCGGGCCAACAAGCTGCCCTATGGCCTTGCCAGCTACGCCTTCACGCGCAACGGCAAGACGGCCACGCAGATTGCCGATGCGCTCGACAGCGGCATGGTCACCATCAACCACCAGGGCCTTGCGCTCCCCGAAACGCCGTTCGGTGGCATCAAGGACTCGGGCTTCGGCCACGAAGGCGGCACCGAGGGCCTGCTCGTCTACATGCAGCCGAAGTTCGTGAGCTACATGGGGTGAGAGCGCGGGTTAGCGCGTAGGAAATGCGAGAGGCAGGTCCGATGGGCCTGCCTTTTTCGCTGTTAGGACTAGATCAAATACTACCTGACGATAATTAAGGTTAAGGAATTGTTAACCTGGCCACAGTTCGTCTTCGTACTGAATTTTGAAAAGTTCCGATCGTTTTAGCGCACGTAAATTATTCGCCTACAAAAACGGAAAGCCGACGCGTCTCGCACACGCGTCGGCTTGGTCGAAACCCGCCGAGCAGGGCGGGCTGTGGCCACGTGACGACTGTGAGTCAACTGCGCGGGCAAGTCAAGCTCTGCTCGGCCATAAGAGCGAGAAGTCCAATGACTAAATCGTTCAGACGGCCGAGCCGTCGATTAACCTTCGAGGACGCGGTCGCAATATGGCATCGATACTGGGATGGTGAATACCAGCATCGGATCGCCGCAGCATTTGACGTAAATCCTGGCCGCATCAATGAAGTCATTAAAGGCCACCGACATTGCGGTAGCCGCGAGGTGGCCCTGTCAACTTACAAGAAATCTGCCTAATATTAAAATGGCGGGCCTCGTCTAACGGCCCGCCAAGAGTCCCGACTGGAACTCAACAACAGCTCACGGATTTTGTAACCCCAACGCCACCCTGAACCGGTGGGCGATGATGCCGCCGTCCTTCTCAGGCAGCCGCCACGGATCCTCTGACAGCGCGATCTTCGCGACCGCGAATGCGGGTCCCGGGCCGTGGAACAGGAACTCGGCCAGCTCGTCGACCTTTCCCTGCTCTGTCACCAGCATCGTACGCTGGATGCCGAAGCCGCGGGCCACGGCGCAGAGGTCGACCTTGTTGCCGGTGAGGCCGGACTGGCGGCCGGTTTCGCCGAAATGCTCGTTGTCGAGCACCAGGATGGTGAGGTTCTGCGGGTTCTGATCGGCAACAACGCCGAGGGAGCCGATGCCCATCAGCATCTCACCGTCACCCGTCAGTGCCAGCACGCGGCGCGAGGGCTGCGCGAGGGCAATGCCCAGAGCGGTCGGCACCGCGAGGCCCATGCCACCCCAGGAGTAGAGGTACTCGGGGCTGTCGCCCGAGGCGAAGGTGTCCCACGTGGGGCTGCCAAGGCCGGGAACAACGAGTGTATTGCCGCGGCGCTTCAGCAGCTCGGCGACGAAGGGACGGCGCTGGATCTTGTTCGACCCGGATAGGGACGTGCCGTTCGTGCTCATTTCTGTCCGAACCCCTTGGCGCCGATCACACGCTGGCTAACAAGAACTGCCGCCGAGAGCCGGCCGTGGAAGGCAAGGTCGGCGGCTGCCGCGAAGGTCTCGCCAACCTCATTCGCCTTGTCGACCGGGAAGCATTTCACGCCCATGGCTTCCAGCGCTGGGCGTGCGCCCTGGCCCATTGGCACCTGCCACGGATTGAACTCGCCCCACTGTCCGCGCATGGTCACGAGCATCAGGCAGGGCGCCCGGAATGCCGCGGGTAGGCCGAGAGCGTTGATGCAGTTGCCAACGCCTGAGGATTGCATGGCGATCATGGCGCGCTCGCCGCCGAGCCAGCAGCCTGTCGCGATGCCGATGCCTTCCTCCTCGGTCGTCAGGGTTACGAGCCGGTGGGCCGGGTCGGCCTTTACCATGTTGAGGAGCTGCGTGAGCCCCCCATCGGGGATGGTGCAAACGGTGCGGATGTTCCGCGCCTTCATCTCGCGAAACACATCCGACGACCAATGTTCGGAAGAAGCCATGTGACCAACGCTCAGGCAGGGGCAACGAGAAACGGCGAGGTATGGATTAGCCCATCCATGCCTCGCCGGGTCAAGACCTCGATGGCGAACAGCAACTATTCGCGGATTGCAGCGCTGGTCGCCGATGCCGAGTGCACACGCGGTTCGGGGTGGACGTCTGTCGGCTGCTCGCGCAAGCCATAGAGGAGGACGGCGCCCTCGATATCCCCCGGCTGCAGCGTGCGGAACTTCTCCTGGTACTTGTAGTGCATCAGCTGACCACCCGAGGCCGGATGGTCGAGCCCGATAGCATGGCCGATCTCATGGGCAGCGGTGTACCGGACGTCGTAGACGTCCAGATTGCCATCGAAGCCGATCTTCCAGCGCTGCTCGGGATTGAAGCAGACAATCGAGCGCTCGATCGCGCGCCGGTCACTCTCCCCGGGCTTGTAGGCAACGTTTGTGAATGCGCGGCCAAAGGGTTCGAGCTGCGCACCGATAAGGATGCCTGCGCGGCTCGGGTCATCGATCTCGGTGAACCGAATGTTGGCGACCGACTCCCACATGTCGAACGCGGCACGCACCTCGTTGCGAAAATCTGTCCGATCGAGGTTCGATCTCTCGAGAATCGGATCGATTGGCCCGATTGACTGGCAGTTGATGGCGCCCGGTGTGTCCGTTCTGGTTCGGACATAGGCGTAGGTCACGTGGGTGACCTTGGGTTCACCCTGCCACGTGGTCCAGACGACATGCTCGCCATCGAGTTTCAGGAGACGGAACCCGAACAGGCCTTGCGCGTTTACGGTGGCGAAAGTGGCAATCAGGGCCGAGATGGACGAGAGGACGAGTAGCCTCCTCATTGGTCCCCCAGGGTTGCTCGTTGGGTCTTGCGCCTTGGCAAGGAGTGCCGAGGCGTTTCGGCGTGCCTGCGGAAGAGGCCCGTACAACAAATCCTAGGGTTGAGAGTTGCCTGAGGTCAATCGCGTGGCGAGTTCCAGCGACTCACCGTCGCGCTTTGCTGCGCGCGGGCCGAGGCTCCACAACGGCTGCGTAGCCCGCGCGCACGATCGCTCGTGGCGCTATGCCGTGAGCCGCTCCAGCTCCTCGAGGATGGCGCTGCCCATCTCCGATGTGCCGACAAGCTGCATGTTCGGCTGCATGATGTCGCCGGTGCGTAGGCCGCGGGCGAGCGTGTTTGCAATCGCCTGATCGAGCAGGTCAGCTTCCCGAACCATATCGAACGAGTAGCGCAGCGCCATGCCGAAGCTGGCGACGCTCGCGATCGGGTTGGCCTTGTTCTGACCGGCAATATCCGGGGCGGAGCCATGCACGGGCTCGTACAGCGCCTTGCGCCGCCCCGATTCGTCTGGAGCTCCGAGCGAGGCCGATGGCAGCATGCCGAGCGAACCGGTCAACATGGCGGCTTCGTCGGAGAGAATGTCGCCGAACAGGTTGTCGCAGACGATCACGTCGAACTGCTTGGGGTTGCGCACGAGTTGCATGGCGCAATTGTCCGCGAGAATGTGATGCAGCTCGACACCTTCGCCGTGCTTCTTGTGCGTTGCCGTGACGACCTCGTTCCAGAGCACGCCCGTTTTCATCACGTTGCGCTTCTCGGCGGAATGCACCTTGCCCTTGCGCTTGCGGGCGAGGTCGAAGGCGACGAGCGCGATGCGCTCAATCTCGTGCGTCGTATAAACGGTGGTGTCGACGGCGCGCTTCTCGCCATTCTCCAGCGTCACGATCTCCTTCGGCTCTCCGAAGTATGTGCCGCCGGTCAATTCGCGAACGATTAGGATGTCGAGCCCTTCAACAAACTCGCGCTTCAGAGAGGATGCCTCGGCAAGTGCTGGGTAGCAGATGGCAGGACGCAAATTGGCGAACAGTTCGAGGTCCCGACGGAGCCGGAGCAGACCCGCCTCCGGCCGAATTTCGTAGGGAACATTGTCCCACTTCGGCCCGCCCACGGAACCGAGCAGAACCGCATCGGCCTGCTTGGCCTTCGCGAGGGTTTCCTCGGTCAGCGGCGTCCCGTGCTTGTCGATTGCCGCGCCCCCAACGAGATCCGTGGTGACTTCGAAGCTGGCCTTGCCCTTCTTGTTGAAGAAGGCGAGCACGCGCTCGACCTCGGCCATCACCTCGACGCCAATTCCATCGCCAGGCAGCAGCAGCAGATTGTACGTGGGCATTTCGTACGCGTTCCGTGTCGTTGAATGGGCTCTGGCGCGGATTGCTAACCTGCTGCGGCGCTGGGCGCAAGGGAAACACCTGATCGAAAAGCCCCTCCCGTTTGTATTCGGGAGGGGCCGCTTTCGTCAGGTGATATGAGCTCCCCGGGTTTCGACGTAGACGGCGTAGAGCGACTGGCTGGCCGTCATGAACAGTCGATTGCGTTTGCTGCCCCCGAAGCAGACGTTCGAGCAGATCTCCGGCAGCCGGATTTGGCCGATGCGTGTGCCGTCGGGCGCAAAGATGTGCACGCCATCGTAACCATCGCCGACCCAGCCGGCGCTTGACCAGACATTGCCGTCCTCATCGCACCGGATGCCGTCGGCGAAACCAGTCTTCCCGTCCCATTCCATGCTGACGAACGTCTGTGGGTTCTTCAGCTTTGTGCCATCGACATCGTAGACCCAGATCTGGCTCTTCGCCTCTGGATAGTGGGTGATGCCGGTGTCAGCGACGTAGAGCTTCTTGTAATCGGGTGAGAAGCACAGCCCGTTCGGTTTGAACGGCTCGTCCGCCACTTTCGTGATCTCGCCCGTCTGGGCGTCGATGCGGTAGATGGCTTCTTTTTGGATCGGACTCACGCTGCTGGCACTTTCGGGCAGCCGGTTGCCCTCGTACTCCATAAGCGAGCCATAGCCGGGATCGGTGAACCAGATGGAGCCATCGTCGGGGTGTACGACGGCATCGTTCGGCGCGTTGAGCTCTTTGCCGTCGTACTTGTCGGCTAGCACAGTTACCTTGCCGTTGTGCTCATAACGGACCACCTTGCGTGTACCGTGCTGGCAGGCAATCTGCCGCCCTTCAAAATCGAATGTGTTGCCGTTGCTGTTGCCAGCAGGAAAGCGGAATCGGCGGCCGACATGGCCGTCCTCCTCGAGCCAGCGTAGGTTCTCGTCGTTGGGAATATCGCTCCAGACGAGATAGCGTCCGACGCCGCTCCACGCTGGCCCTTCGGCCCACAGCGTGCCAGTGTAGAGCCGCATGATAGGCGTGTTGCCGAGCTTCGCCTTGAAGCGCTTGTCGAGAACCACGACGTCCGGATCTGGGTATCGAATCGGCGGCGCATCCGGGCCAAAGTTTCGAGCGAACGCGTCCTTCGACATGGAGGTCAGCGCCGCCAGGCCAGCCGCTGCGCTGAGGAAACCGCGACGGCTTAATTCGAGGTGGCGCTCTTCGCGCGTGCGGATCGGTTTGGCAAGATCGATGAACTTGTGAAGCTGGACACGAGACATGGCCCGGTTTCCTCCGAAACTGTGGATTGTTTTTTACGATCAGGCTGCTGACGAGCCCTCCCGGCTTCAGCTCGATTCCCGAGTGTCCCCGCGGGCCGGCTGACTCCGTCAGCACATGCTACGTGCCGCGCCCCGGCAAGACATGCCGCCGATGCGAGGTAGGCTGCATTACAGCACATCAACCGCGGCTTGTGCAGGCGCTTGGCTCTTATCAAAGTAGGCCTTTGGACAACTAAGGAGCTCGATCTATGCAGGCCGGTAATCTCGTCGTGGACCTGGAAGAGCTTGTCTCGCGAATTCCGGACGGCGCCAGCTTGGCAATCCCGGCGGAGTACTCGGGTTGCGCTGCCGCGGCGGTAAGAGCGCTCATTCGCCGTGGCTGTCGCGATTTGCATCTGATCCCAGTCCCCACCGGTGGCTTCATGGCCGATTGGTTGATCGGCGCAGGATGTGTGACCAGTGTTGAAGCGGCCGCTATGACGCTTGGCGAGCATGGAACCCCGCCGCGCTTTTCAGCCGCTATTCGGGAGGGTCGAATCCGAATGAAGGATTCGACCTGCCCTGCGATCCATGCGGGGTTGCAGGCGGCTGAAAAGGGAATTCCGTTCATACCGCTCCGGGGCATTCTGGGTTCGGATCTCCTGCGATATCGTTCGGATTGGAGAGTGATCAATAATCCGTTCTCCGAGCACGACGATCCTATTGTGCTTCTGCCTGCCATCCGCCCGGATGTGGCACTGATCCATGCTCGCGCGGCTGACCGTCACGGCAACGTCTGGGTCGGTGTCCGCCGCGAAATGATGCTGATGGCGCACGCCGCCCAGGCGACACTTGTGACGGTCGAGCGTATCGAGGACACGGATTTCTTGACCGACGATGCGATGGCGGCTGGCACAATCCCGGCCCTGTATATCTCGGCGCTGTCGGTGGTTCCTGGTGGTGCGCGCCCGATCGGTCTGGCGGGTTCTTATCCGGCTGATGGAGCTGAGCTGGCGGAATATGCAAAGGTGGCTAAAACAGAAGAGGGCTTCCGACGCTGGGCGGACAGAGCAATTTACGGGAAGGTGCCGGCATGAGTTCGGTCGAGATGGGCGACGTCAGCCGCACGGAAATCATGATTGGCGCCATCACACGCATGCTGCGGGGGCTACGGCACGTCGCAGTGGGCAACAGCTCGCCCATCCCTGGCTCCGCGGCGCTACTGGCGCGCGCTCTCTCGGGCGGAACGCTGCGTGTATCTCTTCTCGGTAGTCGGAAGCACAATGCCTTCACGGATGGTGGCCGCGAGTTGTTCGATTGCGCAGCCCAGGGACGGATAGATGCGTTCTTCTTATCGGGCGGCCAGATTGACGGCGCAGGCAACATCAACCTCGTTGGCTTAGGTGATTATCCGCAAAGTCACGTCCGTTTTCCGGGCTCATTCGGCTCGGCTTATCTTTACCACTTGGTCCCGCGGGTGATTCTTTTTCGCGAGGAGCATTCGCCGCGTACATTGGTGCCGAAAGTAGACTTCATCAGTGCCGCGGGAACATCGCCTGAAAACGTATATCGCCCCGGAGGGCCTTACGCGCTTGTGACCGGCCTCTGTGTGTTCAGGTTCGATAGGCAGCAGAAGCAGTTTCGACTGGAGAGCACTCATCCCGGTGTAAGCGCTCAGGACGTAAAGAAGGCCACCGGATTCAATTACATCGCGCCGGAAATTACACCTGTTACGGAGCCTCTTGACGATAACGCTTTGAGGTTGCTCCGCACTGAAATCGCCCATCAAATTGCGGAGACGTATCCTGGCTTTGCTGCAAGAAACTGGGGTGTGGGCCAGTCCTAATGGACAGCTGAAGCATAACAACCGATCGACACAATCCTGCGACTAACAATCTCGCTCTGGGGAGGGCGAGAGGTTTGGTCCATGCGTCATTCGATAATCGAAGCTCCTCAGAATTCCTCCCGACAATTGGTCCGCAAAACGCCACCGCGATCGAAATTGCTATGCCTGTCGCGGTCCAGCTTGTGCCTTCTCTTTCCACTCGTGATGAGCGGCTGCGTTTATCATCATCCGCCGTTGCCGGTGCAGAAATCACTTGTTGCTTTTCCGAAACCCGCCCCGCATCTCCTGGCCGAAATGCCGGAGCCCAATTGTGCCATTGAGGCAGAGGCGGCCGACGCTACATCAAACGTCGTGGCCACGGATGCAGAAATAACCGAAGTCAAGACGGATACGTCAGACGAATCAGAAACTCCGGATGCTTCTGCCGCAGATGCAGCGTCGCCTGCCGATGCCCAGACATCTACCGATACCGCTGCCCTGACGGAGGCTGTGCAGCGCAGCGAGCGAGAACGTGATTGTTTTCGCGAAGCCGAGGCTCGGGCCCGGTCTAAGCTGACTGAACTTCAGTCCTCGGTGCGTGAGATGTTAAAGGCCGTCGACAAGCAGAAGCGGAAGCTCGCCTCGGCGCGATGATAGCAGGCTGGTCGCGAGATGCTTGCATCGGCGATCGGCAACAGAGCAAACTCATCCGGTTGCCGAAAGCAAGCTGAGGGAAAGGATCGACCGATGCTGACCATTCCGAACCCTGCTCGAGAGCGCCTGCAGAACGGAGAGCTTGCCATTGGGATTGGCTTGCGTCAGGCCCGAACGGCGGACATTGCGTTCGCAATGAAGGCTTGCGGATTCGACTGGCTGTTCATCGATCTTGAGCACGGGACGATGGGGCTGGATACTGCGGTGCAGATTTCGATCGCTGCCCTCGGGGCCGGCATTTCACCCATCGTGCGTGTGCCTAAGGGCTGTTACGATCTTGCGACGCGCGCGCTCGATGGCGGTGCCTATGGGATCGTCATCCCTCATGTCGATACGCCCGAGGAGGCCCGCGCGATCGTCGATCATCTGAAATATCCACCAGCCGGGCATCGCTCCGTAGCTGGAGGGTTGCCGCAGCTTGCTTTCAGATCAGCGCCATTGGGCGAGGCGACGGCCGCTGTGAACGCCAATATGCTGGTTGTCGCGATGCTCGAAACACCGGAGGCCATTGCCAACGCCGATGCAATTGCGGCCGTGCCGGGCATAGATGTCCTGCTGATCGGCACCAACGATCTTACTTTCGAGATGGGAATTCCCGGCGAGCTGATGCACGACCGCGTGGCGTCTGCTTATGAAACGGTGGTTGCTGCGTGCCGGAAGCACAATAAGTGGGCCGGCATGGGAGGTGTGTATTCGGAAGAGGGCCTCCGCCGGTATATCGGCATTGGTGTGCAGATGATTCTCAGCGGCAACGACCTGAGCCTCCTTATGGCGGCCGGCCAGGCGCGGACCAAGATGTTGCGCGAGATCGGTGTTTGATAACACCTATTCTCCCGCAGCTCCACGAGGACGGGAGAGGGCTTCGATGGCATCGGCAAGATGTTCATCTGTGATGTTATAGGCGCCTCTTGCCGCACAAATCTTGTGAGCTTCGCGGAGCACGTCGGCATGGGTATGACCAACCGGTGGCTCGAACTTGTAGCAGGCAAGCTCGAGCAGCTGCCCTAACGGATCGCGAAAATACAGAGAGTACATGAAGCCGCGGTCCACTTCTCCGGAGTTGGCAAAGCCACGTTCACGCAACCGAGCCGCTGCCTGAGTATAGGTCGCGCGTGACACCGTGAACGCGATGTGGTGCACGTTGCCGACATTGGTCGGGTTCGGCGTACGATCCGGCTTCCAGGATTCGTTGGTGAAGACCGTGATGAGCCGCCCGTCCCCCGGGTCGAAGTAGAGGTGGTTCTGATCCGGCGCATCGAGATTGGGCTGCTCGAAAACGAGCGGCATGCCAAGCACGCCTTCCCAAAAGTCTATGGAGGTCTGGCGATCAGCACCAACCAAAGTGATGTGGTGCACCCCCTGACACTGCACGCGAGTCATTTTCTTGCTCCGCAGATTGGATTGGATTTGCTGTTCCGTTTCCAGCCGAAAACGGCCTACGCCTTACGTAGGGCTGCCGCGCTGTTCGGCCTCGAATTCGCGCTCGAGGTTCCGCTCGAGGTCGACGAGATCCTGCGGCAGCGGCATGCCGTACGCCTTGAGCTCGTTCAACTTGCGCATAATCACGAGATAGATCTCGTGACGATCCTCGGGACGCCTCTCGTTCTCCAACTGGGTGAGCAGGAGACCGAGTTCCGCTTGCATGTCTTCAAAGGCCATGGTCGCTCCACCGATCCGATCCACTCCCCCAGTTAGAACTAAACCACGAACCGCCAAGAATGGCACCGGTCTACAGCACGCTGGAGCTTCTCTAATGAACAGCCTCCAGCACCAGGCTAATGCCTAAGCCAACTCTAGTGCAGCCGTGAGTGCCAGACGAGGCCCGACATGCCGAGCGGGTGACCGAACGCAATGGCGCCGCCGTTGGGATTTGAGGATTCTGCATCGTCGGGAATCCCGAGCAGGCGGGTTACGGCGAGCGACTGCGCGGCGATGCTTCATGCAGCTCAAGGACTTGGCACGGGCGTACCGGATTGGCGGTCAGGTGCAGCTGTTACTTCTTGCTCACCTCCCGCGCTCAAACCGGGAGAAGAGATTTTCGAGTGGAGGGCATCACAAGCTAAGGATTGACGCGCGATGATAGTCCTCGATCGGTCGCAGGTCGGAAGCTGACGCGTTTGCAATGTTCAGGCCCGGGTGCGGGACCAGCGGTTCGGCCTCGGCTGCCGGGTAAGCCTTGAAAAGTGGTCCACGTCTCTTTGGCACCAAGTGAATCACGCGCCAGCAACTCAGAAGGTCAGAGACCCGATCTGAAACGGACAGGAGAACGCCAACAGTCACGAGCATCAGGCCCCCGATTTGTGCAGGCAGCAGAGGCTCGTTGAGAATTGCCGCACCAAAAATCGCGGCGAAGCCCGGAGAAGCCGCCTGCAATACGGCCGCGATTTCGGTACCTGCCAACCGAACGGCGAGTAAAAACAGCGCCGTTGCACCAATGGCGACCAGCCATCCGTGATAGACGATTTGAAGCAGCAGATCTTCGGGCGGAGAAGCGAGCACCTCACCAGATCCGGTGAGAAGGTAGAGCGGCGCGAATGCGGGAGCGAAGAGAGCCAGTGATACTGTAAGCCGAAGCGGGTCCACCTGCCACCTGCGTACGAGCTCGTTGAGGGCAGCCCAGGCGGCTGCGGCAATGGCGAAAAGGACTACTCCGGCCGGCGAAACTATCGATCCAGCTCCAAGGCCGAACCACACCAGGCCGGCGAGAACTGCAATCGTGCCGATCACTTTGGTGCGTGGCGGTGTGGTCGATGTGACGATCCAGTGCAAACCGATCGCAAACACTGGCAACAGCCCTGACATCAGCAGCGCGCCGCCACCCGCGCTCGTATACTGATATCCTGCTACGACAATTGCATGGTAGAGCGGCCCGCCGAGGATTAGCAGAATCGCAAGGCGCGGCCAGGCGATACCAAGCCATATGCGATCGCCCATCAGGAACAGCGCGACGAGCGCTACCGGGAAGCATCCGACATACCGCAGCAGAGTAAGGTCGGCGGGGCCTAAGCCCGATGTCACGAGGTGGCGTGATACCGCCGAACCGCCGCCCCAGATGGCGGCAGCAGCGAGCCCACAAAGCAGGCCCAAAAGGGTCTTCCCGAAATCAGAAATGGCTCCGCACTCAAGATGTGCGACATGCGGTCCTCGCGGAACCGCATGCCGTTTCTTGGATCAGGCCTGGCCAGCCGCCGCCGAAATCATGATTTCTTCGGAGAAATGCTCAGTGCCTGCCTCGGCGATGAACCGCCTTAGGCCTTTGACAAATTCGATGAGCTCGAGCTGCACCAATGTCGCCGAGACAAAGTCGTCGCTGCAGAGGCAATTCATAGCATGCATCGCGGCCTCGCTCGTGTAGCCCCAAATGGTCTTGAACGAAGCGCTGTTCTTCTCTCCGGCAACTCGGTAGGTGCCGCCATAGCGCACGCCCTTCAGCTCGACATCGCCTGACATGCGGCTCTCGCTCAGAAGGATTTCGCGTGTCGAGAGCCAGCTAGTGAAGTCCTCCCGGAGTTGCGATCTTGTAGCGCCAGGCCACAACGACGGGCGAGATCATGACGCGCTTTTTCAGCAGCTCCTCGGCATGAGTTCCGAGCATGTAGGGGCTGAAGGGAACGCTCATACCAGTGCGAACTTGAAGGTTGACGCTCTCGACCGCTGGCGAAGCGATTGTTTGTGCACGTTCCAACTGGCGCGCAAGTTTCTCACGATACAACGTCGTGACTCCCTCCAGTTTCTGTTTGATGGCCACCTATCGAAATCGGGCGCTGATCGCGCCACGGACGCATTTCACTCGATCGCATTGATAATGTTTCGAGCGAGTAATGCATCGAACCCCTCGTGGAACTGGGCTTTCGCTTCCTCCCGGCCGAGTTTCGGACCGAGCGTCGCGACGTAGTCGGCCTCGATCTGTTGAAAAGGCCGTCCGTCGCAGAGCTCCACGATGAACCAGGCGCTGGTGTTGAGGTCGTAGATTTCTGGATCGTCAGGCGTGAACGCATAGCAGCGCCCCCACTCCTCGAACCGTCTCAAGACGACATTACTCGCCTTCGCATAGCAGCCGTTCCGGGAGAGCACGGAGGTCTACTCCTTCGTTGTTGTGAATGCAGTAGGGGTCTGCGGCCGTCCAGCGGCCGTGAAAGGCGTAGGCAGTTGCGCGGCAGCCACCGAAAGTGCCCTGTGTCGTGGAGCATTCGGGGCAGGTCCGCTCGACGGCATTCGAACGCAGCTCTCGGTAAAGCGGGTGGTTCCAGGTTTGAATAAACGGCATTTCGAGAATGTTGCCGTAATTGACGTATTCGCGAAGATAGGGACACCCGATGAAATCACCGTGCGGGCTGACGGCGGCATTTTGCCAGCAGCAATTTCCATCGCGCGGATGCCAGGACTGCATGAGTTGCACTCCTGGTGGCACTTTGAGGCTGTGCAGAGCGCGCATCATTTCTTCGAGCGATAGTGAAAGCTCGCTCCAGTTGTGTTTCGCGCGCCCGAGGGGATAGAGCCGCAGTATACCGACCTGATCGCAATTCAACTCGACCGCAAGATCAAGGTAACGCTGCAAATGCTCGAAATTCTTTCGCGAAAGGATGCCAAGAAGGGTGACCTTAATGCCGGCAGCACGGGCATGCCTTATTCCGTCTATGGCGGCGTCGAAGCTTCCGGGGTGTCCAGTAAGCTCGTCCTGAATCTCGGGAACTGCTGCGAATAGATCGACGTAAAGCCGTCCGACACCAAGCTTCTTAAGGCGCTCAGCGCGCGCTTTGTCGATGAGAGTCGCATGTGTCCTCACTGCGACGTAGAGGCGACGGTTGCAGTGGGCGAGGATCTCCTCGAAATCGGGCCGATGAAACGGCTCGCCACCCTCGAAGAAAATATGGAGAAATTCTTCGGCGACGAGTTGGTCGATAAATGCCTTCCACTGTTCTGTCGTGAGCTCCGGCCGTTTGCTCGAGCCGCAATCGGCATAACAGAGCTTGCAGTCCATATTGCAGGTTTGGGTAACGCAGATGGTGAGTTTGAAAGGCTTGTCGAGTTTAGGGACCTGCTGCCCTTCCGGCGCCTCTAAGATGCGGACAAACTCGTTCACGCTGCGACCCCTCCAAGGATGTGCCGAATATCCACACCGCCGAAGCCGAACCGGGGCGACCATCTGTCCTGAGGGCGATCGGCGATGAGTAGCTCGCTCAACGAAAGTGCAGGAGGCGCGCCATTGCCTATAAGGCGCTGAAACAGAAGAGCAATAACGCCCGAAATCAGTGCAGTCGCGGCGCTGGTCCCGCTGATTTCGGAAAAGCCCAGGGACTTTGAACGCGCGCCCCAAATTCGGTGGCCCGGAGCACACAGGAGGGGCGCCGTGCGGGTACCGGTCCACGGATGAGGACCAAGACTGGATGGCGGAAAGGGGTGGATGGCCGAGCCGTCGGAAGTGCAGGCGCCGACAACGATTGCTCCGTCGGCGGTCGCCAAGCACGAGAGCGAGCATGCTGGATCGCTGGGATAGAGCGTCGAGCGGTTTGCGAGGCCGTCATCCCGCTCAACCCACGCATGAACGAGTGCGGCGTCGTTTCCGGCTACGCTGCACCGAACGTTCAGAGCCAGCTCACCTGTCTCCTTCTCCCAGAGGTGATCAGGCAAGTATGGGGGATGGAGCAGGAGTCTGGCTCGAGACAAGGGCGGCCGTACGTCAGGTACGTGATCCGCTATTCCAACCCGTGTGCCGCACCAAACTAGGGAATGAGTGGGGCCGGGTGTAATTCTGAGCTCATGGTCGGAGCCGGATATTGCGACGGTGATTTCAAGAGGTGCATCAGCGCGGTACCAGATCTCTAGTTTGTTCTGCGTTTTATCCCCTCGGCTCATTCGCCATGCGAATGAAAGCGATCGGCCAGGTTCCGCGTAACCGCCGAAGTGACCTTCCTCAATTCCGGCATTGCCGGCGCTCACAACGACGGCGCACGGCAGACCGCTGCCTTCAGCACCCCGATGGGCAAGTTCGGCCATTTTCCGCTCAACAGTCGAGCGGCCGTCATGGGCCCCTGCGTACGCACCGATGCTCAGATTGATGACTAGCGCTTTGGCTCTGTGCCGACAGGCGATTTCATAGATACGGTCGAGAGCGTCGATGATCGAGGACGCCTCGTCATAGCTCCGCCAGCCGCGCCAGACTGGCTCGGATTCCGGTTGCCAAAACCGCCAAGTTGGGCGGCCGAATTCGTCTTCTTCCTTCCAATGATGATCTGGCAGCGCAAGCTGGATACCGATCAGGTCGGCAGCCGGTGCGACACCGCGGAATCCCGCCACGGGGCTGCCGGCAGCGATCGACGCTATGCTCGTTCCATGGGCGCCGGCTTGGATACCGAACCGCCCGAAGTAGTTGGCGTGGGGATCGTATTGCGCGTCAGCCTCGAACCGCGACCCCGTTCGTTCACACTCCTCGATGAGCTGATCGATAGCCCTCCCATCGAGCTCGCGTCCGGTATTTTGATCGAGAATGCATGTAAATCGCGTCCGCCCCGTTTCGGTTCGAAAACACGGGTGCAGAATGTCGAAGCCATAGTCGATGAAGCCGATGGTAACGCCACGCCCATCGAGACCGCTTTCTAGTGGCGGTACACCAATTTCTTGAAGTGTGCGGGCGTTGAAATACTGCGCACGACTAGACATCGAGCAATCCGGCATTTGAAAGGCGAGTGGCTGATGCCCTCGCGCTCGATGGCGTTGGGCTCAGCGCACTCGCGGGTACGCAGCACTACGCCTCGACCTATAGCGCTCGATGCCTGCGAAATGCCCCCAGGCAATTACCCAGGTATCGTCGGATGTGCGTCGGTGGCAAATGGTGGGTTTATGCGCCGAGGAGTCTGGCTTCCGGCGTTTTCCCGTTGGAGCCTAGTCCGAAAGTCGATCGATGAATGTCGTGAAGGACGAAACGGGTTCACGGTCCGTGCGGAATTGGTTCACTTTGGCTTCGGGATCGGCATAGCCAAGCGCCATCCCACAAACGAGGATTTGATCGGGAGGAATGCCCAGTCGCTTTTCGATCACTTGGTGATATTGGCAGAATGCCGCCTGTGGACAGGTATCGAGGCCAAATGCGCGCGCCACAATCATGATCGACTGTAGGAACATGCCGTAGTCGAGCCATGCTCCAAGGCCGAGATCTCGGTCGATCGTGAAAAACAAACCTACCGGTGCATCGAAGAACAGAAAATTTCGTGCATGTTGCGCCTTCGAGGCTGCACGATCTCCCTTGGCAATCCCGAGCAGGCCATAGAGCCCCCACCCTGTCTTGCGGCGGCGGGCGAGATAAGGCTCACGCCACTCGCGCAAATAGTAGAAGTAATCATAATGAGCTGGTTCATCGCGCATGAACCGCTCATAAAGATCGTGGGAGAGCTGCTCCTTCGCCTCGCCCTCCAGCACCCAAACTCGCCACGGCTGCGCATTCGTACCTGAGGGAGCGCGGCTGGCGATCGTGAGGATCTGCTCGATCAGCGCGCGCGGCACCGGTTTGGAAAGGAACGCGCGAATGCTTTGTCGGCCAGTGATGGCTTCCTCGACGGTCATCATTTCTCAGGTGGATCCGCGTGATGAAATCGTTGGATAATCCAAAACTTAAGCTCTGCAGAGTGTTCACGCTAGCCGGCAAACGGAATTGTAGGTCCGTGGACATGCGGGTTGCGAGAGATCTCGTCAAGGCCTAGGCTCTCGACGCCAAGGGCCAGCGCAGTCTCTTGGCGTTGTTGCGATCTCATCAGAGGAGCCGCCATGTCCGTGGTTCTTGCCGAGCAACCGGCGGCGGGTGTTCTGCTTCTGCGCATCAACAGACCAGAAGCCCGCAATGCGCTTAACCTGGAGGTTCGAAAAGCTCTTGTTGCCGAGCTTGACGCCGCTGCCGAAAATCCGGAGATCCGCGCGGCGATTATTACGGGCAATGAAAAAGCATTCGCTGCGGGAGCCGACCTTCGCGAAATGCGCGATTTAGGCCCTATCGAGGCGATGCAGCGCGGAACGCATAAGCTCTGGGATCGGATCGCGGCATTTCCCAAGCCCTTGATTGCAGCAGTGAATGGATACGCCCTCGGTGGCGGCTGCGAGCTGGCGCTTCACTGCGACATCATCATTGCTGGAGAGAGCGCGAAGTTTGGGCAGCCAGAGGTGAAGGTCGGCATTTTGCCAGGCGGCTCAGGCACCCAGCGACTCGTCCGTGCTGTGGGTAAGTACAAGGCAATGCTGCTGATCCTTACTGGCGAGATGATCGGCGCGCGTGAGGCCAGTGAAATGGGCCTGGTCAGTCGGGTTGTCGCGGACGACCAGGTTGTGCCTCACGCGATTGAGATGGCCGCCGGTATCGCGAAGCTGGCACCACTGGCCATTGAACTCGCCAAGGAAGCTGTTCTAGCCGGCCAGGATGCCTCTCTGGCCACAGGCTTGAGCCTGGAGCGCAAGGCTCTGTGGCTCGCATTCGCAACGGAGGACAAGCGCGAGGGCATGTCGGCGTTCCTGGAGAAGCGGTCGCCAAACTTCAAGGGGAAGTAAGCGCATGCCGTTGGATCCCCACCGCGAAGATCTCGTCATCGGCGTCGTCGGTACCGGCACCATGGGCCGCGGAATCGCGCAAGTGGCAGCCCAAGGTGGCATGCGGGTTATCGCTTACGACGAGAATCCAGAAGCAACTGAAGCGGCATTACAACAAATCCAGCACGCTTTAGCACGGCTGGTCGAAAAGGGCCGCATCGACAAGGCCGCTGCAGATGCAGCCGTTGCTCGAATTTCCATCGCCGAGTTGTTGGCGCAGATCGCAACGGCTGATGTCATCATCGAGGCGATCATCGAACGTCTCGATACAAAGCAAGAGCTATTCGCGACGCTGGATCGCCTGGCCAGTCCGGACGCGATTATCGCCTCCAATACATCGTCCCTTCCAATCACGGCCATTGCGGCGTCTTGCGAACGCCCTGAGCGGGTCGCCGGGATGCACTTTTTCAACCCGGTGCCGCTTATGAAGCTGGTGGAAATCATCCCTGGCCTGAAGACGGCACCCTGGGTGATCCAGGCTCTTACGGTGATTGCCCGCCGGATGACACGCGTGCCGGTCGTTTGCACTGACAGTCCGGGCTTCATCGTCAATCATATCGGCCGGGCCTACGTTCCGGAGGCGGCGCGTCTCGTGGCCGAGGGCATAGCCGAGCCGGTCGACATCGATCGGATCATGACCGAAGCCGTTGGAATGAGGATGGGGCCATTCGCGTTGCTTGATCTCATCGGCTCGGATGTCTCCGTTTCCGTGATGGAAAGCCTTTGGAGCCAATTCTATTGCGAGCCGATGTATGCGCCGCACCCGATCCTCAAGACGCGAGTTGCCGGCGGCTTCTACGGCCGTAAGTCAGGGGCCGGGTGGTACACCTATGAGAACGGCCAACGCATCGAGCCGCCGCGAGCCGAGCCTCCTGCGGCGCGTCCGCGATCGGTTTGGGTCAGCTCGCAAAATCCTGCAGGGCGCGAGCAAGGCCATAGCGCTTCTCGAGCGGCTCGGAGCTCCAATCGAGACGAGTGCAGAGCCGAGTGCCGAGGCGTTATGCATCGTCACGCCGACGAGCCGTGACTGCACCAGCGAGGTCATCCAGCAAGGGCTCGATGTCAGGCGAACAGTCGCTCTAGACACGCACTTCAACTACGAGAAGCACCGGACTTTGATGGTGCCTCCGGGCATTGATCCTGCCATGCGGGAGGCTGCTCACGGACTGCTGGCGTCAGACGGTGCTGGTGTGAGCGTGATCAGTGACAGCCCCGGCTTCGTCGCGCCTCGCATCGTCGCGCATATCATCAATGTCGGCTGTCAAGTTGCCCAACAGAAGATTGCCTCGCCGACAGACATCGACCTCGGAGCGAAGCTTGGCTTGTCTTATCCGTTCGGGCCTCTGGAGTGGGGCGATCGCCTAGGGCCTGAATGGGTCCTTGAGGTGCTGGAAGAACTCCAGCGCACCTATGGAGAGCCTCGCTATCGTCCATCGCCTTGGCTGAAACGGCGAGCGTGGCTTGGTTTATCGCTAACGACCCCGGATGGACGGCGTTGAGCGGCGAAACGTCCGAAGAGTTGATCACCCCTGAATACGCTGCGCCGGTGCGGCTGACGGAAGTTGCGGGCGCTGGGCCTCAATCCGGCGTTTATCGGCGGACATCACGTTGCGCGCTTGATTGGGCTCGGTTTCCTCGTGCCTGTGTGGCTCAGGATCGGTATGCCAGCCGAAGAACGTGATCAGTAACGAAAGAAAAACCGCTCTCCCAAGCGAGAGAGCGGCTTCTGATCGTGTCTTCTTAAGCGCTCGTTATGCTGCCCGCTTCACTTCGGCGGTGATCTTCTGGGCTGCGTCCGCGAGATCGTCAGCCGGGATGATCTTGAGTCCGCTCTCGGCCAGGATCTTCTTCCCGAGATCGACATTGGTGCCCTCGAGCCGCACGACCAGCGGGACCTTGATCTCCATCTCGCGCGCCGCCGCGACGACACCCTCGGCGATGATGTCGCAACGCATGATGCCGCCGAAGATGTTGACCAGGATGCCCTTCACCGCCGGATCGGAGAGAATGATCTTGAAGGCCGCCTGCACCTTCTCCTTGGAGGCACCACCACCGACATCGAGGAAGTTTGCGGGCTCCTCGCCATAGAGCTTGATGATGTCCATGGTCGCCATGGCGAGGCCAGCGCCGTTCACCATGCAGCCAATGGTGCCGTCGAGCTTGACGTAGGAGAGATCGTATTTCGACGCCTCGACCTCCATCGGATCTTCTTCGTCGAGGTCGCGAAGCTCCTGGATCTCCTTGTGCCGGTAGAGAGCGTTGGAGTCGAAATTCATCTTGGCGTCGAGGCACAGCAGCTTGCCGTCCTTGGTGACGATCAGCGGATTGACCTCGAGCAGGCTCATGTCCTTCTCGACAAAGAGCCGGTAAAGGTCGCCAACCATCTTCACGCACTGATTGACCTGATCACCCGTCAGCCCGAGCGCGAAGGCGATCTTGCGGCCGTGGAACGGGAAATAGCCAGATGCCGGGTCGATCGAGAGCGTCACGATCTTCTCAGGCGTGTCGTGAGCGACCTGCTCGATGTCCATGCCACCAGCCTGCGAGGCGATAAAGGCGATGCGGCTGGTGCTGCGGTCGACGAGAGCCGAAAGATAGAGCTCGCGTTCGATCTGCGAGCCATCCTCGATGTAAAGCCGCTTGACGACGCGGCCAGCAGGACCGGTCTGGACGGTGACGAGCGTGTTGCCCAGCATCTGCTCAGCGAACGTGCGCACCTCGTCGATCGACTTGGCGAGGCGAACACCGCCCTTATCACCTGCGGCAGGCTCCTTGAACTTGCCCTTGCCGCGCCCGCCGGCATGGATCTGTGCCTTGACCACCCACACCGGGCCAGGGAGCTTTTGGGCCGCCGCGACGGCTTCATCTACCGTGAAGGCCGGGTATCCGGTCGGTGTCGGGATCCCATATTGCCGGAACAGCTCTTTGGCTTGGTATTCGTGGATGTTCATCGTGCACTTCCTGTCATGCGAAAGGTGCGACCTCCACTCGACCCCACTGTTCTATGCGGGAACCTAGGGCAAAAGCTCCGCAGGCAGAGCTCCCATTGTGGACCGTGTCGCTTCTGTCGTTTTTCTATTCCAAGCGGTCGCCTAATCGAGTTTTGCAGGGCGGTAGCGTAGCGGGTCAGGTTGTCCTTTGCGCGATAGCCTCGATCTCAATGCGGGCACCGAGCGGAAGGGCGGCAACCTGAATTGTGGAGCGAGCCGGGAAGGGCGGGACCATGTACTGGGCATAGACCTCGTTCATGGCGGCGAAATCAGACATATTCGTGAGGAACACGGTCGTCTTGACCACGTGCTCAAAGCCGAGACCCGCAGCCGTAAGAACCTTCTTCAAATTCTCCAGGCACTGGCGGGTTTGCGCGCCAATGTCCCCTTCAACGAGCTTGCCTGTGGCGCCGTCGATGTGAACCTGTCCTGACAGGTAGACGAATTGCCCGGTATCAATGGCAAGAGAGTATGGCCCGGCCGCAGAAAGAGGTGCAGCTTCGATCGCCTTCTTCGTCATCGTTTCACTCTCCCTAATGCGGACTGCTGCGGCCGGACCGCGTTACCCGATTAAGACTCCAGCTTGGCATCCATGGTGATGTTGGCGTTGAGCACCTTGGAGACTGGGCAGCCTTCTTTTGCTGCGTTCGCAGCTTTCTCAAAGGCAGCTTGATCGGCGCCCGGCACCTTGGCGTTCACGTCAAGATGGACAGCCGTGATGGCGAAACCGCTGTCCGTCTTTTCCAGCGTGACCGTGGCATTGGTCTTGACGCTTTCCGGCGTGAAGCCGGCGTTCCCGAGCTGGGCAGATAAAGCCATCGAGAAGCAGCCTGCATGCGCTGCCGCAATTAGCTCCTCAGGGTTGGTCCCGACGCCCTGCTCGAAGCGCGTGCCGAAGGAGTACTGAGCATTCGATAGCAAAGTGCTGCCGGTCGTTATCGTGCCCTTGCCCTCCTTCAGGCTGCCGTTCCACTCGGCCGATGCAGTTCTCTTCATCTCGCTTCTCCTGTTCAGTTACGGGTTGCTCCCCCCGAAACGATCAGGCGCCAAGCTGAGGAGCGATGCGGGTGCAGGCCTCGACCAAGTTCTTCACCGAATCGACCGACTTGGAAAACATCGCCTTCTCTTCGTCGTTGAGATCGATCTCGACGATCCGCTCGACCCCGCCGCTGCCGATGATCACAGGAACGCCGACATAAAGCCCTCTGACACCGTACTCTCCATTGAGGAAGGCGGCGCAGGGAAGGACGCGCTTCTTGTCCTTGAGGAAGCTCTCAGCCATTTGGATTGCGGACGAGGCCGGCGCATAGTACGCCGAGCCCGATTTCAGCAGAGCAACGATTTCGCCGCCGCCCTTGCGCGTACGCTCGACGATCTGGTCGAGGCGCTCTTGCGTAATCCAGCGCATCTTCACCAGGTCGGGAAGCGGAATGCCCGCAACGGTGGAGTACCGCACGAGCGGCACCATATCGTCGCCGTGGCCTCCCAGAACGAAGGCGGTAACGTCCTCAACGGAAACCTTCAGCTCGTCGGCAATGAAGTGCCGGAAGCGTGTGCTGTCGAGCACGCCGGCCATGCCGACAACACGATGATGCGGCAGGCCCGAAGCCTTCTGCAGAGCCCACACCATCGCGTCGAGCGGGTTCGTGATGACGATCACGAAGGCGTCGGGAGCATATTCCTTGATGCCCTCGCCCACCTGCTGCATGACCTTGAGATTGATGTCGAGGAGGTCGTCGCGGCTCATGCCTGGCTTGCGCGGCACGCCAGCGGTAACGATGCAAACGTGGGCGCCTTCAATGTCCGCATAGGCGTTGGTGCCCTTGAGCGTGATGTCGAAACCTTCGACCCCGCCGGACTGAGCGATATCGAGGGCTTTGCCCTGCGGTATGCCTTCCGCAATATCGAATAGGACGACATCCCCCAGCTCTTTAAGTCCGATGAGGTGGGCCAGCGTGCCGCCGATCATGCCTGCGCCGATCAGCGCGATCTTGGTGCGCGCCATGGATGTCGATCTCCCTGAACCTGTAGCATCGTCGTGAGCTCGACTGCGTAGTGAGCGGTATCGCCCGCGCTAAGGGCAGGCCCCGGCCCAAGCCCGCGGTCGCAGCAGCGTGTAGCCTCACGGTGGTTAGCCGGAAACGGCGGTCTGTTCAAGGCGCGAGCAACCTTGAGCGAGCGGATTGGCAACCTGCGCCCAATCACTCGGCTGGCACCGCTTGGTGTCCCCCGCGGATGTTCCGCTGTGCCAGATAGGCCTCCGACCGCATCTCCATCAGCCGTGATACCGTACGGGCGAACAGATCCGCCCCGTCGCCGCGTACATAGAGGTGATCGGGCTCTGCGTCCGCCGAAGCAACCAGGCACACGCGATTGTCGTACAGCGTGTCGATGAGATTGATGAACCGTCGTGCCTCGTTGCGCCGCTGGGGGCCGAGCACAGGAATGCGCTCGAGGAGGAGCGTATGGAAGGTGCGGGCAATATGCAGATAGTCGGCAGCACCCAAGGGCTTTTCGCATAGGTCTGCAAAGGCAAACCGCGCCACGCCCATCGCGGCTTGCGGAACGCGAAGCGTCCGGCCCTTGACCTGAATGTCCATGAGTTCGCCTTTGGGGCTGCCGGTGAGCCGGAGCCAAATCCTGTCCAGCTCTGCACGCGCCATTTCGTCCGCTGGAGTGAAGTAAAGGCGACTTCCACCGAGCTTTTCTAGTCTGAAGTCCTTAGCCGCTGCGAGCTCAAGGACATCCATGTAATCCTCGATGAGGTCGATGAACGGAAGGAAGAGCTGGCGGTTGAGGCCGTTGCGATACAGCTCTTGCGGCGGCGAGTTGGAGGTCGCGACCACGACCACGCCGCTCTCAAAAATGACCCGGAATAACCGGCCTAGGATCATCGCATCGGCGATGTCCGTGACGTGCAGTTCATCGAAACAGAGCAGCCGCGCCTCAGCTGCGATCTGGCGCGCGACGGCTGGTATTGGATCACCGGGCTCGGTTTGGCGGGCGCGGGCGAGGCGCTCGTGGACGTCTGCCATGAAGGCATGGAAATGAACGCGTCGTTTCGGCTCGAAGGCGACGCTCGCGTGGAACAAATCCATCAGCATCGTCTTGCCGCGGCCGACTGCCCCGTGGATGTAAATTCCCCGAGGGGGGCGATTGGTTGTGCTGGAGAACAGACGCAGCAGGCTGCGGCGAGGGCGCCAGAGAGCAAGCTCGTGTGCCAGCACATCAAGTCGTTCCGCGGCAGCGTGCTGCGCCGCATCCGGCTCGATGCTGCTCGCAGAAACAAGATCGCGATAACGCTGGAGAGGTCCCTTCAACATCGGGAGTTGGGGCTAGCCTGCTGCGATGCAGCGGTCAAGCAGCTACGCTCGAGAGCAGGCGGCGGTATGCAGCTGATCGTCGAGTGATCTTCGATTTTGGAAGGGCTGAACTCTTGCTGATCTTGCCATGATCTCCCATTAGTTTGCTGCACTGCAACAGACTTGGGCAAGAGACCTGGGGTGCCACCAGGCGGAGGTTATGATCATGAGCGACCACCGGTTCTGGAAAGGAACGATCCGAAAGCTGTGGCAGGGAGAAGTGGAGAAGTTTGGCCAGCACCTGCTCCGGCTCGATTCAGAAAGCCGGCGGATGCGTTTCGCGCACGCTGTCTCTGACGCGTTCATCAAAGATTATGCGAGCCGCATCCATCACATGGGAAGCATAGTCTATGGCTATTTCGAAGATGGGGAATTAAGGGCCGCGGCCGAGTTGAGAAAGCTTGATGCTTTCTGGGGCGAGGAAGCTGAGGCGGCCTTTTCGGTCGAGAGGCCTTGGCAAAATCGCGGCATTGGCACCGAGCTGATGGGCCGGGTCATCCGGGCGGCGCGCAATCGCGGTGTTAAGCGCCTCTACATGAGCTGTCTCGCCGAAAACACCAAGATGCAAGCGATCGCGCGTAAGCACGATGCGATGCTCCGGTTCGAGCGAGGAGACGTGATCGGAGAGATCGTGCCACAAGGGCCCGACTATTTCTCCGTTATGGCAGAGGATTTCGAGGATCGTGTGAGCTTCATTTTGGCCGTCCTCGACCTGCAGTACCAGTCGAAAGAGGCAGCCTAGCATCCAGGCCGCAGCTGTAAGCTGCGGCCTCTATTCGATCTGCTTTCACGCAATATCAGGCAGGCTCGAAGAACCTCGACCAGCCTTGGGGCGAAATATCACCTGCAACGACCTCACATGCGCTTCGCTCGGGGATGAAGTGCACGCAAAGCTCGCATTTCTCACCGGCCCGCGGTTCCTCCTGATAGAGCGCCTCTTCCTTGGATACCTTCGTTTTCAGCTCTGCCATCGCTTCATCTCCAGGGCTCTGCAGTCTTATCGCAGAACGCAGAAGTAATCGTGAGGTTTCCGCGAAAGCCTAAGACAGCGCTTGCGTACTTGCTGCTGCATTGAGCTTCAACGCTCGCGGCATCTTCGCGTTTAGCGCACGACGGCCCGCTCGAGAGATGGTGAATTTATGTCATCAAGCTCTTAGTAACTCTTCTTTGAGAGCAGATAACCTATTCAATCATCTGCAAAATGATGATTTTGCGCAACACTACTTGAAGAATTAGCCAATTACAGCCGCGCAAAATATGATCATATGTCAACAAATCAGAATTGATTGCACATGCTCTTAGCGTTCGAATCGATTCGAACGAGATCAAGAGGGAGAAGATTCATGGCTAGAACTACGACGACTAAGAAAGCTCCAGCTAAGAAACCAGCTAAGAAGCCAGCCAAGGCAGCAGCCAAAGCTCCAGCTAAGCCTGCAGCAAAGGCAAAGGCTCCGGCGAAGAAGGCCGCTCCTGCGAAGAAAGCGGCGGCAAAGGCACCAGCAAAGCGGCGCGCACCAGCCAAGAAGCCTGCCGCCAAGAAGACAGCGGCAAAGAAGACTGAGGCAAAGAAGAAAGCTGCGTGATTGGTCGACCTCTTTCCTGGCCGGGCACCGGGATAAAAAGATCGACCAATGCTTGAGCGGCAACGAGCTGCCGCATATTACCGGAGATAGCTTGGGGGGCATCTCCGGTCATTTTTTTTGGAAGGTCCGCCGGGCAGCTTCTCCTAGCAGCAGTATCTTCGCTGCCCAGCAGCGGCAAATTATACGCGCCGCTCCACCATCAGCTTCTTGAGCTCTGCAATCGCCTTGGCAGGGTTGAGTCCCTTCGGGCATGCCTTGGCGCAATTAAGGATCGTGTGGCAGCGATAGAGCCTGAATGGATCCTCCAAATTGTCGAGTCGCTCGCCCGTTGCCTCATCGCGCGAGTCGATCACCCAGCGATAGGCTTGCAGCAGGATGGCTGGACCGAGATATCGGTCGGAGTTCCACCAGTAGCTCGGACAGCTCGTTGAGCAGCAAGCGCAGAGGATGCATTCATAAAGGCCGTCAAGCTTCTCGCGGTCCTCGCGCGACTGCCTCCACTCCTTCTCTGGCGTCGGAGATGACGTCTTCAACCAGGGCTCAATCGAGCGGTGCTGCGCATAAAAGTTTGTCATGTCCGGAACGAGATCCTTAATGACGGACATGTGCGGCAGCGGATATATCGTGACGGCACCCTTGGCGTCGTCGAGGCTCTTGAGGCAGGCCAGCGCATTTGTGCCGTTGATGTTCATGGCACAGGAGCCGCAGATGCCTTCCCGGCATGAGCGGCGGAACGTCAATGTCGGATCAATCTCGTTCTTTATCTTGATGAGGGCATCGAGGACCATCGGCCCACAGTTCGTGCGGTCGATGAAGTAGGTGTCGAGCCGCGGATTGTGGCCGTCTTCGGGGTTCCAGCGGTAGACCTTGATCTCCTTCCAGTCCCCTTTGCCGCTTGGCCTATTCCAGGTCTTGCCCTGTTCAACCTTCGAGTTCTTCGGCAGTGTCAGCTGGACCATTGCCCCTAGTCCTTTATTGCTTGGCGAGACATAGCGCCTCGCACCCCGCCGCCTGACATGCGGCGCAGGTTCCTGGCTGTCAACCGGTCTTATGGTTGCACCACGCTTTGCAGCGTTCCAGCCGAACGCCGATTAGTTCCGATCAGTCGGTCTTGCAGCGGCGGAGGGTGCGCACAAGCTCGGTCAGCTCTTCAGCCACAGAGTGGCCAGTTTCGACCGCGGTCTTCAAAGTTGGCCGTTGCGCGAGCAGGGCATTCAGTCGTTCTTGCTGCTCGCCGAAGCCGAAGAACAATTCCTCGGGCGCTTCAATGTCGCCATCCTCGATGGCCGACATCACGTCGAAGCTGTTCTGAGTAGCGAGCACCAGCATCGAGGCGATGTCGTTCATTGACTGATGGTAAAGCTTGACTGCGTCTGGAGCGATGCGCGGGCCATGCACGCCGAATTTGAGTGGCGACGTAACGGCGCGCCCCTCACCGGTGAAAAGCTTCGGGTTGCGCCGAAAGCGGCTGAAGATCTCCTGGAGGCCCATGCAGCAGCTTTCCAGGTCACGCAGGGCAACGGTGACCTTGCGTTTGGTGCGCATTCGATCGGGCGTGCGTTCTTGGGCCACCCAGTTGACCGCAGCTATGGAAGCGATCGCGCCCAGGGCAGCAAGGGCGGGAAGCAAAGCAGCGATTGGGTCGGGCGCGATCCGTGTATCGCTTTCTGAGGTGGTGGGTGACTGCGAGACCTGATGCGCCAGTGCGGTGCTCATGCGAGGACCCCTGATAAGCAGATTCGTACGCATCGGCCACAGCAGTAGGGCGGACAATGCGTGATTCGGAGGCGGAAATCGTCCTACACGAAGCCGTGGCTCACAATTGCCAAGGAGAGACATGCACAACGCAAATCGCAGAAGAAAAACGGCGGCTCCCTAATGGGAAGCCGCCGACGAGAATTGCCGACCGATGTGCGTAATCTCGTGTAAGCTCAATACACGCGCGCCTTCGGCTCGATATAGGACATCTCGTTGGTCAGTGTGTAGGTGTGCACTGGCCGGTAGTCGATGTGGACCGTTTTGGTCTCGAAATCTGCCCACGTGAGGGTGTGCTTCATCCAGTTCTCGTCGTCGCGGTGGGGGTAGTCCTCACGCGCGTGGGCACCGCGGCTTTCTTTGCGATTCTCAGCAGCCGCGACCGTCACCGCCGCCTGCACAATGAGATTGTCATACTCCAGCAACTCTATCAGATCGGAGTTCCAGATGAGTGAGCGGTCGGTGACCTTGAGCTCATCTGACATTTTCCAGATCTCGGTGATCTTCTCGACACCTTCGGCCAACACTGGCCCATCGCGGAAGACCGCGCAATTGCTCTGCATCGTCTTCTGCATCTGAAGGCGGAGAGTTGCTGTGGGGATTGACCCGGACGCGTGGCGGATCTTGTCGAGCCGAGAGAGAGCGAGGTCAGCCGCATCGGCCGGCAAGTCTGGTTGTGGACTACCGGGTTCAATCGTCTCCGCGCAGCGCAATGCTGCTGCACGTCCGAACACGACAAGGTCGATGAGCGAGTTCGAGCCCAAGCGGTTAGCGCCGTGGACGGAGACGCATCCTGCTTCACCAATCGCCATGAGGCCGGGAACGACGTAATCAGGATTGCCGTCCTTCAGCGTCAGCACCTCGCCATGATAGTTGGTCGGGATGCCGCCCATATTGTAGTGAACCGTCGGGATGACCGGGATCGGCTCCCGAGTGATGTCGACGCCGGCGAAGATCTTTGCGCTTTCAGTGATGCCGGGCAGACGCTCTGCCAGGATCTTCGGGTCAAGATGGTCGAGGTGGAGATGAATGTGATCCTTCTCCGGTCCGACTCCGCGGCCTTCGCGAATCTCGATGGTCATAGAGCGCGAGACCACATCGCGCGAGGCAAGATCTTTGGCGTGCGGTGCATACCGCTCCATGAACCGCTCGCCTTCTGAGTTCGTCAGATAGCCACCCTCGCCGCGCGCGCCTTCCGTGATCAGCATGCCGGCGCCATAGATGCCCGTCGGGTGGAACTGCACGAACTCCATGTCCTGCAGCGGCAGTCCGGCGCGCAGAACCATGGCGTTGCCGTCGCCCGTCTGCGTATGGGCGCCGGTGCAGGAATAGTAGACGCGGCCGTAGCCGCCCGTCGCCAAAATCGTCTTCTTGGCGCGGAAACGATGCACCGTGCCGTCCTCGAGGCAAAGCGCGACAACCCCGCGGCAGGCGCCTTCGCTATCCATCATCAGGTCGATGGCGAAGTATTCGATAAAGAACTCGGCGGAATAGCGCAGTGCCTGCCCATAGAGTGTATGGAGTATGGCGTGGCCGGTGCGATCAGCTGCAGCGCACGTGCGCTGGGCCGGCGGCCCCTCACCGAACTCCGTCGTCATGCCGCCGAATGGGCGCTGATAAATGCGACCATCAGCTGTGCGGCTGAACGGCACGCCGAAATGCTCCAGCTCGTAGACGGCCTCTGGAGCATTGCGGCATAGGTACTCGATCGCGTCCTGGTCACCGAGCCAGTCGCTACCCTTCACCGTGTCGTACATGTGCCAGCGCCAGTCGTCTGGCCCCATGTTGCCGAGCGCCGCCGCAACGCCGCCTTGCGCCGCCACCGTGTGGGAGCGCGTCGGAAACACCTTGGTCACACAGGCGGTCCTCAATCCGGCCTGAGCCGCACCCAATGTTGCTCTCAAACCGGCCCCACCTGCTCCGACCACCACCACGTCGTAAGTGTGGTCCGTTAGCGGATATGCGCGCCCGTTGATCGCCGGCTTGGCGACGTTAAAGTCGCCCGCCTTGCCATTCGTAACTGCCATCAGATTGCTACCCCAAAACTCAGTCTGAGCACCGCGAATACACTGGCGAGAGCCACCAGCACCGCGAAGAACGTGTTCAGCATCAGCAGTGCGATCTTCGCCCCGTCCGTATGGACGTAGTCTTCGATGATCACCTGCATTCCGAGCCGCATATGTACTGCGCTCGTCACGATGAAAGAAATAAGCAGAATCGCTACGATCGGATTGCGCAGCGTGCTCGTGACCGTCTCATAATCCGCCCCGACAAGACTTAGCGCGATCCAGAGCATGAAGGGCAGCAGCAAGAGTGCTGCCACCGATGTCACGCGCTGGCGCCAGAAGTGGTCCGTGCCTTCTTTTGC
This sequence comes from uncultured Pseudomonadota bacterium, assembly GCA_963786775.1. Taxonomy (GTDB): domain Bacteria; phylum Pseudomonadota; class Alphaproteobacteria; order Rhizobiales; family Hyphomicrobiaceae; genus ZC4RG25. Next base: position 63,809 of record CAWBAM010000046.1, on the reverse strand, counting down.
CGAGCCGAGCCGGCGCACGTTCTTCAAGGGCGTGCGAAGTGCCATGTCACAGCCCTCCACGAAGCGTAAGAGCAATGGCCCAAACGAGCAGCGTCAGCGCGACGGATCCAATAATCGTGCTCCAGCACAGCATGTCGACCGTCTTCAGGTCGAATCCGCGGCCGGTATCCCAAATCAAATGCCGGATGCCGCCGAGCGCGTGATGAATTAGGGCCCACGTGTACCCGAAGAGCACGAGCTTTCCGATGATGCTGCTGAAGAACCAATTTGCGGTCTCAAAGTGCTCTGGCCCCGCCGCTGCAGCGATGAGCCACCAGGCGAGCAGCAGGGTCCCGAAATAGAGCGCCCCGCCGGTAATGCGATGAATAATCGACATCACCATGTTGATGAGCGGGGAATAGATCTGCAGGTGTGGCGAGAGCGGTCGCTCGACCTGCGGCAGCTCCCGCGCCTTCATTTCGGCCATCGGGCTCTCCTCGTGGGTTCGTTTCGCCGCCTTGTAGCGCGCCTTCGCCACTGCAGCAATCGTTCCAACGGACGCATAGCTGCATTTCGGAAATCGCGGAGCTGACGGGACCTTGCGGTTAGCGGGGCATGAGCACCCAGGCATCCAGGTCGAGCACGACGCCGTCCTCGTATGACCCTGTCTCGGTCTTGTAAGGAAAGTCAGCGGCAGGCCGGTTCTTGAGCGCGACGAGCCGCAGCCTCAGTGCGCCGAGGTCATTGCGGTGGGGGAGCTCGGCTTTGTCGAGAACCTCGGACCATGCGTAGATGGTATCGCCCGCGAAGCACGGCGCGACGTGTCGGCCTCCGTTGATAGCGGCGATGTGGTATGCATTGGCCAAGCCGTTGAACGACAGTGCCCGCGCCAGCGAAATTATGACGCCGCCGTAGATGAGACGGCGGCCGAAGCGGCCGGCGCTTTCGGTATGCTGGTTGAAATGGACCCTCGCCGTGTTCTGGTAGAGCCGTGTCGCAATCTGGTGCTCGGCTTCCTCGATCGTGACACCATCCACGTGGTCGATGCGCTCGCCCACCTCGTAGTCCGCCCAAAGGAACGGCGAGCCGGAGAGGATTGTGTCGTAGTCGGATCGCGCCAATTGCGGCAAAGTGCGACCGAGTTCGTCGGGCCTGACGTGTTCCGGCAGATCTGGCACATGCGGCTCTGGGGCTGGCGAGGCTTTGTCGCGCTTGCGCACCATCACCCAGCGGACGTACTCGAGAACCGTCTCGCCGTCCTGGTTGAGCCCTTTCGAGCGGACGTAGACGACGCCTGTCTCGCGGTTGGAGTTTTCCCGGAGGCCGATCACCTCAGAGACGGCGCTCAGCGTATCGCCTGGATAGACCGGAGCGAGAAAGCGGCAATCGGCGTAACCCAGGTTCGCCACAGCGTTGAGCGAGATGTCGGGAACCGTCTTCCCGAACACTGTATGGAAGACGAGCAGATCGTCGATTGGCGCCCGGGGATAGCCGATGGCGCGAGCGAACATGTCCGATGACTGCACAGCGAAACGCGAACCATAGAGGCTGGCGTAAACAGCGACATCGCCTTCGGTCAGTGTTCGCGGCGTTGCGTGATGGATCACCTGTCCGAGATGGAAGTCCTCGAAGAAGTTGCCGCCGGTGGTCTTGGTCGATGTCATGGCTCAGTCTTCCGGTTCAGCTCAGGTCCGTTCACGCGCGGCGATCGCCTCGGCGAGCTCGACAGTGCGCCGAGCCATCTCGGCATGCAGTAGCTCGACCATCCGGCCGTCAATGCTGATGGCGCCCTTACCCCGGTTTTCTGGCTCGTCGAACGCGGCAAGAATTTTGCGCGCCCACTCGACCTCTTCTGCAGTTGGCGAAAAAATTTCGTTAGCTGGCCCGATCTGGTCCGGGTGAATGAGTGTTTTGCCATCCATGCCGAGCTGGCGGCCCTGGAGACATTCGCGGCGGAGGCCCTCGATGTCCCGGAAGGCATTGTAAACACCGTCGAGCACGTCGATGCCGTAGGCGCGAGCTGCTGTGACCGCAGCAGATAGCCAGTACAAGGCTGCGGTGCGGTTGTCGCCCAAATCCGCCCGAGTTTCCTTCGCGAGGTCGTTCGTGCCCAGGACGAAGCAGGCTAGCCGCGTCGACCGATCTTGCGCTGCTGCGGCAATCTCACGCACGTTGAGGATTGCGAGCGGCGTCTCGATCATGGCCCAGACCTGGATTGCCTCAGGCGCAGAGGTCAGCCGCTGACCAACCTCGAAAAGTTGCGCGGCAGTCGACACCTTCGGGACTAGGATGGCATTCGGGGTCGCCGCGGCAGCCTTGGTGAGATCTTCTTCGCCCCAGGGCGTATCGAGACCATTGATCCGGATCACCAGCTCACGATCTCCGTAGCCACCGCTCGCAACCGCCGCCACGACCTGCTCGCGAGCCGCCTCTTTGGCCTCGGGCGCCACCGCGTCCTCGAGATCGAATATCACCACATCGGCAGCAAGCGTTTTTGCCTTCTCAAGCGCCCGTGCATTGGAGCCGGGCATGTAGAGGGCGCTGCGGCGCGGTCGAACGGCCATGGGTTCTCCTCCACGACAATCGTTGCGATGGCCGGAAGCTAGTGCACCCGCCCGAGTTTGTGAAAGCGAAGTTTGCCCTGTGCCGGCGTGTCCGCTTGGCATCTCAGGTGTGCTTCGGCACAGTGCCAGGCGTTGGATCCCATCGTGAGCGCATGGCGAGTTGGTCGAAGGACATTGTGATCGTAGGCGGTAGCGTCATCGGATGCGCCACGGCCTACTACCTCACTCAGCTGGGTGCCCTCGATGGCCGCCGAATCGTTGTCGTTGAGAAGGACCCTTCGTTTGCCACCTGCAGCACTGCCCGTTCGGCCGGTGGTGTGCGTCAGCAGTTCTCGACGCCGGAGAACATTCTGATGTCGCAGGTCATGATCGACCTTCTCCGGAATTTGAAAGATCGATTCGGGCCCGATGCCGATGTCGGCTTTCGAGAGCAAGGCTATCTGATCCTCGCCTCCCGAGACGGGGTCGACGTTCTCCGGTCGAATGTCCAAACGCAACGCGCGCACGGCGCCGATGTTCACCTGCTCGACCCGGAAGCGCTGAGCGAGCGATTTCCCTGGCTTTCGACTGAGGGCGTGGCGTGTGGCAGCTTCGGCGCCTCGGGTGAGGGTTGGATCGATCCAGTGAGCCTGACAACCCTCTTTCGAACGGCGGCCCGTGCGGCGGGGGTTGAGTATCTCACGGACACAGTTACGGGCTTTGAGGTGATCGGGCAGTCCGTTGCTGCGGTGACGTTGGCGAGCGGGAGCCGGCTGTCCGCAGGAGCCGTCGTCAACGCGGCGGGTCCGTCCGCGGGTGCAATTGCCGCTCTTGCGGGCATCCGGCTGCCTGTGGAGCCGCGCAAACGCTATGTCTATGTGATCGACTGTAGAGCTGCCCCGGAGGCGCTGCGCCAAGCGCCACTCACCATTGATAGCAGCGGTGTGTGGTTTCGCCCTGAAGGCCAGCTCTTCATCACCGGTGTCTCACCCGACGAGGCGCACGAGCCACCTGCAGTCGATCTCGATGAGATCGACTACGGCTTGTTCGAAGAGGAAGTCTGGCCGCGACTTGCGGCACGGGTTCCCGTATTCGAGTCGATCAAGGTGGTGAACGCCTGGGCCGGCTTCTACGACTACAACACACTCGATCAGAACGCCATTATCGGTCCCCATCCAGAAATTCGGAATTTCTACTTCGCGAACGGCTTTTCCGGGCATGGTCTTCAGCAATCCGCCGCTGCCGGCCGTGCTGTTGCTGAGCTTATCGTCCTCGGCGAATTCCAAACCTTGGACTTGTCTCGCTTCGGCTACGAACGGATTGCTGAGGGGCGGCCCCTACGCGAGCTCAACGTAATCTGATCGAGGAGTCATGGCTCGCATTCTCGCCTTATCGTCTCAAGTGGCTCGCGGGCATGTAGGGCTCTCCGCAATTGTTCCGGCACTACAGCGGCTCGGGCACGAGGTGTGGCCGCTGCCGACCATCCTGCTGTCGAACCATCCCGGGCATGCGCACGCTGCGGGGATTCACGTCGAGCCGGCGGTCCTGGAGGAAATTGTCGATGCACTCGAGCGGAATGGCTGGCTTGGTGAAATCGAGGCGGTGATCACGGGCTACCTGCCTACGGCCGAGCATGTCCATCTGGCCGGCAGCATTGTCAGGCGGCTCCGGTCCACGCAGTCGATCTATTACCTCTGTGATCCGGTTCTGGGGGACGAACCGAAAGGTCTCTATATCGATCCGAAAGCTGCAACGGCCATCCGGGATGTGCTCCAGCCATTGGCTGACGTGATCACGCCCAATCGATTTGAGCTCCAGTGGCTTACTAACCTCCCCACGCAATCTTTCGAGGGTGTCATACAGGCTTCAGCGGTGCTGAAGAACACTGCCGTCGTGGTGACCTCGGCTCTAAAGCAGGAAGACACGCTCGAAAATTTGCTGGTCGAGGGAGGCCAGGCAAAAAGCTGCTCTGTTCCCTTTCGCGAGGTTGTTCCGCACGGGACCGGTGATTTCTTTTCTGGCTTGATACTCGGCCACTATCTCAATGGCGCGTCGATGGCTGAAGCTATGGCGAAAGCTGCTGCGGGGGTGGAGCAGGCGATCGCGGCGAGCGCGGGTCGAGAGGAGCTGGCGTTAATACCCTCCCAGGAGGCATGGACCAATGTGACGCCGCTCCCTATTCACGAACGGGCGCTTCCATAAGAATTCCTTGCTTGCAATGCGGGGCGTTCGTGGCACCTGGACGGCAAACCCGGGACTCTCGAGATCTTACGCGCCCGGGCTAAACCAACCGCGACCGAGCTGTCCCGACCATGCCCCAGTTCCCCGAGCACCTCGTCGATCGCTTCCGCCGGTTCAAGTACAGGCACTTTGCGCCCAATATCGATCATTTCGCAGAGTTGGCAGCCTACGGGCAGCATCCAGACGTGATGGTCGTGAGCTGCTGTGACAGTCGCGTCGATCCTGAGACAATCTTTAGCGCCATGCCAGGAGAGCTGTTCGTGGTGCGGAATATCGCCAATCTTGTTCCGCCATACGAAACTACAGGACAGTACCACGGTGTCAGCGCTGCTCTGGAATTTGCCGCCCTTAACTTGAGGGTAAAGCACATTGTGGTCCTCGGGCACTCAGGCTGCGGCGGCATTCTGGCTTGTTTGGAGCAATCAGCGACGCGTCAGTCGGAGGCGCGATTCATTTCCAATTGGATGAACATTCTGGACGAGGCGCGGACAAGAATTCTGGCGTCCGCTGCAGGACGGAGCGCGGCCGAGTTGAGGGTGGAGCTCGAACGAGAAGGAATTAAGGTCTCCATCCAAAATTTGCGTAGCTTCCCTTGTATCAAGGCGCTTGAAAGCAAGGGCCGGCTCCATCTTCACGGTGCCCACTTCGAGATCGCAACAGGCAACCTCTCGGTGCTCAATGAGGGCACCGGCGAGTTCGTCTCGATCTAGGTAAACAGATGAGCGGTTAGCTCCTGCCCTGACGCCCACTGGAGAGGTTGTGATCGGTCTCTGATGTGGAATGATAAGGAGCGGGGCGCAAGTTGTCGCAGTTATAGTTGTTACTATGCTTGTCTGGCGATCTGTCGTTAAGTCTAGCTCGCCACGATTGATTGTTATGCTCAGAATTTGTGTAGCATGGCACAAAGTAGAACCGCGGTAACACGCTGGTCAGCAGCACGGGAGGCAAGCTCGGGGGTTTCCCTTATCATTTTCGGCTGGGAGCGACCCATCCCTCGGTCATGGCCGGGGTGCGGGTGGGTGAGTGCATCAGGTTCTTGTTGATAAGAAGTGTGGGTGAGTGATCCTGAAGATCATTGATCGCCTGACGCTCGAGGCAACCACGTTGTTGCGCTGGTAGTCCGGTATGAGAGAAGAGCGTCATCGAATTCTCGAGCTCGAACGGGAAGTGGAGGTGCTGCGAGCTCGGCTGGCCGCAGCGGAAGGTCGATTGCGTGGAACTTGTGCCCACGCTCTAGCTGGAGGTCACGAACAAGCGGCCACCAACGAGGTTTTTCGTCTTTTCTTCGAGCATATGCGTGAAGGCGTGCTCATTGTGAGCGACGGCGGGACAATTCGCTACTGCAATGAGGCGTTGGCACGCATGCTCGCCACGCCAATAACCAGCATTATCGGCCGAAAATTCGAAGATCTGGTCGCTGGCGACGCCGCGCACAGATCGCAGCAGCTGCTTGGAACCGGAAGTCGGAGCGCCGAAAGTGGCCTGCGTGCCCAGTCTGGTGAGACGGTTCCAGTTCTGATCTCGTTCGTTCGTCCGATGGCTATTCATGGGCGGCCAGCGCACGGGCTGATCGTGACTGACCTTCGCCGCCATGAGCCGCGCCTGCGTCACAATGCACTGCTCCAGGCCTCGAAGGACGCCATCTACGCCCTTTCTCCGAACTTACAGATAAAGACCTGGAACAGAGGGGCCGAGAGCATTTTTGGCTACGCTCCCGCTGAAATTATTGGAAAGTCTGAGCGCGACCTGTGCCCGGCGTCCGAGCTGCCTGCTCTTGAAGACTTGGTGCGGCAAGTCAGGGAGCGGGGTGCGGCTATCACTGTGGACGCTGTCCGCAGGCGAAAAGACGGCACCAAGATTCGCGTCCTCCTGTCCATGACTCCGATCCGGGAGCTCGACGGCAGAATGATCGGATACGGGGTTGTAGCGCATGACGTGACTGAGCGGGAGCGGGCCGCGCGCCAGCTCCGCGATGCGATGGCTCGGACATCGCTCGCATTGGATGCCGGCCGGATGGGGACGTTCGAGATAGATCTGAATACGGAGCGCTGCACGTGGTCCGATCAAGTCTACGCGATCTATGGGCTGGATAAGGCCAGCTTCGAGCCAACATTGGAGAGCATGTATGGCATCCTCCATCCGGAGGACCGGGCGGTGCTCGTCGATTGTCTTGAAGCAGCGCAGCGCCGGGGCTCCTTCGAGGCTGAGTTTCGGGTCAGACATCGGGATGGTCGATACATCTGGATCCACAGCCGGGGGATGGTTCGCTTCGACGCCGAAGGCAAACCGCAGGAGCTCTTCGGGGTCGTCGTCGACATCACCGAGCGCAAAGAGGCTGAACGAAAACAGCAGCTCCTAGTCGGAGAGCTCAATCACCGGGTCAGAAATACGCTGGCGACAGTGCAGGCAATTGCCAGTCAGACCTTACGGCGCGCGAAAAGCCCCGAGGACTTCGTCCAAAGTTTCAGCGATCGAATCCAGGCGCTGTCACGGGCTCACACGTTGCTGACCAGAACGGCATGGCAGGGCACCGAGCTCGACTCGCTCATTCGTGAGCAACTGATGCTCGGAAGCGGCGATCGGATCAGATGTCAGGGACCCGCTGTCTCACTCGAGCCGCAGACCGCACTGCAGCTTGCGCTCGTACTGCATGAGCTAGGCACGAATGCGCGAAAGTACGGATCGTTATCGGTTCCTCAAGGGTGGGTGATGGTCGACTGGTCGATCCAGGAGTCGAGCGAGGGCCGCATACTCGAGATCGTGTGGAAAGAGCGGGGTGGCCCCACGGTGACGCCGCCATCATCCACTGGGTTCGGGACGCTGCTGATCGAGCGGTCTCTACAGCAGGGGCATGGCGGGGAATCGCGGATCAGCTTCGATCCCGAAGGCGTGGCATGCGTGATTCGCCTGCCGCTATCCCGGTCCGAAGCTCCGGCGAACCAGCCAGCCGCATCAACCGGACTCGCGGCATCGCGCCGGAGCTAGAGCTAGAGAGGCCCTGGATCGAAAACACCCCAGCAATCCTCTTCACATCCCCACGTAGTTCGGTCCACCGCCACCCTCAGGCGGCACCCAATTTATGTTCTGGCTGGGATCTTTGATATCGCACGTTTTGCAGTGGACGCAGTTCTGGGCGTTGATCTGGAAGCGTGGTTTTCCGTCCTCGCCGGTCACGACCTCGTAGACGGCAGCCGGACAGTAGCGTTGTGCGGGCTCAGCATACTCGGGCAGGTTCACCGCGATAGGGATGCTCGGGTCTGCCAAGACGAGGTGGACCGGCTGATCCTCCTCGTGATTCGTACCGGAGAAGGAAACGTTGGTCAGCTTATCGAAGGTCAGCACACCGTCGGGTTTCGGATACTCGATCGGCTGACACTCGTTGGCCTTCTTCAGCGTGGCGTAATCCGGCTTTCCGTGGCGTAACGTATACCCGAGGCCAACGCCCGGAATGATCGTGTTCAGCCACATGTCGATGCCGCCGAGAGCGATACCAGCGAACGTCCCGAAGCGGGACCAGAGCGGCTTGACGTTGCGTACCCGCCGCAAATCTTGCCCGATGGGACCCGTACGCACCGCGATCTCGTAGTCCTCGAGAACGTCGTGTGAGCGACCTTTCTTGAGGGCTTCCGAGATGGCATCGGCAGCGTGCATGCCGGAGAGGATGGCGTTATGGCTGCCCTTGATGCGTGGAACGTTGACCATGCCTGCCGAGCAACCCAGTAGCGCTCCACCTGGGAACACAAGTCTCGGAAGGGATTGCCATCCGCCTTCCGTGATTGCGCGGGCGCCATAGCCGATGCGCTTGCCGCCTTCGAGGTGAGGTCGAATGGATGGATGGGTCTTGAACCGCTGAAACTCGTCGTAGGGGGAGAGATAGGGGTTCTCGTAGTTCAGGTGTACGACAAACCCGACGGCGACAAGATTCTCCCCGTAGTGGTACAGGAAGGAGCCACCACCGGTGCGATTGTCGAGCGGCCAGCCGAACGTATGCTGGATTAGACCTGGCTGGTGCCGCTCGGGAGGGACCTCCCACAATTCCTTGATGCCGATGCCGTACTTCTGCGGCTCGCGACCTTCACGCAGCTTGAAGTCCCTGATGAGCTGCTTGGCAAGCGATCCGTGCGCGCCCTCGGCAATGAGCGTGTATTTCCCCCGCAGCTCCATGCCGCGGGTGAAGCTGTCTTTCGGCTGACCATCCCGGCCGATGCCCATGTCGCCTGTTGCGACGCCAATGACCCTGCCTTGCTCGTCCTTCAGGATCTCCGTTGCCGCAAACCCGGGATAGACCTCTACTCCAAGCTCTGCTGCCTGCTCGCCAAGCCAACGAACCAGGTTCCCGAGGCTGACGATGTAGTTGCCGTGATTGTTCATCAACGGCGGCATCAGGAAGTTTGGCAGCCTCAACTCACCCGCAGGACCGAGATAGACAAATCGGTCCTCGGTGACTGGAGTGGTTACGGGGGCGCCCCGCTCCCTCCAATCAGGGATGAGAGCATCAAGACCGATCGGATCGATGACTGCACCGGAGAGGATGTGCGCGCCCACTTCGGAGCCCTTCTCCAGCACGACAACCGAGACATCGGTGCCGTCAACCAACGCGAGTTGCTTCAGGCGAATAGCAGCCGCCAAGCCCGCGGGGCCGGCGCCGACGATCACCACATCAAAATCCATCGCTTCTCGCGGGGGGAGCTGCTCCGGCTGGCGTGCCATTATTCGAAATATCTCCGAGTTTGCTGCGACGGGCGCGATTACGGCCCTTGTTTGCTCAACGCGTCAAGGCTGCAGCGACATCGATTCGACCTCTGCGACAAGACCCCTCGCATGGATTCTCCTTTTGTTTAGACTGTAGCTATGACGCATCAACCGGATCCTCGCCTCGTTGCCCTTCTTGCGTGGTATCGCGATATGGGCGTGACGGACGCGTTGGCCGACGATCCGCTGGACTGGCTGGCGTTGGGGGATAGGGCTGACCTTGGGATCGTGCACGGCTCCTCGCCTCCCGCGGCCGGGCGAGATCAAGGTCTTTCGCAGGAGCCGCAAGTTCCTCGCGTTCCGCAAGCCGGCACTCCGTCGGCGCCGTTGCCGGCGGCTCATCGTAGCTTCGCGCCGATGCCGACGTCCGAGGCCGAGGATTCGGCCAGGGCGGCCGCTTCCTCAGCGACCTCGCTGGAGGAGCTACGGGCGGCATTGGAGCGGTTCGAGGGGTGTGCCCTGCGTGCGACGGCCAAGAACCTGTGCTTCTATCGTGGGGCGGCCACAGGACGCGTCATGATCATCGGCGAGGCTCCCGGGCGTGAGGAGGACCTCGAGGGCAAGCCGTTTGTCGGCCGCGCCGGGCAGTTGCTTGATAAGATGCTGGCGGCCATTGGGCTCAGCGAGGCGGACGTCCACATCACCAACATCGTTTACTGGCGTCCACCTGGTAACCGGACGCCGACGCCGCAGGAGGCATTGGTCTGCCGGCCGTTCTTGATGCGGCAGATCGAGCTTGTTCAGCCGGAGTTTCTACTTCTGCTCGGTGCGGCAGCGGCGAAACATCTCTTAGGCGGGACGGAGGGTATTTTGCGCATCAGGGGCAAGTGGCGAGAGGTGGAAGTTGGAGGTCGCCTGATCCCGGCCATGGCGAGCCTTCATCCCGCCTATCTGCTCCGGAGCCCGGCCCAGAAACGCCTCGCTTGGCGCGACCTGCTCGCCCTAAAAGTGCGCCTCGACAAAGGCGATCGGCCCGGTGCAGCTAACGGTGTTTCCGGCTAGATTGGCGCTCGAACTGGAGCTTTCGGAACATGTCACGAATTGACGAGACGCGCCCTTTCATACCCGTGTCCATCGCGGTGCTTACCGTCTCGGACACGCGCCAGATCAGCGAGGACAAGTCGGGCGCCACCCTGGTGGAGCTGATCGAGAAAGCGGGCCACAAAGTTGCCGAGCGGGCCATCGTCAGGGATGACATCGCTCAGATCCGGGCGCGCGTGCTCAGCTGGATCGCAGATCCGGCTATCAACGTCGTCATCACGACCGGCGGAACCGGCTTCACCGGCCGGGACGTGACGCCCGATGCCGTAAGACCGCTTTTCGACAAGGAGATCGACGGTTTCTCGACCGTCTTTCACATGATCTCGTTCCAGAAAGTCGGCACCTCGACCATCCAATCTCGCGCCTGTGCGGGACTGGCCCAAGAAACACTCGTCTTTTGTCTCCCGGGTTCTCCGGGAGCGTGCCGCGATGCCTGGAATGGCATCCTTCAATACCAGCTCGACAACCGGCACCGGCCCTGCAACTTCGTCGAGCTGATGCCCCGGCTCGGCGAGCACCTGAGCAGTCGCAGCGCTTAAGGGTTGCTAGGTCAGCGCAGCGACGCGTTTGCGTGCTCTACTTTCGCTCGCTCTATGGCCGCGAGGTCGCGGCTCGCGCTGGCGATGTCGAAAATGGCACGCGCGATCTGCCCTAACAGGAAGAGCACGATACCGGTTGCAGCGCCAGTCGGGCCAGCGAGCGGATGCATGGCCAAGACCCAGTGGGGCAATGCGGCAAGCATCTCGCCCGGCAACATCAGGCCGGCTATCGTCGCGAGCAGGCCAGCCACGGCCAAGAAGACGCCAAGACCGACAAATGCATGAGCGACCAGTCGCCCCGTAAGGTACTCGGTCTCACTCTCCGGAAGCTCGATGGGCGCTGATGGCTGGACAGCTCCGGCCGGCGCGATGCGGATAGGTCCCCGTCCGACCTTCGGCCCTAGTCGAGCAGAATCGGAGGCGTGGAAGTGGCCAGGATTACGCAATGGCGGAGGGCTAGCCGCCCGCGTACGCGGGAATCCATCAAGGTTGCTGGTCTGAAGTTTGAGGCGAGACAAGGCTTCGCGAGCCGCTTCTGCTTCCGGGGCACCGGAATGATGATCGGTAAGGTGCCTGTAGAACTGGATGGCATATTCCAGACGCCCATCTGCTTCGGCGCGTCGGCCCGCGTCCAGGACCTGCGCCGCTGTCACCTGCGGCGATGCGTGAACCATGTCATAATCCCCTTACTCCGCCAGTGATCATAATTAGACACGTCAAAGAAAAAATCGCAATTATCCAGAGCTTTCTCGGGAAGGGGATCGAGGTCACACCGCCGGCAGGATGCGACGACCGCACCATGCGGCGACGTTTCGCCAGTCGTCTGCAGTGTCGACGTCGCTCAGCGTCGCGACGAAAGCGATGCGATGGCCGCGCAAGTTCTGCAACGTATCGGCAAGGGCGTCGGACGTGGACCAGCGTACGTTGCCGAACATTTCGAGATCGCGCGGCCTTCGTCGTTGTCCGACCAGCCAATATCCGCCGTCAGTCGCAGGTCCGAACACGGCATCGCAGCTTCCGAGAGCCTTGAAGGCGGCTGCGATATGGGCGGGGCGAATGCCGGGTACATCCGTACCGATGATGATGACGGGTCCCGGTTTCTTTAGGCGCATGGCACGTTGCATGCGTTGACCGAGATTCCCGCTTCCTTGGGTCATGCGCATGATGTCGCGTGGCCAGATCGGATGAGCGACACCTCGATCGGGCGTAATGGCAAGATAGGTTTGCCAGCGGGGTGATCGTGCTAGCCTGCCTAGCACTGCGGATGTCGTGTGCCTGTAGAACCAGGTTGCCTGGCCGACGCCGATCTGCCGTGCGAGCCGGGACTTAACGCGGCCCGCTTCCGGCAGCTTCGCCATGATCACCAAATGGCAACGAAAAGGCGCCGTCCGTTTCGACGGCGCCTTGGCGGATTTCCTCCCGCGTGCTGTGGCACGTGCTCCGACGAGCTTGGCGTCAGGCAGTAATTGGATTGAACGCGTAGCCGCCGCCATCCTTTTCGATTTTGCCCGCACCTGGCATCCCAAAATGGTAGCCCGTAACGGTGATGCCGTCGGCCACGACTCGGTCGTAGATCTTGCGACGGGTCGCCTCCGCCATCTCAGCATCTTGGTCGAATGCCGCATGCCATCCAGGGTTCCGCACGAAAAGCGCCGGCAGGTTGGAGACATCACCCAGCACCATCAACTGCTCGTTGCCGGAGCTGATCAGATAGCTGGTATGGCCGGGTGTGTGGCCGTAGCTCGCAACGGAGCGGATGCCGGGCACCACCTCGGCATCTTCTTCCACCTGCCTGATGTTCGACCAATTTGGGAAGGTTGCTTGGATGCGCTTGGCCAGCCCCTGTCTTGCCTCGGGCAAGGATGACAGCACACCCGGGTCGGTCCAGTACTTATACTCGGTGGCTGGCACCACGATCTCCGCGTCAGGGAAGACCTGAGCGTTCGTATCCTTTTCCATCAACCCGAATATGTGATCGGGATGGAAATGCGTCATCACAATCGTATTGATGCGCTTTCGGGTCGATGCCGGCGGCCTGCATGCTTTCCTTCATCATCAAGCCTGCGGTCGGGGCCATCTGCCCGCCGGTTCCGGCATCGAACATGATCGTCCGATCGCCCATGCGAACCACGGTCACGGTGAAGGTGATCGGAACGTGGGCATCGGTAATCCCGGCCTCCCGGAGAGCTTGCTTCGTCTCCTCGACGGTGGCGTTCTTGATGAAGTTCGGATCGTGCGGCTTCTGCCAAACTCCGTCGTAAAGCTGGATCACCTCCAGCTCGCCGACCTGAAACCGCGCAAACCTGGGAAGCTCGTTGCCTGGACCCATCGCCTCCGCGGGGCCGATGAAGGCCAGTGGACCCCTGAGCCCAAAGGCAGCTGCGGCGGCGGTGGCCGACAATACAAACGTACGGCGGGATAACACGGTCATAGCTACTCCTTGGAGTTGAGCTGTCCGTATGAGTTGGACGGAAGATGTGTTCCCGGAAGGTACGCGCCCTCTGCTCCAAGGAAAAGCGGCCGATGGAGAATCACGCAGTTTTGAAGGTCTCATCGCTCATAGAAGCGAGAGATCTTCTGCACTGGCGCCCCCAAGAAGTAGAGTGCGAGGCAGGAAAGGTTGCGTACGACGCGCCGGCTATATCCATCGCGGCGGTATCGCGCGGCGCTCGTGATCGCACGCGACCGGAGCATTACGATCCGCCTGCGGCCGAGCCGGCGCACGATGTCGACATCCTCCATCAGCGGCAAAGGCTTATAGCCGCCGATCTCGTGAAAGAGACGTGCCGGGATGAGGAGACCCTGATCTCCGTACGGCAACTTGAACAGAGCGCACCGCAGCGCCACGCCAGTCTCGACTATTCGAGGCGCAAGCCCCGTGTCATCGAGCGAAAAACGGAAGGCTGCCGCCGCTGGTGATGCTCTTTGCGCCTCAACGGTGTCGATAAAGCTCTTGGCCTCAGCCTGCCAGCCCGGCTCCAGAGCGGTGTCGGCGTGAAGAAACAGAAGCCACGGAAATCGCGCTTTCTCAGCGCCTGCCATGAGCTGCATCCCCCGTCCTGCCTGGCAGCGGACAATCTCGGCTCCGGCGGCATCCGCGATGTCCAGCGTCCGATCAGTCGAGCCACCGTCCGCCACGATCACCTCGCGCACCAGGCCATCCACCGCGGCTGGGACCAACGCCGCGAGAGTGGACGCGAGGCGTTCCTCTGCGTTGAGGGTGGGTATGACGACGGAAATCATGAACGCCTCTATATGAGGAAACCTGCCAGCCCAGAAGATGACCCTCAGTTGTTCTTGATTTGTTCTTACGCCTTGGCTATGGTCTGGCTATCGACAAGGTCGAGTATTCCCGATGTCGAAAGCCGCCAAAGGTCGTACACACATGGCCACCGGTATGCTCGTTCACGAAGAACGGCGCCGCGGCGCGGTGCGCGATCGAATCGGGCCGGCCGCTTTGAGGCGGAGGTGCGGGAGGACTTCGACGACGGCTGGGAAAGCTTGGCCGAGCTCGAGGCTTTCAAGACCGAGGTGCGCATTGAGCCTGCGCGTAGCATCATCGCAACCAACAACAGCCCGGACATCGGCTTCGACCGCTCGATCAATCCCTATCGCGGATGCGAGCACGGCTGCATCTACTGCTACGCCCGGCCAAGTCACTGCTACCTGGGGCATTCGGCAGGGCTGGATTTCGAGACCAAGCTCTATGCGAAAACCAATGCAGCGGAGCTGCTCGAGAAGGAATTGTCGCGACCCGGCTATGTCCCTAAGACCATAGCACTCGGAGCTATCACCGATCCTTATCAGCCGATCGAGCGCGAGTACCGTATCACGCGCTCCGTGCTGGAAGTGCTCGACCGGTTTAGCCACCCGCGTCGGCATCGTCACGAAGTCGGCTCTCGTCGTTCGCGACATAGACATCCTTGCCCGGATGGCGGAGCGTGGCCTTGTCAAAGTCGCGTTGTCCGTTACGACGCTGGATCGCCGCGTCGCCCGGAAAATGGAGCCCCGAGCAACCACTCCCTGGCGGCGGCTCGATGCCGTAAAGCAGCTCAGTGCCGCCGGTGTGCCGACCCAGGTGATGGTCGCTCCCATCGTTCCGGCCATCAATGATAGCGAAATTGAGCGCATTCTTGAGGCAGCGCATGACGCAGGCGCTCGCGACGCCGGCTATGTCCTGCTTCGGCTGCCCCTTGAGCTGAAGGAGCTGTTTCGGGAATGGCTAGAGACCGAATTTCCCGATCGGGCAAAGCGCGTTATCAGTCTCCTCCAGTCCATGCACGGCGGCCGTGATTACACGGCCAGAGTTCGGCTTACGCCAGCGTGGCAGTGGGCCCTACGCGGAGCAGATCGCTATGCGGTTCCGCCTCGCGCTCAAGCGGCTTGGGATGAACGAGCGAGGGCTGAAGCTGCGGACGGATCTTTTCCAAAAGCCTGGAAAGAGTCGTGGAGACCAGTTGCAACTGCTTTGACACCTGGGCGTTGAGCTTTAGAAGCTCGGCTCATGGGGGGAACCGACTTAGAGCCGAGGCCGACGTTCGAGGTAGAAGCCGTGGCGATACGGCTGACCGGCGGTCCAGTTGCGGGCATCGACGAGGCCGGACGCGGCCCCCTTGCAGGACCTGTTGTCGCTGCAGCCGTAATCCTTAATCCCGACAACATCCCTTCCGGCATTGCCGATTCCAAGTCTGCTGGAGCCCGACGTTCGCGAGGAGCTATTCGAGCGCATAAAGGCCACGTCGAAGGTTGGCATCGGCATCGCGAGCGTCGCGCGCATTGATCGCTACAACATTTTGAACGCCACGCTGTGGGCCATGCAGCAGGCCGTGAAGCAGCTTGAGCCCTCACCGCGCGTGGCGCTCGTCGACGGCAATAGGCCGCCGAAACTCCGTTGCCAGACCCAGTGCATCGTCCAGGGGGATGCCAAGTGTCTGTCGATTGCCGCAGCGTCCATCGTTGCGAAAGTAACGCGTGACAGAATTATGATCGAGCTCGGCCGCGCTTTCCCTGGCTACGGTTTCGAGCGCCACAAGGGCTATTCCACGCCCGAGCATTTCGCTGCTATCGACCGTCTCGGCGTTACTCCGCACCATCGCCGATCGTTTAGACCAGTACAGATCGCGCTCGGTCTCGCGCCGCCAGAGGGTGTTGAAGCGGAGTTGCCTTTGCTCGGCTTCAGTCAAGCATCCGATCAGCCCTGAACTCGCCTTAACCCTCTGTTAACCCTGCGCGCTGAGGATGTCTCCGCGGGCTGAGTTTCCTTGCCTGCGCTCGTTTCAGTTTTGCGAGTTGCGTCATGGTTTTGCGTCACCGGGTACGCCCGAGCGTCGGTCTCGATCAAGTCATCGTCGGCGACTGCCTCGAGGTGCTGGCGAAGTTGCCGACAGCCAGCGTCGATCTCGTCTTCGCTGATCCTCCCTACAACCTGCAGCTCGACAAGGATCTTCTGCGGCCGAACAACACCCGTGTCGATGGCGTCGACGACGAGTGGGACAAGTTCACCGATTTTGAGGATTACGACAGGTTCTCGCGGGCATGGCTCCGCGAGTGTCGCCGAGTGCTGAAGCGCGATGGCGCCATTTGGGTCATTGGCTCTTACCACAATATCTTCCGCCTCGGCGTGGCCTTGCAGGACCTGGGGTTCTGGATCCAGAACGACATCATCTGGCGTAAGACGAACCCGATGCCGAATTTCCGCGGTAAGCGGTTCACCAATGCGCACGAGACGCTGATCTGGGCTGCTCGTGATCGGAAATCGCGGGTCACGTTCAATTACGAGGCCATGAAGGCCGGCAATGACGACCTGCAGATGCGTTCGGACTGGCTGTTCCCGATTTGCGCAGGGCCGGAGCGTTTGAAGGACGCCAACGGCCGCAAAACCCATCCGACGCAGAAGCCAGAGGCCCTGCTGCATCGCATCCTTGTGGCAACGACAAATCCCGGAGATGTTGTCCTCGATCCCTTCTTCGGCACGGGGACGACGGGTGCCGTAGCCAAGCGGCTCGGCCGCCGCTGGATCGGCATCGAGCGGGATCCTGAGTATGCCAAGGCAGCCACTGAGCGCATAGATAAGGTGCAGTCTGTCGCCCCCTCTGCGCTCGAAACGGCCCGCTCCAAGCGGAGTGAGCCCCGCGTGCCCTTCGGTACAATCATCGAGCTTGGGATGCTGGAGCCTGGCTCAGTGCTCTACGACGAGCGGCGCAGAATTCGGGCCGAAGTGCGGGCCGACGGCACTGTCGCGTGGGGTGGAGAGCAGGGCTCAATCCATCGCATTGGCGCCGCCGTTCAGGGGAAAGCTGCGTGCAACGGGTGGACCTTCTGGCACTTTGAGGCGCAAGGGCAACTGAAGCCCATAGATGCACTTCGCGAGATGGCGAAGCAGCGGCTTGGCCTTGCTACGCCACATCCCGTCGTGGTGGCCGCTGAGTAACGAAGTCGATTACAAGCCAAACGAGAAAGGCCGCCATCACAGGCGGCCTTTGCTTGTTCAGTGAGGTATTCGAAATTTACTTGAGCGGCTCGTAGGGTGGCGGAGCGCGGTGGCCGAACTTCCAGTTCAAGCCGACGCGGACCACGACCATGTCGTCGTCAAAGTCGAAGCGGTGCACCCTCCAGTCATCTTCGCCAAACTGAATGGGACGCCTCGATGATCCATCCTCAAACTCGAGCCACAATGCTTCGGCTTTGAAGGTGAGATTGGGTGACCACAACCATTCAACACCGCCGCCGGCAACCCAGCCCCAGGTTACGTCATCTGAGTCTCTGTGAAATAAGCTTGGAGTTTCATCGCTACCGAGTCCGAAGCCGTGCCACTTCCGCTCGAGGTCCGTATATGCGGCACCGCCTGTCGCATAAACCATTATGCGGTCATTCGTCCAACCGATGCGGCCCCGAATGGTCCCAAACCAATCCATGGACCGATCTCTCCTGAACCGCAGATAATCACCATTCCACCAGTGGCCGAGATGATGGTTGCCATCATCGAAATCGACCCAATTGAAGTCGGTCTCGAAGCCGAAGACCACGTTGCCACATTGCAAATTGTAGCCGGCTTGTACGCCCGCGGTGAAAGAGTCCTCGTCGTCGTCAAAGCGCCGCCGTTCTGAGAAGAAGATGTCACGGTCTCTGAAATTACCGTCGAGGCTTGCCCAACCCAGGTTGCCACCGACGTAAAAGCCTGTCCACGGACCGGGCGCGCACCGGTCAGCGACGGGCGGAGGTGCCGGAGGTGGCGCGGGCGCGCGGACCACCATTCCGTCAGACAGTGCGGACCCGGCGAAAGCTGCCAGTGCCAACGCACCGGTCATAAACCCCGCAAGATGTTTCATCGATCTAATCCCGTTTCGAGTGGAGGTTGCATGACGAAGGCGTTGCGTGTCGCATCCATTGGGTCGAGCTTCCGTTCGAACGCGGTCCACTGGGCCGACCAATGTGCCCTACTTAAGCGCCCGATTCGCGCGCAGTGTCCATGGAATTACACGCAAAAGTTGTGTTCAGTGCACGGCGAGTTGCATTGATGCATCAGCCTGTGTTGCCGAAGGCATCCGACATGCTGGGTGAACTTGGGCGGCTGTGTTCAATCAGTGGACGGCTCGAACTCTTGAGCCGTTGAACAGGCAAGGGTTGCGTGAGGACGACCGCTGCCCTCAGCGGGGCTACAGCTCTAAAATCGCGAGTAAGGATCGAGTGACCTGCGTGCCGTTCACCCTGCGCGAGCATTACATCTCGCGCAACGCGTGTGCGATCACCTTATGCATGAGACTTGGCAACGCTTGGCGATCGATTTCGCGACGTGGGACCCATCTGCAGCGGCTGGGGTCAGCCCAGAAAGTGAGTGTAGCGTCAGCCGGCACCACCGCTCGGTAGACGATGAGCTCGAGCTTGAAGTGGGTGAACGTGTGCATGACCTGCCCGGGGACAGGCCACCAATCCGCGCGGATTGGCGCAGCGCGCAGCGCTTCCGTAACGACACGCGGGTCATCGAGCCACTCCGTCCCGGGCACCTCCATCATTCGCGCTAGCAGGCCCGTATTAGGTCGGCGCCGGAGCAGAATGCAGCCATCCTCACGCAAAGCGAGGAAAGCGACACCGAAGCGCGTGGGGCGCTCGCCCTTGGCCTCCCTGGCGGGAAGCGATGCTTGAAGCCCTGCCGCTTGAGCGAGGCACGACCGGCTGAGCGGGCACACGAGGCAGGATGGCCGCTTTGGCGTGCAAACAGTCGCGCCAAGGTCCATCAGCGCCTGAGCGAAATCGCCGCTGCGCCGCGGGGGTGTCAATTTCGTAGCGAGGTGCCTCAAGAGTGGTTTGGCCGCCGGCAGCGGTTCGCGTACAGCGAATAGCCGGGCGACAACCCGTTCAATATTGCCATCGACCGGTGTGGTCGGCTCATCGAACGCAATTGCCGCTATGGCTGCGGCCGTATACGGCCCGATCCCCGGAAGTTTGAGAAGCTCAGCCTCCGAACGAGGGAATTGGCCGTCGTGCTCCTGTACAATCTTGCGGGCGCAGCGATGGAGATTACGCGCTCTGCTGTAGTAGCCCAGTCCGGCCCAGGCGCTGAGGACATCATCGAGGTCCGCCGCCGCCAGCGCCTCGATCGTCGGCCAACGCGCAAGAAACTTTTCAAAGTAGGGGATAACGGCCTTCACGGTGGTCTGCTGCAGCATGACCTCGCTGAGCCAGACGTGATAGGGATCAGGCACCGTGCCTGGGGCAGCGCGCCAAGGCAGATCGCGCCTTTCGGCATCGTACCAGTCGAGCAGAGTTGCAGCCGCGTCACCGTCCCATTCGCGCTGCATTAGTTGCCTTCCCGCCACAGCTGCCACGTGAGCACTCCGCGCCTCTCCCGAATCACTCGGTCGATGGTAAGCAACACGGATACGGATTGAAATCGCAGGTCCTGACTCGTGAACAGCGCCGACTCTTGCAACCGCCGTTCTTTGCCGAGAGAGGTCCTGACCGTGCGCACGCGGCAGCCGCTGCCGGCACGCGCCGTCTCGAGCTACCTGCCGCAGCTCACGCGTAAGGCATTCGAGAAGTACGGCTTCGCCTCTACGGCACTACTGACGGACTGGCCGAGCATTGTCGGAGAGGATATCGCGAGCTACACAGCACCTGAACGGTTGAAGTGGCCACGCGGTGTCGACGCTTTCGGTGATATCGAGCCAGGGAACGAGCACAGACCTGGCGCAACGCTCGTCATACGGGTGGATGGGCCCCGCGCTATCGAGTTGCAGCATCGCGCACACCAGATCATCGAGCGGATCAACGCAAGCTTCGGCTATCGCGCTGTATCGGAGCTACGCTTTGTCCAGGCTCCGATAGAGAGCAAGGGGGCTTTGAATTGGCGACCCTCACCGCCGCCGCAGCCGGATCGGGCTGCAGAAGAGTCAGGATGAGCTTTCGACCATAAAAGATGAAGCGCTCCGCGGTGCGTTGGCTCGGCTACAAAGCAGCATGCGGCGCGATATCGCACGCAGACGAGAATTGATGTCCGCGCAAGGTCGCAGGCTTTGACGCAACCGTGAGCGCCATTCAAATAGCGTTCAGCACAAATTTGCATTAACGAATGCCTCTGAATTGCCATCTGACGGCACTTATGCATTTGGCTTCGAACCCGAGGAGTAGCCCCTTGTCCCGATCCCCGATCATCAGCTCCGTCAAGGTGAGCCGTCGTACGTTGATGGTGTCCGCGGGGCTAGCCATTGGCGCGTTGGCCGTGGGTCCCTTTAGCTCTGAACTGCTGGCTCAACGGCGCGGCCCGTCCGAGGTCCCAGTCGAGGAGCTGATGAAGCCCGGCCCGTTGCCAGACCTCGTACTCGGCAATCCCGATGCGAAAGTCACCATCGTCGAGTACGCCTCGATGACCTGCCCGCATTGCGCGACCTTCCACAACAACGTGCTACCGGAGCTGAAGAAGAAGTACATCGACACTGGGCAGGTGCGGCTGATCTTCCGCGAGTTCCCGCTCGACATTCTTGCCGAGGCCGGATCCATGCTGGCGCGCTGCGCCGGTGACAAGGCTTTCGCGATGCTCGAGGTGTTGTTCCAGAAGCAGGACGAGTGGGTCGTCCGTGACGATCCCGCATCCAAGCTGTTCGAGATCGCCAAGCAAGCCGGGTTCACCAAGGAGCGATTTGACAAGTGCCTCACGGACGATGAGCTGCACAAGCAAGTCCAGGAAATGCGCACTCAGGCGAATCAGCAGTTCGGCGTTAACTCGACGCCCACATTCTTCATCAATGGCAAGCGCCTTCAGGGCGGTGGCTCGATCTCCGATTTCGACCGGGCTCTCGAGCCGCTGTCTGAAGAGCTGATCGGGCGTGTCGGCAATCCGCCGGCATCAGATGATAACGGCGGCGGGCCTTATGCTCGCCAGCGTTGCCTTGGCGGGGTGTGCCGGAGAAAGCTCACTGGGCGAGGCACTGCAAAGTGCGGGCGCCATGCCAGTGGGCTCCACGACAAGCGCGGATCGTTCAGAGTTCAATCCGTTCGCAGAGCCGAGCGGCACCGTCACGCCCGCACGCAAGGTCATCCAGAATCCGACGCTTGCCGATGTGCTGAAGCCCGGCCCATTGCCCGAGATGGCGCTGGGGAGGGCGGATGCGCCGGTAACGATCGTGAAGTATGCATCCCTGACCTGCCCTTACTGCCGAAAGTTTCATCTCGAAACCTTCCCCCAGCTCAAGCGAGAGTACATCGACACCGGGAAGGTACGCTTCATCCTGCGCGAGTTTCCGATAGGCTTCCAATCAGGCGCGGCAACGATCGCGTTGCGTTGCGCGCCGCCGGAGCGCTATTTCGAACTCTACGGCAAGTTCCTGCAGCAGCAGGCGAAGTGGGTCAGCCAGGCGGTGCGACTCGATCCCATCTTCAGCATCGCTTCTCAGGTGGGGATGAACTCGGGCGCAATTTGACGCCTGCTACGAGAATCAAGGCATGATCAACGCGCTCAACGAGATCAAGGATCGGGGGCGCACGCTAGGCGTAATCGGGACGCCGAATTTCTTCATCAACGATCGTCTCGTGAAGACGGTGATGGGGATGGAGGAAATTCGGGCAATGGTGGAGCCGCTACTGGCTGCTCGTCCCGGTCCTCTCGCTGCAAAGGACGAGAGCTTTTCTGAGTGAGGTGAAACGGTAGCAGCAGGCACTTCCTCCAAACCCCCGCTCGGGGACAGGAGATTTGGCGCGAGCTTGCGATGCTCAACCTGATTTGAGACGCACCAGCTCGGCAATGCTGCTCCGCCGGCAGGCGTCGCTGCCGTCAAGCGAGGACACGACGAAGGATGCACATTCAGCGGCTGCGGCTGCTCGGCTTCAAGTCATTCGTCGAGCCCACTGACCTTCTGATCGAGAAGGGGCTGACGGGGGTCGTCGGCCCTAACGGCTGCGGCAAGTCGAACTTGCTCGAAGCGCTGCGTTGGGTCATGGGCGAGACCTCCTATAAGTCGATGCGTGCGTCGGCCATGGAGGATGTGATCTTTTCGGGCACAACCTCGCGGCCGCCGCGCAACTCGGCCGAGGTGACGATCTTCATCGATAACCGCGATCGAAAGGCTCCCGCCGAGTTCAACGACAGCGATACAATCGAGATCACGCGCCGGATCGAGCGGGATGCCGGCTCCACCTACCGCATCAACGGCCGGGAGGTGCGTGCGCGCGACGTCAAGATTCTGTTCGAGGACGCGGCCACGGGGGCCCGCTCGCCTGCCCTTGTCCGTCAGGGACAGATCGGCGAAATCGTCAACGCCAAGCCGGAGCAGCGTCGACGCATCCTCGAGGACGCTGCTGGAATCGCAGGCCTGCATAGCCGCAGACACGAGGCGGAGCTTCGCTTGAACGCCGCCGAGGCAAATCTGGCGCGTATCTCGGACATTCTTGGGCAGGTGAACTCCCAACTGGAAAGCCTGAAGCGGCAGGCGCGGCAGGTGAAGCGCTACAAGGAGATCTCGGCTGAGATCCGGCGGGCCGAGGCGATGCTGCTTTATCTGCAGTGGAAGGAGGCACAGGCCCAGGTCGAGACTGAGGAGGCTGCTCTGGCCGAGGTTACGACGCGCCTCGGCGTTGCGGTCCGGGCAGAGTCCGAAGCCACACGCCGGGAGGCCGAAATCGCGCAATCCTTGCAAGCGCTGCGGGACGAGGAAGCGACCCGCGCGGCGGTGCTCGCCCGTGTCAAGGTTCAACAAGAAACGTTCGAGCGCGAGGTGGAGCGGACACGGGAGCGCGAGGCGGAACTTAAAGATCGCGTCGCCCAGCTTGCGCGGGACATTGAGCGTGAGGACGAGCATATCCGCGAGGCCCGAACTGTTCTTACGCAGCTCGATGCTGAGCGGGATGCCGATCTGTCCGCCGACCAAGATTCGATCCAGCAGGAGGAAGTGGTCGGTAGCGAACTGGCCATTGCCCAGGAGGAATTGGAACGGGTCGAGGCCGAGCTTCAGGAATTGACCGCGCGTGCGGTTGAGGCCCGCGCGAAGCGGCAGAGCCTGATGGCGAGGCTGGCAGAGCGCAGGGATGAGGTCGCCAAGCTCGAACGGGAGCTGGCTGGGCTCGAAGCGCAGTCACGAGACATCGCGGCGAGGGCGCCGGAAGCTGCGAAACTTGCAGAGCTTCAAGAGCTTGTTCGACGCCTCACACTCGAGCTTGCCGAGCTTGAGACGAGCACGGTGGGCGCGGAGGAAAGAGTCGCCGTTGCCGCTGAGCAGGCGAAGCGTGCGCGCGAGGCAAGCCGCCAAGCGGAATTGGTGGCTCGTCAGCTCGCGACGGAGTTGGCGACGCTCGGCAAGCTGCTTATGCCCGCGCAGAATGTGCCTTATCCGCCGGTGGTGGATCTGCTCGAGGTCACGCCAGGGTACGAGCAAGCCCTAGGGGCTGCGCTGGGCGACGACTTGGATGCTCCGGTCGCGCCGGAAGCCGCTGCGCATTGGCGGCTCGTCGAAACAGCGGAGGACGAACCGGCGCTGCCGGATGGCGTCGAGCCGTTGATCACTTATGTCGATGGTCCGCCCGAGCTGGCCAGACGATTAGCTCAGGTGGGCGTCGTGCCGCGGGAGCTTGGTGATAAGCTTCAGCCGGTACTTAAGCCCGGCCAGAGGCTGGTCTCCCGGGAAGGCGATTTGTGGCGTTGGGACGGCTTTTTTGCTGCAGCTGATGCGCCAACCCCGGCCGCTCAGCGTCTTGCGGAACGCAATCGTCTGGTCGAGCTTCGACATCGTGAGGCCGAGGCCCGCGAGCTGGCAGACGCCGCGGCAGCTGAAGCGGTGGCGGCGGCTGAGCGGCACCGCCGGGCGGAGGAAGAGGAGCGCCAGCTCCGCCAGGCTTGGCGTGAAGCACAGTCACGCCTCGCCAAGTCGCGCGAACAGCTCAATGCCATCGAGCATGCCGCCCGGGAAACCGAAAGCCGCCTTGCGGCGGTGGCCGAAGCTAAGGAGCGAGCCGCGGCCCGTCTAGCCGAGGCTCAGGAATACCTTGCCGAGATAGAAGCCGGCCTAGAAGGAATTGAGGACGGCGAGGATTACGAACCCCTGGTCGCGGATGCACAGCAGCGGGCAAAGGCGGTGCGCGAGGTAGTCGCGCAGCTGCGAGCCAATCTTGCTGGCTTGGAACGCGAGCGAAAGCTCCGGGAGGAACGTGCGGCCAAAGCGGCCGGCGAGCGAGAGCGCTGGCTCCAGCGTGCAGCGAGCGCCGAACGACAGATCGGCATTCTGAAAACACGACTCGAAGAAGCCAAGGCGGAGCTCGATGAGCTCGCGCAACTCCCGCCGATTATCGAGGAAAAGCGGCAGGCTCTCCTCAACGCGCTAAGCCTAGGCCGAACGCGAGCGCAAAGCGGCAGCTGATCAGCTTGCCGCCGCGGAGAATGCACAGCGTGAGGCAGCGCAGGCCGTGAAATCGGCTCAGGCTGCAGTTGCCGAGGAGCGAGAGGCCCGTGCGCGGGTTGAAGCCCGGCTGGAAGCGGCCCGAAGACGGCGCAGCGAAGAGGTTGCTCGCATACGGGACACGTTCGATGTTGTGCCCGAAGCCTGCCTCGAAATTGCTGAAGTGAAACCCGGCACCCAGCTACCGAAGCTTGCCGACGTCGACCGCCTCCTGACACGTCTCAAGGCCGACCGGGAGCGATTGGGCGGGGTCAACCTCCAGGCCGAGGAGGAGCTGCAATCCCTGCAGGAGCATTATGCGAAGCTCGATGCCGAGCGGGCCGACGTCGAAGCTGCGATCGCGAAACTGCGCGGGGGTATCGGTCAGCTCAACCGCGAAGCCCGCAAGCGGCTCCAGGCTGCATTCGACGTCGTCAATGGGCATTTCCAACGGCTGTTCACGACCCTTTTCGGTGGTGGTGAAGCCCGCCTCGAGATGATCGAAAGCGAGGATCCCCTCCAGGGTGGTCTCGAGATTATTGCGCGACCGCCGGGCAAGAAGCCGGCAACACTCTCGCTGCTGTCAGGCGGCGAGCAGACGCTCACGGCCCTTTCGCTGATCTTTGCAGTCTTTCTGACCAATCCCTCGCCGATCTGCGTGCTCGACGAGGTCGATGCGCCGCTCGACGATGCCAATGTCGATCGCTTCTGCACGCTCATGGAGCGCATGGCCGAGGAGACGGAAACCCGCTTCCTCGTCATCACTCACCACCCGATGACCATGGCACGCATGGACCGGCTGTTCGGTGTCACGATGGCCGAAAAGGGTGTGAGCCAGCTCGTCTCGGTCGATCTCGCCAGTGCCGAGCGGTTCCTCGAGGCTGTCTGATCGGGTCCTCGCACCGAGGTCGGCCATCGGTGCCTCAGGCTGACTAATCGAAGTTCAGCTCTCATATAAACTCAACGCGGCATCTTAGGGTGGCAACGAACGGCTGCTCCTCGCGTTAGATTGGGCCACAAGGTAGACCGAAACTCATGGCGGAAGGCACAACCAACGACCGCTTCTGGCGCATCGTTGCGCTGGCTGCACTGATCATCGCTGGTCTGTTTGTTGGCGAACGATACGTGCGCTATTACGTGTTCTCGGCTGACGAGCCGCGCGTAACCACACCCCGGCCCGATCTCACGGCTGTCGAGCAAATTGCGACTGAGGTTTACGCGAAAACAGCCCCCTCGGTCGCCTACATCTTCACACAAGGAGCCGGTAGCCCGCGCCTGGGAGGCAGGTCACAGCAGGTTGGGGGGACCGGCTCGGGGTTCGTGTGGGACCGCGCCGGCCACATCGTCACCAATGCTCACGTCGTGGAGGGGGCCGTCGAAGTCGGCGTTGTTATCGACCAAGGCGACGTTCTCGAGGCCCGTGTCGTGGGCGTTGCACCCTGGGTCGACCTTGCGGTGCTCAGAGTGAATAATCCACCTGCGAACCTCCAACCTATCACGGTTGGCACATCCTCCGATTTGGTCGTCGGGCAGCGCGTGTTTGCGATCGGAAATCCGTTTGGATTGGCACGGACACTGACGAGCGGAATCATCAGCGCGCTCGATCGGACATTGCCCACTGAAACCGGCCGAGAGATCGCTGGCGTGATTCAGACTGATGCGGCCATCAATCCTGGGAATTCAGGAGGTCCGCTGGTCGATAGTGCTGGCCGGCTGATTGGCGTCAACACGGCAATTCTCGCTCCGTCTGGCACTTTCGCGGGTGTCGGATTTGCCGTGCCGGTCGACACGGTCAATCGCGTCGTGCCGGAGCTGATACGGACGGGTCGGGCTCCTCTCGCCGGAATTGGGATTCGTGTCTTCCCAGTCGAGATGACGGCTCGCATGGGAGCACCGGGCGTCGTCATCCAAAGCGTCGCACCTGGGTCCGCTGCGGAACGAGCGGGATTGAAAGGCATAGACGAGCTCGGCCGGGTCGGTGACATCATCGTTGCCGTTAATGGCGAACGGATCACAGAGCTTGCGGACCTAACTCGGCAGTTAGAAAAGGCAGGCATCGGCAACTCGGTTACGCTAACCGTGCTCCGCAATGGCTCGCGGCGCGAGGTGGAGGTGGAGGTTCAGGACATCAATAGATAAGCGCCACAGCGGCAAAGCCGCTGCGGCGCCCCTTCGTACCGACCGTACGTTTGAGCAATCAGGGCTGTGAGCCACCCGCTGCCGTGTAGAGCTTGTTCGCGATATCGACGAGCTCTTCCGGATGATATTCGGGAATAAATGCCTCCGGAACGCCTTCCATCTGATATTGCGGACCGCCCTGCGGCGGGCCATCGACAACTTCGAGGATTTCCGAGGCATCGAGGCCAGGACCGTTCCAGATGGCGGCGACTTCCTTGTAATCGTCAGGGCTGAAGCGATAGAGCTTCCGGTGGCTGCCTTCTTTGATGAACTTTTCGCACTCCGGAATCTCACTGTCGAAAATCCGCGGGATAGGCAGCATCTTTCTGAGCTCAACTCCGGTTAGCTTCTGGAGTGCCAAAGCATATGCGTGGGCATGTACGCCGCCTCTGGTGAAGAGATAGCCCAGCATCATGCGTGCGGCCGGGTTCTTGGTCATTTCATAAGCGCGCAGCTTCACCGTGCGGGCGCCGCACTCGAGGAAGAAGTTGTGCAGCAGGTCCAGGATGAGATTTCCGGAATTGAAGATGTAATCACCGCGCCAGGGCTGCCCGAGATTGTTCACCGCCATGATCCCGTGCGGTCCATTGAGGTGATAATTTGTACCGGCGCCTGTGCTCTTGAACATGCTTTCGAACGGAGCATCGCCGGCTGAAATCTTGCCATCGCCGTCAGCACCATAAAGCAGTCCATTGACGGCTGCGCCGACCAATTCGATATGGCCAAGTTCCTCCGTCGCAATGTTGGCGATCAGCGCGTAGAACGGCCTCAGCTTATCCCGCATGCGGAAATTGAAGCTCTGATACATGTAGGTGTTCAGGGTGGTCATTTCCCCGAACCGTCCACCCATGAGTTCGTTCACGACGGCCGCCGCAGCAGGGTCAGGCTCTTTCGGAAGCGGCATCTCAACCTGGAGCCGATCGATCCTAAGAAACATGCGCGTACTCCTTTGACCTGTACCTGAACTGGCCGGCACCGGAACGAGCACGCCGGGCCGGTGCTACTAAACGGAGTGGCGCCTGCAGGAGATCCACTTGGAGCGAAGAGATCGTCCGCGGGGCAATGTTCTTACAGCCCCGAGATTGATCCGCGGCATCACTCGCGCTGGGGCTGGCGATCTGCTAATGCTCTCGGCGGCAACCAATCCAACGCGCTCGAGGAAACACGTCTCTATGACCTACTTGTTCGATCCACCGCCCGTGCCTGCACTCCCCATTGTGGGTTCGGACAAGCTCTTTCCCGTCCACCGCATCTACTGCGTCGGGCGTAACTACGCGGAGCACACCCGCGAGATGGGCTTCGATCCCGATAAGGAGCCGCCGTTTTTCTTCATGAAAGCTCCGGATACGTTGGTGACCGACGGCCGGTTTCCCTATCCTTCCGCGTCAAACGAGGTGCATTGGGAGATCGAGCTGGTCGTGGCGTTGAAATCGGGCGGCGTAGATATTCCGCACTCTCAGGCCATGGAGCATGTCTATGGCTACGCGGTTGCGCTCGACATGACCCGTCGCGATTTGCAAGGCGTTGCGAAGAAGATGGGGCGTCCTTGGGAAGTCGGGAAGTCCTTCGAGAAAGCGACGCCGTGCTCGGCCGTACAGCCGGCGGAGAAGGTCGGCCACCCCACTGCAGGCGCGATTTGGCTCGACGTGAACGGCGAACGTCGGCAGACCGGCGATCTCTCGCAGATGATCTGGGACATCCCCAGTCAAATCAATTACCTATCCGGCCTTTGGGAGCTGCGCGCTGGCGATCTCATTCTCACCGGGACGCCGGCAGGGGTCGGCGCGGTCAAGAGAGGGGACAGGCTACATGGCCACGTCGAGGGAATTGGCGATCTTGAGGTGACCGTCGTCTGAATTTGTAGAGGTTCTGAAATCACCCAACCTTCAGCAGCTCGAGCAGGGCAGCATTGAAAGCGTCCGCAGCTTCGTACATCACCCAGTGGCCAGCACCGGGGATGACCCGCGTGATGAGCTCAGGGTGATGGAGCCGCAACACCTCGAAGCATGCTTCGACGCTCGGGCGCGCAAGCACATCGCGTTCGCCCCAAATCGCCTTTACAGGCACTTTGACCCGCGCCAGCGTCGTACGCACTTCATCTGTCGTCGCAAACTCGCGGGAGCGGAAGCGCGCCCTGGCAATGTTCATGGCCTGAATGTCGATTGCTAAGTCATCGACGTTCGCAGGGTCGGCAAACATCAAGATTTCGAGCGTCCGCCGGTGCACTTGCCGGCGCTCCTCGGCCGTCATGCTCGAACGCTCCTTCGGGAACTGGAGCGTAGGGAATGGAAGCCCGAGCGCGGCGCTTCCGATAATCGTCAGGTCTGCTAAGCGGCTACCGAGATTGGCCGCCGCGAGCGTGGCTACGTGTGCCCCGAATGAGAAACCAACAAGGTGAACGGGTCTCTCTTGACTGATGAGTGTCCGAAGGCCCGCGGCAAGCACTTCGGCTGATGATGCTGGCGTAAAGGGCGGTGGCGGCATGGCGCTGTCACCGAGGCCGGGGAGGTCCGGAGCCCACACTTCATAATGATGGCGCAGGGTGGGTATCGTTCTGATCCAATGAGTCCACGATCCGGACCCGCCGTGGCAAAGGACGACTGGCGCTCCCGATCCCCACTTCCTCCAAACGAGATCGCCTTGACCGCATGGCGTGCGAGAGACTTCGGCCTCGCGCTGGAGGTCCAGGACCATCTTGGGTTGGCTCATCATGTGCTTGCTGCCCCCGCGGAACTCCGGAACGAGGGGTCGATAACGCAAGAGCTGCCCGCCGCCAACTCGCGCGCCAGCGGATTCGCAACTGCTCCTGAAAGCCCATTGTGTGCCGATCCAAAATAGACACTGCCAAACCCCTTGGCCTGAGTGGCGCCGGCAGTCATGATTGCGAAGAGGCGATCGGACATGATCCTAGAGGCCCGGCACGGCCCGCTGCCCGTCTAAAGGGGGGAGAAATGACAGACATCGACTACGAGGCCGAATACAACAACCGACAGCGGGTACCCGAGCATACGGAGATCATGGCGCGTTGGGCGGAGCAATCGGCGCGCGTCCGGTCGACGGTAAGATGCGAGTTGGATCAGCCTTATGGGCCCGGACCTCGCCACCGCTACGATCTCTTCTTGCCGACAGGAGAGCGGGCCGAGAAGGCGCCGCTGGTCGTTTATATCCACGGCGGCTACTGGCAGCGAGGAGACCGAGCGGACTACAGCTTCGTGGCCGAGGCGCTGGTCGGGAAGGGGGCCGCGGTCGCGCTCCCCTCATACACGCTGTGCCCTGAAGCCACCGTTGCACAAATCATAGATGAGATGCGCCAGTTCGTGCGCGCCATTTGGACCCGTATGAACCGGCGGCCGGTGA
Organism: uncultured Pseudomonadota bacterium; assembly: GCA_963786775.1. Taxonomy (GTDB): domain Bacteria; phylum Pseudomonadota; class Alphaproteobacteria; order Rhizobiales; family Hyphomicrobiaceae; genus ZC4RG25. The sequence goes on along the minus strand of CAWBAM010000046.1, from coordinate 33,320 downwards.
TCGTGGGCCATTCCGCGGGCGGCCACTTAGCTGCTGCACTAATGGCGACGGACTGGACGAAGTATGACCTACCCGCGGATGCCGTCCGGGCGGCTTACTCGATCAGCGGCGTCTTTGCGCTCGAGCCGCTGATTCCGACGAGTCTCAACGAGGCGCTACGGCTTACGCCCGAATTGGCCCGCGAGTCGAGCCCGATCCTCTGGCCGCCACCTCCAGCCGACCGGATCTTCGTCGCGGCGGTAGGCGGAGCGGAAAGCCAAGAGTTCCTGCGCCAGAGCCTCGAGATCACTGCAGCTTGGTCAGCGGCAGGTGTGAAGGCTGAATGCGTCGTCATCCCCAACGCTAATCACTTCACAGTCGTTGACGAGCTGACGCGCCCGGACAGTGCGATGGTGTACCGGGTGCTGCAGTTGGCTCAGCAGTGAGCACAGTCCGTGTAAGCCGGTGTGACAGTTCATGAAAGCTCGCCAGCGACATCATCACAGCCCAGGAGGGGCGAGATCGACGATGCAGGAGTGGCTCAAGAAGCGCGGGTTACAACAGGTGCATCCGGCGCCGGCTCAGTGTGATGCGGGTGCCGGCTTTGCTGCGGCTGCCATATAGTTGACGTCGATATCTGAACCCAAGGTCCATCGACCGCTCAGCGGATTGTAGATCAATCCCTCGAATGTGGGCTGCTGCAACCCTGCAGTCGTGCAATACCGCGCGAGCTCGTCAGGCGTGACGAGGCGGTCCCACTGATGCGTCCCAATCGGCAGCCAGCGCAGGATGTATTCGGCGCCGATGATCGCCAGCGCATATGCCTTCAGCGTGCGGTTGATCGTCGAGGCAATAAAGAGCCCGCCCGGCCTCACCAATGCAGCGCATCCGGCGATGAAGGCTTGGGGGTCGGGCACATGCTCGATGACCTCCAGGCAAACCACGGCATCAAACTGCCTCTGCTCGTCTACAAGGTCCTCGATCCGGCAGACGCGGTAGTCGATGTCGAGGCCCTGGGGTTCGGCATGGCGAATTGCCGCCGCGATGTTTTCTTTTGCGGGGTCGATGCCCGTGACGCGGGCCCCCAGCCGGGCTAGCGGCTCGGAGATCAACCCGCCGCCACAACCGACATCGAGGATCGTGAGGTCGGAGAGAGGCTTCGCAGAGCGCTCCGGCCGGCCGAAATGTCGGACGAGGTTCGAGCGGATGAAGGAGAGTCGGGCCGGACCTAGCTTGTGTAGCGGCCGAAATTCACCTTCGGGATCCCACCACTTGCCCGCCAGTCGGGCGAAGCGATCGATTTCCTGAGGATCTAGAGTGACTTGGCTCATCGTGCCGCTACTCATGCCAAGCATATCGCGTCATTCTTGTGTTCAATGTCAAGTCCACGTCGCTTTGGTTGCACCCCTGGTGCGTTATCGTTATGAGTACGGTCCATTCGGGCCAGTCTGCTGCAACAAGGAGAAGCTCCGGTAGCTTGCCTCTGTACCGCTTGAGCGGCACTGAGCGCGATGCTGATCGGCGCAACGGGAAGACGCATGGCAGTCGTAGTGATGAAGTTCGGCGGCACGTCCGTCGCCAACATCGACCGCATTCGCAACGTGGCCCGGCACGTCAAACGGGAGTACGACGCCAAGAACCAAGTGGCTGTGGTCGTCTCCGCGATGGCTGGACATACAAACCAGCTCGTCGCCTGGGTTCGCGAGGCGTCCCTTATCCATGACGCCCGCGAGTACGACGCCGTCGTCGCCTCGGGTGAGCAGATCACGGCTGGCCTGCTCGCAATCGTGCTACAGTCGATGGGTATCCCCGCTCGGTCCTGGCAGGGATGGCAGATCCCGATCCTTACTGACAGCGCCCACGGGGCAGCCCGCATCCAGGAGATCCGTGCTGACAGTATCCGGGAGCGTCTGGAGCAGGGTGAGGTGGCCGTCATCACCGGCTTTCAGGGGCTCGAGCCGAAACGCAATCGCATTTCGACCCTGGGCCGCGGTGGATCGGACACCAGCGCCGTTGCGATAGCCATCGCGCTTGGCGCCGACGTCTGCGACATCTACACCGATGTCGACGGGGTCTACACCACCGACCCGCGGATTGTACCGGCGGCCAGGCGATTGCCACGGATCTCCTACGAGGAAATGCTGGAGATGGCGTCGCTCGGCTCCAAGGTGCTACAGACACGGTCGGTCGAGCTGGCGATGGTGCACCGCATGCGCACCCGCGTGCTGTCGAGCTTTTCAGACCCGGAGATATTGCAGCCGGTCCGCCCTGAATCAGGGTGGCAAAATGTCGGCACTATAGTTTGTGACGAGGAAGAGATCGTGGAGAGCCAGGTTGTCAGCGGAATCGCCTATGCGAAGGACGAGGCGAAGGTCACGATTATGAAGGTGGCCGATAAACCTGGCGTAGCGGCCAGCATTTTCGGTCCCTTGGCCGAAGCGAATATCAATGTCGACATGATCGTGCAGAACCTCTCTGCCGACGGCAAGCACACCGACATGACCTTTACGGTCACTGCATCCGAGCTGCCGAAGGCACTCGAGGTCTTGCAAACTGTGAAAGAGACGGTCGGCTTCTCCGAGATCAAGAGCTCGGCCGATGTCGTAAAGGTATCGGTAATCGGCGTAGGCATGCGAAGCCATGCCGGTGTCGCCGCGCGAATGTTCAAAGCGCTGGCCGATAAGGGGATCAACATCCTGGCGATCACCACATCGGAGATCAAAATCAGCGTGTTGATCGACGCCGCTTACGCGGAACTCGCCGTGCGCACCTTGCACACGCTCTTCGGACTCGACAAGGATTAGTGGGCGGCCCGCTTCAGCGGGCAATCCAAGGTTGTTTCAGGAGGCCGCGGGGCAGCAGGACGCCGCGACCTTTGCCAGTTCCGCCGTCCGACTTGGGTAACTGAACGGCAGCCGTCATGCAGAGCAGACGCGGGGATGACCCGCGCACCCTACCGACAGAACCTGCGCTGAGGGTCATTCTGAGGCGCTTGCGCGAGATTATGGCCGAGCCCGGCGATGGACAGTCGCGGCTCGACAAAATCGTGCGCCAGATCTCCGGCCTGATGGTAGCGGAGGTCTGCTCGATCTACCTCAAGCGCCAGGATGGCTCGCTGGAATTGTTCGCCACGGAGGGCCTGAGGAAAGAGGCGGTACACAACACGCGGTTGATGCGGGGCGAAGGCCTCGTCGGCCGTTGCGCCGAGCTGGCCGTGCCGATCAACGAGCCGGATGTGCAGAAGCACCCCGCGTTCTCCTACCGGCCGGAAACTGGCGAGGAGATTTACCACTCGATGCTCGCCGTCCCGATCTTGAGGGGCGGTACGGTGCTCGGCGTGCTCGTTGTGCAGAACCGCACGCGGCGCGAGTACTCGGACGAGGACGTCGAGGTGCTGCTGACGACCGCGATGGTCGTGGCGGAGCATATCGTTTCGGGCGCCGTTGCGGGTGCAGGGGCGGCAGCCGAGCTGAGCCGGTCGCTGACGGGGGTGGTGCGCGGCGAGCCAATTTCCGATGGCATCGCGCTTGGCCACGTCGTGCTGCACGAGCCCCGTGTCGTTGTCACGAAGCTGCTCGCGGAGGACATCGACACCGAGCTGCAGCGGCTCGAATTTGCGGTTCACAAGCTGCGCATCAGCCTCGACGAGCTACTGAGCGTGGAAGCTCTGGCCCAGGCCGGCGACCACCGCGATGTGCTCGAGGCCTACCGCATGTTCGCTAACGATCGTGGTTGGGTCCGGCGAATGGAGGCGGCCATTCGCGAGGGGCTGACGGCCGAAGCTGCGGTTGAGCGGGTCCACAATGCGACTCGCACCCGCATGCTGCGTCAGAACGATCCTTACTGGCGCGAGAGGTTGCGCGACCTCGATGACCTCTCTGCGCGTCTATTGCGCATCCTGGCGGGCCGCACCACGGCAGCACGGGAAGGCTTTCAACTCCCCGCCGACACCATCCTCGTGGCGCGCACGATGGGTCCTGCCGAGCTCCTCGACTACGATCGCTCGAAGTTGCGGGGACTTATAATCGAGGAGGGGAGCGGCCAAAGCCACGTGGCGATCGTGGCCCGGGCGCTGGAACTCGCCGCGGTCGGGCAGGCGCGGGGCATTGTCGAGCGCGTCTCGACGGGCGATCCCGTGATTGTCGACGCCGAATCCGGCGACATTCATCTCCGGCCCTCCGCCGAGGTGGTTGCTGCTTATTCCGACAAGGTTCGGTTCAGGGCCCGCCGGCAGCGGCAATATCAAGCCCTGCGTGATTTGCCGACCGTCACCAGAGACGGGGCGAGAATCTCGCTGCTGATCAACGCGGGACTACTTGTCGACATCCCGCATTTGGCCGAGTCGGGTGCAGAAGGCATCGGTCTGTTCCGCACCGAGCTGCAGTTCATGATCTCGTCGACGCTTCCGCGGCGGGACAAGCAAACCGAGACCTACCGGCAGATCCTGGACGGCGCCGGGGAAAAGCCGGTCGTATTCCGTAGCCTCGACATTGGTGGGGACAAAATCCTCCCCTATCTCCGCCAGCCCAAAGAGGAGAACCCGGCGCTCGGTTGGCGCGCCATTCGCATCGCGCTCGATCGACCTGGGCTGTTCCGCACGCAGGTGCAGGCCCTGCTCAGGGCGGCGGCGGGACGCGAGCTGAGAATTATGATCCCGATGGTCTCGACCGTGTCCGAGATCGAGGCAGCGAAGAGGTCTCATCAACCGGGAGGTCGAGAACTTGGAACGGCGTGGCGTGCCCAGGCCGGCCAAGCTCTGCGTCGGCGCCATGATCGAGGTGCCGAGTATTCTCTACGAGCTTGACGCGTTGATGCCTCACGTCGATTTCGTTTCCGTCGGCAGCAACGACCTGCTGCAGTTCCTGTTTGCAGCGGACCGGTCGAATGCGCACGTTGGACATCGCTATGATCCACTGTCCGTTTCGGCGCTGAGGGCGCTAAAACAGGTCGTTCGGGCAGGCAATAAGCACGGGGTTCCGGTGACGCTCTGCGGTGAAATGGCGGGTCGCACGCTGGAAGCGATGGCCTTGATTGGATTGGGCTACCGCACAATCTCCATGGCACCAGCCTCCATCGGTCCCGTGAAGACGATGATCTTGTCGCTCAACGCCGCCAAGGTCACGGGCGTCATCGACGAGCTGTTGCAGTCCAAGTCCGGCAGCATAAGATCCGAGCTGCAGGAGTTCGCCAGGGCCGAGGGGGTTGAGCTGGCCTGATGCCGCTGCTCGAAGCGTCGGCGAGGGGGCGCGGCCGGCGTGGCACGCTCCTGTCTTGCCTGTCTCAGTGCAACTGGCTCCAAAGCCGCCCTCCGGCCTTGAGCCCCTGGCGGCCCATACGTGCAAGAAGAAAAGCATTAGACGGTCGATATGAGCTCCGTTCCGCACGAGAAACTCGAAAAGCTTGTTCAACGCTGGGAGGTAATCCAGGCGGAGCTGAGCGAAGGCGTCAATCAGGCGACATATGCCAAGCTCAACAAGGAGTTCGCCGAGCTGACACCTATCGTCACGACCGTCCAGGAACTTGCGTAAGGCAGAGCAGGAGCTTGCCGAACTGACATCAATGGCCGAGGACGAGCGCTCCGATCCGGAGATGGCGGCACTTGCCCGAGACGAGATCGAGGCGTTGAAGCCAAAGATCGAAGCTCTCAAGAACAAGCTTCGCATCTTGCTGCTGCCTAAGGATGCTGCCGACGATCGGAGCATCATCCTCGAGGTTCGCGCAGGGACTGGTGGAGATGAGGCAGCCCTGTTCGCAGCCGACCTGTTCCGCATGTACCAGCGGTACGCAGACCTTCATGGCTGGAAGACGGAGATCATTTCCATATCCGAAAACGACCTCGGCGGTATCAAGGAGGTGATCGCCTCAATTTCCGGCCACGGCGTGTTCGCCCGCCTGAAGTTCGAATCCGGCGTGCATCGGGTCCAGCGCGTTCCCGAGACGGAGGCGAGTGGGCGGATTCATACGTCCGCCGCAACAGTCGCCGTGCTGCCCGAGCCAGAGGAGGTCGACGTCGAGATCAGGCCGGAGGATATCCGTATCGATACGATGAGGGCGAGCGGTGCGGGCGGCCAGCACGTGAACAGAACGGACTCGGCGGTCCGCATTACACATTTGCCGACTGGCATCGTTGTTGTCTCGGCCGAGAAGTCCCAGCACCAGAACCGGAGGCTGGCCATGCAGGTGCTGAGGTCCCGGCTTTATGAGCTCGAGCGGCAACGCTCGGCTGATGAGCGGGCGGCACAGCGACGCGGTCAAGTGGGCTCAGGCGATCGCTCGCAGCGGATTCGCACGTACAATTTTCCACAGGGACGTGTCACGGATCATCGCATCAATCTAACTTTGCACAAGCTCGATCAGGTCTTAGACGGCAGCGCCCTGGACGAGCTTATCGATGCACTCATAACAGATCATCAGGCCAATTTGCTTGCCGAAGCGAATGCTTACGACCATATCTGAAGCGAGCGTCGGATCCCTGACCATTGCTGAGGTTACGGCCGAAGCGACGCGGCGCCTTCGCGAAGCCGGAATTGAGTCGCCTGCCCGTGATGCACGCATTTTGATTACCGCGGCGCTGGGCCTTGAGCCCCATCAGCTCATCAGCCGACCGGAAATGCCGGTTGGTTCGGCCCAATTGGAGCAAGTGAACCAGTTCATCGCCCGACGCCTTGCCCGCGAGCCGGTGTCGCGCATTCTTGGCAGCAGGGGCTTTTACGGCCGTCAATTCGAGATCTCGCCCGCGACCCTCGATCCGCGGCCCGACAGCGAGACCGCGATCGAGGCGGCCATTGAATTGGTCGGGAGTGGCCCGAGAGGCAGAGATTTGCCCCTTCGAATACTGGATGTTGGAACGGGCTCAGGCTGTCTTCTGGTCACATTGCTGGCGGAGTTGCCCCGTGCGACAGGGCTCGGAACCGACATCGACGCAGCGGCGTTGCAAGTGGCACAACGCAACGCCTACCGCCATGGAGTGGCTTCGCGTGCCGAATGGAAACTGGCACGCTCTCTGAACGGCATAGCCGGACCTTTCGACCTATTGGTTGCGAATCCGCCGTATGTTCCGACAGGCATGATCGAAGACCTAGATCCGGAGGTCCGGGAATACGACCCGTGGTCTGCACTCGATGGTGGCTCCGATGGGCTGGATGTCTATCGAGAGCTCGTAAGAGATCTTGTCAGGGTGGTTCCGGATGGGTGGGCGGTCTTCGAGGTCGGTAAAGGGCAGGCTTCCGCAGTTTCCGAGCTGCTGACCTTTGCCCGAATCGGTGCCCAGTCGCCCGAAATTCGCACCTTCCGCGATCTGAACGGGGTTGACAGGTGTGTGGCGTGGAGGGCACGCAACTGAATTGAGAAAGAAAAACACTTGGAAACGAGCCACACCCGGGCTAATGTCAAATCAGGCGGAAGGAAGCGCGACCGCACCAGTGCAGCTGGGTTCCTCCTATGGCTGCCTCCTGCGAGCGCAAGTGAACCGAGCGAAACGAGCGAATTGCCCGCACTGGTCGCGAGTTGGTCGACCGGGTCAGCAGTCGCGATGGCAGCGCCGTTTTGCTGAATGCGCCTTTTCCCGAGTGGATTGACTGGCGAATTTTTCGTGAGTGTCAGAGCTACAAGAATGAACACGGTGCGTTCGCGCACGCGAGTGACGTGACGAATGCAGCAACGCTTGCAACGTGCTGCTTCGAGGGGGCAGACGCTATCTGCTCGTCAGACAGGTGCGCAGGGCAGCTTCGCCGCTGGCCGTCCCCGACATGCAATGAAAAATAGAAGTTAATCGGCATAGTTGAGATTGGGAGACTATGAGGCAGGGACAGCAAAATCGCAGAGGGCGTGGGCGTAATCGCAAGGCTCACCACAATCCACTGACACGCAGCTATGAATTAAACGGTCCGGATGTGAAGATCCGGGGTACGCCGGCGCACATTGCTGAAAAGTATATGTCCTTGGCGCGTGACGCGCTTGCTTCCGGTGACCCAGTATTGGCCGAGAATTACTTGCAGCACGCCGAGCACTACAATCGCATCATCATGGCGTACCGTGAGCAGACGGTTCAGCAGGCCGGCGAGAGCATGAACGGTGCCGGGCGTCACCGCAGCGACGTAGTTGATGCGGATGACTACCTGGACGACGATGCCGATGAGGCGGAAAGCTACGCAGTTCCGCGTGGTCAGGAGCCGCAGCCGCGAATGGATGGCAACGGCAGAATGGATGATCGCCACCAACAGGAGAACGGCCGCCCATCTCGGAACCGATTTGAAGAGCAGCGAGCGAGCGCCGCCGAAGACACTCCGCAGCCCACTCAGCAGGTCGAAGTGGCCGAGCAATCCGCGATCGAGGCCAGTCGTCAGCCACGGTCTGAAACCTCTCAACGGCGGCGCGACCGTTTTGCCAGCTCCATGCAGGAGCAGCCTGAATTCCTGCGGCGCCCCGTGAGGCGCGCGCGCCGTGAGGCAAACGGGGGCAGCTCTGACCAGTCGAATGGCGCCGGCGCCAATGACGACGCCAAGGAACAATAAGAGCTAGGAACTTAGCAAATAACGAGGACCCGAGACGGGGACGATTTGGGGGAGCTGCCGTACTCTCGAGTGCGGCATCGAAATACAACTCATCACAGATCCAAATTGGATGACCGGCGGCTAAGCTAGCTTCCGGCAGCGACGGCCTTCGCATATCCGCGGAACGTCAATTCTCAACGTGTAGCGGAGCTGGTGGAGCGCCGAGACTCGCGTGTTGATCGTCGCGTCGCTGGTCTATGAGAGTTGCGGCCAGGCGGGAGTCCGCACGCCAATATTGCTGCGGATGTATAGGTCCTTTGCCGCCATTCAAAGGAGCTGCGTTCTGCGTGGGGTGCAAACTTTAGCACGCCGGCACGCTACCTGCTGTCATTGCGAAGGTGTCGCCTCAATCACCACCTCGGTTCAGCGCAGACGAGATTCGGGTTCACGAGATAGCGATTGATCATCGCTACACGCCGGCGATATCCCCGCCCATAGCATCAATCCGGTCTTGATCGACCGCAAGCTCTGCGCCTGCGTTTTGTGCAGAGTTGGCATGAGCCTGGCCCTTCCGGCGCGCCGTCGCCACACTATATTCCACGCGACGGGGGGCGGAGGGTGCCTGTCGGGCCCGGCTGACCCCGTCACCAATCCTGACGGACTGGCGTTCGGATCGTGCCTAGCAGGGCGAACGAACGCGCTGAGGAGGGAAATACATGAATTTCGATAGGTATACGGACCGGGCCAAAGGCTTCGTCCAGGCGGCCCAGACTTTGGCTCTGCGGGAAGGCCATCAACAGTTCTCGCCCGAGCACCTGCTCAAAGTTCTCCTTGATGACGAGGAGGGCTTGGCGGCCGGACTGATTGAACGGGCGGGCGGACAATCCAGGCAAGCGCTCGTGGCGGTCGAGCAAGCACTGGCGAAAAGGCCGAAGGTTTCGGGCAGCGGTGCGGGGCAGCTTTACCTCACACCTGAACTGGCCCGCGTTTTCGATCAAGCCGAGCAGGTCGCCGACAAGGCTGGCGACAAATTCGTTACTGTCGAGCGACTGCTTCTCGCGATCGCACTTGCTCGCGACACCGAAGCCGGGCGGATCCTCGCAAACGCCGGGGTCACTCCACAGAACCTCAATCAGGCGATCAACGAGCTGCGCAAAGGCCGGACTGCAGACACAGCTACGGCCGAGCAGGCCTATGATGCCTTGAAGCGGTATGCGCGCGACCTGACCGAGGCGGCCGCGGAGGGTAAGCTTGACCCGGTTATCGGCCGCGACGAGGAAATCCGCCGAACGATGCAAATCCTGTCCCGGCGGACAAAAAATAACCCCGTGCTGATCGGCGAGCCGGGCGTCGGTAAGACAGCCATCGCCGAAGGGCTCGCGCAGCGCATCGTCAAAGGCGACGTCCCCGAAAGCCTCAAGGACAAGAAGCTGCTTGCCCTCGACATGGGCGCACTGATCGCCGGCTCGAAATACCGTGGCGAGTTCGAGGAGCGGCTCAAGGCGGTGCTGCAGGAGGTGACGGCGGCCGAGGGCGGGATCATCCTGTTCATTGACGAGCTGCACACCATCGTCGGGGCCGGCAAATCGGAAGGCGCGATGGACGCCTCCAACCTGCTAAAGCCGGCGTTGGCCCGTGGTGAACTGCACTGCATCGGCGCGACCACGCTCGACGAGTACCGTAAACACATCGAGAAGGACGCGGCTTTGGCCCGCCGTTTCCAGCCGCTGTTCGTCTCCGAGCCGTCGGTGGAAGACACCATCTCGATTCTGCGCGGCCTAAAGGAGCGCTACGAGCAGCACCACAAGGTGCGCATTTCCGACTCAGCGCTGGTGGCCGCAGCGACGCTGTCGCACCGTTACATCACCGACCGGTTCTTGCCGGACAAGGCGATCGACCTCGTCGACGAGGCCGCCTCGCGTCTCAGAATGCAGGTGGACTCGAAGCCGGAAGAACTCGATTCCATCGATCGGGAGATCGTACGGCTGAAGATCGAGGCCGAGGCCCTTAAGAAGGAGACTGACGCGGCCTCCAAGGACCGGCTGCAGAAGCTAGAGGCGGAGCTGTCAGAGCTTGAGGAGCGCTCGCGTGAGCTGACGGTCCGCTGGCAGCAGGAGAAGGACAAGCTTGGCAGGGCAGCACAGCTGAAGTCGGAGCTCGACCGTGCCCGCAATGAGCTCGCGCACGCTCAGCGGCGCGGGGAATGGCAGCGTGCGGGCGAGCTGACCTATGCCATTATCCCCAAGCTCGAGAAGGAATTGGCAGAGCTTGAGGCGAAGGGCGGCGACGGCGAGTTCCTGGAGGAGGCGGTCACTGCGAACCACATCGCCCAGGTCGTCTCGCGTTGGACCGGCGTGCCCGTCGATAAGATGCTGGAAGGCGAGCGCGAAAAGCTCCTCAAGATGGAGCAGGCGCTCTCTAAGCGTGTCGTCGGTCAGGAGGAGGCGGTCGAGGCCGTGTCCACGGCGGTCCGCCGTGCGCGGGCTGGGCTGCAGGACCCGAACCGGCCGATTGGCTCGTTCATGTTCCTCGGCCCCACTGGCGTCGGTAAAACGGAGCTGACGAAGGCGCTCGCCGAATTCCTGTTTGACGACGAGTCGGCGATGGTACGCATCGACATGAGCGAGTACATGGAGAAGCACTCCGTGGCTCGCCTCATCGGCGCTCCCCCCGGATACGTCGGCTATGAAGAAGGCGGCGCTCTGACCGAGGCCGTCCGGCGGCGGCCCTACCAGGTGGTGCTGTTCGACGAGATCGAGAAAGCCCACCCGGACGTCTTCAACGTGCTGTTGCAGGTGCTCGATGATGGACGCCTGACGGACGGGCAGGGCCGCACGGTCGACTTCCGGAACACGCTGATCATCATGACCTCGAACATCGGTGCCGAGTACCTCGTGTCCGCAAAAACCGAGGAAGACTTCGAAACAGCGAAGTCGTTCGTACTCGCCGAGGTGAAGACGAAGTTCAGGCCCGAGTTCCTGAACAGAATTGACGAGATCATCGTGTTCCACCGGCTCAAGCGGGAGCAGATGGCGGCGATTGTCGATATCCAGATCGGTCGCTTGCAGAAGCTGCTCAGGGGGCGCCAGATCCAGCTCGAGCTGGACGAGGAGGCACGGCAGTGGCTCGCTAACCGCGGGTACGATCCTGCCTATGGCGCGCGGCCTCTGAAGCGCGTGATCCAGAAGTACGTGCAGGATCCACTGGCTGAGCAGGTCTTGGCCGGACGCATCATGGACGGTCAGACGGTACGTCTCACGGTGCGCGACGGTGCCCTGGTCGTCAACGGCGAGCCGGTCCGAGCCGCGGCCTGACGGAGCTCACTGAAAGGGGGCTGACCTGCTGGCCAGCCCCCTTTTTGCTTCAAGCTAGAATCAAATTATCGGCGCGGTATCAGCGGCTCGCAGTCATTACCGGAGCGCGCCGCATCAGCTCGTCGATACGGCTGCGCTCCTTCTGGTACTCGGCGAGTTGGCGTCCGGTGAGTTGCCGCTCATGCGGAACCTGGATTTTGAGGGGATCGACGAACCGGTTGTTGACCAGGACCTCGTAATGCAGGTGGGGACCTGAGCACAGACCAGTGCAGCCGACATAACCAATAACTTGGCCCTGCTTTACCTTGACTCCCTGCTTGATGTTGGGAGCAATCCGCGACATGTGCGCGTAGGTGGTCTGGTATCCGTTGGCATGACGGATGCGCACGTAGTTTCCGTAGCCGCCTTTTCTGTGCGCCTCCTCGACGACGCCGTTTCCAGCCGCCATGATCGGAGTTCCGACAGGTGACGCCCAATCGATGCCAGTGTGCATCTTCGGGGCGTTGATGATGGGGTGAATGCGCATGCCAAAGCCGGACGTTAGGCGGACGGATTCACCGCGGACCGGCCTCCGCATCAGGAACCGCTTCGAATTGTTCCCATACTCGTCGTAGTAATCGACGATCCCGTCGGGCGTGCGGAATCTCCAGAACCGCCGTGCCTCGCCACCTGAGGTGATAGCGGAGTACAGCAGCTCTCCGGGGGTGCTGTCCGGGCCTTCATCCTCCTTCACGTCGAAGAAGAAGTCGAGCGTATCGCCGTGCCCCACCCGCCGGCGGAAGTCCGTGTCATATGCATGAATTCGGAGAATTTGCATGATCGTGTCGGGCGGAACACCCTCGGCCAGAGCCGCGTGGTAGATAGCCGCATAAAGACTGGCCGTGTGCGAGGTGTCGCCTTCCTTCAAGGTGACGCGGGCCACTTTATCGTCGTAGGGCTCGGAGCTTGCGACGAACTCGCCAGCAGCATTACGGACAACCGTCACCTTGTGCTCGTGCGCTTCGGAGAAGATGCTGAGGCGAACGGGCTCCACATTATCCGGGTCTGACAGAGACGGGACCAAGGTTACGTGCACCTCCTGTCCCGGCATCAGTGCGTTGTCGGGGAAGGTTGGCCTTGCGGCCTGCAGCATGGCGTTCACCTGCCATTGCTCGGTGCCAAGCCGTTGGAGAATTCGCGCAAGATTATCTCCGCGCGCGACCCGGATCACGCGGACCTCGCTCGGCTCAAGGCCGTCCTCTACGTCATCGGCATCTGCAACCGACTTGAACAGAACCGTCGTGTTTGGGGGCGGCGCGGAATCCAAGGTGAGATCTGCGCCAATGTCTTCCCCGATCGCGACATCAGCTTCTTGCGGACGAGCGAGATCATCAGGCTGCAAGCTCGGACGCATCGCCAAATTCTGCGCTTCCTCCCTGGCACGGGCGACCAGCTCTGCGACTTCACTCTCGTCGAGCTCTTGGCCATCGTCGCTCGGCAGAATTCCCCCGAGCAGCTCCACGACCCGGATCGAGACATCCGATTGGCTCTCGCGC
>CAWBAM010000046.1:0-12500 GCA_963786775.1 uncultured Pseudomonadota bacterium | reverse complement strand
GGTTTGCTCAGGCTATTTGCTGTTTGGCAAGATCCTGGTCATCTCGACTTGGATTGGCGGAACTCTGATTTATACTGTCCAACCAGTTCATGACTTAGCGTGAACGCGCCGAATTTCGAATTTCGAGGCGTAATCGGCACGGCCAAGCTCCAGTGATGCTTCTTGAGCGGTCGCCGCACATTCGTTAGGCAGTTTCCCGAGGCATAGCCTCGTGTATACATCTTAAATGAAGTCCGCTCGCGCGAGCTGGCGCACGCGCCTTGGCACGGTCGACCTGGAGCACCGTCACGCATGGTGGATTCTCGGCGCACGGCACCGCTGGAAAGCATACTCGAGCATCTTTCGCTGCGTCCGACCGCGGGTTGCGAGGACCTGATCACCTTCAAGTCGAGTGGGCAGCTCACCCTCGGAGTGGAGATTGAACTCCAGCTCATCGAACTCTAGTCGCTCAATCTCACGCCGCGCGTCGAGGACGTGCTGGCCTGCGCTGGGGATCTAAGAAGCGTTACGAAGGAGTTCTACCTCAGCACAGTCGAGATCAATTCCCGCAAATGTTCCAATGTTCATGAGATCGGGCGCGATCTGATGGAGGTGATCGACCGGCTCGACGATATCGGCGAGAGGCTCGGGATTTCCTTCGCGGCCACAGGCTGCCATCCATTTGCGCGCTACAGTGACTGCATCATCACGCCGACACCGCGGTACAACGAGCTCATCGACCGGAATCAATGGTTGACCCGGCGCATGACCGTTTATGGCATGCACGTGCATCTCGGGATGAGCAGCGGCGATGAGTGCATCCGGTTCAACAATTTCTTTCTGCACTTCCTGCCTCACTTGCTCGCACTGTCGGCCAGCTCGCCGTTTTGGCAAGGTGAGGACACCGGGCTCGCTTCGTGCCGTCCCACCACATACGAAGCGCTGCCGACGGCAGGGCAGCCCTACGTCGTGCATTCCTGGCAGGAATTCGGGCAGCTGTGCAGCACGCTTAAGGCTTGCAACGCAATCCAGTCTCTGAAGGATCTCTGGTGGGACCTGCGGCCAAGTCCGGCGCTGGGTACTCTGGAGATACGGATCTGCGATGGGCTTGGCGAGCCTGTCCGAAACTCTGGCCGTGGTGGCCTTTGTCCACGCACTGGCGCATTGGTTCCGCGACCACGCGAGCTGGTTGGAAAAGGTGCCGCCACCTCCGCGATGGCTGGCGCGCGAGAATAAGTGGCGAGCTATGCGCTTTGGGCTCGATGCCAAGCTCGTCACCAACCTTGATGGCAGCGTAAAGCCACTGCGTGACGACGTCCTCGATTGGTGCGAGCGAATCGCCGGCAATGTGGCGGCGCTTGGATATGAGTCCTACATCGCCACCCTTCGACAGATCTTGGCCGAAGGCAACAGTTCGATGCGCCAGCGCGCCGTGTTCGCGCGCACAGGATCGCTGCATCAGGTCGTGCAGCAGAACATTGCCGAGTTCCGCGCCCGCGCTCCACTCTGGATGACAGGCGACGCGGAGCCAGCGACACGATCTCAGTTGGAGTTCACCCTGGATCGGATCGATGACAGGCCCTGACGGGCGTGTACTTCTGGAAGGAAGAGACGCGAACCGGGCTAACCAGATGATCTTCCAAGCATCTACAGGCCGTCGGTCCGGTTTCCTGCTGCCCGGAGCAGATCATAACTCCTGACAAACCATCTCGCTGGCGGCCTCCGTTCAGTCGACGCACATGCCTCATTGGCAAGTGCGAGGATGCGACAGTTCGTACCTTGGAAATCGGAACGGGGTTGAACCATGTCGACTCCGAAGGATTGGAAAGAGGGTGCAGGACTGCCGTCGGCTGCGCCCGCCTTGCAGTTCGGATGGTAAGCTGTTATACGGCCATCTCCTCACGGCTCCTGGCGACCTGCCAAGGCCAGCCCCGGACTGGGGGATAGTTTAATGGTAGAACAGCGGACTCTGACTCCGTTAGTCTAGGTTCGAATCCTAGTCCCCCAGCCAACTAACTCTGATCTGCTGGCCTCAGGCGGTTTCGGGCTAGTCCTTCGGATCAAGAGCTACTGCCACTTTCTGGCGTCCTCCCCCCCATCAGCTTAACTTTCTTCTTGGTTTCTAACCAAGTCCTAGGACCTGCTTCCGGCATCAGCGCTTGTCATCAGCGACCCCGGTCAAACACGTTTGACGGCTAATCCGACCCTCGGTCGTAGAAATCCGGGCCGATCCGCCTCTTCCATTAGTATTGACTAAATTAGCAATATCTAATATATTCCGCGGAACAACGGGTGATCCGGCGGCTCTATCTCTTCCGGCCTGCAGTCAAAGCGGCGCTGTTGCGGGTCTAGTATGGCTCGTGCGAGCTAGAGGACCGCTCGATACAAATCGAAGGAAACTTGGAATGACCAACACCCTCAAAGACCGCGTCGTCCGTCATTCGCCATCACGAGGGCCCGGTAGCCCCGACGTATGGGGCGTTTATGAACCCGATACCGGCTCCATCCAGTACGTTTGCGCCGATCCGGCGACCAAGAAGGCGGCTTTGATCGACGTAGTCTGGAACTTTAACCCAAAAAACTACAAGACCGATACTGGCTCGATGGAGCAGGTTCTTGATCTCGTAAAGAAGGAGGGCCTTTCCGTCGAATGGGTTCTCGACACCCATCCGCACGCCGATCACTTTATGGCCTCTGCACAGCTCAAGGAGAGGACCGGTGCCCCGAACGCAATCGGGGAGAAGGTGAAGGAGATCGCCAAACTCTGGAGCGAAATCTACAACCTTCCGGATGCCTTCGATCCGGAACGCGATTTCGACCGCCTGTTCAAGGATGGCGAGACCTTCAATATTGGAAACCTCGAGGCGCGAGTGATGCTTTCACCGGGGCATACGCTGGCCTCGATCACCTTCGTAGTCGGTGACGCAGCATTCGTGCACGACACACTTATGTATCCCGACGCCGGCACCTCGCGCGCTGATTTCCCAGGGGGCGACGCTGGGGTTCTTTGGGATTCGATCGAGAAGATCCTCTCCCTGCCACCTGAAACGCGCCTCTTCGTTGGCCACGACTATGGCACGGCGGAGCGCAATGAGCCGAAGTGGGAAGCCACGGTGGCTGAGCAAAAGGCGTCGAACATTCACGTCAAGCACGGCACCCGACGCGAAGATTGGATCGAGCGACGGAATAAGCGGGACGCCACCCTTTCCCTTCCGGACCGAATGCTTGCTGCGTTACAGGTCAACCTTCGCGGCGGCAGGCTTCCACCACCAGAGAATGATGGCCACCACTATCTGAAACTGCCTGTCAATCGCTTCTGATTGCGATGCTGGCGGAACTGACGGCTTCTTTCTTATTTCTAACTTCTAACCAGCGGAATTCAGCGACGCTCGTGAATTTTGGCGAGCGGAACGGTACTCTCATCACAGAATCATTTCCGCCATCATTCGCAATTTGACGCCATCGCGGATAGTGACGCCCCGGCCGCGCCCAATAGCGATGATGCCGGCTTCCGCCAGCCTGCGAAGCATTCGGCTGACCGTTTCCAAAGTCAAACCGAGAAACTCGGCCATTTCCGTCCGCGAAAGCGGCAACTGGAAGCTCAAGCAGTTCTCGTCTGATTTGCCCGAATCGCTCTGCACGCCCATGCGCTCCGCGCAGAGCAACAAGAGGGTCGCGACCCGTTCCAACGCGGTCTTGCGGCCGAGGAGCAACATCCATTCACGGGCTTGATCGAGATCGTGAATCATGCGCTGCGTCAGCAGCTCGTGCAAGCCATTATGTGCCTGCAGAAGTGCCTCGAATTGCGGCTTCGAGAAGCAGCACAGCTCCACATCTGTTGCCGCCTCGGCGAGGATATTTCCGTTCTCGGCAAAGGGACGGCCTATGAACTCGGGAGCGAATTGAAGGCCCACGATCTGCGTTCGACCGTCGCCCAGCGATCGCGAAAGCCGCACGACACCGGATACGATGTTGGCGACGAGGAGCGGCTCCTCACCGGGACCGAAGATCCGACCGCCGGCGCGCACGGAGCGATGCCATGTCATTCGGCTGAGCTGAACCAGCGCCGACTCCGGTAGCGCCCGGCAGAGCGCCACGTCGCGAATAGGGCATTTCCAACAAGCGTTGCGAGGCATCCAGCGCACCCGACATGCGGGCGCGAGTGCAGCATATTTCGCCGCAAGAAGATCTGATCTAGATCAAGCGAAAACGACTCTCCTGTCGCACTGTTGGCCGCTGACTCCCGAACTGGAGCCCAACGAAACTGCGACGAGAGGTGCCGAGATGGCGACGGCTGCAGCCATCCATAGTTCAGATCATCCGCACGGCTGGCGACGCTGGCTTCTTTCCACGAACCACAAGGACATCGGTACGCTGTACCTGATCTTCTCCATGATCGGCGGAATCGTGGGTGGGCTGTTGTCCATCGGAATCCGGCTGGAGCTGCAGGAGCCGGGGCTTCAGTACTTCGCCAACCCCCACATGTTCAACGTGTTCACGACTGGACATGGCCTGATCATGGTCTTCTTCATGATCATGCCTTCCCTGTTCGGCGGGTTTGGGAACTGGTTCGTGCCGCTCATGATCGGTGCACCCGACATGGCTTTCCCGCGCATGAACAACATTTCGTTTTGGCTCCTGCCCGCAGCCTTTTCACTGCTCATCATTTCGCTGTTTGTCGAGGGCTCGGGCCCGTGCGTCATCAGCCTGGATTCTGCGACGCGGGATCTTTCGGGGTGCGGCGCCGGAATCGGCTGGACTGCTTACGCGCCCCTGGCGACCTCGGGGCACCCGGGTCCGGCGGTCGACTTCGCGATCCTCTCCCTGCACCTCGCCGGCGCTTCGTCGATCCTGAGTTCGATCAACTTCGTCACCACGATTTTCAATATGCGGGCGCCTGGCATGACATTGCACAAGATGCCGCTGTTCTGCTGGTCGATCCTGGTGACGGCATTCTTGCTGCTGCTCTCTTTGCCGGTTCTGGCAGGCGCCATTACGATGCTGCTGACTGACCGCAATTTCGGGACGACGTTCTTTACGGCGGCTGGTGGTGGTGATCCGCTGCTCTATCAGCATCTGTTCTGGTTTTTCGGGCACCCGGAGGTCTACATCATTATCCTGCCGGGCTTCGGCGTCGTGAGCCACGTCATCGCGACGTTCTCGCGGAAGCCGATCTTCGGTTATCTCGGCATGGCCTACGCCATGGTGGCTATTGGCCTCGTCGGTTTCATCGTCTGGGCCCACCATATGTATACGGCGGGCATCTCGGTCGACACGCAGGCCTACTTCGTGTTCGCGACCATGGTAATCGCGGTGCCGACCGGGGTTAAGATCTTCTCCTGGATCGCAACCATGTGGGGCGGCTCCATCCGCTTTACGGTGCCGATGCTGTTCGCGCTCGGCTTTATTTTCCTGTTCACCATCGGCGGCGTCACCGGCGTCATGCTGGCCAATGCCGGTGTGGATCGCGCTCTCCACGACACCTACTACGTGGTGGCGCACTTCCACTACACGATGTCGCTCGGCGCGCTCTTCACACTATTCGCGGGCTGGTACTACTGGTTCCCGAAAATGAGCGGCTACATGTATTCGGAGTTCATGGGCAAGCTGCATTTCTGGCTGACGTTCATCGGCGTCAACCTGACGTTTTTCCCGCAGCATTTCCTGGGCCTTTCGGGCATGCCGCGGCGCTACGCGGATTATCCAGACGCCTTCGCCACGTGGAACCAGCTTTCGTCTATCGGCTCCTACATATCAGCCATGGGTGTCCTGGTCTTCTTCGTCGGCATCGCCATGGCTTTTGCGAAAAAGCGTCAGGCGGAGGGGAATCCATGGGGCGAAGGCGCCACGACGCTCGAATGGACACTGTCATCGCCACCACCATTCCACTGCTTCGAAACGCTGCCGCGGATCAGGGGCGACAAGCATTGAGGGCTGCGGTGCACGAGACAGACAACCTCGAGGCACCCCTGCACTGCTTCACCATTTGGCCGCACCGCTCCTTAGGGGCGGGCGGCCTGAAACTCTTGCTCGGCATCATCGCCTTGGGCTTGGTGCACGTCGCGCTGCGCAGCCCACCCGAAGCGTTTTGGCCGATCGTTCTTGGATGCCTGCTGACGTTCGCGGCAGTGTTGGCTGCATTCTTGAGTAACATGAGAGCCGCCCGGATTGCTGAACGGGTCGAGATTGGGCCCAGGCTCGTCCGCGTCGAACGAGTCGATCGCAAAGGGCGGTGCAGAACGACAGAATTCTCCACTCGCTGGGTTCGCCTCGTTTTGAGAGATGATTGGGACGTGGCGAACCGGTTGATGCTGACCGAAAGCGGTCGAAGTGTTTCGATCGGCGAATTCCTCTCACCTGCTGAACGCAAGAGCTTGGCCGACGCGATCAGCTCGACTTTGGCGGCGGTGCGGGGCTGATTTCGATAACTAGGCCTGAACGCCCGCAGCTCGTTTGCCTAGAACCTTGGTGTGGCGTGCCGGTGCTTGGCGACCGCCGCTACAGGCACCGGCCTTCCAAGCTTGGCGTCATCCACCATAGCTGACATCCTCTCAATCTATAGACCATCCGCGGCGTCGAGCGTTATCGAAATGCAAGAGAATTGGCGCCGGGTGCGCTCGTCACTCCAGTCTGGTCCCGCGAGGAGCTGCGCCGCGCGACACTGACGTGCGGGCGCAGCACGCTCACTCGAGGACGAATGAGATCTTCGCGTTTATTCGGTACTTGGTGATTTTGCCGTTATCGACGGTCGCTTCGATATTTTTCAGATAAATCGATTTTATGTTCCGGAGCGTTTTCGAAGCATTGGTGACAGCCTGCTGCGCGGCATCTTCCCAGCTGCTTTCGGATTCGGCGAGGACCTCGATGACTTTCAACATGGTCATGGCGAACACTCCGCAGGTGCCGATACAGCGCTCATACACCGCCAAGCTGTCCTGTTATTCGACGGACCATTGATTAGGTTAATTTTGCGGCGGCGAGAGCTTGCTTATGGCCGAGCGGGAATCGGAGATCAGAGGCGACCGGAAGGGGCGCGGGCCGTCGGACACCGAGGAAACAGTGGCTCGCCTGCTGACGATCGTCCGAGATGTTGCGATTGAATTGCAGCCTCGCAAGCGGTTGGTGCGTGAAGTCACCCTGAATAGTGATCTCGACCGAGATCTGGGGCTCGATAGCCTCGGTAGGGCCGAGGTGGTGCAGCGGGTCGAGCGCGGTTTCGACGTCCAGCTTTCGGAGCAGCTGATCGGAGATGCCGAAACTCCTGCGGATCTCTTGCAAGCACTCTTAGGAGCAGAGCACGCGGAGACTAGGACGGCCACCCGGCTCAAGCCGGTTTCACTGGCATTGACGACATCCGAAGAGCCTGAGCAAGCAGGTACTCTATTGGAGGCTCTGGCTGCTCACGTGGAAGCTCATCCGGATCGGCCGCAAATTGCACTCTGGATGAGCGACGAGCAGGAAGCGACGATCACATATGGTGATCTTGATCATCGCGCGCGGGTGTGCGCCACAGGACTAATCGATCGCGGTATCCGTTCGGGCGAGCGCGTCGCGATTATGTTGCCGACGGGTCGCGATTTTTTCGTTGCGTTTTATGCAGTGCTGATAGCGGGTGCCATTCCCGTGCCGATTTATCCGCCATTTCGGCGAAGCCAGCTCGAGGAGCACTTGCGGCGTCAGGGCGGGATTCTGCGGAATGCACAAGCGAGCTTCTTGATTGCGGATGATCTGGTCCGTCCTATGGGCGTTTTGTTGCAAGGATTGGTGGCGGACCTCCGCGGCCTCGCAACCGTGGACGAGCTAAGCCGATTGCAAGCTCTAGCGCGGTACACTCCGGCGTCACCCAGCACAGTGGCGCTTATCCAATATACGTCAGGGAGCACCGGTGACCCAAAAGGAGTTGTGCTGACGCACGCCAACCTGCTCGCAAATATCAGAGCGATGGGAAAAGCGATGCAGGCGAGCTCCCGCGATGTATTCGCGAGCTGGCTTCCGCTTTATCATGATATGGGCCTAATCGGGGCTTGGCTCAGCTGCCTCTATTACGGAGCGCTTTCGGCGGTGATGCCGCCGCTCGTTTTCCTGGCAAACCCGGCGCGCTGGCTCTGGAGCATTCATCGCCATCGGGCGACGATTACGGCGGCTCCAAATTTCGCCTATGAGCAATGTCTGAAAAGCGTGCGGGATGAGGACATCGTAGGTCTCGACCTCAGCTCACTGAGGGTGGCCGTCAATGGGTCGGAGCCAGTGAGCCCCAGCACGATCGCCCAATTCACAGACCGGTTCCGCCTTTACGGATTTCGGCCCGAGGCGATGTCACCGGGCTATGGGCTTGCCGAATGCTGCGTCGGGCTTGCCTTTCCCCCGTTAGGCCGACAGCCGGTCGTCGATCGTGTCGACCGATCGGAGCTAACTCGATATGGACGGGCAACTCCTGCCGCACCGGATGACGAGAATGCGCTGGAATTCGTGGCGTGTGGCTATCCGCTTCCGGGGCATCAAATCCGGGTGGTCGACGAGCACGGCCACGAATTACCGGACCGGCGGCAAGGCCGGCTCGAATTCCAGGGGCCGTCTGCCACTACGGGCTATTTTCGTAATCCGGACAAGACGCGTGAGCTTTTCGACGGGCCGTGGCTCGATACAGGCGATCTAGCGTACATCGCCAACGGTGATCTTTACCTAACTGGTCGCGTCAAGGACGTCATCATCCGCGCCGGGCGCAACGTCTATCCGCACGAGCTCGAAGAGGCTGTCGGAAAAATCGACGGCATTCACGAAGGTGGCGTGGCGGCATTCTCGAGTCGAGATGAGCGCCTGGGAACCGATCGCCTCGTCGTCATGGCAGAAACGTCGGCCGTGACACAGGACGAGAAGGGGCAGCTGAGGGAGCAGATTACCGAGGCTGCTGTCGCTGTGATCGGCCTGCCGCCCGATGACGTTGTTCTGGTGCCCCCGCGCACCGTGCCGAAAACGCCGAGCGGCAAGGTTCGTCGAACAGCAGCGCGCGAGCTCTACGAGAGTGGCGATTTAAGCCAGCCCGGTCGCGCCGTGTGGCTGCAAATCTTGCGATTAACACTCTCTAGCGGAGGTCATCGGCTCCGGCGGACAGCGCGGAGAGCAGCGGAGCTTGGCTACGGGGCTTATTGGTGGGTCGTGCTGGGCGCAATCGGTGTGGTGCTGTGGCCGTTGGTTCTGCTGCTGCCGAAAAGGCGGTGGCGGCATGTGGTGACGAGAGGAGCAGCCCGACTAGTGCTGCGGCTGACAAGAATTCCGCTCCGGATCGAAGGTGCGGCGCTGCCCTCCGGCGCTGTCATGATCGTTTCCAATCACACCAGCTATCTCGACGGCCTCGTTTTATCGGCAGCCCTGGATAGAGAGCTGACGTTCATCGCGAAGCAAGAGCTTGAGCATCAGCTCATCGCAGGTCCATTTCTGAAGCGGCTCGGCACCATCTTTGTCCACCGCCTCGATCCGAGAGAAGGCGCCAAGGATACGGAGACCATCCTGGACGCGGCTCGCGAAGGCGCGACGCTCGTGACCATGCCTGAGGGAACGTTCTCGCGTATGCCTGGCCTGCTCCCGTTTCGCCTCGGAGCCTTCCTCGTTGCCACGAAGGCGCAGATTCCGGTGATTCCTGTCACGATCCGGGGCACGCGCATGGTCTTGCGCAGCGATCAGTGGCTTCCCCGGCGCGGCGAGATTTCCGTACACATCGCAGATCCCATCCGGGCGGACGGCTCCGATTTCGGTGCAGCCGCACGCTTGCGCGACCGGTGCCGCGACATCATCCTGCGGACGTCAGGCGAGCCTGATTTGGCCCATTGAATTAGCTATAGGTTCGGCAGCACAGTCACCCGTGTCGGCCGGCCCGGATCCGTCTCGATCCGAAACGAGGCGATGCCGAACTGCTCGATCACCCAGGCATTCGTGCGCAGGTGTCTTGTCGCAGAAGGGCATGTGAAGGTGGACGGGCCTCGGGCAAAGGCGAGGGGCAGCAATGCCTGATCTGCGAGGTGCACGTCCAGGGCTGCTTCGCTGCGGACGTGGGTTTCAAGAGCTGCGACCGCGGCATCTGCCACGGCTTCCGAAGATCGTCCCCGCCGGCCCATCGAGGTGAAGCCTACGGTGATGTGCTCGAACTCGGCAACGAGGAACAGCAGGGCTCCTGGGCAGTCGGCGCTGAGCTGGCTGACTTGGATGTCGACGACCGGTGCCATTCCCGACAGTGCGGCTCGAGCCCGCGAGGCCATTCGCTCAGGTATGTGGATCGGTAGATTTGCAACCAGCGCCGTTCCGCGCACTGCCGTCAATGCGCCGGGCCGGGTTATCCCGAGCGGGTTCAGTGCCCCGCGGGCTTCTTCTCCCAAGCCATTCACAACCGCGTCGATAGTGCCGCCGCCCAGCGGATAAAATCCCGGTCTCGTCAGCCGCACGGTCACATCGATCCCGGTTCGGGCCAGAAATGGAATCCAGACGTCCTCGATGTAGTTGAAATTCGGGCTCCAGGGCACATGCGTGCCACCGTGGATCGCAAATCGGCTTACATCTGTCGCGAATGCCGCCGGGATGGCCACGGTTTGCAGGACGAGCGGGGCTGATCCGGCGCTGCCGCCCTCCCGCGCTTCGGCAACATCGAAGCGGTATTCACCTGGCGTCGGGGGCAAGGTCGGCCGGAACGAGAGAGTCATCGAATGGAGTGCTGCGCCGGTGACCTCTGCCGCGCAAATTTTCTGTGTCGCCAGGATTGCGGTCAGATGCTGCGCGGCGAGGCCAGGTTTCAGCCGTCTCGCTCGAATTTGCTCAATGACCATCGGCCGCTGGAGAATCGCTGAAAGAGAGAGCGACGTCCGGAGGATCTGACCACCCCCTTCTCCATGAGAGCCGTCGATGATGAGCGGTTCGCGATCTTTGGCGGGCGCCATGCTCATTCCGTTCCATGAAAGGCTGCTAAAGCCTCGTGCTCGAGCTCATGACCTCGCCCGCTGTAGCGGGGAGAGTAATGAAGCGGCACGATCCGCTTCACGCCAGCTCGGCGAGCCAGGGTGCCTGCCTGCCGCGCCGTCAAGTGATGCCGAGCCCTGGCATGCTCCCGATCAACATGCAGAAACGGTGTCTCGATGAACAGAATCTCTGCATCGCGAGCGAGACTCACGATCTTCTCGGCGTTCGGTGGCGTGAACGCTGCATCCACGACGTAGGCAATCTTCCGGCCAGGGGCGACTTCCAGAACGTCACGCTTGAGCTGGCCGAGTGGACGCGCAGGAGGCGCCGCGGCGTTCGGCTCGCGCCATTCGACCGAAATCATTGTTTCATCGGGATCGCCGCGCGCAACAGCCTCCTTCAATTCACGTAGCCACGGCCCGATCTTCAAGCCGATGTCCTCCACTTTATTTCGCCAGACGTTGATCCGCATGGTCTCCTCGAGTGCGAAGGCGAGCGAGGGAATGCCGTGGTCAAGCACAGCAGCTTGAATCCGAAAGCGCGGTTCCTGAAGAAGGATATTGTTGCGGCATTCACGGCAAATCGGTCGACACGGCGAAAATCCGCTCCAGCTTTCAAACTCCGCCGTTGTCAGACGTTCGCTATTATCAAGCTCGTGAACTTTGATACGCAGGTTGCCGGAGTAGCCTCTGATGAGGTTCCATGGGTAGGCGGAAAGCTTATGCGCGACGGCGTCGATAAGCCCGCTGTAGCCGTAGATGCTTATTATCTGATCGCGCCCGAGCACGAACCTGAGCAGGTGATCGAAGCCGACGAAATGATCCATATGCCTGTGGCTGACGAACACGTCGGAAATGCGCAGCAATTTTCGCGGGGGCAGCGGCGTCAGGTCGCCGAGATCGAATAGAAGGGCGCGCCGTTCGAAAGTGAGATCGATCAGAAGGCCAGGGTCACCGAACGGATCATTTACGAGAAGGGGATTGAACAGCAGCGGCATTCGTCAGCCAGTATTGCAGGTAGCTCCCTCTCCGGCGACTTCCCTGCCAGCATAGCCGATCGGTAACATAGCGACAGGTCGCAAGCGGCTGCGCGTACCAACCGCCTGCGCGACAACTCCTCGCTGAATGCTCCGACCCAGCACGAAGCAAGCCCCTGGTCGGTGGCGGCAAGCTGCGCGTACGCTGCCGCGATGGTCGCATCCTGTACACAGAAGAGCTTGGCACCGCGCACGCCGTACTTGGAAGCGCTCAGATTCTCATCCGCGAGAAACACGAGAACGAAGGAGCCTGAGCTCAGATTCCTGGCCGAGGGCTGCCTCGGCTTCAGCGCGTGCTTCGTTTCTTGTCCCGAACAGTGATGATTTTGTAGGCTTTGAGGCCGCCTGCCGAAGGTGCCGAGGCGAGCGACTTGTAAGATGCGGTCGATTTTTTCGTGCTCGACGTCTTGTCCGGTGAAGCTCCGAACGGACCGGCGGTGGTTGACTAGATCAAGGAATTCCATCGCGATGCCGTGTGCCAGGATGATATGAATTCTTGCTAACGAATGACCGCAGAGGGAAGATCCACGAACTGCTTCGC